>JACRCX010000001.1 GCA_016218815.1 Deltaproteobacteria bacterium
CGAGCGGCTCGTCGCACGCGAGACCGAGGTTCGGGCGGAGTTCCGGCGTGCGGGACGTTCGTTCCTGGGGATGGACGGGGTGATGCGTTGCGATCCGAGCGACCGGCCCGGGACGTGGGAGCGGCGGCGCGGGATGAACCCGCGGATCGCGGCGAAGGACGCGGAGGTCCGGGTCGGCGCGATCGGTCGGTTGTTGGCCTTCCTCGAGGACTACCGGAAGGCCTGGCTGCGTTGGCGTGAGGGGGAGCATGGCGCGCTGTTCCCTTGGGGCACCTGGCTGATGCGGGTCCGGCACCGCGCCGTCTGTCGGCCTGCCCCGAGCTAATCCCGGCCGAGGGGCCCAGGTTCGGCCGCCGGGCGTCCGGCGAGAGCGGCGGTGCGCCCACCCCTCGTTCAACCCCGCCGGAAACCCCGAATCGGAGAGCTCGCTGGCGACATCGCGGCGTGGGGTCGCGAACCCGACCCTCGTTGCGGGCTGTTGCCGCGGGGTCGCGGGGGAATTGCCTGGGTCCGGGGGGCCCGGGGGGCCGGGGGGGCCGGGCCGGGGGCCGGGCCGGGGCCGTGACGGGCCCGATGGCGCGTCCGGCGCGCTCGACGGCCGCCGACGAGTTCCGGTCGCGGGATGATCCGGATGCCGCTTCGGAGTGGACGATCTTCGAGCCTGCCCGCGGGCCCGTGCCGGTCTTCCCACCGCGGCCACGCACCACCGCCCGGGGGCTTGCCCCGGTGCCGCCGCCCGGCTCGATGCACGTCGTCCGGGCAGAAGGCGGTCGCCTCTACCGGAGGGCCGAGGTACGCAGGCCGGTCCACGTCGGCGTGGAGTTGGTCCGCGGCGGACAGCGCGAGGCCGAGTTCGCCGTCGGGGCCGATCTGACGCCCGACGGCCTGTTCCTCCTGGCCGACTCCCGACTCCCCCTGGGCGACCTGGTCCGCGTGTCGTTCGTGCTGCCCTGGTCGAGCGAGCAATACACCTTCCTCGGCCGCGTCGTGCGCATCCAGCGGGCACGCCCGGACGAAACCGGCGCACTCTTCGGCTTCGGACTGGAGTTCCTTGGCGGAACGGAAGCCGAGCGGTCGAGCCTGCGCGAGGCCCTGCGGGGCATCCCCCCCGCCCTGCCCTACGCGCCGCTGGCGAGCTGAGACCCCACGTCGTGCCAGCGCGGCGCGCGGCGCGCGGACGTGCCGGCGGAGGAGCCGCTACTCGAGCAGTTCGTCCGCCGACCCGATGAGAGCGGCCCGGCGGAGCAGGCGGTCCAACTCGGCGGGTTCGCGGCAGCCACGCACGAAGACCGCGACACGCTCGGGCGTCGCGAGGCCGCGGGCCGCCAGGAACGCGAGGATCGCCTCGGCCTTGCCCTCGGCCTTGCCCTCGGCCTTGCCCTCGGCCTTGCCCTCGGCCTTGCCTTTGGCCTCGCCCTCGGCCCGGCCCTGCTCCACCAGCCGCCGGAACAGCTCGCTCTGGTATTCGTGGCTCGTGCTCATCCACTCCTCCAGTGCCCGCCGGGCGGCCCCAGGCAGCCGGCTGAGCATGAGGTCGATGCAAGTATAACGCGCGGGCAGTCGTTGCGACAGGACCGCTTCGGTCGCCATCTTGCAGATCGCCGGCCCTTCCGGATCCCCGGCGTGTGCCAGGGCGCTGAGCACTGCCAGCTCGGGCGCCGCGCGCGCCTCCCGCGGGTCGCGGGTCGGCGGGATCTCCCTCGGTCCGACCACGATCGGCTGAAGCCGCATGCCGCCCAGTTCGATCGGACGAGCGCACCATCCCGCGACCGCCTCGTCTACCGCCACAACCAGCAGCCAGACCGGGCAGCGCAGCCGGCCCCACAGCGCCGCCACGTACTGCGGCCACGAGCCGCGCTTGTCATCATCCATCGCGAGCTGGACCTCGACCACGATCGCCAGCTCCGTGCAAGGAGCCCCCAGCTCTACGACCAGGTCGGCCCGGTACTCGGGTGGCCGAAGCGCGGAGAACGTCTGCGAGCCGGTCCGGGCGGCGGCCGCCGTGGCGGGATCGATGCGGAGGTGGGCCACGCGGCCGAGCAGCTCGGCGGCGAGCGCCGGTCGGGTGCGGAGGAGGTCGATCAGTTGTTCATGGAGGGGCGAAGGCATCGTGTGGACGAGGGAAAGCACCGGACGTGCCAACCGTCGGCGCACGAAACCACGTGGAATTGCCGGACTCGGCGTGGCGGCCGCCAGGCGGCCGCCGGCGGTCCGCCGGCGGAGCGCGTGCAGACCGCCGTCATCCCGGGATGTTGGCCGGGACGGGGACAGGCACGGTCGCTGCATCGTGGGCTGGCGGAGGTCAGTGACCGTGTCGGTACCGCGCCAGCTCCTCGCCGGTTCCACGTACCTGAACAGCCGCCGGACGCTGGATCGGATGTTCCTCTTGCGGCCCGATCCCTTCGTGACCCAGGTCTTCTTGTACTGCCTGGCGTACACGGCCACGCAGTGCAACATCCTGGTCCACGGCTTCGTCTGCCTCTCGAACCACCACCACCTGCTCCTCACCGACCCGGCGGGTGTCTAGCCCGTGTTCATGGAGCGGTTCGACGGCCTGCTCACCCGTGCGCTCAACGCGTATCGTGGCCGGTGGGAGTGCTTCTTCTCGCCGGGCAGCTACAGCGCGGTGGAGCTCGAGACGCCGGACGACGTGTTGGGCAAGTTGATCTACGTGTTGGCCAATCCGGTCTCGGCGGGTCTGGTCGATCACGCGAAGGACTGGGCGGGGGCGATCAG
>JACRCX010000047.1 GCA_016218815.1 Deltaproteobacteria bacterium
CTGGGGGACGAAGCCGAGGCTGGGGCGGACGCGTGCGGGTTCGCGGACGGCATCGATGCCGTCGATGACGATCCGGCCGGCGTCGGGGGGGAAGAGGGTGGAGAGCATGGCGAGGGTGGTGCTCTTGCCGGCGCCGTTGGGTCCGAGGAGGCCGAAGATCTCGCCCGGGGCGACGGAGAGGGAGAGCCCGTCGACGGCGCGTCGGCCGCCATAGGACTTCTGCAGGTCTTCGGCTTCGAGGATCGGGGTGCTCATCGGCTTCATCCGCCGGTGCGGACTGTAGCTCCGGGGCAGCGGGGAGGGGAAGGGAGCGGCTCAGGGCGGGCCCTTCGACCCGGCTCAGGGCGGGCTCTCGCTGAGCGTCTAGTCGACTAAACGCCGACGTCTAGTCGACTAGACTGCCGGCCCACGAGGACGTCATGCCCAATCCGCCTCGGCGAACGCCGCCGGTGATCCGGTCCCTGTCCCCCAAGACCTCGTCCGCTCGTGCCGTCGCGGCCCGGAGCCGGGGCGCTGCTGGCGACGATCGAGCGGCGGCAGGACAACATCGGAACCGGCTGCTACGAGATCGGCCGCGCGGGCGGTGCTCCGCACCGCGCGCCGGGCGACCCGGCCTGGAGCCTCAACCTGCTCCTGGACCCGTGAGCCTTCCGCGCCGCCGGGCTACTCCTCGAACCGCGGCTCGACCATCTTGCCGATGAAGAGCAGGGCGCCCGAGTGGGTGTCGTGGATGGCGAAGACGAACGGCCGGTCCACGCGGAGGTCGAACGTCGGCGGCTCGGACGTGATCACGATCCCGACCGAGGTAGCCGCCGCGGCCTCGGTCCCTTCCTCGTCCACCCGCACCCACGTCTTGTGCTTGACCTCGCTGATGGAAAGGCCGCCCGCCGCGCTGATCCCCGTGAAGTCCGCGGCGTCGGTGAACGCGATCCCCATGCCCAGCGCGCCCAGGACCTCGTTGAGGCTCGTCGAGTACTCGAAGATGAACTTGGGCATCGCGAGGTCGCCCTCGATCGTCCTGAAACAGGCGGCCGCCCCCGCCCAGCCCTCCGGGGTCATCAGGGCGACCAGGTCGTCCACCGCAAGACCCGGCTGGGGCACCAGCACCATCATCCGGAACCAGCCCTCGCCGTAGGGCAAATCGACGCCGAGAAATTCCGCGCTGCTGCAGTACGGCAACTCGGCATGGACGTTCATCATCGGCACGGTGGCGTCGGCGGCGGGAGCGTGGAAGGTCTCGTCGCGGGTGAGGGAGGCGTCGAACCTCTGCGACCAGGAGCCTTTGAAGTAGACGGCATTGATCAGGAACATCACGGCCGCCCCATCGATCGGCGGGGCGATGATGCTGGTGATGCGGCCGCGGGTGCTCTCGTCGACCCAGTCGTTCATCGCGGTCGCCGCGGACGGGTCGTCGAAGTCCAGCGCCGCGACCTCCGCGTCGAACCACGTGCTGTTGACCTCCAGGAACTCGGCGCGCACCGAGAACCCTTCTCGGTACCAGATCGAGTTCGCGATGGCGAGCGCCACGGCGGGGTCCATGTGCGTCAGGAGGTCGATCAGGTCGCGGACCGAGCGGTTGACGTCCTCGGACGTCATGCCGGTGAAGCCGAGCATTCCCTCCATGGCGGCGCGGGTGTCGCCGGCCGCCCCGTTGAGGGCCATGCCGAGGGCCATGGAGACGCTGAGCGGGGAGATGAAGACGTTGCCGCCGTCCGACCGGGTCACGACTTCGCGGAACAGGTCGAGCCCGAACGGCTGGACGGCCTCGACGAGCGCCGTCTCCTGGGTGGAGAGCGGGCGGGGGGGGGGCACCTCGGAGTCTGCCTTGCATCCCGGAAGCAGCGCGACGAGCACGACGGCGGAACTCCAGCCTGTCCGATGGTCCATCTGCGTCACCTCCCCGGAACCCTCGTAGCATGCGATCCGCGGTTCGGCAAAGAGACGGCCCAAGGAATCGAACGCGGTTCCTCCCGCTCTTTCGCTTCCCTCGCGCGCCGGAGGCAAGTACCGGCGTTCACGAGCATATTCCACGCTGGTGGGCGGGGTCGCGTGACCTGTTGAGCCTGCCCGCTCGTCGTCCTCCGTTCGTCCGTGCCGCCCCGCCTGGCGACCTCGCCGCGATCACGGTTCGGGACGGACGCAGCGGACGTAGCCCGCCTCCGCCGTGGTGACGGGGCCCACGTGGCCCCAGCGGAAGTCGAGCATCCACGCCAGGAGGGGAAGATCGGCATACGGGGACGACGACCAGTACCAGAACAGCGGGCCGCCAAGACTGCTTGGCCAGTACGCACCGCCCGATCCGTCGGCGCCCGGGCCGACGGCCGCGTCGCCTCCGCAGCCGAGTTCGCGACGGATGAGAGCGGGGGGCGCTGGCAGCCGGCGAACGGGTCGGGTAGGATCGCGGGCGAAGGCATCGCATGAAACGGCCATGGGTTGTCACCGTCGCGTCGGACGCCTGCTCGTTCACGGCGGGAACGGCCGCCGCGCTCGCGCAGGTCGTGCTGGTGCGCGAGCTGTTCGGGGCGCTGGAGGGACACGAGGTCTCGGTCGCGCTGTCGCTGGGCGTCTGGGTCGCGGGGCTCGCGGCCGGCGCTCTGGCGGGAGGCCGAGCTGTCAGGGGACGCGACATCGATGCCGGGCACCTGGTCGCAGCCTTGGCGCTGCTGGCCGTGGCGGCGCTGGCCGGACTGGCGCTGCTGCGCGACGCGCGGGCGCTCCTGGAGGTGCCGCGCGGGGCGTCGATCGGGGTCGGCGGGTCGCTGCTGCTCGCCGCGCTGGGCGTCGGTCCGGCGGCGCTGGTGACGGGGGCGCTCTTGCCGCTGTTCGCGCAGGCATCGGGGGTTTCGCGCAAAGGGCGCCAAGAGGCAAAGCACGCAAAGGGGGGGGCGGAAGGGGAGGATGGGGGGGGTCGGGGGTTGAGGTGTCCGCCGGCACGCTTCTACGCAATCGACGCGCTGGGGACGGCGGCGGGGGGGGCGCTGGCGCCGTTCCTCGTGTCGTGGGCGCCGGCGCCGCGGCTGGTCGCGGTCTTCGCTGCCGTCGCGGCGGCCGCACCCGCCGCAGCCTCCTGGGCGGGTCTGGCGCGCCCCCGGGGGCGCTCGGTCTGGCTCGGAGGCGCGGGTCTGGCGGTCCTGGCGCTCGTCGCCTTCGCCTCTGATCCGTTCGAGCAGGCGACGCAGGCGCGACGGCGCGAGGGGCTGGGCGTGGCGGGCGCGATCACGAACACGCTCGAGACGCCGTACGAGCGTCTCGACGTTGCGGGCAGCGGGCCGGGGCGGAGCCAGGTGACCCTGCTCGGCAACGGCGCGGTCGTCACGGTCGCCCCCGACCCGTACGGGGCGGGTGCGACGCTGGACCTGCTGCTGTTCGAGCATCCGTTGCCGCGGACGGTGCTGGTGGTGGGCTCGAGCGCTCCGGACGCGGTGCGGGTCGCGACGGCGCACGGGGCGGACGAGGTGACGCTGGGCGACTTCGATCCGTGGGTCACGGCGGCGCTGCGGGACGCTCTGGGGCCTGCGGACCGCGGATGGATCGACCGTGGGCAGCGCCTGGAGATCGACGCCCGGGCGCACCTGCGCGAGGTCCCGGCGGCGAGCTACGACGTCGTGGCGCTCTTCCCGCCCGAGCCGTTGACGGCCCTGGCGAACCGCTTCTACACGCGGGAGATCTTCCGGGACGCGGCGCGGGCCCTGCGGCCCGACGGACTGCTGGTCCTGCGGCTGCCGTGGAGCGCCAACGTCCCGGACCCGGCGACGCTGGCGTACGGCCGCAGCGTGGTGCGCGCGATGCGCGCATCGTTCCCGTACATGGCCGTGATGCCCGGCATCGATGCGCTGCTCTTCGCCTCACGCGACCCGGACGTCGTGACGCTCGACCCGAACGAGCTGGCCGCGCGCGCGGAAGGCCGCCCCGGGCTCGACCCGCGCGCATACCCGCCGGACTTCTTCGCGGAGAGTTTCCCGGCGGAGCAGACGGCGAAGCTGGCGGCGCTGCTGGGGCTGGATCGCATCCTCCCGGGCCCGGTGAACGAGGATCTGCGCCCGGTGGCGTACCTCGATCGGCTGCTGGCGCACCTGGCGCGGCGCTCGACGGGTTTGGCGACCAAGCATGCGTCGCGGCTGCCCGGAGTGCTGGCCGCGCTCGCGGCGCTGCCGGCATGGGCGTGGCTCCTGCCGCTGCTCGTCATGCCGCCAACGGCCCGGCTGCTCGGGCGCCGCGAATCCCTCGCCGGCCTGCAGGCCGGGATCATCGCGGCGCTGGTCGGCGGAACCGGCATGGCGCTGGAGATGCTGCTGCTGGTGGCGTACCAGGTGAACACCGGCCGGTTGTACGTGGGCTACGCCGTGTTGACGGGCGCGTTCATGCTGGGGGTCGCGGCCGGGGCGCACGGGGGGACGCGGCTGGCCGAGCGTCCCGAGTGGAGGCCGCGGGCGGCGCTGGTGCGGCTGGAAACCGTCGCCGGGATCCTGCTGCTGGGGGTCTGGGCGGCGGCGCCGTGGATCACGGCGAGCGCCGGGCTGCTGATCGCGGCGTCGGTGGTCGCCGGGCTGCTCACGGGTCTGCCGTTCCCGGCGCTGACCGGGCTGGCGGGGCTGCGCGGGAGGGGCGCGGCGGCGGCGGGGGCCTGGGTGATGGCGGGGGACAACGTGGGGGCTTGCGTGGGCGCGCTGCTGGCGACGATCGCCCTGCTGCCGGCACACGGGTTCGGGACGGTGGTGCTGCTGCTGGTGGGGGCGAGAGCGTGTGGGGCGATCGGGTTGAGTGGGACGTCTGGGGCGAGTGGGACGATCGGGTCGAGTGGATCGTCTGGGACGAGTTCTTGGTCCGGAGGGGGGGAGACGGGAGGCGGCAGATGAAGAGCGCGACGGTCGGGGCGCTGGCGATGTTGTGGGTCGTGGGGTGCGGGGATTCGGGAGGGGGAGAGGGCGACGGGGATGGGGATGTCGCCGAGGCGGACGGGGAGGTCCCGGCGGAGGACGGGGGTGCGGAGGAGGGAGCCGAGGAGGGGGACGCGGAGGGCGAGGCGGAGGACGGGGAGGAGGAGGCCAGTCCGCTGACGGGGGTCTCGCTGCCGCAGGCGATCGGGGGGGCCTTGTGGGGGAACCAGGCCGTGTACGACGTGCTGCCGTTGCACGTGGCGGTGGAGGGGACGGCGGACGCGGTTACCGTGAGGATGGGGACCGACACGACGGTCGACGCGGCCGATCCGGAGGGCGACGGGGACTGGGTGGCGATGCTGCCCGTGGCGGGGCTGCCCGACGGGTTCGTGGAGCTGGAGGCGACGGCGACACAGGCGGGGGCGACGCCGCAAACGGCCGCGGCCGAGCTGGGGCTGGGGCGCAGCGGCGTGCAGCTCACGGACTTCTCGGTGGTGGGGATGGCCGGGGTCCCTCGCGTGCACCGCGTCGGGGGCGAGGCGTGGGTGACGTGGACGGATCGCTCGGACGGCGACGCCGAGGCGTGGCTGCGCGAGATCGACGGCGCGGCGCGCTGGACGACGGACCGCGTGCGGCTGGTCGACGAGCCTGGGGAGACGCTGTACGCGCGGACGGCGATCGGGAACGAGGCGATCGGGGTTCTGTACCAGGATCCCGCCCTGCCCTACTCGACGCACTTCAAGGTGACGGCCCCGGACGGGACGGAGCTGCTGGCGCCGATGGACCTGGAGGAGGCCGGCTGGAACGGCTCGTTCGGCGGCGACGTGGCGTGGGACGGGACGGGCTTCGTGGCGGCGTGGCGCGCGTTCTCGGACGCGGGGACGAGCGAGGTGCGGTGGATGAGGGTGACGCAGGGGACGTGGGAAGTGACCGGTCCGATCGTGGTCGCGACCTCCGGCCCCGGGACGGCAGCGGATCCGATCGGAGGGTTCGAGCCGTTCAGCTTCATCGATCTGGCGACGGTCGGCGAGCTGTCGCTGGTGGGGTTCGTGCGCGGGCGGTACGACGCGCCGCTGGAGATGGAGCTGCCCAAGAGCCAGGTGGCGCTGCTGCGGCGGGACGGGACGATCGAGTACGAGGCGTACGCGATCCGGGAGACCGAGTGGACGTTCGACCGCGAGTGCCGGGTGTTCGACGTGGGGGACGCCTTCGTGGCGGTGTGGAGCATGACGGACCTCACGGACCCCTCGAGCACGCCGCCGAACATGTTCCGGGCGACGCGGACCGACGACGCGGGAATGCTGGATCCCGCGCGCGGGCTGGGCGAGCGGATGTTCGACGCGCCCGACGACCGGGACGAGCCGTTCCTCCTGGCGCACCCGTCGACGCTGGGCGTCCTGGCGTGGCTCGATCACCGGGCCTACACGCTGGACCCGGACCACGGGAGGATCGAGCTGTACGTGGCGCCGGTGGACGACGCGCTGCACACGGGGGAGGAGACGGTGTTCCCGCACGCGCGATTCGTGGCGGGGACATCGATGCTGACGGCGGCGAGCGCCGGGACGAACGTGCTGCTCTTGTGGATCGACGAGCGGCACGGGCTGGGGATCATGGACCCGAAGCCGGAGCTGTACTTCGAGACGGCGTGGTACTAGGCGGAGCGGTGGAGCGGTAGAGCGGTAGAGTGGGGGAGATCCTGACCGGTAGGGGCGCCACGCAGGGCCGCGAGCCAAGCGAGCGGCCCGAGTGCGCCCGCGGGAGCACTCGGCCCTCGCCCAGGGGCTCGGGCCTACGTCGCTCCTCTGCCGGATGCAGCGCTACCGCGGATCCTTGGCGCGGTCCTTCCAGCGCAGGAGGGCGTCGGCCAAGGCGCCAGCGGGGGGGCGCGGCGAGGGGGCGGGGCGGCGGCCGGGGGCCCTGTCCGGCGGCGTTGGAGGTTTCGTGGGAGCGCGGGCGCCTTCCGCGCGAGCCCGATCCGCGCGGGGAGGCTCGGGCCGCGAGGCATCTTGCGGTCGCGGGGATGCGGCGGACGGCGCCGCGGCCGCACCTTCGGGCACCGGCCGTGCCTGCTTCAGCGACAGGCCGATGCGGCGGCGGGCCGCGTCGACCTGGAGCACGCGGACCTTCACGCGGTCGCCAACCTTCACCACCTCGGACGGGTCGCGGACGAAGCGGTCGGACAGCTCCGAGACGTGGACCAGGCCGTCCTGGTGCACGCCGACGTCCACGAAGGCGCCGAAGCGGGTGACGTTGGTGACGACGCCTGCGAGCAGCATGCCCTCGGCGACGTGCTCGAACTCCGTGACGTCGGGGTCGAACCCGGCATCGGTGAACTCGGCGCGCGGGTCCCGTCCCGGCTTCTCCAACTCGGCGATGATGTCGCGCAGCGTCGGCAGGCCGCGACGGTCGTCGACGTAGCGCGCGACGTCGATCTTCTTCGCCAGCTCGCCGTTGCCCACGAGCACCCGGGGCTCGACGCCCAGATCCTGCGCCATGCGCTCGACGACGTCGTAGCTCTCGGGATGCACGGCGGAGTCGTCGAGCGGGTTCTGGCCGCCGCGGACGCGGAGGAAGCCTGCCGCCTGTTCGAACGCCTTGGCGCCGACGCGCGGCACCTTGGCGAGCCTGCGGCGGGAGGGGAACGGTCCGTTCTCGGCGCGGAAGGCGACGATGTTGCGGGCGAGGGTCTCGCCCAGGCCGGCGACGTAGCGCAGGAGGGTGGGCGACGCGGTGTTGAGGTCGACGCCGACGCGGTTGACGCAGCTCTCGACGGCGGCGTCGAGCGCCTTGTGCAGGGTGGGCTGGTGGACGTCGTGCTGGTACTGGCCGACGCCGATCGACTTGGGGTCGATCTTGACCAGCTCGGCCAGGGGGTCCTGGAGGCGGCGGGCGATGGACACGGCGCCGCGGACCGTGACGTCCTGGTCGGGCAGCTCCTCGCGGGCGACCTCGGAGGCGGAGTACACGGACGCGCCGGACTCGTTGACGACGACGACGCGGGCGCCGCCGAGCTTCTCCTCCTTCGCCAAGCGGCGGAAGAACGCCTCGGTCTCGCGGCCCGCGGTGCCGTTGCCGATCGCGACCGCCTCGACACGGTGGCGGCGGCACAGCTCCTCCACGACCCGCGCGGCTTCCTCGACCTGGCGCGCGGAGTGCGTGGGGAAGATCACGGTGTGGTCGCGCAGGTCGCCCTGCTCGTCGACGGCGACGAGCTTGCAGCCGGTGCGGAAGCCGGGGTCGACGCCCAGGACGCGCTTGCCGCCGAGCGGCGGGGCGAGGAGGAGGTTGCGCAGGTTTTCGGAAAAGACGCGGATGGCCTCGGCCTCGGCGCGCTCCCGCGCGTCGTTACGCACGTCGTTCTCGATCGACGGGGCGAGCAAACGTTTCCAGGAGTCGGCGAGCGCGGCTTCCAATTCAGCGGCGAGGGCGGCGCGGGGGTTGGTGACGACGACGCGGCGGACGAGGTCGAGGGCGCGATCGGCATCGACCTCCAGTCGCAGGCCCAGGACTTCCTCGTTTTCGCCGCGCAGCATGGCGAGCATGCGGTGGGAGCGGATGTCCCGGGCGGGCTCGCGATGATCGAACCAGTCGCGGAACCGGGCGCCTTCCTCCTCCTTGCCCTTGGCGACGTGGGAGACGAAGAGGCCCGTGGCGAGGGCGTGGGAGCGCAGGTCGGCGCGGACGTCGGCCCGCTCGCTGATCGTCTCGGCGACGATGTCGCGGGCGCCGGCGAAGGCGGCCTCAAGGTCGGGGACGCCGCGTTCGGCGGAGACGAACGGAGCGCCGAGCGTCTCGCGGGGCGGCTCGACGGCGGCCTGGGCGAGGATGCGCTCGGCCAGCGGCTCGAGGCCACGCTCGCGGGCGATGGAGGCGCGGGTGCGGCGCTTGGGCTTGTAGGGGAGGTAGAGATCCTCCAGTTCGGTCTTGGAGAGGGTCGCCTCGATCTTCGCGCGCAGCTCGGGGGTGAGCTTGCCCTGCTTCTCGATCTCGCGCAGGACGGTCGCCTTGCGCGCGTCCAGCTCGCGCAGGAACGCGGCGCGCTCGGCGATGGCGCCGATGCGGACCTCGTCGAGGTCGCCGGTGGCTTCCTTGCGGTAGCGGGCGACGAACGGGACGGTGGCGCCGCCGTCGAGCAGCTCCAGGGTGCGTTCGACGCGCGCGGGGTCGAGGGAGAGCTCGCGGGCGATGAGGGTGGGGAGTGATTCCATGAGGGGTGGCAGCTTTCGTGTCGCCGCGGGGTGGCGACGCGTTTCGCGCAAAGTACGCCAAGGGGGCGAAGGACGCAAAGGGGGGATTTCGCGCAAAGTACGCCAAGGAACGCAAAGCGCGCAAAGGGGAAGGTCCAGGGGGACAGGCGCTACAGGGGTTCGACCAGCTCGGACAGGGGAGGAAGAAGGAGGCTGGCGGCCACGTCGCCCTGCTTCAGGGCGACGACCAGAGCCTCGGCCTCGCGCATCAGCTCCGCTGGACTCCCGGTGCCCAGCGTGATGCGACAAGTCCCGCCGCGGATCGGCTCGAGGATCGTCGGTGCCGACCGGACGGTGCCGTCGAGCACGACGGCCATGGACCTCCTCACGTTCGCCTCGGTAGCCTTCCCGAACTGATCGGCGCCTTCGGCGTCGAAGTCGAGGATGACGTAGATCGGGTCGCGAACCGCGTCGGGATCGAGGCGTACCGCCGCGTTGACCACGCGCTCACCGGTGACCAGCGGCTCGGGCTCGAGGAGCCAGGTTCGCCAGCGCGCTGGCGCCGTCGTTCCGGCCGGGGAGTCCGACGGAGGCAGCGAAGGCGCGTCCTGGGCTCCGACGAAGACCCGGTCCCAGACGTCGCGGCCGGCGGCGTCGCCCCGCGATTCGAGGGAGGACGCATACGCTTCCACGAGCGTCTCGAGGATGTCTTTCCCCGTCGCGCCGTCCCCGTCCGTCGCCTCCAGATGGCGCTCTCCGCCACGCTGGTAGAGGCTGATCCTTCCTTGGAAGCGGGAATCCAGCGTGACGAAGTCAACGACATCCGGGGAGACGTACTTCTCGTTGGAGACGATTCGGAACTCGAGCCTGACGCTCGCCGCCAGGGCGGCCTTGACGCGATCGAGATCGTCGGCGGCGCGGAGCGCGCCTTGCACGACAATGTTCTGCGCGACGGCCCGCGTGCCGAGATCCTGAAGCTCCAGGCGGTCGAGACGCTCGCGGACGACGTGAAGGACGGTGGCGACTGCGGTCTCGCGCTCGCGGGCCAGACTGTCGCCGTCGAGGTTGAACCAGCACACCCTTCCGGCGTCCTCGCAGCCCTGCGATGCCAGACCGAAGACGGCGAACTCGGCCAGCGCTCTTGCGCCGTCGTACGGCCGATCGAACTCGACGGCGAACTTGATCCCGAGGCATGTTGACCGGACCGCCTCCTTGGGCACGGCCCCCTCGCGAATCGCCCACTCGACGGCCTTGCGGGCGATGGTTTCCGTGCGCCGTTGGTAGGCACGCTTGAAGTCGAGCGCGTAGACGAGCTGGAAGGTGCCCGTCCTGCCGGCGTCCTCCAAGGGTGACGGGCGGAAGGCGTCGTCCGCGGCCGGCGGGGCCGCGGCGCCGGCGAACGCTTCCACCGTCACGGAGGGTTCTTGCCGCCGGGAGCACGCGGTCGTCGCTGCGAGCAGCCCGGCGGCGGCGAAGAGCGCACGGCGACTGTGCCCTCTGCGGGTTTCGCGCGAAGCACGCCGAGAAGGAAGCAAACGCAAGCGGGGGGCGTCCTATGGAGCGAGGAACTCGAGCTGGTTGTCGGCACAGAGCTTCTGGACGTCTTCCGGGGTGCCGAGGCCGGAGCTGTCGGCGTAGTACCAGTTGTTGAACTCGGTGTTGGAGGTCGCGTCCTTCTTACTGCAGGCCCCGGTCGCGTTCTCGCGCGGGCACGGACCGTCGATCCACCGGGCGCCCGCAGTGCTCACGCAGAGGTCCTTGACCACGGCGAGCTGATCGGCCGGGAATCCGAGCTGCTCGTCGCAGCTCGGGCCCGCGAGCTCGTCCTTCTTCAGGCACGCGCCCGCGCTGTCCGCGCCGGCTGGGGCGCCGACTTGTTCGCCGGTTGGCGCGCCGGCCTGTCCGGCGGCCGTTCCGCCCGTACCCTCGTCCTTCTTCTTGCAGCCCGCGGCAACAGCGGCCACCAGCAAGGTACAACCGGCGATCCACAACATCATGCGCACCATGGCGTGTCTCCTCCTCTGGTGACCGGTCCGGCCCGATCCGGAAACCCGGTTTGTGTTCTCAGCGTCTGTCTCAGCGCCCTCAGCGTCTCAGCGGTAAGTCGGATCTCCGCGCCCTCCCCTCCCCTCCGCGCCCTCCTCACGGCGCGGGCGTGATGACGCGCGGCGGGGTCATGGGCGAGACGCCGGGGGGCTCGTCGAACATGCCGCCGTGGGGACTCAGAGCCTCGGGCGGTGCGGGGGCGACGACGACGTGCTCGAACGCCTCGTCGTGGACGGTGACGTGGTAGCGACCGCGCACCTCGGCCAGGAAGGCGTCGGCGGCGGCATCGCGGCGCTGCTTGAGCAGCTCGGGGCGGATGCGCGAGGCGACCTCTTCGACGGTGCGGGTGACGGCTTCGGTGCGGTTATAGAGGAAGACGACGGCGGGACCGCGGGCGGTGTCGACGACCTGGGGGTACACGTCGTAGGGGGTGGAGAGGGTGAAGGCGGCAGCGACGATGGCGGGGTCGACGGGGGGAGGCTCCGGCTGATCGTGACCCTGCGCGCGGTTGATCTTGCCGTCGCGGTCGAAGACGCCGATGGTGCCGTTCTGGAGCTTGGATTCCTCGTCGGTGCTCAGCTCACGGACGATGCGGACGAGCTCGGCGCGGTTGCCCTTGGCGGCCAGGGCCCGCACCAGCGCGGCCTCGGCCTGCGGGCGATCGGGGAGCAGGATGAGGCCCGCCTTGACGGTTTCCGGGCGGTTGTACCAGTCGCGGTGCTCCTCGTAGAAAGCGGCGACCTCGGCATCGGTGACGGACTCGTCGGTGACCGCCTCGCTGACGTGCCGGTAGAGGGTGATGCCGCGGTAGAGCTTGCGGATGTCGCGCAGGACGTCGGCGCGGCGATCGATACCCTCGTGTTCCGCCCAGGCCGCGATGACCATCCGCTCGATGCGCTCGTCGAATTCCCGGCGCACCTGCTCGGGGTCGGCGTAGCGGGCGCGCGTGGGCACGGGGTTGCGGGGGCTGGAGAGCTGGTCCTCGAAATCGCCGACGGTGAGCGTGCGGCTTCCGACCTTGGCCAGGACCTTCGCGCGTCGCTCCTGGTCGGACGCCCCCGCCGTCTCTTCTGCCGCCGCGACATCCGCCGCAACGGCGTCCGCGGACGGCTCGGGCTGGGCCGGCGCGGCCGCGGTCGCCTGCTCCTCCGTCGCCACGCCGGCGACGGGCAGTCCGGCCGCGACGGCCGCGAACGCGACGACCACGATGACGAAGATGGGCCTGTGCATGCTGCGCTCCTTCCTCGGGCCGACTTTCATACCACGGCGGGTCGGGGGGTCAAGTCGGGCGACCGGCCGGCAGGCGGCTGGTAGCTGGTGGCTGGTGGCTGGTGGTTCGAAGGGTGGGGCGCTGGCGCCGGGGGCGGGTTCGCGACACAATGCGCGGGCGGGGCGGCCGTTCCGGGCCGCGTGGAGGTCCATCGTGAAACTCGACATCCGATCCGTCGCGGTTCTCGTCTGCGGCATCGTCGTCGTCCCCTTCCTCGCGGGGTGCGAGTCGGCGGGGGGAGGCGATTGCCCGGGCGGCTGCCCGGCAGGACAGCTGTGCTTCTACGGCGCGTGCGTGCCGGACGTGGACGCGGATGCCGGAGCGGACGCGCCGGGCGACGCGGACGCGCCCGGGGAAGCCGACGCGGAGGCGGGCGGCGACGGGGAAACGGGAACCGATGGCGATGCCGATGCGGACGCGGCCGACGACGCGCCCGGAGAGTCGGAAGCCGGGGCGGACGGCGACGCGGATGTCGACGCGCCCGCCGAAGCGGAGGCGGAGGCGGACGACGGCTGGGCCGACGGATGCGGGCCCGAGCGGTGCAACCTGCTGGACGACGACTGCGACGGGCGAACGGACGAGGATTTCGCGTGCGTTCCGGGCACGGTACTCTCGTGCACGACATGGTGCGGCTCGGCCGGCACGGCGACGTGCTCCGACGCCTGCCTGGTGCCGGGGACCTGCACGCCGCCGGACGAGATCTGCGACAATCGGCTCGACGACAACTGCGACGGCGCGATCGACGAGGGGTGCGGGGGGACGAACGACACCTGCGCGACGCCGCTGGACATCAGCGCGGGCGGGACGTTCACAGGGAGCACGGCAACGATGACCAACGACGCGGGGGCGCCGCGGACCTGCGTCTCGACCGATCCGCCGACGCCGGCGCCCGACGCGTTCTTCTTCTTCGACCTCACCGCGACCTCGGACGTCTTCGTCAACTCCTCGGGCAGCTTCTTCGACACCGTCGTCTACGTCGGACGGACGTGCGGTGGCGGCGAGCTGGGGTGCAACGACGACATGGACCCGCCGGGCGGGACGGGCACCACGTCGTACCTCGACTCCGGGGTCACGCTGCGCGCCCTGACCGCCGGCCGCTACTACGTGACGCTCGACGGCTGGTCGGCGGATCAGGCGGGCGACTACACGTTGACGCTCTACATCACGCCCGCGGGCTCGAACGGGGACCGTTGCGGCAATCCGATCCAGATCGCACCGGGCTCGACGACGGTGTCCGGAGACACGTGCACGCTGTCGCCGGATGCGGCGGGGACGTGCGGCGGGGGTCGCAGCGACGGGGTGTACTGGTTCACGGTGGGCACGACGAGGACGGTGTCGTTCTCGACGTGCAGCGCCGCGACGACGTTCGACTCGATGCTGTACCTGCGCAGCGACTGCGACGACGGGTCGTCGGAGCTGGCGTGCAACGAGGACGACGCGACGTGCGCCGTGGGAACGGGCGGGTCGCGGCTGACCTCGTCGCTGGAGCCGGGCATCTACTACCTGTTCGTCGACGGCAGCGCGCCGACGGGCACGGGATGCGGAGCGTTCCAGCTCGCGGTCACGGGGTTGTGAGGGAGGGCGCTGAGGGGGGCAGAAGGAACCACCGATGAACACAGATGGACACAGATAGAGGAGGAAAGGGAGTGCGGCGGACGACGGCGGTCCTGATCGGGGCGGCGGCGGTCCTGGCGGCGGGGACGGCCCGGGCGGCGGGGGTGCAGGTCGCGTCGGTGGGGCCGACAGAGGTCGTGGTCGAGTGGACGACGGAGGGGGAGGAGCCCACCGCGTGGTGGATCCGGAGGAGCGACGGGGAGGCGGAGGGAGATGACGCGGGGGAAGCGGGGTGGGAGTCCTTCGGGTCGGGCGAGGCGCCGTCGCGGTACCACGTCGCCGAGGCGGAGGGCCTGCGGCCCGGGACCGCGTACGAGCTGCGCGTGGCGGAGGACGGCCCGACGACCCGGGTGACGACGCTCGAACCTCCGCCCGGCGAGCTGCGAGCCATGCTGTATGTGCTGACCGACATCCACCTGTGCGTGGAGGATTGTCCGAGCGGGGTACGGCGGTTGTCGGCGTCGCGCGAGGCCTACGCGGCGGCGATGAAGGACATCGTGGGGCGGGCGGGGAAGCTGCCGGCCGGGTTGCCGCGGGCGATCGTGATCCTGGGTGACCTGGCGCAGCGGCCGACGGCGGCGACGTGGGCGGCGGTGGCGGCGCCGGACCGCGGCGGGATTCCGACGTGCGTGATTCCGGGGAACCACGACGGGTGGGACGAGCGATGGGAGGAACGGTGGCGCGAGCTGCAGGCGAAGCTCGCGTCGCCGGCATGTCGCATGGAGGACGGGCGCGGAGTGTTCGACCTCGGACCGTGGCGCGTCGTGCTGCTGGACTCGGCGGTCCCGGGGGACAACTGGGGCGAGCTGGGGGACGAGCAGCGGGGGTGGCTGGAGGGGACGCTGGCGGAGGCGCCCGAGCGGCCGACGCTGCTGGCGGTGCACCATCCGTACGCGTCGCATCCGGCGACGGTGGCGCTGGGACGGGACGCGCAGTACACGGCTCTCCAGGATGCGGGCGCGCTGGAGGCGCTGGTGGAGCGGAACCCCCAGGTCGCGGCGGTGCTCTCCGGCCACGTGCACCTGAACTGGACGGGGAAGCGCGGGGCCCTGACGCAGTACATCTTCTCGGCGCTGGTGCAGTACCCGATGGGGTGGCATTCGCTGGCGCTGTACGACGGCGGGATCGTGCGGGCCTATCATCCGCTGCGCGAGACGGCGGCGGAGTCGGCGGCGAGCCGGGAAGAGGTACGGCAGTGGGGACGGAGCACGGGCATACCGTTCGCAGACGGGGTGACGGCGCTGGTGTACGGGAGCCTGGCCGACCGGTCGGGGGTCGTGGTGACGGAGAGGAGGGCGGCCGAGACCGGCGACGCGGGGGACGGCGCGGACGCCGGAGGCGACCCGGCCACGGGCACACTCGTTCCGCCGGCCGCAGGGCGGGACATCGCCGCGGACGGGGCGGACCGCGGAACCGGCGCCTCGCGGAACTCGGGATGCCGGTGCGCGGCGACGGGGTCAGAATCGCCCGGGCCGTGGTTGGCTGTGGTTTGCGGGCTGGCGCTGCTCTTGCGGTGGCGCCGGGGCTCTGCGCCGATGGGCCTGAGATTCCCCCTGCGCCGTCACCTTCCCTGAACCTTCCCTGCTCAGATGGCGTAGTACAGCTCGACTTCGTAGGGGTGGGGGCGGCGCTGGACGTCGACCAGCTCGCGGAGCTTGCGGGTGTTCCATGCCTGGAGGATGTCCTCGGTGAAGACGCCGCCGCGCAACAGGAACTCGTGATCCGCCTCGAGGGCGCGGAGGGCGTCGGCGAGGGAGGTGGGGAGGGGGCGGATGACGCGGCGTTTCTCGTCGGACCATTCGAAGATGTTCTCGTCGATGGGGCCGAAGCCGAGGGCGGCGGGATCGAGCTTGCGCTGGACGCCGTCGATGCCGGCGAGGAGGATGGCGGACATCGCGAGGTACGGGTTGCAGGTCGCGTCGGGCGGGCGGAACTCGCAGCGCTTCTCCTCGGGCGCGCGGGCGTAGTCGGGGATGCGGATGGCGGCGGAGCGGTTGCCGGAGGAGAAGAAGAGGTTGATGGGGGCCTCGTAGCCGGGGACGAGGCGCTTGTAGCTGTTGGTGGAGGGGTTGCACAGGCCCAGGAGCGCGGGGCCGTGCTCGAGGATGCCGGCGATGAAGGAGTGGGCGAGCTTGGAGAGGCCGGCGTAGCCCGCGGCATCGAAGAAGACGCATTCGTCGCCCTTCTTGACGGTGAGGTGGAAGTGCAGGCCGTTGCCGGCCTCGCCGTAGAGGGGCTTGGGCATGAAGGTGGCCGACTTGCCGTGGCGGACGGAGACCATCTTGGCGACGTACTTGATGATCATGACGGCATCGGCGAGCTTGAGGGCGGGGCCGATGGCGGGCTCGATTTCGCACTGGCCCGGTCCGCCGACCTCGTGGTGGTGGTAGCGGATGGGGATGCCGAGCTCGGTGAGGATCTTGACCATCTCGGTGCGCAGGTCGTGCAGGCGATCGAGGGGCGGAGCGGCGTGGTAGCCGCGGCCCAGGGGGACGGCGTAGCCGGCGCCGGACTTCTCCTTGGAGCGCCAGGCGGCCTCGTCGGAGTCGACGGAGTAGGCGGCGCCGTGGACGGTGTTGTCGTACTGGACGGAATCGAAGACGTAGAACTCGAGCTCCGGGCCCCAGAGGGATTTCGTGGCCCAGCCGAGGGACGCGAGACAGGCTTCGGCGCGGCGCAGGATGCCGCGCGGGTCGCGGTGGTAGAGGGTGCGGCCTTCGGTCGTGACGATCGTGCCCAGGAAGGAGAGGGTCTTCAGGGCGCAGAAGGGGTCGAGGAAGCCGCTGGTCAGGTCGGGGACCAGGAGCATGTCGCCCTTCTCGAGGCGTGTGAAGCCGGGGACGCTGGAGCCGTCGAAGCCCTCGCCCTCCTGGAGGAGTTTCTCGCTGACGCGCGCGGCCGGCATGGTGATGTGGTGCCAGCCGCCGAAGAGGTTGGTGAACTTGACGTCGACCATCTCGACGCCGTTGTTGCGGATGTACGCGATCGCCTCGCCGGCTCGTTCGAACATGTTGGGCCTTGCTCCTTTCGGGGCGGAGGCTACACGGGAGGGGAATTTCGCGCAAAGGGCGCCAAGAGGCAAAGGGCGCCAAGAGGGGGGGAACAGGCTACGGTCCGAATAGGGGCTGGACGTTGAGGACGTAGTCGCCGCAGCTCGAGGCGCCCCAGCCGTCGACGAAGATGTAGTAGGTGCCGGGGTCGAGGGTCAGGGTGATGCGGGAGCTGGGCCAGCCGCCGCCGTCGTCGTCGCAACCGACCTCGGGGCCGAAGCAGTCGTCGCGGCGGACGTAGAGCACGGTGTCGTAGCTCGAGCCGATCGTGTCGATCTGGACGCGCATGCGGAACGGCAGCGTGCCGACGTAGACGACGTCGGGGCTGGTCGAGTCGGCGCAGGTGCCCTGGTAGTCGTCGACGAGCGCGCACGTGTTGCCGTACCACGAGCCGCCGGTGCCGACGTCGACGGCGCGGTCGCAGGTGTCGGGCGCGCAGGCGGGGTCGGAGGCGCAGGCCCAGTCGAGGCAATCGGCGGCGCCGTCGCAGTTGTTGTCCACGCCGTCGTCGCAGACCTCGGGATTCATCCAGCAGCAGGAGGGATCCTCGGCGCAGTCCCACGGGTCGCTGCAGTCGGTCAAGGCGTCGCAGTCGTTGTCGATGCCGTCCCAGCACAGCTCGGCGGTGGGCACGCAGCACGCGGGGTTGGAGAAGCAGTCGCCGTCAGGGCAGTCCGTGATGGTGTCGCAGTCGTTATCGATGCCGTCGGTGCAGTTCTCCGGCCGGCAGCCGATGCAGATCGGGCTGCGGCGGCAGTCGCGATCGGAGCAGTCCGTGGTGGTGTCGCAGTCGTTGTCCAGGCGGTCGTTGCACACCTCGGCGCCCGTCGGGATGCAGCACCACGGGTGGTCCCAGCAGTCGCTGTCGTCGCAGTCCCACCGGCCGTCGCAGTCGTCGTCGATGCCGTTGGTGCAGACCTCGGGGCCGGTGGCGACGCAGCATTCCGGCGCGCCCGAGCAGTCCATGGTGTCGGCGCAATCGAGGAGCGTATCGCAGTCGTCGTCCCGGAGGTTGCCGCAGTAGCGCTCCCATGTGGCGATCGGGAAGCACGACGCATCGGCCTCGCCGTCCTCGGGCACGTCGATCACGTCCGGGACGTCGATCACATCGGGCACATCGGGGCGATCGATGACGTCCGGGACGTCAATCACGTCCGGGACGTCGATCACATCGGGCACGTCCGGAACGTCGATGACGTCCGGGATATCGATCACGTCCGGGACGTCGATCATATCGGGTATATCGGGGCGATCGATGACGTCCGGGACGTCAATCACGTCCGGGACGTCGATCACATCGGGCACGTCCGGGCGATCGATGACGTCCGGGACGTCGATCACGTCGGGGACGTCGATCACATCCGGGATGTCGATCACGTCCGGCACGTCGATCACATCGGGGATGTCAATCATATCGGGGACGTCGATCACGTCCGGCACGTCAGGGTAGTCCGGGTAATCCGGCACGTCCGGCACATCGATCACGTCCGGAACGTCGGGACGGTCGATCACGTCCGGCACGTCAGGGTAGTCCGGGTAGTCCGGAACGTCGGGCACGTCGATCACGTCCGGCAGGTCGGGACGGTCGATCACGTCCGGAACGTCAGGGTAGTCCGGGTAATCCGGGACGTCGGGCACATCGATCACGTCCGGAACGTCAGGGCGGTCGATCACTTCGGGGACGTCGGGGCCGTCCGTGAAGTCCGGGACGTCGGGTCGGTCCACGAGGTCGGGAACGTCGGGGCCGTCCGGCGAGTCCGCGTCGGCGTCCGCGTCGGCGTCCGCGTCCTCGTCGATCTCGGGGCGGTCCCAGGCCTCGGGGCGGTCGGGCCAATCCGGCTCGGGAACGTCGGCCTCGGGCTGGAGCTGCCAAGCGTGGGAGTCCCAGCAACCGGCGCCCAGCGCGGCGGCCGCGGCGAGAAGAATCGGGGCGAGTCGTCGGCTCATGGGGACCTCCCTCTCCGGGTCAGAAGGCCCAGACGTTGAGGGTGTAGTTGCCCGAGCTGCCGGTGCTGAAGCCGTCGACGAAGATGTAGTAGGTGCCGGCGCGCAGGGTGGTCTCGATCTGCGAGGCGGTGCCGGAGCCGGAGCCGTCGTCGTCGCACGCGACCTCGGAGCCCGTGGCGCACTCGCCGGAGCGGATGTACAGGACGGTATCGTAGTCGGAGCCGATGGTATCGAGGTGGACGGTCATGCGGCGGGCGAGGCGGCCGACGTAGACGGTGTCGGGGCTCCGGGCACCGCCGCCGCAGGAAGCCTGGTAGTCGTCGTGCAGCAGGCGCGTGGAGCCGGTGAAGGTACCGCCCATGCTGATATCGATCAGGGGCTCGTCGCAGGTATCGGGGGCAGGGAGGCAGAACGGATCGTCGGTGCAGTCGGTGTCGACGCAGTCGATGTCGCCGTCGCAGTCGTTGTCGTACCAGTCGTTGCAGCGCTCGGGGCCGTCCGGCCAGCAGCAGGCGGGATCGGTGGCGCAGTCCCAGGTGTCGCCGCAGTCCGTGAGGCCGTCGCAGTCGTTGTCGCGCCAGTCGTTGCAAACCTCGGCGGAGGCGATGCAGCAGGCCGGGACGACGGCGCAGTCGGAGTCGGCGCAGTCAGTGACGGCGTCGCAATCGTTATCGATGCCGTCGGTGCAGACTTCGGCGGTGCAACCGACGCAGGCGGGGCTGCGGCGGCAATCCCAGTCGGAGCAGTCGGTCGAGCGGTCGCAGTCGTTGTCGCGGCCGTCGTTGCAGACCTCGGGTCCGGTCCAGACGCAGCACATGGGGTCGGAAACGCAGTCGGGGTCGTCGCAGTCCCAGCGGCCGTCGCAGTCGTCGTCCATTCCGTTCATGCAGATCTCGGGGCTCCCCGGAATGCAGCATTCGGGATCCCAGGAGCACTCCATCCGGTCGGCGCAGTCGGTGAGGCCGTCGCAGTCGTTGTCCCGGCCGTCGTGGCAGTCCTCCCAGGTGGGGACACAGCACATCGGAACGGCCGCGCAATCCGAGTCGCCGCAGTCGATGAGGCGGTCGCAGTCGTTGTCCCGGCCGTCGCTGCACGCGGCGTCGGTGTTCTCCGGGGTGCAGGTCACGCAGGCGGGATTCGTGGCGCAGTCGGAGTCGGAGCAGTCGGTGGCGAAGTCGCAGTCGTTGTCGACGCGGTCGTTGCAGACCTCGGTGGTGGGCCGGCAGCAGGCCGGAGCGCTGGAGCAGTCGGGGTCGGCGCAGTCGACGAGGCGGTCGCAGTCGTTGTCCCACATGTCCGAGCACATCTCGGGGGAGGGCCAGCAGCAGGCGGGGTCGGACATGCAGTCGGGATCCTCGCAGTCCCACATGTAGTCGCAGTCGTTGTCCATGCCGTCGCCGCAGATCTCCGGGACGGGGACGCAGCACTCGGGCATGAGCAGGCAGTCCGAATCGGCGCAATCGATGAGGCGGTCGCAGTCGTTGTCGACGCCGTCCGAGCAGGATTCCGGCCAGCAGCCGGTGCAGATCGGCGTGCCGGAACAGTCGTAGTCGGAGCAGTCGGTCTGGAAGTCACAGTCGTTGTCGACGCGGTCGTTGCAGACCTCGGGTCCGGTCCAGACGCAGCAGAAGGGGCTGGAGGAGCAGTCCGGGTCGTCGCAGTCGTAGCGTCCGTCGCAGTCGTTGTCGCGGCCGTCCATGCAGGCCTCGGTGGTGGGGACGCAGCAGCGGGGCTCCCAGGAGCAGTCCATGGTGTCGGCGCAATCGGTCTGGCCGTCGCAGTCGTTGTCGCGGCCGTCGAGGCAGTCCTCGCGGGAGGGAATGCAGCAGCGGGGATCGCTCGCGCAGTCCGGGTCGTCGCAGTCGGTTCGTCCGTCGCAGTCGTTGTCGCGCACGTCGCTGCAGATCTCGGGCGTGCAGATGATGCAGGCCGGGTCGGAGGCGCAGTCGGCGACGTCGAGGCAGTCGGCGACGAGGTCGCAGTCGTTGTCGCGGCCGTCGTTGCAGACCTCGCGCACCGGGACGCAGCCGCAGGCCGGGGTGCCGGTGCAGTCGGTATCGGCGCAATCGACGATGGTGTCGCAGTCGTTGTCGGCGCCGTCGGTGCAGACCTCCGGGGTGCAGACGATGCAGGCGGGATCGGCGAGGCAGTCGGTGTCGGAGCAGTCGGTGTGGCCGTCGCACTCGTTGTCGCGGCCGTCGCGGCAGCCCTCGCGGGCGCCGGGGTTCACGGTGGCGTCGGAGTCGTCGCAGTCGGTGCCGCCACAGGCCAGGGCGCCGTAGGTGTCGCGGTCGCCGTCGCTGGGCGAGTAGCGGCACGAGCGCATGGCCTCGTCGCAGGCGTCGACGGTGCAGGCATTGCCGTCGTCGCAGGTCCGCGGGGTCCCAGCGTGGCATCCCCCGACCCATGCATCGCAGTACTCGTCGCCGTTGCAGTACGAGCCGTCGGCGCAGGCCGCGTCGTTCGGAGTATGCGTGCATGTGTCCGCGACGTCGTCGCAGGTGTCAGCGGTGCAGGCGAAGCCGTCGTCGCAGGAGCGGGCGACGCCGGAGCGGCAGAAGCCGCCGACGCAGCGCTCGTCGCCGTCGCACCAGGCGCCGTTGGAGCACTCGGCGTCGGTGGTACACGGATGCGAGCCGACGCATCCCGCGGCCGGGTCGCAGACCTCGCCGAACGGGCAGCGGCTGGAGTCCGGGGTGTGGATGCAGCCGGCGGTGTCGGGATCGCAGGCGTCGAGGGTGCAGGCGATGCCGTCGTCGCAGTTCATCGGGGCGCCGTCGGCGCAGCGTCCGCGCACGCACTCCTCGGCCCCGTTGCACGCGTTGCCGTCGTCGCACTCCGACGAGCCGGTGCATTCCGGCGCGGGCGGCTCCCCGGAGTCGGAGAACATGCCCGGGCCGTCCTCCATCATGGACCGACCGCATCCGAGCGCCGCGAGCAGCAATCCGCACCACAGCAAGCAAGAACGAACCATGGCAAACCTCCACCGCCGGACGCCGCGGCCTCGTCCCGACCCCACGAACCGGGTCACACCGAAGCCGGCGGCTTGCCCGGACCCTGGACGCCCGAAGGGTAGCATGACGGTGTTCTTTGTCGAGGAACCGGCGGGGCGTGTTCACGGGCCCGGCTGCGCAGGCGTTCAGGGCGCGCCGACGAACAGTGCGTAGCCGCCGCTCGCTCCGAGCCCCCACAGTCCGACCTCGACGAAGACGACCCCGTCCGACGGTGCGACGGAATCGACCGTCGAGAGCAGGGACTCGCCACCGGGGACGTCGTCGTTCTCGGCGAGGGCGGCGCCGTCGGCCGAGCGGAGGATCAGGACGGTGTCCAGGGAGTCGCCGGCGGCGGACCCGGTGAAGGCGACGACGCGCGCGCCGGGGGCGACGAGCACGCGGTAGACGTCGAGGAGATCGGCGCCGGCGCCGGCGGAGGCGTCGAGGGTTCCGGTGACGACGACTCCCTCGACCGCGGCGGTCCAGGCGAGCGGCTGGGCATCGGCGAGGTCGTCGTCGGGGGCGGAGCTCTCGACGATGGCGGCGGCGGCGAGGGTGCGGGCAGCGAGGCGGTAGTTCCAGGCCGGGTCGCCGGCACCGAGGCGATCGGCGGCGGCGAGGGTGCCTCCGGCGCCGGCGACGAAGGCGAAGGCGTCAGCGGAACCGCGTGCGGGAGGCTCGAGGACGAGCAGGACGGTGGTGCCGGTCCGGTCGGCGAGCCAGACGAGCGGGGCGAAGGGTGCGCCGGCGGGGGCGAGGTCGGTCAGCTCGAAGCGGGCGGGCGTGCCGGCGGCGGCGGCGAAACGGAAGACGTCGGCGGTCCCGCCGCTGTCGGCCGCATCGTCACGCAAAGCCGGCGAGGCGAGGTCGCCGAGGTCGATGACGGCCGGCGGGACGACGGAGGTCACGCCGAGGGCGTAGCGGTGTCCGGAGCCGCCGGCCACCGGAGGAGTACCGGCGCGCTCGGCCGCGACGTTGCGCGCGTCGCGCACCTCGAGGAACAGCGGTCCACTGCGGCGCGGGGCGACGACGAGGCGGGCGTCGACGTCCCCCCGCAGGGGGCTGTCGTCGGCGAAGGCCAAGGGGTTCTCCGGGACGAGCCGCGCCGTCCCTGCGGCGGACCGCCACGCTGCCACGGCCGGGTCCACGTCGCTGGTGGACCCTCCCATGCGCTGCACGGCGACAGCGTAGGACCTTCCGGCGAGCGCCTCGAACCGGAACAGGTCGCGGTCCTCGACCCCGCCGGCCGGGGCGGCGATCGTCCCCTCGACGGGCGGCGCGCCGACGATCACGACGTCGGCGGACGCGGCCCGATCGTTGGGCTCGGCCTCGAACGCCGGGTCGAGGGTCCGGAGGGAGAGGGTGAGGTTCGGGGCGACGGTTCCGCCGGCGGTGACGTGATCGATGACGAAGACGAGCGGTGCACCGGAGGCGTCGCAGCGTACGAGAGCATCGGAGCCGCCGCCCGCGTCGTCGTCCTCGACGACCACGCTGCCGGAGCCCGCGTCCCAGACCGTCAGCAACGGATCGAACGCGGAGGGGTTGCCGGTGGCCAGGAGCGCTTCGATGCGGGTTCCGGCGGCGGGAGTGAAGGTGACGGTCTGGATGAAGCCCGGAGGGGAGACGGCGCCCGACCAGGTCCACGGCAGCGCGGGAACGACGACGGACGGAGGCACGGTGTACAGCGAGACGCTGAGCTGCCACGTCATGCCGGTGTCGCCGCGCCAACCGCCGGGAGAGGGCGAGAAGTTGGCGCGGTCGGAGAGGACGACGAGGTACTGGCCGGACGCGGGAAGGAACGCGTCGCGGTAGACGGAGAGGGTGGCGGGGTCGTCGCCCGTGCGCTCCCAGGCGACGTTGCCGTCGCCGTCGAGGCGGAGGATGCGGACGGCGAGGTCGGGGCCGCTGCCGCTGGTGGGGTAGGCGGTGACGCGGAGCATCTGTCCGGCGGCGCCGGTGACGGCGAAGACGTCCCAGTCGGGGGCGTCCGGGCCGGGGGGGCCGATGCGCCCGGCGAGGGTGACGGAGCCCGCGAGCGGCTCGGCCTCGCCCCCGTGGAAGGGATCGTTGTTCTCGGTCTCCTCGGGGAGGGGGACCACGTCGGCCTCGGCGTCCGGCGCGTCGCCGTCCTCACCGGCATCGCCCTCGACTTCGGGCGCGTCGGTGCCCGCGTCATCACGGCCCGGAACGTCGGGCCAGGTCGTGTCGATCTCCCTCCTCGTCGGCATGCAGGCGAGGAACGCCGAGGCGAGGAGGAGGGCGAGGGGGGGGCGACGGAACATCGGAGCGCAGGTTACGACGTCGCGGAGTTTCGCGCAAAGGACGTGGACCGTTGTTGGTAATTGGTTGTTGGTCGGGGCGGGGCTACTGGACGATGATCGGCGGGGGCGGGCCCTCGGGCTGCGGGGGCTGGGCGGGGCCCACGATGGTGGGAGGCGGCGGCCCGGGCTGAACGGGGGGAGGTGGCGGCGGCGGTGTCACGGCCGGGCCGACGATGGTCGGCGGGGGCGGGCCGGGATGCACGGGCTCCGTCACCACGATGGTGGGGGGCGGCGGACCGTGCGGCGGCGGGTTGGTGACGACGATGGTCGGTGGCGGGGGCGTCGGCTCCGTCACCACGATCGTCGGCGGAGGCGGCGGCGGATTGCTCACCACGATCGTCGGGGGCGGCGGCGTCGGCTCCGTCACCACGATCGTGGGAGGCGGTGGCCCTGCGACGACGACGGTCGGTGGCGGGGTGGTCACCACGCCGACGCCCGCGTGAACGCGCGCCACGCAGCCGGAGCCCAGGGCCGCGGCCAGGACCAGGAAAAGGACCAGGGCGATCGATCTTGTCATTGGCTCGACCTCCTTCCCGGCACGCGCCGGGTCACCGTGGAAGACGTTTGGACGATAGCACCTCCTCCGGGATTGGGCACGCGGAAAACCGGGCGCGAAGCCTGGTGGGCATCGGTCTCCGGGTGCGGTAGGCTCGGCTGCGTGAAAGCGGTCATTCTCCGCATCCTGCGCGTCGTGGGCCTGGGGCTGGCCGGGTTGCTGGCTGCCACCGGGGCGTGGGCCCTGTTCTGGACGCTGTACAACCCCCGCGTGCCGCCGTCGGAGCCCGTGGTGGTGCGACGACCGGCGCCGGCCGGGGACATCACGGTCCTCCTGGCGGGCGACTTCGCGCCGACGGATGCGGCGATGCCGTCGCTGCGGGAGCACGGCTACCGGTGGCCCTACGAGCCGACCTCGGGCATCGTGCGCGCGGCGGACGTCGCCTTCGCGAACCTCGAGGCGCCGGTGACGGAGAGCGACGAGCCGTTCCCGCTGTACAAGAAGTACATCTACAAGGTGGACCCGATCGCGACGGAGGCGTGGCGGTGGCTGGGCCTGGACGTGGTGAGTCTGGCGAACAACCACGCGGACGACTACCGCGACCGGGGGGTGCTGGACACGGTCCGGTACCTGGATGCGGCGGGGATCGCGCACGCGGGAGCGGGTGCGGACGAGACGGCGGCGCGGCGCGCGGTGATCTTCGACGTGGGCGGGACGCGGATCGGGTTCCTGGCGTACCTGGAGGACCGGGTCGTCTACAACCTGTACTTCCGCTCGTACGCGGTGGGCGGGCGGGTGGGTTGCGCGCGATACGTGCGGGCGGACGTGGAGCAGGACGTGCGGCGGCTGCGCCCGCAGGTGGATGTGCTCATCGTGAGCGTGCACTGGGGCGACAACTACGTGGGGGTGACGGCGGACCAGGAGGAGGAGGGGCGCTGGCTGGCGGAGTTGGGGGTGGACGTGATCGCGGGGCACCACGCCCACGACGTGCAGCCGGTCGAGGTCCGCGGGCGTTCGGTGATCTTCTACTCGCTGGGGAACTACGCCTGGGGGACGCCCGGGTGGCCGCAGCTACGGGTGGGGTTCCTGGCGCGGCTGCGGATCTCGCCGTGGCGCGGCCGGGACGGCGGCCGGGTGGAGGGAGTGGAGCTGCTGCCGATCGTGACGCAGAACGCGATCGTGCACTTCCGCCCGCGACCGCTGCGGCCGAGCGAGCTGGAGTGGCTGGATCCGTTCCTGGCGGGGTCGCGGGCACGCGGGACGGAGCTGACCCTGGACGGCACGACGATCCGGGTGGAGCTGCCGGGCGGCGGGGGCTAGGGAACGAAGTCCTGGGTCCCGAGGAAGTTGTCGCCCGGGGCGAGGGAGGCGGACTGCCAGGGGGTCCACGCCTGGACGGCGCCGGCGGCATCGACGAGGGTCCAGCCGAGGTAGAGCTCGACCGCGCCGAAGCGGAAGCCGGTCGAGGCGGTGCCGTCGGCGCAATCCCAGGTCCAGGAGGCGTCGCGGACGCCGCAGCTCTCGCCTTCCAGAGTGCAGGTCGGCAAGCCCTCCGCGATCCACATGTGGACGCTCGTCCCGTGGGCGGCCGCGCAGGCGGTCGCGGGGTCCTCTCCGTTCACGGTCCAGCCGAAGGTGATGCCGGACGCGCCGCCCTGCCACCATTCGGTGTCGACGCAACCGGCGCACGTCAGCGCGAGGAGAGCGGCGAGGGACTGCGGCCTGAAGGCCCCGACAAGACCACGAAGCCCGCGAAGCATGTCGCCAAGGTTGGGGGAGGGATGACGATCTGTCAAGGGACGGACGGGGGCTTCGGAACCGCGGGCTTCAGCCCGCGGCTGGCCCGACCAGCCCAGCCGCGCCTTGGAAGGCGCGGTTCGGTTCCGCGCGGAGGGCTGGCGGTTGAAAAGTTGACACGTGTTCAGGGGTCCTGCCAGATCCGGGACCGGGGGGAAAGCGAGGTTGCGCGCATGTGGCAGGGAGTGGTTCCGGTGGCGACGGGCGGGGCCGCGGCGGCGCACGCGGGGTTGGCGGCGTCGCCGGCGGTGGGGCACGCCGCCGCGGTGGCGGGGCCGAAGGCGGCGGCAGCGAGCCAGGTGTTGAGCCCGTGGGAGTTGATCCTGAACGCCGGGCCGGTCGTGTCGTTCGTGCTGTACCTGCTGCTGGCGGCGTCGGTCCTGTGCTGGGCCATCATCGTGGCCAAGGCGATCGCGCTGGTGATGGCGCGCCTCCGCTCGCGGGGGTTCTTGAAGGCAATCGTCGACGCGGCGGACGACGAACGCGGGGCGGAGCTCGCGATGCGGGCGGGCACGGCGAGCCCCCATGCGCGGATCTGGCTCGCGGCGCGGAGAGAGACCGAGCTGCGGCCGGCCGAAGCGAAGGACCAGGAGGGGCCGACGAAGCGGCTGGAGCGAACGCTGGCCAAGGCCGTGGACGTGGAGGTCACGCGGATGGAAGGGTGGCTGGGCCTGCTGGCGACCGTGGGCTCGGCCGCACCGTTCGTGGGTCTGTTCGGCACCGTCTGGGGGATCATGACCTCGTTCATGGACATCGGCGCGCAGGAGTCGGCGACGCTCGCAGTCGTCGCGCCGGGCATCGCCGAGGCGCTGATCGCGACGGCGGTGGGGCTGATCGCGGCAATCCCGTCGGTCATCGCCTACAACGCGTTCGTGCGGCGCATCCGGGTCTGGAACGAGGATCTGGCCGCGTACGCGGCGGAGCTGGTGAACCAGGAGGATGCGAAGGCGACGGTCGGGAGTCATGAGTCATGAGTCGTGACTCCACGATGGAGAGTCGGTGGCGGACGGCCGGAGCGGTCCGGCGATTCGTGCGGGAGAGCTGAGCGGCGCGATGGCGATGCAGATGCCGACGCGGGGGCCGATGGCGGAGATCAACGTCACGCCGTTCGTCGACGTGATGCTGGTGCTGCTGATCATCTTCATGGTCACGGCACCGCTCCTGCAGGCCGGGGTGGAAATCGACCTGCCGGAGGCCGAGGCGCCGACGCTGGAGTCGGACGACCCGGAGCTGGACATGCTGCGCATCGAGGGGTTCGGCGAGGTGCGCCTGAACGACGACGTGATCCGGTTCGGCAGCCTGGAGGAGCTGCGCCAGAAGCTGCTGGACAAGCTGGCGCTGCGGATCGAGAAGCCCGGGGAGGGGGAGGACATCTTCATCCAGGCGAACCGCGCGATCCCGTACGGCTACGTCGTGGGGATCATGGCGCTCCTGCAGGAGATGGGGGTTGACAAGCTCGGGCTGGTGACGAACCTGCCAGAGGAGGGGACGGAGCCGGAGCAGCCGGGCGGTGTCGAGCCCCGGCCGCTGGAAGCGGCGCCGCCGACGACGCCGTAGGCTAGAATAGGCGAGTGCGGTGGAGCGTTGGAGGTGTGGTGCGGTGGAGGGGGGAGCGGTAGAGCGGCGGAGCGGTAGAGCGGTGGAGCGGAAGGGACGATGACGAAATCGGCGCCGGTGGCGGCGAGCGTGGTGGAGGCGCAACGGCGGCCGTACGGGATCTCGTCGGCCGGAATGGCGCTGTCCGCCGCGCTGCACGCGGTGCTGATCGCGGTGGCGATCACGGCCGCGCACCGGGCGGTGATGGAGAAGGAGGAGGAGCGGCGGCGGCAGGAGGAGCTCCAGCCTCCCACGCCCGAGCCGTTCTCGTGGGTGCCGGCGCGACTCTTGAAGCTGGGTAACGAGGAGAAGGTGACGGCGATGCCGCAGCGCGAGGTCCCGGCGTTGCCGACGGCGCCGCCGGAGCCCGAGGTGGCGCCCCAACTCGCGCCGGATCCCGACTCGACCACCCCCGGGCCGCGGCGTATCCGCTCCAGCCCGATGGATCTGGACCCGCGTCACATCGAGCACCGGCCTCGCCGGGCGGCGCCCGACGAGGACGTCAACCTCATCTGGGACCGGCTGCGCCAGGACTTCCCGGAGCGGGGCGGCTTCAGCCACGTCCAGGGCTTCCCCGACGGCGATCCGAACGGGACGGAGCTGGACCGGTCGCGCGCGAGTCCGGGCGACTGGTACCGGCGGGAACTGGAGGAGTTCTTCCAGGACCGCTGGGTCATTCCGAACATGATTTCGCAGCGCGAGCTGGCGCGCCTGTTCTGCAAGGTGCGACTGGCGGTGGATGCGACGTTCCGCATCGTCGACTTCGAGATCACGGCGAGGTCGGGCAACGCCCGGTTCGACGCTTCGGTGGAGGAGGTGTTGCGCCGGCTGAAGCTGGATCGCACCCCGCTGCCGGCGATTCCCTCCGCGATCCGCGACTATGCGGTCGCGAACGGGTTTCAGATGACCTGGAGAGATCACTCGCAATGACCCCACAGCACTCCTCTCGCCCGGAGTTCCCGCCCCTCGCCGTTCGTCCGGCGTCGCGCGACCGCTCGGCCGCTCGGCCGCTCGGCCGCTCGGCCCTGCTCCTTGCGCTGCTCGCCGCCGCGCTGATCGCCCCGGCGTTCGTGCTGGGGCAGTCGGACGAGGAGCCGGCGCAGGAGGGGGAGGCGGGGACGGAGGAGCCGGCGGAGGTGCCGCTGCCGCAGCTCACGGAGGGGCCGACGGGTCCGCTGGAGCTGGAGATCTACGGGCCGACGCGCGAGCTGTACCGCATCTCGGTGCCGCCCTTGGGGGGGCACGCGACGGCGGCCCAGGAAGCGCGCGACGTGGCGAAGAACGACCTGCGGCTCTCCAGCCTGTTCCGCCTCGTCGACGGCACCGCGGGCGTCGGCGACCCCGACGACCTCGGGATCGACCCCACGCTGTGGATGGACGCCGGGGCGCAGGGCGTGATCAAGGGCACGGTCGAGCTGAACGGCAGCGACATGACGATGACGCTGCGGCTGTTCGAGATGGTGCGGGGCGACAGCGCGGTGCTCGAACGCACCTACGACGGCTCGCGCAGCGCGATCCGCTCGGACGTCCACGACTTCATCAACGAGGTGCTGCTGTACTTCACGGGCATCCGCGGCATCTTCGGCAGCCGCATCCTCTTCGCCCGGCCGACGAGCCGGGACAACAAGGACATCTTTTCGGTCGGGATGGACGGGCACGGGATGAAGCAGTGGACCCGCGATCAGGGCAAGTGCATCATCCCCAACTGGGGCCCGCCGGGCACGGTGCTGTACACCGCCTTCGAGGGCGACTGGGCCAAGCTGTACCGCTCGGATCGGACGGAGCCGCTCCTGTCGGAGCCCGGGCTGAACATGGGCGCGTCGGTCCAGGGAGACAAGATGGCGGTCGTGCTCACCCGCGACGGCAACGCGGAAATATACCTGGCGACGGTGGAGGGGGAGCTGCTGGCGCGGCTGACGTTCAACGACACGATCGACGTCTCGCCGATCTGGGCGCCGGGGGGCGGGCGGATCGCGTTCGTCTCCGACCGCGACGGGACGCCGCAGATCTACGTGATGAACGCGGACGGCTCGGGCCAGTCCCGGGTGACGTTCCGCGGGAGCTACAACCAGACGCCGTCGTGGTGCGGGCACTGCGACTCCCCGACGCTGACCTTCGCCGGGCGCGACGGGGGCACGTTCGACGTCTTCACCGTCGGCGTCGGGACGGGGACGATGCGGCGGCTGACGCAGTTCCAGGGCTCGAACGCGGACCCGACGTGGAGCCCCGACGGCCGGCTGATCGGGTTCTACTCCAGCCGCGGCGGGATCTACCTCATGAACACCGAGGGCCTGAACCAGAACCGCGTGCTCGGCGGGTTCGCCGAGACGCTGCGCTGGGCGATGTAGGGGGTCACTCGGCGGGGAGCTCGCTGGTGCCCGAGAGCAGGTACAGCACGGCCATGCGGACGGCGACGCCGTTCTCGACCTGGTCGAGGATGACGGAGCGGTCGCCATCGGCGACGTCGGGGGCGATCTCGAGGCCGCGGTTCATGGGACCGGGGTGCATGACGATGGCGTCGCGCTTGGCGTGACGCAGGACCTCGCGGGTGAGACCGAACTGCCGCGCGTACTCGCGGTCGCTGGGGTACATGTCGGCGCCCATCCGCTCCTTCTGGATGCGCAGCATCATGACGACGTCGGCACCCTCGACGGCCTCGGCGATCGAGCGGCAGACGCGGACGCCCAGGGCCTCCTCGGCGCCGCGAGGCATCATCGTGCCCGGCCCCGCGACGCGGACGCGCGAGCCGAAGAGGCGCAGCAGATGGGCGTCGGAGCGGGCGACGCGGCTGTGGGCGATGTCGCCGCAGATGGCGACGTCGAGGTTGTCCAGGCGGCCCTTGGCACGGCGGATGGTGATGGCGTCCAGGAGCGCCTGGGTCGGGTGTTCGTGATTGCCGTCGCCGGCGTTGATGACGTTGCTCTGCAGGTGGCGGGCGAGGAAGTGGGGGGCGCCGGAGCACCAGTGGCGCAGGACCACCATGTCGGGCCGCATGGCCTCGATGTTGCGCATGGTGTCCAGGAGCGTCTCGCCCTTGGCCATGGCGGAGCCGGAGACCTGGATGTTGACCGAATCGGCGGAGAGCCGCTTCTCCGCGACCTCGAAGCTGAGCCGCGTGCGGGTGGAGTTCTCGAAGAAGGCGTTGACGACCATGCGTCCGCGGAGGGTCTGGACCTTCTTGATCCGGCGGTCGGAGATGCCGCGCATGGCCTCGGCGGTGTCGAGGATCGTCTCCACGTGGCGGCGAGAGAGGCCTTCGATCCCGAGCAGGTGCTTGTGGGGGAAGGGGGGACGCTCGCGCTCGTCGCCCCGCGTCTCCGTCGTCCTGGGCTCGGCCTGCATGCTACCGCTCCCCGGGGGCGCGCAGCACGACGCGCTCCTCGCCGTCGCGCGCGTCGATGCGCACGCGCACGCTTTCGTCGGCCCTGGTCTGCACGACGCGGCCGACGTAGTCCGCGGCGATGGGGAGCTCGCGATGCCCGCGATCCACGAGCACGGCGAGCTGGATCGAGCGCGGGCGGCCGAAGTCCATGAGGGCATCGATCGCGGCGCGGACGGTCCGACCGGTGTACAGCACGTCGTCGACCAGGACGATCGCCTTCCCTTCGACGTCGAACGGCATCGTCGTCGGCCGGACCTCCGGCAATCCGCGGCTGGGCGCGTCGTCGCGGTAGAGCGTGATGTCCAGCTCGCCCAGCGGCGGCGCGGTGCCTTCGTCCTTCTCGAGGATGTCGCGGAGGCGCTTCGCGATGTCGACACCGCGTGTGCGGATGCCGACGAGCGCGACGCCTTCCAGGCCGCTGTTGCGCTCGATGACCTCCTGCGCGATGCGCCGCAGCACGCGGACGATCGCCCGCCGGTCCATCACCACCTGCTTGTCCACGTAGGGGTTCGACACGAAGGGCTGTGCTAGCAACTGGGCGGTGCGGCGTCAAGGCCGGCGGAGGGGAGTTCGCGCAAAGGACGCCAAGAAGCTCAAGGCGGTGCGAAGAGGCCGGCCTTCAGGATGGAGGGGGCGGAGGCGCCGGCCCACTTCTCAATCCAGGCGACGGCGACCCGGGCGCCTACGGCCGCGACCGCCACGTGCGTCACCTCGCCCGGGACCTCGGGCGACCAGCCTTCCTCGAGCGTGCCGTCGGCGTGGAGGAGGTCGATGCGCAGCGCGCCGCCCGCGGCCGCGACGTAGGCCACGACGTAGTTGCCCTGGAACGGGGCGATCGCGGCCTGGCGATCGAAGCGGGCCTCGAGCGGGGTGACGAGCGGGTCGGCGCCGAACTCGAGGTCATCGTCGTACGGCCCGAGGTGGAGGAACCACGACTGGAGACCGTCGACCTCGCCGGCCCAGGCGGCCAGGTAGTCCCCGCCGCTGTTGGCCAGGACGCCCTGCGCGGAGGCGCACTCGCACACCCCGTCGCGGCGGACGACGGTCCACCCGCGTTCGCGGCCGCCGCCGGGGCCGAGCATGTCGACGATCACGCCGTCGTCGTCGGTGTAGCGCAGCGCCATGTAGCCCGAGCCGTCCGGACGCGCGGCGAGGGACGAGACGCGCAGGACGTCGCCCAGGGGTACGCTTCCCGTGGCGGCGCCGGCGGGGCCGACGATGATGATCCGCGCGGCGGGGAAGGTGCGGGCGGTGCAGGCATTTCCCTCGACCGCCATGACGACGGCGTTGCCGGACAGCGATGCGGTGTGCATCGCGATCGGGTCATCGAGCGTGTCGACCTCGGCGATCGCCGCGGTGATGCGACCTGCCGTGTCGAGCATGCGGCGGTGGAGCGTGACCTCGCAGCCCGCGCCGCGCTGCATGGTGAAGTACGCGAGCTGCCGCAGGGCGGTGTGCGGCTCGAGGCCGACCGGCTCGTGGCCGGTCTCGGGGAGGTGGGTCGCGGCGGTAGCCAGGGCGCCTTCGCCGTCGAGCACGGCAAAGCCGGGCTCGCCCCAGGCTCCGCCCTCGGTGTCGCGCTCGCCCCAGATCACGGCGGCGGTGCCGGTGAGGGTGGTCATCAGAACGGGACCGAGCACGCGGTCCGGGCTGACCTCCACCTCGACGGGAGGGGTGACGGGCACGAGCGCTCCGGTGGGGACGTCGAGCTCCTCGGCGCCGGCGTCCTCGCGACGGACGTCCGGGGTCGAGTCGCCTTCGGTCGGGGCGCACGAGAGGAGGGGGAGGAAGGCGCATAGGCGGAGGGAAAAAGAAACCACCGATGGACACCGATGAACACCGATGGAGGGAGGGAAAGAACGGACCGGACGACGTCGGCAGCTCATGATGCACCTCGTGGGGGCATTGTAGCCGGTTGCGGCCGCGAACGCTTGGTCAGAGGGACCTTCTTGGTTCTTGGTTGTCGGTTGTTGGTCGTTGGTCCGGACGTGCGGGGGGCCGGTGGGTGAGGCGAGAGAAGCGTGGTAGCCTGAGGGTGGTAGGGGGGGAGGAGGCGCGGATGGGAAGGGGACTCCTGGCGTGGGCCCTCGCGTGGTCGTTGGCGTTGGCAGTGGCGGCGGGATGCGGGGACGGCGCGGCGACCGATGGTGGGGGATCCGACGTCGACGCCGACCACGAGTCGGCGGGCGAAGACGTCGATGCCGACGCGGACGTTGCACGGGATGACGCGGCTGTGGAGGAAGGTACGGTCGAGGCGGAGGATGCGGAATCGGACGGCGATCGGACGGACGACGACGGGACGGACGACGACGGGACGGACGACGGCGGGACGACGGAAGACGGGGTGGAGGAGGACGGGGGAGACGAAGGCGAGGTTTCGGCGACGTGCGGCGACGGGGTCGCCGAAGGGCCCGAGGTCTGCGACGGGGCGGACTTCCGCGGGGACTCGTGTATCGCGCGGGGGTACGAGGCGGGGGATCTGGTCTGCGCGTGGTGCACGATCATCAACGACAGCCCTTGCCGCACGTGCGGGGACGGACTGGCGGAGGATCCGGAGGAATGCGACCTGTCCGACCTGCGCCACCGCGACTGCGCTTCGTTCGGCTGGGGCGGCGGCGAACTGGGATGCACGGGCGGCTGCGCGTTCGACGACGCGGCCTGCGCGCCCACGGTGCCCGTGCTGCGGCGGCCGATGAACGCGGCGTACGTGGGCTCGGTCCTCGTCCCTGGCTCGATGCGGCCGGAGTTCTCCTGGGAGCCGTCGACAAGCCCCACGGGGGGCGCGGTCACGTACGAGCTCGAGCTGGCGGACGACCGCACCTTCCCGGCGGGCTCGACGGTCGGCGCGACGACGGCCGCGACGAGCCATCGTCCCGCGACCGATCTGCCGATCTCGACGAGTCCCCCGGTCGGCCGGCGGTACTGGTGGCGCGTGCGAGCGTGCGCGGGCGCGATCTGCTCGGCGTGGACGGCATCCTGGTACTTCACGGCGGGGGCGAGCGAGCGCGACCTCAACGGCGACGGCTATGCGGACGTGGTCGTGAGCCTGATGAGCATCGACGCGGCGATGTACAGTCACTCGTCGGTGCGCCTCTACTTCGGCGGGCCGACAGGGCCCGGCGCGACTCCCGACCTCGAGCTGGCGACGGGCGTGGCGGGGGACGATTTCGGGACGCACCTGGCGATCGCGGGCGACTTCAACGGCGACTTGTGCGCCGACCTGGCCGTCACCTCGACGTGGGCGGGCGGCAACGTGCGCGTGTACTTCGGCGCGCCCGTGATCGGACCGGACGACACGGCCGACGGCTTGCTCGACGGCGGTGCGCTGGGCGGAGGCTGGTTCGGCACGTGGGTCGGGCCCGCGGGGGACGTAAACGCGGACGGGTACGCCGATCTGGTGGTCTCCGCCTCCAGCCGGGCGGGGTCAGGCGGCTCCGGGGCGTTGTGGGTCTTCTTCGGGGGGGCGGGGGCGACGTTCGACACGACGCCCGACGGCTCGGCGATCGGAGAAGGCACGAGCGACCGTTACGCGCCGTCGGCCGGAGTGGGCGACGTGAACGGCGACGGCTATGCGGACGTGGGGGCGAGCGCGCTGTGGTTCGCGCCTCCGTCCGGCGAGTTGGCGGGCAAGGTGTACCTGTACCACGGCGGCCCGGGCGCGACGTTCGACGGCACGGCGGACGAGTCGCTCGTCGGGTTCGCCGGCACATGGAGCTACTTCGGCAACGATCTGGCAGGCGCGGGCGACGTCGACGACGACGGGTTCGGAGATCTCGTGATCGGCGCGTGGAACGACTCGAGCGGCGGTTTCGACACGGGCTCGGTCTTCCTTTTCCGGGGCGGGACCGGGACGGTGCTGGACGCATCGCCCGACGCGACGTTCCACGGGGCGTTGCAGGACAACCTGGGCTCGCGGCTGGCGGCGGGAGACGTGAACGGCGACGGGCGTCCGGACCTGCTCGCGGCGGGCAACCAGGATGCGCTGGCGCCGGCGGACCGGTACGCGGGCGTGCTCGTCGCATTCCTGGGCGGCGGGTGGCCGTTCGACACGTCGGCCGACGCGACGCGGCGCGGGACGGCGGGCGGGGAGCGTTTCGCGGACACGCTGGCCTGGGCGGGCGACGTGGACGGCGACGGGTTCGGCGACGTGATCGCGGGAGCGCCCGGCGACGCGACGGGCGGGGAGTTCGCCGGCGCGGCGTACCTGTTCCTGGGCTCCGCGGCGTCGACGTTCGATCTCGTGCCGGACTGGACGGTCCTGGGTTCGGCGCGGGATCAGCTGGGACAGAGCGTGTACTAGGCGAGGCCGGCGGCTGGGACCGGCGAGTCAGGGTGCAGGGGGTCGTGGCGGCCGTTCCTTCTCCGGGAATGGGGCGTGGGAGAGGTGGGGAGGCCGGCTGGAGAGGTGGCGAGGTGCGGCTCAATCGGGACAGCGCCACTCCACGGGGCATGGGACGTCGGCCGGGGCGGCCGATCCGGGCACCGGGGCCAGCGTCGAGTCCTCGAAGGCGAAGCCCGGGTCGTCGATCGCGACGTCGGCGTCGGTGGGCTCGACGGACGTCTCGTAGATCAGCGGGCACGAGCCGTTGAATCGTCCGTTCGGCGCCAGCTTGACCAGCCACGACGGGATCTCCGCCGACAACGCCAGGATGGACCCGTCGCGGCCGCGACGTACGACCGACGCGATCTCAAGGTAGCCGCCGTCCAACCCGGTCTGCCAAACGATGCGACCTTCCGAGGAGAGCGCCACCAGCCACATGTCCGGGGCGACGAAGGGGGGAGGAGACTGCCGGCCGGCGCCGAGGATCGCCTCGCCGCCATCACCGGCCATCACATCGAACGACCACGAGGCGTCGAGCATCTTCCGCCATCGGGGATTGCCGTCGCGATCGAGCCTGACGACGAAGACGTCACGGTAGCTGGCACCGGCCATCGCGACCACGTCGCCATCGGTCGTCTCGGTCATCGCCGTCCGCAGTCCCATTTCGCCGAATTCGCCCGTCGCCCGCCGCTGCCAGCGGATCGTGCCGCGCGGGTCGAGCCGCGCCAGCCAGACCGAGGCCGACGTCGATGTCCGCTCGGCCGCGGCGACGAGGATGTCCCGGTCGGCGGCGACGGACAACGACTGGACCGCGCCGATGCCGGAGGGAAGCCGGCGCTGCCAGGCGACGTTCAGGTCGGCGTCGATCCGCGCGACCCACGGATCCCTGGGACGGGTCCCGCGCCCGATGGAGCCGCCGATGACGTAGCCGCCGTCCGGCAGCGGCGCTACGGCCCAAGCGCCTTCATCGTCGGCTCCGTCCAGCAGGACGTCGGCGGTGATCGCACCGGCGCCATCGAGTCGGGCGATCCAGACGGAGCTGCCGCGCGGGCCGGAGTACTCGATGGCGGCGAACACCATGCCGTTGTCCGGGCCCGGCGCGACCGCCTGGACCCATTCGTCGCCGGGTCCCCCGACGAATTCGGCCCACAGCGGGTTCTGGTGGGGGTCGAGCCGGGCCGCCCACGCGTCACTCCCGCCCAAGCCGTCCTCCGACATGGACGCGTAGCCGACCAGTCCGAATCCCCCATCGGGCAGCTCCAGGAAGTCGGTCGCGTAGCCGCGCGGCGCGTACACCACGAGGGTCGTCGCCCAGGTCTCGACCGCCGCGGCGTCGACGGCGTCCGGCGACTCGGCGGGGGCGTCGCCGTCCGGTTCGGCGTCCAGGGCGCCGTCCGCGCTCGCGTCGGCCGCGTCGAGCGACGCGTCGCGCTCGGGTGCGGTCGAAGACCAGCAGGCGGCGGCGAGGCACGCGACGATCGGCGCCGCGACGAACGCCCGCGAGCGGAGACCTGCACGAACCACGGACCGAGTGTAGCACGGGTTGTCGTCGGAAGTCGTCCGGCGTACCGTCGGTTCGACGGGCTCCAGTGGCCGCGGCCGGGCCGGACCGGGCCGCGTCGTACGCGGCAGGAGCGGAGAGGCGCAGGCCGGGCCGGGCTCGTGTCCGGACGCTCACGAGGAGGGGACATGACGGGCGAGAAATCGTCGTTGCCGCTCTACCGGAAGACGCTCGAGTGGCTGCTGGAGCCGGGGAACCCGTCGGTGCGGTGCCTCGCGCTGACGGCGCTGCTGGGTCGGTCGGTCGGCGACGCGGAAGTCCGCGAGGCTCGCGGTGCCATCATGAAGACCGGGGTGGTGCCGGCGCTCCTGGCGCGACAGGAGCCCGGAGGCCATTGGGGAAAGCCGGACGCCTTCTACACGGGCAAGTACCGGAGCACCGTCTGGACGCTTCTTGTGCTGGCCGAGCATCTGGCCGACGGCAGCGACTCGCGGGTGCGCCGCGCCTGCGAGTTCCTGCTGGCCCACAGCCGCGATCCGCAGAGCGGCGGGTTCTCCTATCAGCGCGCCAAACGCGCGGGGGGCGGGCTGCCCAGCGGCGTGATCCCGTGCCTCACGGGGAACGTGGTGTGGAGCCTGCTGCGCCTGGGGTACCTCGGCGACGAGCGGGTGGAGCAGGGCGTCGAGTGGCTCACGCGGTTCCTGCGGTTCGACGACGGCGAGTCGGCCCCGCCGGCCGACTTCCCCTACAACCGCTGGGAGATGTGCTACGGCCGGCACTCGTGCTTCATGGGCGTGGTGAAGGGGCTGAAGGCATTGGCCGAGATCCCGGCGAAACGGCGCTCGCCCGCGGTACGGCGCACGATCGCCGCGGCGGTCGAGTTCCTGCTGCGCCATCGCGTCTACAGGCGCAGCCACGACCTGACGAAGGTGGCGAAGCCGGGTTGGACGCGCTTCGGGTTTCCGCGGATGTACCAGACGGACGTGCTGGAGATCGCGCTCCTCTTGCTCGGCCTGGGCTGCCGCGACGAGCGCCTGCGGGACGCCATCGAGCTGGTGAGCTCGCGCCGGCGTCCGGACGGGCGCTGGCTGCTACAGGACACGTTCAACGGGAAGTTCGCGGTGGACGTCGAGCGGAAGGGCCTGCCGAGCAAGTGGGTCACGTTGAATGCGCTGCGCGTGCTGAGGATGGGGGGCCACGACCACGACGACGACCACGATGCGGCGGTACCGGACTCGATGGGCGAAGTTCAGCGGGGGACGCCGAAGAAGCAGGTCCCGCAGCCGAGGACGGGGTAGGAGTAGCTGCGGAACTCCCAGCGGAAGCGCCCGCCGAAGGGGTCGACCATCGCGCGCAGCTCCGCCTCGGTATGGATCCGCAAGGTACTGGCGAAGCCGTCCCAGCCGCAGGCGAGGAGCGCGACGGGGGTGGCCCAGGTGACGAGCGCCTTGGCGGCGCGGCGTCGGTGAGCGAGGAGGGGATTCACGGCGAGGGCGACGAGGCCCGCGGGGGCCATGGGGAGGAACTCGAGGGGGTTCCGCGAGAACGCCTCGGAGACGAAGATCCCGGATGAGCCCTCGACGGCGTCGGCGAGGATGTCGCGGACGAGCGGCGGGGGAAAATGATGCAGGGCGTTGATCACGACGCGGGCGCGTCCGCGAGCCAGGCGGACAGGAATGCACGTCGCGTCCACCGGGGTCGGTTCGAAGGAGACCGACCCCGGGTGGGCGGCGGCCGCCTTCTCCCAGTCCTCCGGGTGCGGGAAGCGATCGGTCAGGAGGAAGCGCGGGGGGAGGATGCCGGCGCGCTGCAATTCGTCGATGAGGATGCCGGCGGGGGCGCCGGTGCCGGAACAGAGGTCCAGTACTTCGTCGGCGCCGGAGGCAGCGAGGAACTCACGGAAAGGCCCGACGAGGCCGCGAAGGACGCGGCCCCAGCGCAAGGCACGGCCGAGCGCCTCGACGATGGTCTCGCGAAGCGCGGGGGGCGTCGCTTCGAGGTCGTTGAATTCGAAGAGCTGGAGCCGGCGCAGCATGGCCGGGGCAGATCAGCACGCGCGGCGGCGGCCGCGCAAGGACGAAGGGCCGCTCGGCTCAGGCGAGGCTTTGCGCGTAGCGGGCGGCCTCGATTCCCGCAACGCAGCCCTGGCCGATGGCGCGGGCGACCTGCCACGGGCGGCCCGTGACGTCGCCGGCGGCGAACATGCCGGGCACGTTGGTGGCCTGCTTCCCGTCGGTGGCGACGAAGCCGACGGCGTCGGGATCCAGGCGCAGGCCGAGGGGCAGGCTCAGCTCGAGCGCGCCGCGGCCGGCGGGCTCGATGAACACGCCTTCGACGGGGATGCGCCGGCCGCGTTTCGTGGCCACGGCTTCCACCCCGTCCCCGCCCATGATGGTCGCCAACTCGTCGGGCACGTGACGGATCACGCCACTGGCGTCGAGGCGCGCCTGGAGCGACTCGGTCACGTCGACCTTCTGCGCGATGAGGTGCACTTCGGTCGCGACCGCGGCGAGCGTCAAGGCGCCTTCGATCGCGGCGGAGCCGCCGCCGACGACGGCGACGGGCTTGCCCTGGAAGAACGGGGCGTCGCAGTCGACGCAGTAGCTGACGCCGCGGCCGAGGAACTCGGTCTCCCCGGTGACTCCGGATTCCGGCTCGGCGGCGCCGGTAGCCAGGACGATCGACTTGGTCCGCATCGCCAGGCCGGACTCGGTTTCGATGGTGAAGCGCGCGTCCGTGCGATCGAGCCGCACGGCATCCTCCTCGAGAAACACGGCACCGGCCTGCTCCGCCTGCTGGCGCCCGATCATCATCAGGTCCGAGCCGGCTGCATCCTGCACGCCGTACAGGTTGTCGATATGCTCCCGGTAGGCATTGGAGCGGCCGGCGCGCCCCAGGATCAGGACGCGCAGCCGCCGTCGCGAAGCGTGGATGGCCGCCTGCAGGCCGGCGGGGCCGCTGCCGACGACGACGACGTCGTACTCCGTAACCGCCATTTCGGCACCTCCAGTTCCCGGCGACGATTCCGCGCCGCCGTGCAGGGAATCTAAGCCCGACGCGCGCGGTATCAACCGCCGCGGGCTACCAGGTGGCGCCGTTGATCGTGACGCGCAGGCGGACCAGGGCCAGCGTGCCGCTGGTCGGCGACACGCGCACGGCCTGGACGCCCTCGCCCGGCAGGAGGCAGGTGCCGAAGCCCAGCTCGACGACGTGCACGGTCCAGTCCTGCGACATCTCGCCGGAGACCCCGCGGCCGCTGAGCGGGTTGGTGACGTCGAACCAGACGTGGGACGAGGTGGAGCGGCTGCGACCTTCGAGGCGCACGGTGGCGGAGTCGTAGCCGGTCAGCTCCTCGAGGCCGATCATGACCTGCAGCTCGTCCCCGGATTCGATCTCGAGGGCGCGGCCGATCGGATCATCGACGACGGCCATGTTGTCCCAGCGATCCCACGCCTCGGGATAGCTCGCGCCCTCGGTCGCCCACTGGGCGGCGCCGAAGGCCGGCGTCGCGGAGAACGACCAGGCGGGCGAGGACGGCGATGAGGCGGCGCTGTAGTCGATCTCGAGCCAGATCGCGCCGTCACCGGCGTCGTCGGCGCCCGCGTCCTCGACGGCATCCGAGTCCGCGCCGGCATCCGCATCGCCATCGGCACCGGCATCTCCGTCGCTGTCCGCGTCCGCGGCCGCGTCCGTGTCGGCGTCCGCGTCGCCATCGGCGCCCGCATCGGCATCGCCGCCGACCTCCGCGTCGGGCGCGCCGTCGACTCCTGCCTCCGCATCCGGAACCGCGTCGGCGCCGCCGTCATCCCTGCGCACGTCGCGCACGACACCATCCGACGTGTCCTCGGCCACCGCGCAGGACGTCAAGAGAAGCAACGCGAGCGGAAGCGAGCGGCGCATGCGGTCGAAACCTACCACCTGCGCGGCGCGCGGGCCATGGTCCGCAAAGGAACCGTAGGACGTTCGCCCGTTGTCCTCCCTCCCTTCTGCCAGCCCCCAGCCCCCGACCCCAGCCCCATCTTGCCCCCTTCCCCCTCCCCCCCGGCCCCCCCTTCGATTGCGCGCCACCGCCCTGCGTGTCATCCTCCTTGCGTTCGAAGGAGGTGCCTCATGGGCCGGATGCTGCGAGAGAAGAGCTACGTTCCGCGGCAGGGAGTGTGGGAGATCACGCTGGCGTGCAACATGAGGTGCCGGCACTGCGGTTCGCACGCGGGCCGGCCGCGGGACGACGAGCTGTCGACGGACGAGGCCCTGCGGGCGCTGGGGGAGCTGGCGGCGGCGGGGTGCGAGCGGCTGGTGCTCTCGGGCGGCGAGCCGCTGGTGCGGCGGGACTGGCCGCGGCTGGTCGAGGAAGGGGCGCGGCTGGGCATCGGGATGAAGATGATCACCAACGGGTGGTGTCTCGACGACGCCGTCGCCCGCACGGCAAAGGACGCGGGTCTCGCGGCGGTCGGCATCTCCCTGGACGGGTTGGAGGAGAGCCACGACTTCGTGCGGCGTGCCGCGGGGGCGTACCGGCACGCGCTGGACGCGATCCGCACGGCGCGGGCTGCGGGGATCCCCGTCGCCGTGGTGACGCACATCAACCGGCGGAGCCTGCCCGAGCTGGACGCGATGCACTCGCTGCTGTCGGCCGAGGGGATCTACGCCTGGCAGGTGCAGCTCGGGAATCCCGCGGGCGAGCTGGCGCTGCACCGCGAGCTGACGCTCGAGCCGCGGGACCTGTTGACGATCATCCCGGCGGTGGCGCGGCTGGTACAGATGGGCGGGTTGCGCGTCGTGCCGGCGGACAACCTGGGCTACTACGGTCCGCACGAGCGTGTGCTGCGGACGAACTCGCGCTACGGCCTGCCGACGTTCGCGGGGTGCCTGGGCGGCAAGACGCACTTCGGGCTGGAGTCCAACGGCAACCTCAAGGCGTGCCTCTCGCTGCCGTCCGCGCGGCACGGATGCTCGGACTACGTCGAAGGCAACCTGCGGGAGGCGTCGTTCGGCGAGCTGTGGGGCCGGCCCGGCGCCTTCGCCTTCAACCGCGCGTCGCGGCTCGAGGATCTGGGCGGGTTCTGCCGGACGTGCGAGCACGCGCGCCTGTGTCACGGCGGGTGCCGCTGGTCGGCGACGGTCAACGGCGGCGGGCTCGAGAACCCGTACTGCTGGTACCGCGTGGAGGCCGAAGAGCGTCCGCGAGCGGCGAGGTCGCGCGGGCGCGTGGCGGCGGCGCTGGCGGCGCCGCTGCTCCTGGCCGGCGCGGCGGGCTGCTACGACAGCAACGGCCCCGACGACGTGTCGGACGTGGCCGCGGACGACGCCACCGCGTCCGAGGACATCCCGGTGGCGGACGCGGCCTACGGCTTCCCCGACGAAGCAACTCCCGGCGACGTCTACGGCATCCCCGACGTCCGCGACGAAGCCACGCCGACCGACGCGTACGGCATTCCGGACGTCCGCGAGGACGGCATGCCGATGGACGCCTACGGCATTCCCGACGAGGTCGCGATGCCGGATGCGGCGTACGGGTTCCCGGACATGGCCGACGACGGCACGCCGTCGGGGGCCTACGGCTTCCCGGACGACGCCGACGACGGCGCGCCTTCCAACGCTTACGGGTTCCCGGACGAGAAGAAGTAGCGGGATCTTGAGGCGCACCGGGGTGGGTCCGAACGGGACGTTTCGCGCGAAGGGCGCAAGGGCTGCGAAGGCCGCAAGGGCGGGGTGGCTGGCGGCGCTGGCGGTGGTGCTCGGCGCCGGCGAGGCTGCGGCCGGCGGGTTCCACGTGTCGGTGGTCGGGGGGCGTCGCGACGGGATGCTGGCGAACCTCGCGTCGCCGGACGACGTCACCGCCATCTTCCACAACCCGGCCGGCCTTCCGGATCTGGGCGGCCCGCGGCTGGAGCTGTTCGGCGCGCCGGCGTTCCTGGACAACGACTTCCGCCTGCGGGCGCTCGACCCGGCACGCTTCCCCGAGATCAACCCGGCACGCTGCGGAGAGGAAGGGCGCGACCCGTGCCCGTGGCCGATCGGCGAGGACGGGGTCTACCAAGCCACGCTGGAGCCGGAATCGACCTTCGGCGTGGTCCCGTTCCTCGGATTCAGCACCGACCTCGGGTTCGTCTCCGAGCGCCTGCACGACCTGGCCGTCGGCGTGGCGGTCTACGCGCCGGACTTCTACGGCGGGGCGTACGGGGCGAGCGGGCCGGCGTCGTACTTCATGACCGAGGGCTACTTCGCGGTGGTGGCGACGACGGTGGCCGTGGGATGGCGGGTGAGCGAGCAGCTCGCGCTGGGGTTCAACGTCTCGTACGAGTACATGCGCCTGTCTCTGGGCAGGCGGCTGAGCTTCATCGATGCGTTGACGGAGCCGGGCGCCGAGCCTTCGTCGGTGGCGCGCGCGGTACAGCGGACGTTCGGCGACGCGCTGTTCGAGTTCACGGGAGAGGACCACGGCGCGGGGTGGACGGTGTCGCTCTTGTGGACGCCCCTGCCGCCGATCTCGGCCGCGCTGACGCTCGGCTTCTCCTCGCCGGCGAAGCTGTCCGGCCCGCTCCTGCTCCGCCCGACGCGCGAGGGGGTCGCTTCGTTCGACGACCTCGCGGCGCTGGGCGTAGACCTGCCGACGGGGCTCGAGGTCGAGATGCCGATCCCGCCGGCAATCGGCGTGGGGCTGCGGGTCGTGCCGGTGCCCGGGCTGGAGCTGGGCCTGGACGCGCGCTTCTGGCTCTACCAGCTCTACGGCGAGCAGCGGGTGACGCCGCTCTACCGGGCCGGATCGACCGGCATCCGGCCGCTCACCGCCGAATCGCTCTCGCAGCCGAAGGATGACGACGTGAGCCTCGAGATCGCCCTGGGCGCGATGTTCCGCCCGCCGGGCCTCGCGGAGCTGGAGCTGATGGTCGGCGCGGGATTCGATCTGTCCCCGGTGCCGGACGAGACCTTCTCCCTGGACAACCCGGCGCCCTCGACGGTGCTGCTCTCGACCGGGGCGCGGTGGCAGATCGACGAACACTGGCGCGTGGCGCTCGGGTACATCTTCATGATCTACGTGCCGCGCGACATCCGCACCAGTCGCCTCTCGCCGCCGGCCAATGTCTCCGGCGGCGGGTTCAACCACATGCCCTCGGTGGAGGTCGAGGTGCGGTTCTGATGGGAGGGGGCTGAGCGGGGCAAAGAAATCACCGATGGACACCGATAGCGGGACAGCGTCCGCCTACCGAACCGCGACCGTCAGGGAGCGGATGCGGCTGGCGGTTGCAGCGCGGAGCGTGGAGAGCGAGGATCGACTGATGCGATGCGGACGTCGACGGGTGTCGTTTCTCGTCCTGACGGCGTGCGTCCCCCTCATGGGTGCGTGCGGCGGGGACGACGGCGCGGGGGCAGATGCGATCGAGGGGTCGGGCGACGGCGCGGCGGACGGCGACTCGGGCCGCAACGAGGACATCGGCGGGGACGGGGAAGCGGACCTGTCCGCCGAAGCCGAGGAGGAGACCGGCGAGGACGCAACGCTCGACGCGGATTCAGGGGCCGAAGGGGATGCCGGCGACGCGGCGGAGGCGGACACGGGAACGGGGGACGAGGAATGGCTGTGGCGGGCGCTGCGGGGAGAGATCACGCCGGAGGAGGCGCTGCACGCCGTGGCGTACTCGGGCGGTTGGCCGATCCGCACGGACGACGGGTACCTCTTCGCGCGGCTGGACGACGGCGGCGGGCCCTACGAGCTGGCGGGCGATCATACGGGCTGGAGCGCCGTGGACATGACGCTGGACCACGGACTGTGGTGGGTCCGCTCGGCGGTCCCCGACCCGGCGGGCTCGAGGTACAAGTTCGTCGACGGCGCGGGCGGCTACGGCGCCGATCCGATGGCGAGGAACTTCGGCTACGACTCGTTCGGCGAGTATTCCCTGGTCGCGCCGGACGGGCCGCACCTCGAGCGCTGGCCGGATCTGGGTGACGGCGTCGTCCAGCCGCGGGATCTGCGCGTGTGGGTCCCGGCCGGAACGCCGCGGCGGCACCTGTACGTGCACGACGGGCAGAACCTGTTCGACCCGGCGGCGCCGTGGGGCGGCTGGCATCTGCAAGAGGCGTTGGGGCCGGAGACGCTCGCGGTGGGGATCGACAACACGACGGACCGTCTGGACGAGTACACGCCGGTACAGGACGAGGCCGGCGGCGTGCCGATCGGGGGCCGGGGGGACGAGTATGCGGACTTCGTCGAGGAGACGGTGCGGCCGCTGATCGAGACGCGGTACGGCACTCCCGAGCAGGTCGGGGTGCTGGGCTCGTCGCTGGGCGGTCTCATCGCCTTCCACGAGGCGACGAGATTCCCGGGTGCGTACGACTTCGCGGCGTCGATGTCCGGGACGTTCGGGTGGGGCTCGATGGAGCTGACGAATGAGACGTTGATCGACCGCGCGGCGGCAGGCGGCCACGGCACGACGGTGCTTTATCTCGATTCGGGCGGCGGCCCGGGCTCGGGCTGCATCGACTTGGACGGCGACGGCATCCAGGACGACAGTCCCGACGCGGCGGACAACTACTGCGAGACGCGGCAGATGGCCGACACGCTCGCGGGCGCCGGCTACGTCTGGGACGTCGACCTCTTCCACTGGTGGGAGGCGGACGCCCCGCACAACGAGGCCGCGTGGGCGGCCCGGGTGGGACGTCCGGTGGGGATCTTCGAGGGGCTGTAGAGGACAGGAGCCGTCGATGCCGAAGCAACCACCTCCCTTGCACCCGCCGATTCCCGGCCTCCCGGCCCTCCTGCTCCTCGCGGCAACCGCCTGCTACGGCACCACGGCGACCCCCGGGGATGCGGTCGAGACCGACCCGTCGCCCGGCGACACCGACGCGGCGAGCGACGATGCGGGAGACGTCGCTGCCCCCGTCCTCGCGCCGCCCTGGACCGACGACCAGGGGCGGGCCGTGTTCTACGTCGGCGTGAACCTCGGGGAGGAGACGAAGCGTCCGCCCGAGTTCCTGCCCGCCCTCGGGGACGACGAGCTGGAGCTGCTCGAGGGCTGGGGCGTCACGCTGGTGCGCTTCCTCATCCTGTGGGAGGCGATCGAGCCGGAACGCGGGGTCTTCGACGACGCATATCTGGAGACGGTGAGGGCGAAGCTCGATGCGCTCGCGGCGCACGGCATCGACGCGGTGCTGGACATGCACCAGGACATCTTCGGCCGCGGCTTCGGCTTCGCGGGGGCGCCGCGCTGGGCGTGCGACGAGGCGCACTACGCGGCGTTCACACCGATGGAACCGTGGTTCATGAACTACTTCTCCGAAGAGGTCGAGGCGTGCTTCGACGCGCTGTGGGGCGACCGGACGCTGTGGGACGAGGTCCGCGACGCGTGGGCGCGCGCGGCTGCGGCGCTGGGCGATCACCCCGCGGTGGTCGGCTTCGACCTGTTCAACGAACCGTTCCCGGGGACGACCGCGACGGCGACGTTCGAGCGCGAGGTGCTGCCGGCGTTCCACGAGCACGTCGCGGCGGGGTTCACCGGCGCGGCGGCGTCGAAGCGGGTCTTCGTCGAGCCGGCGGTGACATACGATTTCTCGCCGCAGACGCGGCTGCCGCCGTTCACTGCGGGCGAGGGGTTCGCGCCGCACTATTACCCGACGTTCGTGGAATCCGGCGCGTACGCGGGGCGGGAGGCCGACGTGGCGGCCGACCTCCTGGACATGGCCGGCGACGCGGCTCACCTGGGCGGACCGCTCTTCCTGGGCGAGTTCGGAATCGGCAACGACGCTGCGGACGCGGCCGCGTACCTCTCGCACATGATCGACGGCGTGCTGGCGCTGGGCGGCTCGATGGCGCCGTGGGACTTCTCCCGCGGCGGTCCGGGCGGCTACGGTCTGCGCGACCTCGACGGAGCGCCCTACCCTTGCACGGCGGCGCTGCGCCGACCGTACGTCCATCGCCTGGCCGGCCGGCTGGTGTCGACGTCCTACGACCGCGCCACCGGGACGCTGGACGTCACGTGGGAGGAGACCGGCATCGACGCGCCCACGATCTTCGTCGTCCCCGCGGGCCCGGATTGCCGGCTGGCGTCCATTTCCTCGACGACCGATCCGACGGGCTCGTTCGAGGTGGCCGCCGGCGAGCATCCCAACCGGCTGGAACTGGACGTCTCCGCGGACGTGCCCGTCCACTCCTTCCGCCTCGTCCGGCCTTGTTCCGACCCCGCGCCGTGACCCACGCAGATCGATTCCCCATTCCGACCGTACGATGCCGCTCGCGGACCGGAGGGTTCACCATGCGCATCGGTCATCCGTCCTGGCTTCCCGCCCTGTTCGCCTCGCTGCCCCTGGGGGCGGCGGCCGTGACGTGCCCTCGCGCGCCGGCGGCCCAGGTCGCACAATCCGACGCGGTGGCGCAGGCGCGGGCGTTGGACATCGCCCGGCAGCAGGCGGCGCTGGAGGGCTACGACCCCGCGGTGTACCACGTCTCCTCGATCGAGCAGGACGCCGACGGGACGTGGGTGGTCTTCTTCGAGCACGACGCACCGGCGGCGCCGGGGCAGCACTGCACGGTTTACGTCGCGCCGGACGGCACGACGCGGGTGATGCACGGGCGGTAGGCACCCCGTTCCTGGTTCTTCGTTGTTGGTTCTTGGTCCGGCCGGGCCGGCCCGGGGTTCCGGACTTCCGCACCGATGACCAGGAATCACCGACGTCCTGGTTCCCGGTTTCCGGGTTGCGGTACAGTCCGCGCGTGGACAAGTCTGCATCGGCTCGATGGGGGATCGATCGCCGTTGGTTCGTCCTTCTCGCCGTCCTGGCCGTCGCGCCGTTCGCGGCGCCGGCGGTTCGGGCCGTCGACTACGTGAACGACCCGCTGACGGCGCCGGATTTCGCCGGACGCGGCTCGCGGGGCGGCACGTTTTCCGACTCCGGCTGGACGGTGACCGGGGAGGCGGACGCGGTCTGGTACGAGATCGGCGAGGCGCTGACCAGCGGCCGGGTCGAGTACACGGTGACCGGCCTGTCGCTGGCGACGAGCCTGACCGGGGTGGACCACGACATCCTCACGCTGTACCAGGCCCCGACGGGCATGGCCGAGCCGGTGCCGTACAGTCCGTTTTTTCGCAACAACGACTTCAAGGTCTTCACCCGCATCTTCGGCACCGGCGAGACGGGCCGCCCCGGGGCGATGAAGCTCGAGCTGGCGTTCTGCCCGCGCGGCGAGCCGTGGTACCACGACGACGCGTGCACTCCCGAGTGCGATCGCAGCGGCCTGGCCTACGGCGGCTCCGGCGGTGACCTCGGGTGGGATGCGGCCGCGTCCTACCGCATGGCCGTCGCGTGGGGCGGCGAACGCATGGCGTTCTACCGCGACGGTGTCGAGGTCGGCGTCGTGCCGTACCCCGGCGAGTGGGCGCCGCAGCCGCTTCGCGTGCGTCTCGGGTCGCCTCGCCACGACGGCGTCTATCCGGGCCAGGCGATGATGCCGTTGGGCATCACGATCCGCGACGTGCTCATCCAGGGCGAGCCCGGCGCGCGCACGCCGGCTTGCGGCGCCGACGCGGGCACCGACGCCGGCGCCGACGGCGATGCAGATGCGGACGTGATCGGGCCGCCCGACGGCGACGGGGGAGGCGGGGAGTTCTCCGTACTAGCCGACGTGACGGCGGCGAGCTGGGAGGCGGGCGTCTTCCCGGACGTGACCGACCTCAACATCGAGGCCGACGAAATCGGCGGCCCCGTCGCGGTCGTGTACCTGCGCTTTCCCGCGGTCTCCGGTACGATCAGCCGCGCGGTGCTGCGGCTGCACACCCGGCCGGAATCGTCTGCCGCGGGCGGCGGCGGGCGCGTCTGCGCGGTGGCGGATGACACCTGGGACGAGACGACGGTGACTTGGGCCACCCGGCCGGCGGTGGGCGTCGCCTGCACCGGCTCCGTGGGCTCGGTCGATCCGGACGCGGAGGTCGTCTGGGACGTCACCGCGCTGGTGGCCGCGGGAGTCCGCGTAAACCTGGCCTTGGTTTCCAACGACCTGAACGGCGCCCACTGCCTGAGCAAGGAGGCGGGGGACCCGGCCCTCGCACCTCGCCTGCTCGTCGAGGCCGCACCGGGAGTGGACGGCGGCGACGGGACGAGCGACGAGGACGCGGCTGGCGAAGCCGACGGCGCCGGTGCATCGGAGGGCGGTCCGGACGCGGGCACGGATGCGGACGCGGCGCGCGACGCGGCGAGGGACGCGGCGCTCCCGGTGGAGGAAGCCGGAGGCTGTGGCTGCCGCGCCGCGGGGAGCTTCGGTCCGGCGCCCGCCCTTGCCCTGCTCGGTCTGCTCGCTCTCGTCGTGGTGGCGCGGCGGGGCCGCCGAGGGTGACCGGGCAGTCGGTGTCCCGGATTCCGTTGAAGGCGTCGCCGGCGTTCGGGTGTCTCGGGCCGCCGGCCGCCATTCCTCGCCCCGCGGACTCGTGATAGACGTCGCCGATGGCTCCGGCCGAACCCTGCGCCGTCTGCGTCGGTCACGCCGCGCTCGATCTCCTGGGGGCGGTGGATCGCTGGCCGGGGCCCGACGCGAAGCTGCGCCTGCGATCCCTGGAGCGCCAGGGCGGGGGACCGGCCGCCACCGCGGCGGTCACGCTGCGTCGGCTCGGTGTGTCCGTGCGCTTCGCGGGCGTCGTGGGCGACGACGACGTCGGCGAGTGGGTGCTCTCCGACCTGCGGCGCGAAGGCATCAACGTCGCGGCGGTCCGCGTGCGCCGCGGCCGGAGCTCGCACCTCTCGCTGTGCGCGCACGATCCCGCTCGCGGCACGCGGAACGTGCTGTGGCATCCCGGAACTGCGCCGGACCTGCGGCCCCGCGAGCTGCCGCGCACGCTGCTGGACGGCGCGGGCGTGGTGCTCTTCGACGGGCGGCACGGGGAGGCGAGCGAGGCGCTCGCGGGAGCGGCCCGCCGGCGCGGGATTCCGACGCTCCTGGACGCCGGCTCGCTGCGCGACGAGACGCTCCGCCTGGTTCGCCTCGTCGACGCCTGCGTCGCCTCGACGGACTTCGCGCGGGAGCTGGCCGGGAGCGGGCGGCCCAGGGACATGCTTCGCGCCGTCGAGGCGCAGGGCCCGTCCGTCGCCGCGGTAACGCTCGGGGCGCGCGGCGCGCTGGCCCGGGAGCGCGGCGGGCCGCTCGTCCGCGTTCCCGCGCTGCGGATGCGCGTCGTCGACACGACGGGCGCGGGCGACGCCTTCCACGGCGCCTTCGCCTGGGGATTGCTCCAGGGCCGGCCGCTCGCCTGGACGCTGCGCTTCGCCTCGGTCGTCGCCGGGCTGAAGTGCCGTGCCGCGGGCGGGCGACGGGGTCTGCCGACGCTGCGCGAGGCGTTGCGGCGGATGCGCTGAAGGTCCACGAACCCCTACCGAAGCACGGCCGACCTCTGGTATACGTTCGGCCGGGAGAGAGGGAACGATGGCATTCCTGAAGAAGCTCTTCGGCAAGGACTCGGCGGCACTGCGCAAGCAGGCGGAAGCGGCAGCGGAAGACGGGAACTGGGGCGAGGCCAAACTCGCCTGGCAGCAGCTCCTGGAAGCCCTGCGCGACGCCCCGCGCGACGAGCGCGACGCGATTTCGAAGAAGATCGGCGAGTGCCAGACGGAGCTGGTCAAGAGACAGCTCGACCAGGTGCGGCGCCTGCGCTCCGGCGGCGACCTTGAGGATGCGGCCCAGCTCTGCCGGTCGACGGTCGAGATGGCGGACGGGCTGCCGATCAAGACCGAGGTGAAGGAGCTGTCGGACTCGCTGACCGAGGACCTCGCGCGCGCGGAACAGCCCGACACGGGTTCACCGACCGAGGAGGACGTCTTCCTCGCACTTTCCGGTGGCTGGTCCGAGGCGCAGGCGGACGAACTGTACGGCTACGGCGACATCTTCAAGAAGGCCTTCCTCGGTCTGCACGAGGGCCGGGCGGACGAGGCGCGTGACGTGTTCCGCGTCATTCTGCGCGAGAACCCCGAGGCGCTGTACATCCGCGTCGAGCTGGCGCGGGCGATCATCGCCGCCCGCCGCCGCGGCACGCCCGAGAAGGAGCCCGCGGAGGAAGAGGCGAAGGCCGAGACGAAGGCGGCGCTGGAGGAGGCCGCGGGCCTGTACCGCGACTACCTCGAGCGCGAGCCGGAGGAGGCTTCCGACGAGCTGTTCGCGGCGGTGCAGAGCGAGCTGGCGGCGGTGCTGCTGGAGCTGGGCGACGCCAAGGGCGCGGAGGAGTGCCTGGTCGAGGCGGCCGAGGTGACGGCCGAGCAGACCTACGGCCACTTGAACCTGGGGCGTTTCCTCCGCCTGGAGAAGCGCTACGACGAGGCGATCAAGCGCCTCGACCTCGCGGTGGAGAAGATGGGGGTGGTGACGCCCGACATCCGCGTGTTCCGCGAGTTGGGCTATGCGCATCGCGACGCGGGGCACAACGGCGAGGCCATCGACTGTTTCAAGGCCGTGATCGACCACCAGGCGTCGTTGGGTATCTACGATTTCGATCCGGAGACGGCCGAGGCGCTCGCGGAGCTGCACCTCGGGCGCGGCGAGAAGAGCGAGGCGGCGGACCTGTACCGCCACCTGGCGCAGGGACGCAACCTGGGCGGCCGCTGCCGCTACCACCTGCTGGCCGGGAAGCTGCTCAAGGAGATCGGCAAGAAGGCCGAGGGTGTGCGCGAGCTCCACGCGGCACGCGCCCTGGCGACGGACGACGCCGCACGGGCCGAGATCGAGGCCGCGCTGGGCGGGAAGGGCTGAGGAAGCATGGCCGGACCGACACACCGCGGCCGGACGGAACCCCGGCGTCCGGGTGGGACGCGCGGCGGCGCCCCGGCGCGCGCACCGCGTGCCGGACGGGCTCCCGATCTGGCGCGCCTCGTCGCCGCCGCCGACGATCTCGAGCGTGCGCTCGACACGATCGCCGCGGCGCCGGGCGCGCGCGAGGCGGTCCTGGCGGAGCTGGCACGACGCCGCCCGGGACTCGGCGCGCCGTCCCCTTGGTCCACCGCCTTGCTCGTCCGGCTAGCCGGCCGCATCGGCGGGCGCCCGGGGCTCGAGGCGCTGGTGCCGTTCCTCGCGGACGCCAACGCGCTGGTGCAGGTCGAGGCGGCCGAGGCGATCGACGAGACGTCGCTGGCGGAGCTGCGCGAGGTGCTGGGCCGGCTGGTGCGGGCGCAGCCCGACGGCGCGTTCTGGGAGGCGGTCATCGGGCTCCTGGAGGCGCGCGAGGAGCGGGGCATCTGCCGGCTGGCGCTCGACCTGGTCGAGCGGCTGACGGCGCCGTCGGCGCTGGCGGCAGCGATCGAGGCGCTGCCGTATCTGGCGGGACCGGGGGATGCGGATGCGGTCCGCCGGACGCTGGAGCGGTTCGCGGCGGACACGCGCGCGGTCCCGGGCGCCGAGACGGCGGAGGGACCCGTGACCCTCGGTCTGGTCGCGGCCCAGGCCCGCGACACCCTCGACGAGGACCGGAAGACGGCGGCGGAGGACGATGGCGAGGGATGAAGCCGCCGCCCGCGCGGCCGTTCCGCCGCCGGAGGACGAAGCGACGCCGGAGTACCGCGAGTGGCTCGCGGCGGCGTACGACACGGACGTCTACGAGCAGTGGTTGAAGCCGTTCGAGGAGCTGGTGCACCGCCGGCTGGAACTGCTGCCCAAGGGGATGGCGCTGGAGATCGGCTGCGCGACCGGGCGGGGCACCGAGCGCCTGATGAGCGCGCTCGGCGAGCGCGTGCGGCTCGTGGCCCAGGAGGACCGCGGTTTCCTGCTCGACCTGGCCCGCGCCCGGCTCGCCGACCTGGTCGGCTCCCGGCTGTTCTTCAACAGCGATCCGCTGCCGCGGCTGCGCTACGACGAGAAGGTCTTTGCGACGGTCATCGCGAACCTCACGTGGTGGGAGCGGGCCGATCGCGCGTCGCTCCTGACGGAGATGGCGCGAGTGCTCGACGACGAGGGGCAGGTCGTCCTCACGGCGCCGCTGGCGGGGACGTTTTCCGAGCTGATCGATCTGGCGCGCGAGGTCGCCGTCAAGCTCGACCAGGTCCCGAAGCTCGAGCCGCGCATCGCGGCGCTGGAGACGATGTTCGCGACGCCCGAGGACTGGGCGGCGGAGGTCGAGCAGTCGGGCCTGATCGACGCGCGGGTCGACTGCACCGAGATCGAGCTGCCCTACAACTCGTCCCGCGAGCTGTTCTTCTCGACGCTCGCCCAGGCCCGCTGGGTCTCCCTGTGGCGCCGGGCCTTCGCCGAGGAGGACAAGCGGCTGGTCTGGCACGTCCGGCAGATGATCGACAGCTACTGGGCGGAAGGGAAGTTCACGCTGACGCTGGCCGCAGGCTGCCTGACCGCCCGGCGGCCCCGGGGTTTCGTGGCACGCAAGGCGGCCGAGAGACCCGCCGCGACCGACGAGTCGATGGTGCCCGTCGTGCTCGACGGCGAGTCCGAGGCCGCGCGCGCCCCGCGGCCGCCGCGACCGGCCACCATCCCGCCCGCGCGCAAGGATTCGTACTACGCCTCCGGCGACGCCATCGCCGCCGAGCTGCTCGGCCTGGGCCCCGGCAGCGACCTCCACCCGCGCCCGGCTTCCGTGGCCCCGAGGGCCGTGCCGACGCCACCGCCGGAGATGGCCGAGTCCGAGCCGATCGAAGCCGAGCCGATCGAGGCCGAGGCGGAGGAGGCCGAGCCGGGCGGCGAATTCTCCGCGCCCGGCGCGCTTGACCCGCTCGACGAAGGCGAGCCGTACGTGCCGGACGTGGGAGACGTGCACGCGCTGCCCGAGGACAGCGGCGGACCGCGTCCGTCGCAAGAGGACCTGGACGCGCTGCTGTCCGACGGCAGCGGCCTGGAGCCTGCGCCCGGGTTCGGCGGAGCCGCTCCCGGGCAGAATGTCCCGCCCGGGCGGCCCTCGCAGTTCCCGGAAGTGTCTCCCCTGCCGCTCGGCCAGCCGCGCGCCGTCCCCGTGCACCCCGTCGAGCTGGGGCGCCCGCAGTTCCAGCCGGTCGAGCCGGTTGATCTGGACGAAGTGACGGCGGAGCCGGACGAGGACTTCCCGGACTGGGACCCCGACAAGGGGTGAGGGACCTGGGCGGTGGGTTCTTGGTTGTTGGTAATTGGTTCTTTGTCCGGAGGTGCCGGGCAGGTGCGTCGTCCGGGTGTTGGAGGGCGTCATGAGATCGTCCATGACCTGGATCGTGACCGCGAGTCTGGTCGCGTGCGGCGGGCGCGAGTCCGACACGACGCCGGAGTCCGCAGCCGCGGCGGCGCAGAGCGAACCGACGCAAGGCGTGCGTCCGTGCGACGGGTTTGTCGAGGAAGGGCTGCGCTGCGCCGCGGAGGTAGCGGCGGCGACGGGCTTGGACGAGAATCCGGCCGGCTCGCGGTCGGTCGAGGAGAGGCTGCGCGACGACTGTCGCGGGTGGCTCGAGTCCGGCGCGACCGGCACGGACCTCGACGCGGCCGTGGCGGGCTGCGGGACCGTCTCCTGCTCCGAAAGCCCGGCGCCCTGGTATTCGTGCGTCGTGCAGGCCGTCCCCGCGGCCGCGGTCGCGCCCGCATGGACGCCGTCGCCGGCGGAGTGGGAACGCATCGACCCGCGGCCGATCCCACCGGATGTGCCGCCGTGTGCCGTCTTCACCGATTGGGTAGTCGCTTGCGTCACCGAAGCCGTCGGTGAGCCCGGGTTCGCGGCGGAAACCGCTGCGGCGATGCGCGAGGGATTCGCAATGACATGCGACGCGTGGAAGCAGGCCGGATTGGACGCCACGATGGGGGCGGCCATCCGCTCCTGTGCGGACGTCGCCTGCGGCGAAGGGGGCGCCGATCTTTCGACGTGCATCGTCACGCGCATCACCGAGGCCGTCACGCGCCAGACCGGCGGCGCACCGTAACCCGCTACCCCCGATCGACCGCCAACCGTCTGCCCTGAGCCCGCCGAGGCGCCGACCAGCCCGCCCTGAGCCCGTCGAAGGGCCAACCAGCCCGCCCTGAGCCCGTCGAAGGGCCAACCGCCGCGCTCGACTCCCCCGCGGTCCCCCTGCTACGCTGCCGACCCGTGGTACCGAATCTCACCGGCGTCGTGCTGGAAGGGAAGTACAAGTTGACCCAGCCGCTGGGCGAAGGCGGCATGGGGTTCGTCTACGCCGGCGAGCACGCGACGCTCGGACGGCCGATCGCGGTGAAGTTCCTGCGGCCGGAGCTGGCGAGCGACCCCAACGCGCTGGCGCGCCTGCGTCAGGAAGCCGTCGCCGCCAGCTCGATCGGCAGCCCGCACATCGTCGAGGTGCTCGACCTGGGCACCGCGCCCGGGGGCGCGCCGTACATCGTCATGGAATTCCTGCGCGGCCGGTCGCTCGCGGCGCTCCTCGCCGAGAGCCCGATGCTGCCGACGCCGCGCATCGCCAACATCGTCTGCCAGACCCTGCTGGCGCTGCAGGGCGCCCACGCGCGCGGCATCGTCCACCGCGACCTGAAGCCGGAGAACATCTTCCTGGCCGACACCGGCGAGGGAGACTTCGTGAAGCTGCTGGATTTCGGCGTCTCGAAGGTGCGCGGCGAGCTGAGCAGCTCGAACCTCACCCAGACCGGCGCGGTGCTCGGCACCCCGCGCTTCATGGCCCCCGAGCAGGCTGCCGGACTGCGCAACGTCGACCACCGCGTGGACATCTGGGCCACCGGCGTCGTGCTGTACCGGGCGTTGACCGGCCGCTACCCGTACGACGCCGACAACTACAACGCGCTCCTGGCCCAGATCCTGATGGCGAGCCCGCCGGCGCCCCGCCTGCTCCGCCCGGACCTCGACCCGACCCTCGAACTCGCGATCCTCACCGCGCTCGCGCGCGATCCCGCGGCACGTTTCCCCTCCGCCGACGCCTTTCGCCAGGTCCTGGCCCCCTACGCGTCGGGGGGCTCGGGCTCCACGGTGCAGCCGGCGGGGGCGGTGCCCGCGCCCTACCCTCCCGCCGGACCCTCGGGAGGTTGGACCCCGATGCCGCCGGGAACGCCGCCCGGCTGGACCCCGATGCCCTCCGGAGCGCCCGCCGGCTGGACCCCGATGCCGACGGGGCCCTCCGCGGGCGGTGGTCCCTACCCCGGCCCGGCGGGGGCGGCCTACGGCATGCCCGGCCAGGTCGCGACCGGTGCGGGCACGCCGATGGTGCCGGGCACCTGGGCCTCGGTTCCGGGCGTGGCACCCGCCGCCAGCGTCGCGGTTTCGCGTTCCGGCGGCCGGCGAACGCTCGGCTTCGTCCTGGGCATCGGCGCCGCCGCGGCGATCGGAGTCACGGTGTGGTTCATCGCCGCCCCGCCCTGGGCGGACGGCTCGGGTGGGCGCCCGGCGGCGACAACGGCGACGACGACGGCCGCCGACCGCAATCCCGCCGGCGGCCCGGCCGTCCCGGCGACCGAGGCGACGGGCCTTCCTCCGACCGCGCCGTCGATCCCGTCGCCGGGTTCGATCCGGGTCGACTCCCCCGGCACGCCAGTCGCGCCACAGGTCCCGCCACCTCCGGCAACGGAGGCGACCCCGGACGCAGGCGCGGAGCCTCCCACGACCCCCTTCGGCCAGGTGATCACCGATCCGGCCGTGCTGCAGGCGCTGGCCCGGATGCAGGCGGCGTCCGATGCCGGGTCGAGTGCGGACGTGACGCCGGAACAGGCCCGGGAACGGGACCTTTACGTCGCAATCACCGTGGAGATCACCTGCGCCAACCAGTCGTTCGCGATGGCGGCATTCGAGAACGCCGGCCCGAACTTCGATCCCATGGCGTTCGCCGCGGCCCAGGAGAAGCTGACCGAGGAAGTCGTCCGACGTCACGGTCTGACGGTCGAGCAGTACGGCGAGATCTCCGGCCGCTGGTCCGGCGACTCCGACGCGATGAGCGCGATGACGGCCGGCATGATGAAGTGCGTGATGGGAATGATGGGGGAGGAGGAAGCCGAGTAGCCGGCGCACCTCGGTCCCGAACTCCGGTACTTCGGGCCTATCGACTCGCCTGGCCGTCACCGCCGCTCGCGGCGCAGCAGGACCGTCGCCGCGCCGCCATCCGTCACCTCCGCCATGATCGCGTAGGGCCCCGTACCCCGGTGCAGGAGCGACAGCTCGCCGCGGTCAGTCAGCGGGGCGCCTGCGCCTCGACTCGGTGCTGGTTACAATCACACGGAGACCTGGGACAAGGATGACGCAAGACCTTCCCAGCCCGATCCTCCTCACCGCAGCAGCCACCCTCGCCGCGGGCTGTGCGGTCACGGGAGCGGCGCAACCGCGCGACGCCGCGCTGGCACGAGCAGCGGCGAACCTCGCGACCTTCGATGACCTCGATGACAACGTGTTCACCGGCCAGGCCGATCGGCCCGGACGAGTACGACGGCGACCACTCTCGCCGCAAGAGGAGACGAACCATGGCAACGAAGAAGATCGGCATCATCGGTGATGGAAACGTGGGCAGCGCCCTCGCGCGCGGCCTCAAGCGCGCGGGCCGCGAGGTTCGCGCGGTCGGCAAGGACAAGACGGCGATCCGCGACGCCGTTTCCTGGGCCGACGTCGTCCTGCTCGCGGTGCCCTTCGCCGCGATCGACGATGTCGTCCAGGAAGTCGGCAACCTCGTCGAGGGCAAGACGCTGATCGACGTCACGAACGCGCTCGACGCCAAGATGAGCCTGGCGGTGGGCTTCACGACGAGCGGCGCGGAGGAGCTGCAGAAGAAGCTTCCCAGGGCGCGCGTCGTGAAGGCATTCAACACGCAGTTCGCGCAACACATGGACAGCGGCCGGCTCGGCGATCTGCGCCTCACCGTGTTTGTCGCGGGGGACGACCCCGCCGCGAAGAGCGATGTCACCGAACTGGCGGCGGCGATCGGCTTCGAGGCCGTGGACGCCGGCCCGCTCGCGAATGCCCGTCTGCTCGAGCCGCTCGGCTACCTGAACATCCAGCTCGGCTACGTGCTCGGCCTGGGCACGCAGATCGGCCTCAAGCTCATCCGTGGGTAGCAGGTAGCCCCCGCTCATCGTCGCACGAAAGGAAGCTTCCCATGAAGACAAGAGCGGCCGTCGTCGAGATGAAGGATGGACCATTCGTGTTCCGGGACATCGAGATGGACGCGCCACGATCGGGCGAGATCGTCGTTCGAGTCGCGGCGACCGGAATCTGCCACACGGATGCGCACATTCGGTCCCAGGGTTACGAGACACCGCTTCCCTTCGTGCTCGGCCACGAGGGAGTGGGCGTCGTCGAGAACGTCGGGAGCGACGTGACGACCGTCGCACCAGGCGACCGCGTCATCCTGTCGTTCCCGTCGTGCGGACGATGCAACCACTGCCTCGGCGGGCACCCCGCGTACTGCGACGACAACTTGCGCTTGTCCTTCGGCGGCGCACGCCTCGACGGCTCGAACGCCTACCACGGCGTCCACGGGCACTTCTTCGGCCAGTCGTCGTTCGCCACGTACTCGATCGCGAACGAGCGCAACACCGTGAAAGTGGCCGACGACGTTCCGCTCGAGCTGCTCGGGCCGCTTGGTTGCGGGCTGCAGACCGGCGCGGGCGCCGTGCTCAACTCGCTCCAGGTGCCCACCGGAGCGAGCATCGTCGTCCTCGGTGCCGGCGCCGTGGGCCTCGCCGCGGTGATGGCGGCTCGGGTCGCGGGCGCAGATCCGATCGTCGCGGTCGACATCCATGACGAGCGTCTGGAGCTCGCGCGCAGTCTGGGAGCCACGCACGTCGTGAACGGAAAGAGAGAGGACACGAGGGCGCGCATTCTCGAGATCACTCGACGTGGCGCGAACTACATCGTCGATCTCACCGGATCGCCGAAGATGCTCGGAATGGCAGTCGAGGCGCTCGCGCCGACAGGCACCGCCGCGCTGGTCGGCGCGGCGCACCACGGCACGCAAGCGTCGATCGACATGGCCTCGCTCCTCAACGGCCGGATCGTCCGCGGTGTGGTCCAGGGTGACGCGGTACCGCAACTCTTCATCCCGAAGCTGATCGCCCTCTACCGAGCCGGCAAGTTCCCGTTCGACCGGCTGATCCGGTTCTACGAGTTCGAGGACATCGAACGCGCGTTCGAGGACTCGAAGCAGGGCCGCACGATCAAGCCCGTCCTTCGCATCGCGAAGCACTGAGCTCCGGCGACCGCGACGAGCCGGTCGACCTCCGCAGCGCCGCAGCGCGCGGTCTCGAAGCCGTCGTTGCTCGCTCCTGCTCGCGACGCTCTGACGACGGCAGGGCTGGCCGCGGTCCTCTCGGAACTGATCGGCCGCGAAACCCGCTCCGTCGCGGACGAGAGCGCCATCCCCGAGGTCGCCCGGCGGTTGCCGGGGTTCGCGCAGAGGTCGCGGGAGTTCGACGAGCGCGGCACGGACGCCTTCCTCCCGGGCCTGCGTGCGCTGCTCCCGGACTGGGAGTCCTTCGAGTCCTTCCTGCGCCGCACCGGCTGGGCCGCGTCGCCGGCCTGGATCCCGCCCTACTCGAAGGCGTGCGGCCGGGACTCAGCCGCCGCGGAGCCTCCCAACGGCGGCGCGTACGCGCCCGGCGTGGCCTCGACCGCCGAAACCAGCTCCTCGGCCACGAACGGCTTGGACAGGAAGGCCGGGGGCCGGGCCCCGGACGCCGGGTCCCCGCGCACCACCTCCTCTCCGCTCATCAGGACCACCGCCAGGTCCGGGCGGCAGGTCGACAGGTGCCGCGCCAGCGCGCGGCCGTCGCCGTCCGGAAGGTGCACGTCCGTCACCAGGACGTCGGGCGCCCGCGGATCGAGCCAGAAAATGAGGAGCGCCTCGCGAACCGAGCCCACCGCGCGCACGCCGTGGCCGCCGGCCGTGAGTACGCGCTCCGCCATCCCCCGCACCCCCGCGTCGTCCTCCACAAGCAGCACTCGACGGCGGTTCCACGTCGTGGCGGACGCGCCTGCCGCCGCGAACCACTCCCGGACAACCGATTCTGCCATCTTCGACCTCTCGACCGCGCTCGCCCCGGCCTCGCCGGCCGGGCGGGCGCGGCATCGCCGGCCGCCTGCGGGCCCGGCCGCCGCCGCCATCCGTGGCGGTGGGCGACCGGGCCCGCCGCTGCCGCATCCGGCACCGGAGGCCTTGCGGCGCTCCGAAGCCGCACTCGGAACGACGGAAACGTCAAACGTGCTTCGCAGGCGGACCGCGGGCGGAGTCGAGCGAGTTCAGTCGATAGTGCCGGATGTATGTGAAACGCTCGACCCGCGACGAGAACACCCGAGTGGGCGCGGTCCCGGCGGAGTCGAGCGCAGGCCTGGCGACGAGGCGCGCGAGACGCGACGTCCCGTGCGCCCCGGTCGTTTCCGGTTCGTCGTCGTCGGTGTCGCCCACCAGACCGTCGGGCAGCGTGGTCCGGGGCGACAAGTCGTGGAACGCCGAACTCGGGAACCCCGACCGAGCGTCGTCGAGCGTTCGCGCCGCTGCCTCGTCCGGGGCGGCGACGGCCGCGGCGTACGCCGCCGCCAACCAGACGCAACGCCCCGGAAGGCGGGGCGAACGGGCGAACGCGATGGTCGTTCGGTCCCTCATCGCGAGGCTTCAACACCCGTGCCCGCGCGGTTCTTCCCGGTGGCCGGGCCGATCCGGGTCCGGTGTCGCCGCCGTTTGTCCCGGCGCTGCCCGCCCGTCACCCCGCCGGGACGAGCAACAGCGGCAGGCGCGTGCGCCGGTAGACGCGATCGGCGACGCTGCGCGCCCAGAAGGCACCCATCCCCTTGCGGCCGTGGGTCCCCAATACCACGAGGTCGGTGGGGCGATCTTGCGTCGCGCGGACGATGCTCGTCGCAGGATCCCCGCGCGTCACCTCGACGATCGCCTCCACACCGCGCGCCGCCAGCCCCTCGCGGACCGCCGCCAGCGCCTCCTCGGCCTGCACCGTCGCGATGTCCAGCATCGCGGCCGTCGTGCGCGGCAGCAGCAGCCCGCCGGCGACATCTTCCCCGGCGAGCGTGCCGCGCGTCGGAACCACCCGCAGCAGCCGGATCGAGGCGCCGAAGGCCCGGGCCAGCGTCTCGGCCGGGGCCAGAGCGGCCGCGTGCTCCGGCCGCTCGTCCAGCGGCACCAGCAGCCGGTGGAGCTCGAAGTCCGGCGCCGGCCCCGCGGCGGAGGCGCGCACGACGAGCACCGGGGCCCGGCCGTGCGCGAGAACCTGCTGGCCGACGGGCCCCGATACCAGGTCGCGCAGCCCGCCGCGGCCGTGCGCGCACAGGACGACCAGGTCCCGGCCCAGCTCGCGGATGTGCTCCGCGATCCCGCGCGCCACGTCGGTCGTCGCCTCGGCGTGCACGTGCTGCTGCACCTCCCCGCCCGCCGGAAACACCCGCGCCGCCAGCTCCGCCAGGTAGGCCTTCGCACGCTCTGCGTCCCGCAGATGGCTTTCCCCGTGAACCCGGGACGGCGCCCCACGCTCGATCACGTGCACCAGCGCCACGGAAGCACCGAGCCTCTCCGCCAGGCGGGCGGCGACCGGAACCGCCGCCTCGGCCAGGGAGGAGCCGTCCAAAGGCACGAGCAGGTTGCGGAACATCGCTCACCCTCCCTGGAACGTCCGCAGCAGGAGATAGATGTTCAAGCCCACGATCAGGGTCGCCACGAGGCTCGCCGCCGCCGTCGTCAGGCGCCGGTTGACCAGCACCCCCATCGCCTTGCGATCGGCCGTGAACCAGACCAGCGGGATCAGCGCGAACGGGATGCCGAAACTCAGCACGACCTGGCTGAAGACCAGCGTGCGCGTCGGGTCTAGGCCCATCCAGATCACGATCACCGACGGCACCATCGTCACCAGGCGCCGCACCCAGATCGGGATCTTGCGGCGCAGGAACCCCTGCATGATCACCTGGCCCGACATCGTGCCCACCGCCGACGACGACAGCCCGGAGATGAGCAGCGACACGGCGAACACCCACTTCGCGGCCGATCCGAGCAGCGGTTCGAGCGTGACGTGCGCCTGCTCGATCGAGCCGACGTGGGTCAGGCCGTGGGCGTGGAACGTCGAGGCGGCCATGACCAGCATCGCCGCGTTGACCAACCCCGCCATGCCCATCGCCAGCAGGACGTCGATCACCTCGTAGCGGAACAGCCGCTTGAGCTGCACGGGATCCCGCACCACCACCCGGCCCTGCGTCAGCGCGGAGTGGACGTAGATGACGTGCGGCATGACGGTGGCGCCCAGGATCCCCGTGGCCAGGAGCACGCTCTCCGCCCCGCGGAACTGCGGCACGACCGCGTGGTGCAGCACCATGCCCCAGTCCGGCTGGTCGAAGATCGTCTCGATGATGTAGCAGAGCGCGATCGCCCCCACCATCGCCGTGATCACCGCCTCGAGCGGCCGGAAGCCGTAGCGCTCGAGCCCGAGGATCAGGAAGGTGGCGACCCCGGTGGCCAGCGCCGCCACCCACAGCGGCGTGCCGGTAAGGAGGTACAGGCCGAGCGCCGCGCCGAGGAACTCGGCCAGGTCCGTGGCCATCGCCACCCCCTCGGCCAGCACCCACATCGTCCAGACCACCGACCGGGGGAACCGGTCGCGGCAATGCTCCGCGAGGTTCCGGCCGGTCGCAATGCCGAGCTTGGCGGAGAGCGACTGGATCAGCATCGCCATCAGGTTGCTGACCACGACGACCCAGACCAGCAGGTAGCCGAACTGCGCGCCCCCCTGGATGTTCGTCGCGAAGTTCCCCGGGTCCATGTAGGCGACGCTCGCGATGAACGCGGGCCCCAGGAACGGGAGCAGCCGGCGCACGCCCGTGCGCCCGCCCGAACCGTCGAGCACTCCCTTGGCCGCCGCAATCGTGGACACGTCGCCCGGCCGAACCTCGACCGCAGACGTATCGTTCCCCTCCGCCGGCCCGCCCGTACTCATTCGGCGCACAATAAGAACAAGTCCGGCTTTCGGCAACACCCCACCCCGGAGACGCGGGGGCCCTGGCCGTCAGCGGCGCCGGCGCCGCGCGAAGCCGGCCGCGAGCGCGGCGCCCGACGCCAGGGCGAGCGCGACGGGGACCGGACCCCCGGCGGCCCGGCACCCGCAGCCGCCGCCGTCACCGCCCGCGGGTACGACGTCCGGCGGCAGCTCCTCGTCGGCCCACGGAGTCGCGATCGCCACACTGCCGTCGGTCGGGCCGACGTCGATCGCGAACGGCGCCCCCGGATCGTCCGGATCGAATTCGATGGCGCCACGGTCCAGCGCCGCGCCCTTCCGCCCGTCGTCCAGCCGAAACTTCGCCAGGAGGGCCACGAGCACCTCGGGCAGCGGACCGCCCGTGTCCACCGCAAGCGTGCTCGCCGCCGTCAGCCGGAAGTCCTGCCACGAGCCGTCCGAGACGGCCGGATCGTAGCCCGCGAACAGCGGGTCCCCCTCCCGTCCGTCCGACTCCAGCCCGATCGCCTGGACGTCGCCCAGCCCCGGCAGCTCGCGGTACCCGCTCCCGTCGACGTGCCCCGCCACGATCCCCGGCGAATGGCTCGGCCACGCCTCGTACCCGACCAGGTGGAAGAGGTCGTGGTCCAGCTCGACCTCGCCCCGCAGGATGCGCTCGTCGCCGACCGCGACCGCGAAACGCTGGAGGTGGACGAAGATGTTGTTGACCGCGTGGAAGTCCGTGTTCGCGTCGGACAACGCCGCGCGGATGCCCAGGTCGAATCCGTCCGGGCTGTTGACGAAGGTGTTGTTGGCCATCACCACCGGCTGGTCGTACCAGCTCCCGCTCGCCATGAAGCCCGCCAGTCCGTTCTCGTAGGCGATGTTGCGGAAGAACGTGATGCCTCCGGCGTAGTCGATGTAGTACCCCATCCCCGCCTTGCCGTGGTACGTCCAGTTGTCCCGCTGCTCGGAAACCCAGGCCCAGCCGACGTTGTTGCGAGAGACGTTCTCCGTCACGAGCACGTCCCGGAAGCTGTCGCTGTCGTCCCCGACGGCGCCCCAGAACTTCAGGCCGCCCGCGTCCGTCGCGTTCTGCACGCACCGCTCGAACAGGTTGCCCCGGACCAGGACGTCACCCGTCAGGATGTCCTCCGGCGGCACCCCGTACCGCCGGTCGGAGGCTGTCTGCGCCTGCGAGAAGTGCACCCCGTTGTGCGCGATGTCGTGCACCCAGTTGCCCTCGAACAGCAGGTGGTCCGCGCGGTGGAAGCTCAGCCCCACCGCCCCCTGCTCGTTGTCCCTGAATCCCACCCGTGCGAACTCGTTGTGCACGATCAGGAAATCCGTGATGCCCGGCCGCACCCAGTCCCGCCCGTCGCCCGCCCAGGTGAAGATCGCCAGACTGTCGATGTCGTGGATCACCGAGTCCCGCAGCACCAGGTGCCGGATCTGGCTTCCCGCCGGCGAGCCCGTGACCGGCGCCTGACCCACGAACAGCCCGCGCGTCGCCCACCCGACATCCAGGCCCGCCAGCGTCAGCCCGTACGACCGATCCGCCTCGCGGTCGCTGTTGGAGACGCTCACCCCCTCGCCTTCGAAGACCGCCAAATCCAGATCGCGCAGCTCGACGTACGAGCGGTGCGACAGCTCAAAGCCCGTCTCGCGGACCGAGATCTCCACCCCCAGCTCGGCCGGCGAACGGCCGTCGGGCGTCCAGACGTAGAGCGTTCCCGTCGCCTCGTCGAAATGCCACTCGCCGGGCGTGTCCATGAATTTCGCCAGCCCCTCGAGGAAGTACTTCGAGTTCCACCCGAGCGCCGGGTTCGCCGGGTCGTGGTCGAACCAGCATCCCTCCGTGTACCCCTCGGGCAGCATCTCCAGCCGCACGTGGCCCGGCTCGACCGTCTCGGCCACGCGCCGGCGGTACGTGTAGTGCCCGCTCCAGCAGTCCTTGACGAAGACGATGGCCCCGGTGACGTCGCCCAGGCTCGCCAGGCTGCCGGGCTCGACGCCGGCCGGCGCGACGTCGTCGTGGTAGTCCAGGAGGTGCCGGTCGGAACGGTCGTCGAAGTCGCAGTCCGCCTCGGCCGCCGGGTCGCACGTCGTGACCCGCGCTCCGCCCTCCGCCGCCCACCAGAACTCGTGGTGCTTCCACTCCGTCGCCACCTGCCAGTCGGGCTCGCGCGCGCGCGGCAGGCGCGTGAACGAGCCGTCGGCGGCGCGGACCAGCACGAAAACCGGTGCACGCTCGACCCCCAGCGGCGTGAGGTCCGCCTCCCAGATCGTCGCGACCGCCGGGTCCACGCCGGGCGGGAGGTCCAGCTCCCCCGCGTCCGTGACCCGCGTCCAGGCCGCGTCCGCCGCCGGCTCGGACCCCAGGACGTGGACCGTGCCCCGCCCACCCGACGCGACGAACGCGATCGGCTCGTCCTCCGTTCCGTCCGTCGGAGGCACGACCGACTCGCGGTAGTCGCCCGGCGCGACATGCACCACCGTCCCCGGCGCCGACAGCGTCGCCGCCGCCGAGATCGTCGCGAGAGGCACGCCGCTCCCGGTCCCCTCGGCCTCGTCGTCCCCTCCCGCCCCGTCGACCCACAGCTCGGGATACGCCGCGAACAGCAGCGCGCCCTCGTCGAAGTACACCGTCCCCGACGGCACGGTCCCGCTCCAGTTCCCGTCGGGCTTGCCGATCAAGAGCACCGTCACGAAGTCCGCCGCGTGCGCCACCCCCTCGACGATTCGCGGCGCGCCGTCGCCCACCCATACGCCGATCCAGTCGTGCGGCCGGCACCCCAGGACGATCGTCTGCCAGTCGTTCGCCACCGGCACGGAAACGTCGTCGAGCGAGCCGTCGGGCAGCTCGAGCACGACCGAGTAGGTACCGCCCTCCTGCCGCAGCCGCAGCCCCGCCATCACGTTCCAGTCCGCGTCCCGGTAGCGGACCAGCGCCACGGTCTCCCCACCCGGTATGGTCGCGCCGTTGGGATGGAACGAGAACCCCCAGTACGTGTCGCGGGGAAACTCGAGGTGCGGCCACGGCGTGAGGTTGTAGAGCTGCAAGTACGTCTGGTCGGCGCCGGAGACGTCGACCGCGAGCCCGCCGGCGCTTGCTCCGTGCGCCGCCGCCGCGGTCACCCGGATGCGCCCCTCCCCCTGGTCCTCCCACCGCTCGCCCAGCCCCGGCCCGTCGAACTCGTCGCGCCACACCTCCCGCGCCGTCGGCCACGTCGGCGGCGCCCCCGCCGCGACCTCGGGCGCCAGCATGACCCACGTCAGAACGACGAAACGCACGGTTCGACGGCGCCGACGCACACCGGCCATGATCCGCCCCCTCTTCCTTGCCCCTCTTTGCGTCCTTTGCGGTTCTTTGCGTCCTTTGCGCGAGCTCCCGCCCGGTTCTTCCCTGCGGCGTTCTCTCAGGGCAGGCACAGCCCCACCGACCCGTTGCCGTAGACGTCGGTGCAGGTACCCGTGTCGCAGACCGGCGCAGAGAGCAGGCAGTAGCGCAGGCATCGGATGTTGGACAGATCGATGAGGTGGCAGGCGTAGCCTCCCTGACAACCGTCCACCAGGCAATCGGCGCCGTCGCCGCCCGGACCCGCCGTGCCGCAGTACGTCCTCAGGGTCGGAGCGGAAATCACCCGGCACGCCCCGCCCACCGGACACCCGAAGTTCGTCACCGGAACGCACGCGCTCGCCGCCGGCTCGCAGAACCCGTAGAGCGTCCCCGTGAACCACCCTCCCAGACACTCCGTGGCCGGACAGTCCGAGGAACTGGTGCAGAACCGCTGGCACGAGAACTGGCCGAACGGCGGCAGGCACTGCGCTCCCGTCACGCAGTCGTCCATCATCATCGTGCACGGCGCGCCCACCACCGCCGAGCCGGCGGGAGCGCATCGCTCCACGAAGCTGCCGCTGGCCGTCGCCACGATGCAACGCTCGCCGTCCCCGCAACCGCACTGCCGCGACAGGTGGCACGGACCGCCCAGCTCGCCCGCGCAGTCCCCGTCCGCCTCGGCTTCCCCGCCATCGTCCACATCAAGGTCGCCGTCCGGTTCGGCCTCGCCCTCGCCTTCGCCCTCGCCCTCCACGCCGACGTCCCCTTCGCCATCGACGTCAACCCCCTCCCCCGCGTCGGCGTCGCCGGCTTCGTCCTCCGCGTCGGGGCCTCCGTCGGGCGACGTATCGGCGACGCACACCAGGTCCCCGCCGGCCGCCGCATGGTAGCCCTCGAAACAGTCGCAGGCCGGCCGCTCGCCCGCGCCGACGCGGCACCAGCCGTGACCGCCGCACAGGATGCCGTCGCACGGCACGGCAGGGTTGTCCGCGATGCACGCGAGCCCCTCCGGGTGCATCCCGTCCGGGCACGCGCACCACGCGAAGCCGCCCTCCTCGAAACAGGTCCCTATCCCGCTGCACGCCGCCGACCCGCAGGTCCGCGGCTGTCCCGAGGGCGAGGACTCGCCGCCGCACGCCGACGCGCCGATCGCGCACGCCGCCGGAACGGCGAGGAGGAGAATCGATTTCGTCCGTGCCATGTCCAGGCTCCCTCGGCGGCTCCGTACGCGCCGGTTCATTCCGAGCATAGGCCGGGGGAACGGCGGCGGCAAGGCGCCGGAACGCCGGAACCGGGAACGCCTGGTACGGCGCAGGGATGATCTGCGGGAGAACAGGGTCACGGGCCGGGGGCCCACCGGGCGCGTGCGGGACTGCGGCACGACCCGAATGGAGAAGGTGCACAGCCCCGGGGGGACCGTTCCACCACGAGGTCCGACGGCGGAACTACAGCACCGGCAACGAGCAATCCCAGAGGTCGTCGACGACGCCGGCCGAGCCGATCTCCTCGTAGAACAGCACGTGGTACTCGTCGCCGTTGGGGTAGAGCGACGGCCAGAACTGGAATCCGGGCCAGTCTTCGACGCGCAACTCCGTCATCGTGGGAAGGTGCAGCACGTAGATCGTCTGCTCCTCGTCGTCGGCGTCGTGGTACGGGTCGGGGTCGTGCCGCTGGTCCTCGTACGCCAGCCACGGGCCTCGTCCGGCGAGACGGGGGCCGTGCATGCCGTCGGACGTTACGAGCGGTTGCTCGGTTTCCGTGGTCCGGTTCCAGCCCCAGATCTGGGTGCGACACGGCACGAACCGTCCGCATTCCGGGTACCCGCGGGAGTCCAGCCACGCGATCCACTCGGGGGTGATGACGGCGCCCCAGCGGCCGTCGCAACTCGAGGTCGGGATGTCCTCGCACTGTCGCCGCACGATGAGGCGGCGTTCGCCGGTTTCCAGATCGACGAGGGTGAAGAACGTCTGATCGTTGAGCGCGATCCCGTCGAGCAATCTCACCCCGATCACTCCGCTGTCGCCCGGCACGAGGTCGGTCTTCTCCCCCGTCTCGATGTTCAGCGCGTACGCCAGCCAGAGATACATCGTCTCCTCGCTGGCGTCCCTCCACGTCACCCAGGGATAGTCGAGGGTCACGGAGTCCATCGTCGTGCGAAACGGATCACCTGCGTTGGCGGCAAGGGAACGACGGGCCATCGTCTCGATGTCCAGCAAGTTCAATTCGTTGTGCGTGACGTACTCCGTGGCGGAGGTATCCTCGAAGTAGGTCCGCACGTACGCAATCCGTCGCGGGCCATCCAACGACGGATCCGTAGCTAGCTTCGTTCCGTCCGACGCGACATCGGACAAGTCGTCGAGGATCCCTGGGGTGCCGGTCGACCAATTGAAGGTTCGCAGCGTGTCGGGAAGCCAAGGGTCCGCGCCATCCGAGCCCGAATGAACGACCAAGGGCCCCGTTCCGGTGGCCGGCGGGACGGTCCCACCCCGCGGCTTCGGTACCTTCCGGCACGTGATGCCCGGAGAGGCGGCATCGCGCGTCTCGATGACGATGTCACCACCGTCTTCCGCTGTCGTGTCGGGTTCGGAGTCACCCAGGTCGTCGTCGCGGCCATCCTCGGGCGTGCCGTCCCCTGCGTCTCCCTCCCCTCCGTCGTCTCCGCACGTCACCGAACAGCCGCAAGTCCCCCCGGCGCAACTCCCATAGCAGCGCCCCACCGCCCGGCACTCCGACTCGCAGGTCTCAAACGTGCACCCCGTCTCGACCCCGGCATCCGAGGCAGAATCGCCGCCGCATCGGCAGGCGATGACGAGAAACAGCCCGAGTGCCGCGGCCGCGGGGACGCCTACCCGACGGAGTCGCATCCCTACTGCCTCTCGGCAACGTACAGGGCCGCCGGTCCCTTGCGCATCGCGAACGCCCCGGTGGCCGCCGTCCCGCTCACCCAGTCGGGCACGTCGTGCGGCCCGGCGTGCGTCCAGATGCCGTCCTCCCACGCGTACTTGCTCGCTTCCCCGCAGCTGCGGTTGACGTAGAGAAGGTCGCCGTCCGCACGCAGCGCCGTCGCCAGACCCGTGCGGACCGGCGGAGAGAACGTCGGGAGAAGTCCTCCCCGGAAGTCGAGCACGTGGACGTACCCGAGCAGGTCCAGGTACAGCCGGTGACCGTCCTCGTCCGCCGCCACTCGGCCGACCAGCGGGCAGAAACCGCTCGCGTCGCAGACGAGGTCCGCCACGGTGTGGAACGCCGAACAGCCGGTCGCCGGAGTCGCCCAGGCGAGACCGCTCGGCAGGGCCGCAACCCGAAGGTCGGTGAGGACCGTCGGCGCCGCCGGGTTCGTCACGTCCAGCACGAGGATCGATCGGAGGCCGAGGACGTACGCCCGCCCTCCATCGACGAACACCCGCCGGGCCTTGCCGCACGTCGGCAGCCGAGCGGTCTCCGTGCCGTCAACCAGGGAGTACACCGTCAGACCGCTCCGGTCGGCGACCAACGCGTAGTCCCCGGCGAGGGCGACGTCATTCGCGGGGCGGCTGAAGCGGACGGTCCGGACCGGGACGAGCGCCCCGTCGGACTCCAGGCGATTCCATTGGATCTCGCGCTCCTTCACCGCGCCCACGAAACCGTTCGCGGCAACGACTGCCTGGATCCCCGGCGTCCGGTGCTCGGCCACGATCTCCGCCGGCGCGGATGGCGCGCGGCAGACGAGCGTAGTGGAAGCCGGGTCGCATCTCATCCTTCCCTGGAACGGGAAGCCGGCGCCGCCCGCGCCGCAGCGCGCGCCCCACCCGAGGTCCGCCATTCCGTCGCCGTCGCAGTCCTTGGTCTCGTCCATCGCATAGGACTCGGCCAAGGACTCCCACGTCCCCGCAGCCAGCGTCCACGCCCAGTCTGCGCGCGCCGCGCCGGCAGGATTCGCCAGGACCGTAATGCCGGCACCGGCGGCGTCCGGCAACAACTTCTCTCTGCCCACCGTGACCGGACAGCCCGTGCCCGAGCACGGACCGGCGACGCGCCGCCACGTTTCCGAACCGAGGTTGAACGCCCACAGGTCGTTGAACGCGACTCCGCCGGCCGTCCCGCCGAAGACGAGCAACTCGCTCGTGGCAGGTCGGAAGGCGAGCGCGGGCTGCACGCGCGGCGATGGTCCGACCCCCGCCGTGAGCTTCACGGCGGCCCCGGTGTCCAGATCGATCTTCCAAAGGTCGTCGCTCGGACCCGACGATTGACGGCCGCCGAACAGCCAGAGGTGCTGATCGACCACGGCTGATCCCGCCTCGGTCAAGCCATCATCCACCCCGGGAAGGGCCCCCACCAGGCGCCACTGCCCGTCGTAGAGCCAGATGTCGTCCAGCAGTCCGTCGTCCCCTTCGCCGCCGACGAGAACGACGCGGGCCCGTGCCTTCTCCGGAGCGGGCGGTCCGCCGCCGGATGCCGCGCCGGCCGCATCGCCCCACGAACCTCCGGTGACCGGCCCACCCCCGAGTGAGAACTCGGACCGGAAGGTGCCCGGCGCCAGCGCCGACCCGATGCGCGCGGAGGGCCACGGGGCGTTCGACCCGCGGGACACCTCGGACAGCGCGAAGTACGCGCGAGGTTCCTCCGTCCCGATGATCATCGGCTGCTGGAGCGCGGCCACCCAGAACTGATCGCTCTTGCCCCCGGCGGCGTCAACGCCGCCGAACGTGGCGTAGGCATCGATGCCGTCCCGTCCGAGTTGCAGGAATGTCAGTGACGACTCGCGCAGCGCGAACCGGCCGTCGACGACCTTCGAGCCGACGAGGTTCGCGTATTGCTTGCCCGCCGCGTCCCAGCCATAGACCAGGAGCCCGCCGACGTGGTCGCCGGGGTCGTCGAAGAGGTAGTCCACGCAGTAGATGCAGTCCCCGCCGAGCAGAGCTGCGAACGCCGGTTTGAGCGGCGCCTTCCCGATCGGGCCCCAGGCTTCGCTGCCGTACGGCGTGTGGTACGGGCCGATGATGTCGACCAGTCGCTCCCACACCGGACCGTCGCCGAACCGGCAGTCGTGGGCGTTCCCGCCCAGCCGTGCGGAGAGGTAGCGATTGCCTTCGTCCTGCCGGGACCACCCGCCGTAGCCGGCCACCAGGCTGCGAGCAGGCTCGAGCCAGAGGAACGAGTCGCGGGCTTGGTCGCGCGTAAAAAGTGGCGCGCCCGAATCATCCGTGAGATCACCGTGGTCGGTGAGGAAGTTCCACTTCTGGACGATGTAACGCCCGTCCTCCGCAGGGTCGAACGCATCGGGCGACCGGGTGTACGGGGCGTACCAGGAAAACCAGTCGCCCGTGGTTTCCCAACGGGCGCTGGTCGGGTCGCGCGAATCGCTACCGAGGTACAGTCGCCGGTAGTTGTAAGGCGGATGGGCGGGTTCGCCGGCGCCATCGGAGGGCTGGTCCGGCCAACTCGCCTGCTTCCAGCGTCCCTCCGTGCCGTCGCCTCCTTGCTGCGGGCAGCGCGTCTCGCCGCACTGGTGAGAGTCCATCTCCGCATCTGTGCACGCGCATCGCCAGAACCAGGTCTGGAGGCTGAGCGTGAAGTTTCGCGACGCCTGGTCGTGACCACCGCCCGGGTCATCATGGGCGCCGAGCGACGGATCGTAGTCCTCGTTCGCGTCTGGATCGGCGAAGCCCACCGTGCAGATGCCGATCGACGCCGGTTCGCCGTCGTAGCACGTGCAGTCCTCGACTCCCGTCGGGCTGTGGGTCCCGTCGCACCGCTCCCCCTCGTGTCCGGGGACGGCGGAGACTCGTTCGACCTTGCCGCTCCCCATGATCTCCGCGCCCGACGAGCCCAGCAACGACTTGCACTTCACCACGCACGGCGTCGCGTCGCAGGCGTCGCCGTGACCCACGAAGCCGCCCTCAGTCGTCCCCGGCCGCCTCAGGTACCGGGTCCGTTCGTCGGCCTCGTTGCAGTTGTACTGATCCGCATTGGACACGGTCGGGCAGTTGTCACAGCGCACGCCGACGAAGTCGCCGTCCTGGTCCTGGTTGATGCCGACCGCCGCCATGCAGTCGGCGTCGTCCTCGTTGCACCAGGTGTACGGAAACGAGCCTCCCGGCAGGAAGGGGCAGAGGTCGCAGGCGTCGCCGACATTGTCCCCGTCGCTGTCGGCGGTCGCCGGGGCCCGCATGTTGTCGAAGGGCCGATCCGGATCCTGTTCGCTTCCGAACTCGGGCGAGCGGTTGTACTGCGTGGAAGCCTCCACCGGCCCGGAATCCGTCCGCGCTCGATGCGGGCAGAGGTCGCACGTGTCGCCAATCCCGTCGGCGTCGGCATCCATCGAACTCGCCACGCCCATCCGTGGGCGGTAGTCCGTCTCCCGCGTCCCCGGACTCATCGGGCAGAAATCGCAGCCGTCGGGAACTCCGTCGAGGTCGGCGTCGGTCGTCTCCCAAGACTGCGGGTCCTCCGGACAGCCGTCGCACTCGTCGACCACGCCGTCGCCGTCCCCGTCCAATTCGGTCGAATACACCCCGGACACGGGCCACACTCCCGCCCCGTGATCGAACGGATCCAGGTAGCAGACGTCGGTGGCGTTCGGCACCGTGTCGCCGTCCAGGTCGTCGAGGAACGCGCCGTCGAGGCGTCGCCACACGTTGTTCATCGGTGAAGGGGCGTCGTCAATCCCCTCGGTTGCCCGATGCCCGCCGTTGAAATGACGGTCGTCCCAGGCGTATTCGTCGTAGAAGCACCACGGGTCGGACGGCTCGTTCGTGTACGGCGGCTCGGCCCACGGGTTCCACCGAAAGATGCAGAACTCGCTCAAGTCGTACGCGAACGGGGGCCCGTGACGACCGGGGTCCGACTCGCCGACGTTGTTGCCCCGGGTCAGCGCGAATCCCGGAGAGCGGTCGTACTCGGGGAACGCTACGTTGCCGATGACCAGGGGCAGGCTCAGGCCGGGACCGGCCCACCAATGGTCGCGCCATGACGAACCTCTTTCCGGACACCACCAAGTCTCCGGGAGATCCCCTCCCCCGCTGTACTCGCAGTCCCCGGTTCCCTTCCGATCGTGATGGTTCCCTTGAGAGAACATCAGCACGGGGTGCAAGTCGCTCGCCACCAGCGCCGCGTCGCGCACGCCGGCGAAGTCGCCCGTCGGGGGAGGGTCGCTCCACCAGAACGCCGCGAAGTCCTGGTTCTCCACTCGCCACACCGTCGGGTCGTCCGTCGCGATCGTCAGGTACAGGTCGTATGGCTGGTTGTCGCCCCAATGGTCATAGCGCCATGCGTCCACGGCTCGCAGGTTCGGTACCCGCCGTCGCGGTCCCACAGCAACACGAATCGCAGAACGATGCGACGCTCGTTGGGACCGCATGCACCCCAAGAACACCACGACGGCACCTCGGGATGCACCTGGAACAGCACCGTCGGCTCACCGTAGTGCGGGTCGTCGCTCCACCAGTCGGCCTGCCAGGCGTTGAGGACCCACAGCCTCAATCGCTGGGCAAGTTCCAACTCGGAGTCGTCCCACAGCCCGTCCGCATCCGCGTCCGGGTTCTCCTCCGCCAGCCCGTACGACCAGCCGCGCCACAGCGGGTCGGACACCGAGACGAAGGGATCCTTGTCCAGTTGCACGACCGGAAACCCCCGGACGGCTCCGTCCGATTCCTCGCTGCACCAGCCGCCCGCCGTGTAGCAGCCGAAGTGCTCTTGCGAGGAGAAACACCGCTCGAACTCGTCATCGTGACCCGCAGCGTCGGCGGCCATCAGGAGCAAGAGGCAGGCAGGCAGGCAGGCAGATCGCTTCATGGTCTCTTCCCTTCCGTGTGACCGACATTCTACGCGGCAAGTCTGGGCCGGCGGCCGATCGGCGTCAAGGCACCCGTCGGGGCACCCGTCGGGCGGCACTCGCCGGTCGGGAACCGAAACGCGCAGCCCGAGCGTACCGGCAGCCGCAACGTCCCGGAACGTGCCCCGCCGCGGAGTCGCGGAGGGGCGTTGCCAGCCGCGCCCCGATGGTTAGCGTGGCGGCCGGAAGGGAGCGTGACGCGATGAGCAAGTACCTGATCGAAAGCCATCACACCCCGGAAGAGTGCCTCAAGGCCCTGGACTCCGTCCTGGAGAAGCAGCCCGCGCTGCTCGACAAGTTCGAGTGGGGCTGCAGCGCCGGCAACCACACCGGCTGGGCCCTCATCGAGGGCTCCAGCCGCAGCGCCGTCGAAGGCATGGTGCCCTCCGACATCCGCGCCAAGTCGACCGTCACCGCCGTCAGCCGCTACACCCCGGAGCAGATCCGCGCCTATCACGAGAAGAAATAGCGGGGCCGGACGGCCGAAAAGCCGCGACGTCACCCCGCCGCTTGCGGAGGCACCGCCCGCGGCACGGGCGCCCCCGCCGATCCGCCCGGCAGCGCGGGCGGCAGTGACGTCCGCACCCGCCGCGGCATCCGGCGCAGGCCGCGAGAGAACGACAGGAGCGCCAGCACCACCGGCAGCGCCCCGGAGATCAGCCCGCCGATCACTGCGGACGCCACCTTGCCCTTCAACGCCAGCAGGACCGAACCGAGCAGCATCAAGGCGCCGCCCAGGAGCAGAACGCCGCCGGCGGCCAGCATCAGCCATGCCAGCGGACGCGACTCCTTTGGCGGCTCCTCGGCGACCGGTTCGTCGCCCGCACCCGCATCCACCGGCCAGATCGCCGCCAGCGCGCGCACGACCGGCGTCGGTCGTGCCGCAACGCCCGCAGCCACGCCTCCGACGGCCCCCTGCAACGCGAGCTGCTGCGCCCGGCGCATCCGGCGCGTCAGCCGGATCCCGAAGACCCACGACACGACCACCGTCGCCAGCGACACCGCCAGCATCGCCAGCACCACCGCCAGCTCGCCCCCCGCCGGGTCGGTCCCCCGCTCGGCGTACGCCTTGAGTGACAGGAGGCCCGCGTCGTACAGGCCGTGGAGCAGGATGGGCCAACCCAGAGCCCGGCGCAGGAGCGCGGCGCGCGCCGCCGGCGGGCTGAACCGCGCCACCCCCACGTAGTACCCCATCATCGCGCCCCAGAACGCGTGCCCCGGCACCGACGTCGCCGCCCGCATCACCGCGGTCAGCAGATTCCCCTGCAGGCAGTACATCACGTTCTCGAACGTCGCGAAGCCCAGGGACGCGATCGCGCCGTACACCACCCCGTCCATCGGCTCGTCGAACCACCGCCGCCGGCGCGCATACCAGTACAGCACCGAGAACTTGAAGAACTCCTCCGGCAGCGCCGCCGCCAGGAACGCCTCTCCCGGCCCGATCGCCAGCGGATGCCCGAAGTGCGGCACCACGTACGACATGATCGGCCAGGCCACGAACAGCGTGGGGACGATCGACAGCACGCCGAGCCCGAACGTCGCCCAGACGGCCCGCGCCGGCTCCCGGCGCATGTCGCGCGAGTAGAAGAACCACGCGAGCAGGATCGATGGGACGAGCGCCGAGATCCCCGTGATGGCTACGATCATCGCGCGTTCCCCGGGCGCCCCAGGGCGGGCGCCCGTACCTAGCCCTTCGGAGGCGGCGCGGCCGGTTTCGCGTGCGACACGATTGCGGCGGGCCCGAGCTTGGCCTTCACCGCCTCGATGACGTCGATGCCCAGCGTGGCCTTGAGCTGCTCCGCCAGCACCAGCGCCTTCGTCGCCAGCGGCGCGCCGTCACCCCCGTCGGCCGCGAGGGGGAGCATCGTCAGGCGGTTGACGTTCACGGTGTCGATCGTGCCCAGCACCGTGTGCGTGAGCGCGCCGAGCTTCTGCATCAGGAACACGTCGCGCGCGTTCGCCCCCGCCTGGCGCCAGGCGGAGATCGTCTCGGCCAGCGCAGCCGCCTGCGCACGGCCCTGCTCCACGAAGCGCGAGGCCTCGCCCTTCGCCTTCGCCTCCGCGGCCGAGCACGCGGCCTGCGCCGGCGCGATGACGTCGGCCTGGAGCTGCCGCCGCACCTGCTCCACGCGCGCCGTCTGGACCTCGATCTCCGCCGTCGCCTTCGCCACCGCCGCCAGAGTCTGCCCGCGCGATTCGGCCACCATCGCATCCTTCTTCGTCAACGCGTCCGCGATGCGCCGCTCCATCTCCGCCCGCGAGGTGCGGATCTCGGCGTCGATGCGCGCCAGCTCCGTGTCCTGCTTGTTCTCTGCGTCCCGTACCGTGGACAGCGCCCGCGCCTGCGCCTCCGCGATCAGCGCGTTGCGCTTGATCTCCGCCGATTTCACCCGGCCGATCGAATCAAGGTACCCGACCTCGTCGGTCACGTTCTGGATCTTCAGCGTGTTCAGCTCCAGCCCCAGCTTGATCAGGTCGTGCTCCGCCTCCTCCAGCAGGAGCTGCCCGAACTTGATCTTGTCCTCGTTCACTTCCTCCGGCGTCATCTTCGCCAGCACCCCGCGCAGGTTGCCCTCGAGGGTGTCCTTGGCGACCGCCATGATCTCTTCCCGCCGCTTCCCCAGCAGCCGTTCGATCGCGTTGTGCAGCACGGGCGTCGGACCCTCGCTGTCGCTCGAGATCTTCACGTTCGCCACGCCCTGCACGGTGAGCGGAATGCCACCCTTGGAAAAGGCGCCCTTCACCGCCACCTCGATCGTCATGTTCGTCAGGTCCATCTTGTCGACCCGCTCCAGGAGCGGAATGCGCAGCTTGCGCCCGCCCTGGATCGTCTGGAACCCGACCAGCCGCCCGTCCCCGCGCGTGCGGTGCTTGCCCGTGAAGATCAACACCTCGTTGGGCTGGCAGATGTACAGGATGCGGCGCACGAGCGCGACGAGCAGCAGCAGGCCGAGGAGGATCACCCCGGCGAAGATGCCCAGCACCGCCTCCGGGCGCATCGCGCCGACCACCATCGCAGCCAGGGGGCTCATCGGACACCTCCCGCCGGCGGCAGGCCCTGCGCCGCCGCCTCCAGCCTGCGCCCGAGGATGCCCGGCACGTCGATGCCCGTGGACGCCCGCAGCTCGGTCAGCACCGCCGCGACCATCGCCGGATAGCCCGCCACCAGCTTGGGCAGCGCCCGCCCGTCGCCCGGATCCAGGATCTGCACGTCCTCCAGGTTCACGTGCTTCAGGTGCCCCGCGACGTCCGCCAGGATCTGGTCGAGCTGCTGGAACAGGAAGATCTCCTTCGCGTCCGGCCCCGCCGAACGCCACGTTTCGGCGATGATCTTGAGCGCCTCGGCCACCGCGCGACCGTTCTCCGCCAAAGGTGCCGCCTGCGCCCGCGACTCGAACTCCTGCTGCGACTTCTTCGCCTCCCACGGGATGACCACGTCGGCCTGGAGGCGGATCTGCTCGAGCTTCGAGCGGATGCCCTGCAGCTCCTGCTCCGCCGTCGCCCGCGCCGCGTCGCCCGCCGCCACCGCCTTCTTCTCCTCCGACTCCGACTGCGCCGCCAGCTCGGCCCGGATGCGCCGCAGCTCGTTCTGCTTCTGCAGGATCGCCTTCTGCGCCTGCTCCTGCGCCACGTCGCCCGACGCCTTGGAGTCCGCCGCCACCTTGTTCGCCTCGTTGCGCGCGTTCGACTCCGCGATCTCCGCCCGCTTGATCGCCTCCGCGATGCGCACGCGGCCGATCGAATCCAGGTACTCCTTGTCGTCCGACACGCTCTGGATCTTCAGCGTGTCCACCTGCAGGCCCAGCTTCGCCAGGTCCTCCTCCACCTCGTCCGAGATCTCCGCCGCGAACTTGAGGCGGTCTTCGTTGATTTCCTCCGGCGTCAGCCGCGCCAGCACCCCGCGCAGCGCGCCCTCCAGCGTCTCCTTCGCCACCCGCTGGATCTCGCTGCGGTCGCGCCCCAGGAACCGCTCCACCGCGTTCATCACGATGTCCGGATTGCTCGCCAGCTTCACGTTCGCGATCGCGTGCACCTCGAGCGGGATCGCATTCTTGGAGTACGCGTTCTGGACCGCGACGTAGATCGGGATCGTCGTCATGTCCATGAAGCTCGGCGTCTCGATCACCGGCACCCGCCACGCCCGGCCGCCCGTGATGATGCGGTACCCGACCACCTTGTCGTCCGCCGCCCGGTGCTTGCCGCCCGAGAGCACCAGCAGGCTGTTCGGCGGACAGATGATCAGGAACCGCTTGGCGACGAAGATGAAGAACAAGAGGCCGAAGACCGTCGCCCCCGCCGCCACCGCCATCGTGATCGCCAGCTTCTCCGTGATCTGCAGCGCCGCAGGCACGATAGCGCCCAACACCGCTCCCGAAAGTCCGACCATTTCGCTTCCTCCCTGCGCGCCCGGCGCGCGCTTCGCTCCGCCCGTTCGGCCGATCCCCCCGCCCCCGCTCAGCCCCCCTCCCCCTTCGCCTTCCCGTCCGTCAGCTCCGGCGTCGTCGGCAGCGTGACGATCAGCTTGTCCCCGCGCACCGCGATCACCATCGCCCGCTCGCCTCGCGGAATCACCCCCTCCGCCTCCGTCCAGGCGATCCGATCCACCGTCCGACCGGCGAGCTGCAGCCGCACCTTCCCCGGCGCCGACGAAGACACCGGCAGCATCACCTTCGCTTCCAGGCCGACCAGCTCGTCCGGCGAAATCCCGCTGCTCACCGTCTGCTCCCGCAGCCGCCGGAAGACCCACGCCGCTCCCACCCCCAGCCCCACCCCCATCGGCGCCGCCAGCAGCGCCGCCGTCAGCTCGCTTGCCCCCGCCAGCTCCAGCGCCAGCCCCGTCAGCCCGAAAAACGTCAGGAAGAAGACCCAGAAGCGCATCGACATGAACAAGAGCCAGAAATCCCCCGCCCCGTGCACGTCCGCGTGCCCGTGGTCGCCCGCGTGCGCGTCCCCGTGCGCGTCCCCTCCGCCGTGCGCGTCCGCGTCCCCGCCTCCGGCGTCCACGTCGTGCGCGTCCGCCGCATGGTCCCCCCCGGCGAAGAGCGAGAACAACACCATCACCGCTCCCACCGCCAGACAGATCCCGAACGCCAGGGTCATGGGAAGCGTGTAACACGATGCAGGGACGAGGGACAAGGAGGGTCGTTGTTCGTGTGGCCGAGCGGTGCGGGCCGCTTGACGCGCTCCGCCGTTCGGGGTCGAATCGTGCATCCGTCCGTAGCCGACCGCTCTCACCGTGGGCGGGGGAGGTGCATCATGCCGGCATCGATCACGTGGCGAGCGCTCGGGATCGCGGCTGCGGCACTGCTCGCCGCCGCGGCTTGCGCCAAGTCCGCCGGCAGCGGCTCGCCGGGGCAGGGAAGCTCGGCGACGCCGGGCGCCGCCGCCACCACGCCCGAGCCGTCGCTGGACGACCCGGCTCGCCTGCCGGAGGCATTGCTCGAGCTGCAGGAGATCCTCGATGCCAAGATGCGTCTGGCCCAGCCCGCGGCGCGCGCGGACGCCGTGGGCGGGCTGGCGGCCCGGCACACGTCCGCATTGCTCAGCGCGTGGAAGACCGGCAAGGCGACCCCGGTTGTCCGGGAACGGGCGCTCGGGATCCTCGTGCGCACCGCGCCGTACACGGCGGACCCGGCGCTGCGAAAGCAGGTCGTCACGGAGGCGTTCCTGCCGACGCTGGAGGCGTTCCGCGACGGGACGGAAGCCCCGACGCCCGCCGCGCGGGTCGTCGACGCGCTCGGTGCGCTCGCGTCCCCGCCGCTTCCCGGCGCGCCGCTGCTCGAGGCCGGGCTGGTGCAGGCCGTCGTCGAGCGGATCGCCGACGTTGCGAAAGCCGTTCGCGGGAGCTGGGCCTGCCGGGAACGGTACGTGCGCGTCTCCGGCCGGACGTCGGCCGTCGGCGACGAGGAGCGGCTCCTGCTCTCGTGCATCGACACGACGGCGAAGTGCCTGCGGGCGTTTCCGGGCGCGGACGCCGAGGCGACGGGGCTCCACCTGCTCGTCGACGCGCTGCGCGAGTCGCCTTTGTGGCAGCACACGTCGGTGACCCTGGCGGCCGTGAAGGCTCTCGATCGGGTCGGGCCGAAGCTGACGCGCGAAGGCGCGATCCTGGCGGCGCCGGCGCTGGTCGAGGCGCTCCTGCCGCGCTCGGAAGCCCGGCCGGCCCAATCCGCGGGCGTGGTCGACGGCGAGTCGCTGCCGTACGCCCCTTCGGCGGAGCCGGAGCAGGCGGAGGCCTTTCCGCGACACCCCCTGACGGAGGGAACCGACAACCCCTACCTGCAGCTCATGGTGGTCGCGCCCCCGGCGGCCGGCGAAGACGTCGAGCTGGTCATCCAGGAGAAGCCGCAGGAAGAGGACCCGCTCGGCCGGCGGAATGCCGAGGACGTGGATCGCATGGCGGGGGTGCGAGGTCCGCGCGACCAGAACAACCCCCACATGGCCAGGACGGAGATGCTCGAGCAGGTGGCCCGGACGGGGGCCGTCTCGGCCTTGCAGGACCTGAGGGACCTTGGCGCCTCGCACGGCCCGTTCGGGGCCGGGGCTGCCGACTCGCCCGCTGCGAACGACGATCCGCTCCCGCGACTGGCCCGGCAGGCGCTGGTCCACCTCGCGGCGACGGACGAGGCGCACCGGGAGGTCGTGCTCCACGAGCTGCTGCGCGGACTGAACGTCGACCCGGACGGCGAGCTGGCCGAGGCGCTGCCCGACCTTCCCGCGCTGGGCAAGAACGACCGGCTCGAGCTGCTCGGACAGCCCTGCGGCAGCACCCTCGGCATCGCTTGCGCGGAGAAGGAGGCGGCGCTGCGCGAGTTCCGGGACCAGGCAAGGGGTCCGAACCGGGCCGCCTGCAACCGCGGCGCCGACCCCGACCGGCCCGGCTCCGGGTTCGATTGGGGGCTCGAGACCGGCGCGATCTGGAGCCGCCTGGGCGAAGTGCTGGCGGACGTCCTTCCGCTCGTCCGGCCGGGGAAGCCGCTCGACTCGACGCCCAAGGCCGGCCTGGCCGTCCGGGCGTTGCAGGCGCAGGTGCGGCTGGCCGTGGATTGGGCGGCGAAGGTGCGCACCGCCGAGCGGGCGTTGGATGCGGCCGTCGAGGCCTGTCCGGACCTGATGAGCACCCGCGAAGGTGCGGCGGACGGGTGCGACGCCGCGGTGCTGGCCGCGGGCGGAGCGGCCCAGACCGAGCTGAAGGCGCTGGCCGACTTCGACGACGATTTCCAGTTCCAGGCGGTCAACGAGCGGCTCTGGCGCAGCGCGGCGGCAGCGAGGGTCCTCGGGCTGCTCGGCGCGACCGGCCCCGGCGACGAGACGCTGCGGCAGGTGCTCCAGCTCGCGCAGTTCTCCCTCGACCATCTGAATGGGTTCCGCATCACGCCGCTCCAGGCGTTCCCGCAGCTCGTCCTCCGGTTCCGCGCGCGGTTTGCGCCGTCCGGCGGGGCGGTCCTTCCGCAGCCGGTGTTTCCGGCGCTGCTCTCGGCCGTCCAGTACTTCCAGCGGCCGACGCCCGAGGTGCTGAACTTCCTGCTGCACGTGATGGCGGCGAGCGAGCTCGCCGCGGAGAACCAGAACGCGACGATCGAGGCCGAGAAGCTCTCCCTGGTGAACGCCGACGTGGTGACGTTCCGGGCGCTGGCGGCGCGGGCCTTCTTCGCCGTCTTCCGTCACGATCCGGCGCTGCCGGACGCGGATACGTACCGCCGCTTGTTCGAGCTCTACACGGGCGACGTGCAGATCCTGCGGGCGCTGCAGAAGAACACCGACCGCGACCCGGACTTCCAGCTCTGGCCCCCGATCCCTCGTCCCGCCGAAGGTGCGACGGCCGTGACCGGGGAGGCGGACCAGGACTGGCTCGCCGCTCCGCCGCCCGTGCCGGCGTTCTTCACCTTCGACACGTACCGGGATGCGCTGGCCGCCTGCGTGCTGCCGGCGACGGAGGACAACAAGCCGGAGGACAAGCGGGACCGTTCCAAGTGGCTCCGGGAGCTGGGCGATCCGCAGAAGCTCGCCTATTGCCGGAAGTGGGTCGAGCCGTGGGCTTCGGAGTCCGCGGACGAATCGGCGTCGCAGGACATCCCCCGGCTGCAGCTCAAGGACTCGCGCTGCTGGACCGTGATGAGGACCCTCCACGAGGACGAGTACCAGTTCTGTGATGCCGTCCAGAAGGGGCGGACGCCGGCGAAGGAGCTGGGGTTGACGCGAGAGCACTGCGACCGGGTCCTCGAGGAGGACGACACGTACATGTACTGCGTCGACCTGCGCTTCGCGCCGGAGTACCTCGAGTCGGGCAAGCCGACCCTCTGGGGCTGCTACGACCGGTTTCCCTGGCTGCGCGGGCGCGAGCCGCTCGGCCCCGCCTGCGACCACCTGGCCTCGCGGGTCCTGGCCGCGACGATGTACGTCAAACTTCGCAGCGCCGCCGGCGTCGCCGCACCCGACGGCGTGACCTTCGATCGGCTCGAGTCGCACATGACGCTGCCCGAGCTGACGGTGTTCGCCGCGACCTTCGGGACGGAGCAGAGCCAGGAGCTGTTCCGCAAGTTCGATGCGCTCGTCGCCGAGCTGGCCAAGGTCCAGGTCGACTTCCCGGTGTTCCAGCGTCCCGGCACGGACGCCGCTGTCGCCACGGCGACGGTCCCCAAGCCCGAAGGCGTGGAGGGACCGCGGTTCGTCGCGCAGCCCTGGTACCGGCACGACGAGTGGATCGCGAGGGCGCCGCGGGATTTCTCCGACCTGCGCGCGACGTTCGAGGTGCTGTGCCGGCCGGAAGCCGATCCGTCGGCGAGCGCGTGCGCTCCGGACGGGGGCACGCTCGGCAACGCGATGAAGCTCACGGTCGAGGGCAACGCGCCGGGCCCGCTGCTGGAGGACGCCGCGGGCCTGGCGATCCTGCTGCGGCGCGGGGACCTGGTCGGCGTGGGCGAGCTGCGCGAGGCGCTCTCCGATGTCGACGAGCGGTGCCTCGCCGGCGGGTCCTACTCGGCCGACTGCCTGCTCGAGGCGGTGCGAGCGAGCGACGGCCCGCCGACCGTCGCCGACCTCGATCGGCGCGTCCGGGCGCTCTACCTGCTGGCGGCGATGCCGGACCTCGGCGGCGAAGCCGTCGGGGGGCGGCTGGCCGAGCTGGCCTCGGCCGAGGATGCCGACCCGCGCTTCGCCGGACCTCTCGCGTTCGCCTTGCGCAAGCTCCAGCCCGACTGCGGCCCGGCGACCGAAGCTTGCGAGCGCCTGCGCCTCGGGAGCTTCCTGTTGGACGATTGGAACCTCGCCGATTCGGCGGCCGGCGACGCGGGCCGGGTGTTGGTGGTCGATGACGCGGACTTCGGTCGCCGAGGCGGTCGGATGGGAAGGGGACGCTCCGGCAGCACCGGCAGCGCCGGCGGCACCAGTCCGGATCTGCGGCTCGGCGAGGCAACCACCTTCGGGGGGCTGTCCAAGGAGGTCATCCGCCGCATCGTGCAGCAGCACCGCGGGCGGATCCGGCACTGCTACGAGGCCGCCCTGCGGACCAGGCCGGATCTCCAGGGCCGCGTGACGGTGAAGTTCGTCATCGAGCCGCAGGGCAACGTGAGCACCGCGGAGGCGGTGGGCAACACGACCGAGGACGAGGCGCTCGGCCAGTGCATCGCGGCCGTGGTCAAGCGGATGTCGTTCCCCCAGGCCGACGGGATCACCGCCTGTTCCTACCCCTTCATGCTGCAAATGGTCGGCCCGGAAGACGGCGGGTGGTAGTCGGGTTCGCCGGTCGAAGCGCGATCCGCCGGAGGCCCGGCTACTCGGACCAGCGCAGGAACCGGACGATCGGGAAGAGGAGCTGCCGCGCCATCGCCTCGTTCCAGGTGGGCGGCTCCAGCATCGGGTCGTTGACGCCCTTGTGCATCGACTCGGTGACCGCATTCGCGAACGGCTCGTCCGTGGTCCAGTCGAAGGAGAAGCTCACGAAGCGCGCGAAGTCGAGCAGCGCGACGACCTGGCAGTAGGGGACCTCGTCCTGCACCTGCAGCGTGATGACGTGCCCGTCGGTGATGCGATCGCCGAACGCCAGGGCCGCACGCTCGGCGATGGCACGGAGCTGGAGGTTGAATGTCTTGAGGTCGGGGACCTCTGCGGGGCCCTGCGATTCGCCGGCGCACTCGCGAAGGTAGCTCTCGAGATAGGTCCAGTAGGCGCAGTCGTCGAACGCCGGCGGAGCGGACGGCGGACGGCAGCCCTGCGCCTCCTTCTCGACGTCCTGCACCGTCATCCGCTGGTGCGCAATCCGGATGGAGCCCTTGAGACCCACGGTCGGGTCGTCGGGCAGGAGGTCGGCCGCCAGCTCCCGCGCGACGTGGAGGGTTACGGCGTCGGCCGACACGCGGGCCGCGAGACGGAGCCGCACGGTGCTCGGGTGCCCGGCCCCGGGCCAATCCGCGGAGCCCGCCGGCAGCAACGTGACCGTGCCGAGGGAACCCGTGTCGGGCCGTCCCTCGGCGCCGGCCACCCACGGGCGAAGCTGGAGCTGCAGGCGGTCGCGGTCCGCCTCGGAGGCGGTGTACAGCACGTCCTCCAGAATCCGCATCGGGGTCGCGCGATCGGCCTGCACCAGCAGCCATTTCTTGTCGAGGAAGACATGCCCGGTGCGTCGTTCGGTTTCGTCGCGGTCGAGCCGCTGGGCGACGAGGCAGGCGCGCAGGTCGGGGAGCAGGGACCCCTCGTCGCCCCCGGTGCGGGCGGCTTCCTCCAGGGTGCGGCGCCCGTCGACGGCCGTGCGGACCGCGGCGACCGTGCGGCCGCCGCAGCGGACGGCGTCCGCGGAGACCGTGACGACCGAGCGGGGGAGCGTCCCGGGAATCGGGTCGGGCTCCGCGTACGCCTCCCGGGTCGTCGAGAAGGGAACGACGATGGCGGCGGACGCGAGCGCGGCTTGTGCGGCGCCCGGGCTGCCGTCCGCGGGCACGGCGACCCCCGCCGTCGCGTCCTGCTTCCTGCCGCAGGCCGCCAGGCTCGCGAAGAGCGCGAGCCACGTTGCCGCGGTACGTCCGCGCCAGTGCATCCCACCGCCCATTCCGTCCGTGCGGAGCAGCTCCATGATCTCCCTCCTTCGCCGCCGTCGCCCGTTCCTGCCGCGGGATACCGATGATAGCGGATCGCACGAGGGAGAGCCACGCGTCCGGGGGGGCGCCGTTGCCCAGGGGCAGCCCTCCGCGCTCGACGTTGCAGGGCGCGCCCGATCCGTCTACCGTGGCGATGCTCGGGAGGAGGCGAGTTGCCATGGCGCTGATCCCTCCGCACTTCGTCGACAGCGTCGTCGCCATCGGCAACGAGGACGCCGCTGGCGACAAGGTGTGGATCGCGTCGGGGTTCCTCTACGGGAAGCTCGTCGGCTCCGACGAGAGCGGCCAGGCGCGGCACCGGGTCTACCTGGTCACCAACCGGCACGTCCTGGCCGATAACGAAGTGCTCTACCTGCGCTGCAATCCCGCCGCCAACGCTCCCGCCCGCGACTATCCGCTGGTCCTGCACGACCAGGGACGGCCCGTGTGGTTCGGCCATCCCGACCCCGCCGTGGACGTCGGCGTGGTGCCGATCAAGATCCAGAAGCTGCGCGCCGACGGAATGCAGGCGGCGTACTTCGCGGAGGAGCGCGACGTCGCGACGACGGAGAGGCTGAAGTCCAGCGGCGTGTCCGAAGGCGATCACGTCTTCGTCCTGGGGTTCCCGATGGGCATGGTCGGCGGCCTGCGGAACTCGGTCATCGTCCGCGGCGGCGTGCTGGCCCGCGTGCGCGACGTGTTCGACGACCCGCAGGCGCCCTTCCTCGTCGACGCGTTCGTCTTCCCCGGCAACAGCGGCGGTCCCGTCGTCTCGCAGCCGGAGATCCTCAGCATCGTGGGCACGAAGGCCCCGGGCAAGGCCTATCTGATCGGGATCTGCTTCGGCAGCATCAACTACCGCGACATCGCCGTCAGCGCGCGCACCGGACGCCAGCGTGTCCTGTTCGAGGACAACGCGGGACTCGCGAACGTCCACTCCGTCGACTGCGTCCAGATGTGCATCGAGATGCACCTCGGCTCGGGCCCCAGGAACCCGCCCGTCGCCCGTCGCAAGTCCGGACGCCCGCCGCCGCCGTCGGGCAGCGGACAGGATCTCCTCTCGGCCGGGTCCGCCCCCGCACCGGGTCCCGGCGCCAGGACTCCCAAGTCCCATCGCTGAGGTCGACGACGCCCCGCGCCGGCCCGCCCGCCAGTTGCGCCGGCCCCGATCGAGACTTACCTGGGTACCCGACGAGGTACAGACGCTGTCGCGCGGGGAGTGGCGGCAGCGGCGGGTCCTTTCGCCTCCCCGGGAACAGGAGCGTCGAGGATGCGAGAGACACTGTGGATGTCGGCTGCGGCCTTCTTGCTCGGTAGCGGCTCCGTCGCGTGCGGCGACGATTCGGACGGCGATGCCGACGTCGCGGGCGACGACGGCGGCGGCGAAGCCGAAGCCGACGCGGACGCCGACGCGGACGCGGACGCCGATGCCGACATGGAGGCGGACGCGGCCGACGACGGCGCCGGTGACGCCGTGGACGCCGTGGACGCGGACGGTGACGCACTGGACGCCGACGACGGCGCCGGTGACGCCGTGGACGCCGTGGACGCGGACGGAGGGCCGATCGATGAGGGCTGGAACTGCGTCGGCCTGGTCGTCAATCCGACCCCGACGGCATCGACCACGCTGTGGACCACCGTCGTCACCGACTTCCTGGGCGGCTCGCCCCTGGAGAGCGTCGTGTTCCGGGCGTGCGCCGGCACGGACGCCGCCTGCTCCTCGCCGCTCGACACGGCGACCACCGACTCCGCGGGCCGTGCGACCGTCGAGCTGCCGCTGGGTGCGGCCGGCTTCGACGGCTACTTCGACATGGCGCTCGACGGCTACGTCCCGCAGCTCCGATGGCCCCTGCCGCCGGTGACCGAGGTCGCGGCCACGGGCGATCACCCGTCGGTGATGCTCAGCGTGACCGGGGTCGGAATGATCGCCGGACTGCTCGGCGTGACGCCCGATGCCGGTCGCGGCCACATCGTCTTCACCGCCCTCGACTGCGGGAACATCCCGGCCGTCGGCGTGGTGGGCGAGCTGGACACGGCGGACGCATCCGCCCTGCTCTTCTACACGGTGGGCGACACGCCCAGCACGACCGCCACGGAGACGGACGCCTCGGGTACGCTGGGCTGGCTGAATGTGCCGCCCGGGCCCGCAGTCGCGACGCTCCGCCGAGCCGACACCGGCGACATCGTCGCCCGGACCACCGTGCTCGTCCGGGCCGGGGCGCTCACCACCGCCGCGGTTCCGCCGACTCCCCTTCCCTGACGGCCGCCGCCCGGCTCCCAAGGCGCGAACCTCGGGAGGGTGCGGCCCGGGAGCGAACGCCACGACGACGGCGGGACGTCCTCCGCGAAGCTCGGCCCGCGGCCTGGGGTGCTACGATGGGCGGCGCGTGGCGGGTGCCGGAAGGGAGGAATCGCGTGCGCAGGTCTTCCAGGATTGGGTTGGTCGCCATGGCGGGGCTCGCCGCGTTGTCGGCGGCGTGCACGCGGACGCCCGCGCCGGCTCGGCCCGACGCGCCGGCGAGCATCGCGGCCGAGGCGCCGGGAGAGGACGCGGCCGGAACCGCCGCCGCGCGGACCGGGTCGGCGAGCGACGACCCGCTTCCTCCCGGCGACCCGTCCGAAAACTGCAGGGCCAACTCCCAACCGTCCAGGAGCTCGAGGCGAGGGACCTTCACCATGGCCCGCTCCTCCGTCAGGGCAGACGCGGCAACCGCTTGACGGATTGGCCACCGCGAAGTCGATCCCAGTTCTCGATCAGCCCGGCCTGATTCCGGGCGGCCCACTCCAGCACCATCGAAAGCGCGCGCTGCGGAAGAGTGCTCTCCAGCACCTCGATCGGCTGCACCCGCACGACCGCCAAGAACTCCGAATAGTCGGCGTGGAAGCGCGCCGGCGGATGCTCGTCGAAGAACATCCGTACGACGATGCCGAAGAACCGGGAAACCTCAGGCACGCCTTGCAGCATGCGGACGCTCCGGGACTGGCGTCAAGGCGGGTTCCATGGGACAAGAGCATTCGCCGATCTGGAGGGAGGGAGCCCATGTCGAGAACTTGTCGGTCCGGAGGTCGAGCGGCCGTCCTGATGGCCATCGGATTCTGTGCGACGGCCGCGCTGCCCGCCTGCGGCAAGAAAGCGGGGCCGCCGCGGGGCGCCGCCACGCCGGAGGAGGCGTTCCAGGGCATGTACGACGCGATACGGCAAGAGGATGTCGATGCCCTGTGGGCCCTGTACTCCGACGTCACGATCGCCCAGCTCGAGGAGATGAAGACCGCGCTGCTCGGCATGCCCCCCGAGGCGTTCCAGCAGCAGTTCGGCCTTCCGCAGTCCGAGATCGTCGGGCTGGACACGAAGGCCCTGATGGCGCGGATGATGCGCACCGAGGTCGCGACGAAGAAGGCCGAGCAAACGCCGGTGATCGACCGGATCGAAACCACCGGTCCGGACACCGCCAGGATCCTCTTCCGGAACGCCGAGGCGGAGTGTCGTCAGGCCGTGCGCCGCATCGACGGACGCTGGCTGATCGACGAGAACGCCGCCTGCCGCGAAGAGGCCCGGCCGGCCCCCTGAGGCCGGCCCCCTGGCTCGACGACCGCAGGGAATCGTTTGCGTGGGCCGCCGTCATGTCACCCCCCACGCCCCAGATGCCGGCACATGAAGTCCAGCGTCCGGCGCCACAGGTCGCTCCAGTCCTGCTCGCGCATCAGGTGCGGCGACAGGGGGTACTCGGCGTGGACCAGGCGGTCCGGATGGGCCGCGTACAGCGGACGCAGGGTCGCGGCGAAGGCGCGCGCGGCCTCCGGCGGCACGTTGACGTCGAGCCCCCCGTTGGCCATCAGCAGCGGGCGGGGAGGAAACCGCTCGGGCCGGTGGACCGGCGCCTCGCGCGCCCACGCCTCAATCGCCGCCGTCGTCCCCTCGCCCGGGCACGTCCAGTCGGGGGAGCCCAGGATCGACACCGTCGCGGCCAGTCGCGGCTCGGCCGCCGCTCCGGCCAGCGCCGTGTACGCCCCCATCGAGACCCCGACCGCACCCACCGGCTCGCCGAACTCCCTCGCCGCACGCTCGACCAGCCCCGGGATCTCCGCCGCGGCCTCGCGCACCATCCGCAGCAACAACTCGTGCGCCGCCGCGCCGCGCGCCGCGGCGATCTCGTCGAGCAGCGTCGAGCGCCGGGCCCCGTGGTGCGGCGCATCGACGACCACCGCGATGAAGCCGGCCCCGGCGAGTGATGTTCCCTCCTTGTCCTGCGTCTCGCGTCCGGCGCCCAGGCCGTGGAGCAGAAGCACGGGGCGTGCCGTCTTGTCCCCCGCCCGCCGGATGACCCGTACCGGCACCCGCGCCGCGCCGACCCGCCAATCCAGATCCTCTCGAACCGCCTCGCCCCGCTCCATGCTCTTCTCCACAGCCCCCGAAGCGCGAGTCTAGATCGTCTGCGAGGCCTCGGCGGAGCCGGATCGAACCCGCCGGACCCGTCCCCGGACACGCCGCCTCGCACGGACTGCAGATCCACGTCGTGAGCACGCAGTCGGAGGCCTCCTCGCACCCCGCCTCCCCCGGCGCCTCGTCGGCCCGCGCACTCGGGCCCAGCAGGTCGCCCGGATTCGCCGGCGCCGACGGTCGCTCGCTGCCCGGAATCGCCTCCGCCACGCATTCGGCATCCCGGCAGACCGCACGCCACGACGGCAACATCTCCGGCATGTCCGGACACGGCGAGCACGCCGGCGCCGTGAGCCCGATCTCCGCCGCCCCCGGGTTCAACCGCACCGGCGGATTCCTGGCGCACGCGGCCTTCGCCTCCGCCCACTGCTCCGCCGTCGCCGCCAAGGGCTCGCTTCCCGGACACGTCCCGCACTCCGAACAGTCGATCGCGCCCAGCACGCAGTCCTCGTCACGCTCGCACCCGGTCGATACCGCCGGCTCGACCACCGCCGGCTCGACGACCCCGGTGGGAGAGGGACCGCTGCAACCGAACACCAGGACGACGATCGCCAGGTTGCGCATTGGCACCATCCTACGCGCCGGCCCGACGCCCGATCCACCGACAATCGCCGGACACCACGGCGCACGGCCCCTACCCCATTCGGCCGGCTCGGCGCCGGCGTCCGCATGAGTCCGGAGAAGGTCGCCCGGCCGACAGCGGCGTGGTATGGCCGCATTCGAAGGGAGCAGCTTCATGGAGATCAAGGGCATCCCCTACGAGACGATCGACCTCGAAACCCTGGCCCCGGAGGAGCATCCGGGATCCAGGGGTGCGGCCGTCTGGAAGACCGCAACTCGGGGCGACATCCGGGTCCGGATCGTCGAATACGGGCCGGGCTATCTCGCCGACCACTGGTGCGACAAGGGGCACGTCGTCTACGTGCTCGAGGGTTCCTTCGTCTCGGATCTCAGGGACGGGCGGAGGTCCGTCGTCTCGAAGGGCATGTGCTACCTGGTCTCGGACGGGACCGACGCCCACCGCTCGTCTTCCGAGGGCGGCGTCAGGCTCCTCATCGTGGACTGACATGGCGCAGTTGCTGCGCGGGTCCACCCGGACACCGCTCCGCGGGAACATCCCGTTGGACGATCCTCCGACTGTCGACTACTCTTCCCTCCATGGTCACGCCACCCGCCGCCGCGCCAACGCGTCGCGACGGTCGTCGCCCGGGGAACGACGACCCGCCGCTCCGCGCGCGCATCCTCGCCGCTGCCCTCGGCCTCTGCCTCGCCCTCGCCTGCACCCCAGGCGCCGGCGACGCCGATGTCGCCGGCGGGCCCGACAGCGACGCCACGACCGACGCCGACCGCACCGACGACGGCGCAACACCCGACCGCACCGACGCCGACGCCCGCGACGACTCGCGGTTCGATGACGCCGGCGCCGCGGACGACGGCGCCACGCCCTGCGACCCGGGCTGCCACTGGGACTGCTTCGGCGGTACCACCTGCACCGCCGACGGCGTCTATGTCCTGGCCTACGCCCCCCGGGACTGCTGCCACTTCGGCGATCCGTGGCCGGGCGACGGACCGCTTTGCTCCTCGGGCGGCCCGCACCACATCTGCGACTCGCCCTCGTGCCGCGTCCCCGATGAACGCTACGGCGAATGCCTCCAGCGCCTCGGTCGCGGCTCCCTCGAGCCCGACGACCTCGCCGAGGCTCTCCGCCTCCATTGCCCCGAAGGCGGACCCAAGTCCCCCGGCGACCCCTGCACCACCGACGCCGACTGCCGGCCCGTCGCCGAAGGCGCCGCACCCCGCCTCCGCTGCGACACCGGCCTGTCCGCGTGCGTCGCCGACGTACGCCCCCCGCCCCCCGCCGGCTTCGGCGCATCCTGCGGCGCCACCCGTGGCGACGTCCTCTCGTCCGAAGTCGACGTGCTCGTCACGACCCCGACCTGCCCGCTCTGCCACGCGATCGTCGACTGGCGCACCGGCTGCGTCCTGCAGGCCTGCACGGCCGATTGCCGCTTCGACGAGGACTGCCCGGATGGCACCGTCTGCCTCTGCACCCTGGCGTCCGGCTACTACTCCGCCCGCGGCTACTGCGCCGGCGCCACCGACCGCGACACCGTCGAAGGCCGGATCGCCTGGCTCACGTGCCCGGATGGGTAGCACCCGACCCACCCTCGCCCTCGCCATTGCGCTCGCCACCCTCGCCGGCTGCTCCGACCCGGCCGCCTCCACCGCCGAAACCTGCACCCCCGGCCTCGCCCGGCAACGCGAGCAAGCCTGCGGCGTCTGCGGTCAGGGCACCCTCTTCGAATTCTGCGGCTGGGACGGGAGGTGGACGCCCGCGAGCCTTCGCCCGTGCGATGACCCGGACGACCTGGACGGCGACGGCTTCGCCTCCCGAGACTGCGGCTCCGGCAACACGATCGATTGCGACGACGCCGACCCCGCCGTCCACCCCGCCACCGTCGAGTGCGCCCCGGGAACCGAACGCGCCTGCACTACGACCTGCGGCACCGCAGGCTCCGCTCTCTGCAGCTCCGACTGTGCCTGGAGCCCCTGCACCCCGCCCCGCGAGACCTGCGGAAACGGCCGCGATGACGACTGCGACGGCGAAACCGACGAACGCCGTGCCGGACAATGCCGGCCCGACACCGTCGTCCCGTGCACCACCGCCTGCGGCTCCCCCGGCACAGGTCCATGCTCCCCGACCTGCGAGCCGCCGGACCTCGAGCACTGCGAGCCGCCCCCCGAGGCCTGCAACGGCGCCGACGACGATTGCGACGGCGCCGCCGATGACGGCTTCCCCTGCGCCCGCGGCTCGACCCTGCCCTGCACCGACTCCTGCGGCACCGCAGGAACGAGCGTCTGCGACGAGGCCTGCACGCCGCCCGGCCCGGCTGCCTGCCGCCCGCCCGTCGAGGCCTGCGGCAACGGCGTCGACGACGACTGCGACGGCGAAACCGACGAGGCCGATCCGGCACAGTGCCTGCCCGGCTCCCTCGTGCCATGCCTCGCGTCCTGCGGCACACGTGGGACCGGCCCCTGCGGCGCCGACTGCCGGGCTCCCCCGCCGGCCGCCTGCGTCCCCCCCGCCGAAGCCTGCAACGGCCGCGACGACGATTGCGACGGCGTCGCCGACAACCACCGCTGGTGCACCCTCGGCAGCCCCTGGACCACCGCGGGACTCGCCGCCGTCTGGGGCTTCGGCCCCGACGACATCTGGGCCGTCGGCCTCCAGGGCGTCGCCCTGCACTGGGACGGCACTGCCTGGTCCCAGACCTGCGCCGGAACCGGCGCCGATCTCCTCGACGTCTGGGGCATCGCACCCGACGACGTCTGGGCCGTCGGACGCGATCGCCAGCTCGTCCACTGGGACGGCGCGTCCTGGTCCCTCGTCGATTCCGACCCCTGGCGGCTCGATCTGCACGGGGTCTGGGGCTTCGCACCCGACGACGTCTGGGCCGTCGGCTGGACCGACGTCCTGCACTGGAACGGCACCGAGTGGCTGGCCGTCCCCTCCCCGCCCGGCATGCTCCCCCTCGCCGTCTGGGGCGCCGCGCCCGACGATCTGTGGGCCGCCGGCTACGGCGGCACCATGTGGCACTGGGACGACCGCTCCTGGACCCCGGTCCCCAGCCGCTCGCCGGGCAACGTGTTCGCCATCTGGGGCGCCGCGTCCGACGACGTGTGGGCCACCGACGAATACGGCGGCTTCAACCACTGGGACGGGACCTCGTGGCTCCGGCCCTTCGGCCGCACCGTCGGCATCGGCGACGCACTCGGGCTCTTCGGCCTCGCCGCCGACGACATCTGGGCCGTCGGCTCGTTCCCCGGACTCATGCACTGGGACGGCCGCGAGTGGACCGACGTGGAAGGAGCCCCGGACCAGCTCTTCGCCGGCGTCTGGGCCTCGGGTCCCGACGACGTCTGGGCCGTCGGCACCGGCGGCGGCCTCGCGCACTTCGACGGCGTCGCCTGGTCGTTCGCCGCGACCGGCCGCGATCTCGATCCCCCGCGGCTGGTCGCCGTGCGCGGTGCGGCCGCCGATGACGTCTGGGCCGTCGGCACGCGCTACCTCGGCAGCGCCAGCGATGGCTACCTCACGGCCGCCGGCGGCGCGATCGAGCACTGGGACGGCCGGACCTGGACCGCCGTGGACGGCGCGGGCTTCGCCTCGCTCCGCGGATTGTGGGTGGCCGGTCCGGAAGACGCCTGGGCCGTCGGCGACGCCGGCACCATCCGGCGCTGGAACGGCGCCGAGTGGTCCGCCAGGCCCAGCGGCACGACGGCCGACCTGCGTGCCGTCTGGGGCACCTCGCCCGATGACCTCTGGGTCGGCGGTGACGGCGTCCTCCTGCGCTGGGAGGGCTCCGCCTGGCGCGGGTCGGCGCTGGAGTCCGGCTCCGGCGTCTCGGCCCTCTGGGGCCTCGCTCCCGACGACATCTGGGCCGTCGGCTGGCGCTTGTACTCGCCCCGCGCGGCGCACTGGGACGGCACCGAATGGTCGGCGACCGATCTGCCTCCCGCCGGCGACCATGACGCGATCGACCTCGCCGACGTCTGGGGCTCCGCCGACGACGACGTCTGGGCCGTCGGCACCGGCGGCTTGCTCCTCCACTGGGACGGCGACGCGTGGACCGCGCACGACGTCCCGTCCGACGCCGACCTCACCGGCGTGTGGGGCTTCGGCACGGACGACGTGTGGATCGTGGGCGGGGGCATCATTGGGATGCAGGCGTTCGTCGCCCACTGGGACGGCGCCTCCTGGACTTCCGCTGCCTGCTTCCCGGTCGGTGGCACCGCCGCCGTCTGGGGCGCCTCCCCCGCCGAAGTCTGGATCGTCGGCGACCTGTGGGCCGCCCCCGCGCGGTGGCGGGAGTAGGCGCGGCGGACATCGCGTCCAGGAGGCGGGCGACGGCGCGCGGAGCACGCGCCGCCTGCGCGCTCGACGTGCAGTCCTCCATCCAATCCGTCAACCGGGGCGACGTCGGCTCGCGGCTCATGAGTCCTCCCGAGCAGCCTCGGCCCGCATTCAGTCGCGCGCGGAGGCGTGACCGTTGGGGTTTCTGGACCCTCCGTGATCCGGCGTGTCGGCCCGCGTCGGTCCGCGTCGGTCTACGGACGTGGAGGTCAGGGAGGCGCCTGACTTGGGGATTCCGACGACTCCGACACCTCGACAACCCCGGCTCCGTAGTCGATGACGAGGCGGAGTCCGGCGAAGAAGTCGGCACCGATCAGGCCGTCGATCCGTGCGTTGGCTCCCAGGCGATGATCCGCGATGGGAAAACCGTCGCGATCCCAGCCAAGCGCGAGGATGCGCGGCGCCGTCACCAAGAAGCCCTCTTCCGCGCCGAGGGCCGATACGACGCGGGACCTCCGGGTCGAATCTCGCTCGGAGAAGCCCAGCCGGGAAGCGATCTCCAAGTCCACGATCGTTCGCTCGGTGCCGGTGTCCAGGACGAACACCAGATCGCTGGGCGAGCGGCGTGGACCCCAGAGCGTCACGGGGACGGACAGCAAACAGGGGCCCGGTTCGAACCGGAAGGCGATCATTCGCTACCGCGGCAGGCTGAGGATGCCGCAGAAGTCGGGGTTCGGTCCGCCGACGAACCAGATGGCGAAGGCGTCATCGAACGTGTCCAGCGCCCGGTGGGCGGCCGCCCGGTCCGGCGTGTGCGTGACTACGACGCCCTCCTTGATGATCCTGGCGTCGTCGCGGACGAAGTCCCGCACGACCACCCACTCGCCGGCGAACCGCTCCTCGATCTGGTGGTAGGTCATCCGCTCGCTCATGCCCGGAGCCTACGCAGGACCGGTGGGTCGGGCAAGTTCGCGCACCGAGCCCGTTCGTGCGTCGAGCCGAGGTCGATCCTCGTCTGCCTTGGTCAGGGACCTCCCTGAGCGATATTGCGGAATCTTCCAGGCTCCCGCGACGTTAGTTGGTGGAGGCGCCGGGAGTCGAAGACGGCCTGGCGGTCGTGCGCGGAGGCCTGACCGTTGGGGTTTCTGGGACGTCGGTGATCGGCCTTGTCGGTCCGCGTCGGTCCGCGTCGGTCTCCGGACGTGGAGGTCAGGGAGGTCCCTGAGTGGGAGCCCGATCGCCCAGAGCGTCGCGGACGCGAGGCCGTGCCGCGGTGGTCTCCATCCTGCCCGCGGCGGCGTGGTACACTTCCATCCGCTGACGCGCGGTTGGGACGACGCGCAGCGCGGCAAGGAGTGCGCAGCATGTCGGAGGCCGACTTTCGGAGGACGGTGCAACGATGGGCGACCGCACGCGTGGCGTCCCTGACCCGGAGGCGACCATCGATCCGGTATTGCCACCCAGAGCGACTTACCGTCGCGACTGGCAAGCTCCTTGCTGGCTGGATTCCGTGGTCGCACAAGAACAACACCTCGGACTGGACCTGGACGCACTTTCGGCGCGAGGTAGACGTGACGATCGGTCTCACGACGAGGATCGACTCCGAGGAAGCCACTCTGCCGCTGATAGCGTTCGAGTTGAAGACGGGCGCTCGGCTCGGCACCGATGAACTGGACAAGAAATCGGCAATCTACGGAGCGCTAAGGGAGTTGTACCCCTGGGTCTACACCGTATTCGTCCATGAGGACCTCAGCGAGAGGGGGATGCGCTTCCAGAACCTCTTGCGCAACGCCCGCCAGTTCAACTCCGTGTTCTCGGAATGGAGTCACCGGAGCATCGCTCTCCTGGGCGAACTGGTGGACCACCGGCTCGACTACGCTCTCCGGTACTGGCGGTTCTAGTCGCCGCGAGGTTCGCGCAGAAGGATGGCTGCTCGGCTCGGGCGTCTCGCCTCGGGCGTCCGGCTACTGCGTCGCCCGCCCGTGTATTCGTCGGTACCTTCGTTCCAGAGCGTCTCGACCGCCCTCCATCACGCGGCAGATATGTTCGCGTACCGCGAGTTCCTGAAGCCCGCCCCCTCCGCCAACGAGGTGCGTTTCACCGTTGGCCGTCTCAAACGGGAGGACGAACTCGGCATCGCCGTTGACGACGATATTCGGGTTGTGGGTGACGACGAGGATCTGGCGCCTCACCTTGTTCTGGCGGAGTTGCTCCACGATCAGGTCGGAGATCAGTTGCCCGTCAAGGTCGTCTTCGGGTTGGTCGAGGATCAGCGGGTCGCCCCCGTACGACAGGACGAACGCGAGAATCGCCGCGGACTTCTGGCCCGGGGAACCCTGGCTGATCGGACGGTACCCGCCGCCCGCGGGCTCCAGGTAGGCGAGTTCGACGGCATCTTCCGGCAGGAGAATGTCCAACCGGTCCAGCGATTCGGGCGGTACCTTCCGGAGGTAAGCGGCGAACTTGCCGTGAAGTCCGGCGTCGTCGGCTCCCGCCGCGACGGCGCGAAGCTGCTTCCCGAGGTCCCGGAGACGGGTCGGGAAGCCGGCCTCGTCCTTGGCACCCTGACCGGATCTGTAGAGTTGGTACACCAATCCGCTCTTCGTGTCCTCGGCCCACAACTGATCCTGAAAGGTCTGGTCGGTCTTCTGGATTGCCTCTCTGATCTTGGCTTCGGCGTCGAAACCGTTCCCGAACGGGGTGATCTCCACTCGAAGGCGGGGCGTGGCGGTCTGCACGCCAGCGAGGAAGCCCCGGCGGCGCGTCGTGAGGGTCTGCCTGATGGTGACCATCTTGTCGCGGATGGACTCCGCCGCCTTCTCCAGATCCGCGAGCTTCAGTTTGGCCGAATCGATGGTCTTGAGTTGATCCAGCAGCGACTTCCGCTTCGCGATCAGCGCCGCATGGTCGGCCTTCGCCGCCGCGCCGGTCGCCACTCCCGCTTGTCCGAGCGCGGCCAACTTGTCTCGAATCGTCCGCGCATGTTCTGACCACGGTGGCTGCGCTCGCGCCGCGTCCAACTTGCGGACCGCTTCCTCGGCTGGATCGGCGAGCTTCGAGACCGCTTCGCGCGCGGAGGTGAGTTCTCGCAGTGCACCGTCCTGCGCGTCGAGCAGACAGGAGTAGGGTGCCCCGGGTTGCGGAGGAAACAGAGTCGCGTCGAGCGCTGGGAGAAGGAGATCCCCGGCGACGCGACGAAGAACAGCCACCGCGGCGGCGCCCGCCTTCGACCATGCGTCCAGGGCTGCATCCTGCTGTTCCAGCTTCTCGAAGGCGGCGAGAAGCTCCCGGTTGGCTGAGGATTCGTGGCGTTCGAGCTGCTTCCGCACGTCGTCGAGTTCGCCGCGGAGACGGACCTCATCCCTGATCTTGGCTTCTTCTCCACGGGCCTGCGAGCGCAGGCTGAAGTATTGGCTTTCGAACTGCGCCATCTCGCTGCGAAGCGCGGCAGCCCCGACTTCCGGGACGTCATCGATGATGCGAAGGATCGCGTTGGGATCGTCAGCCAAGCCATAGATCTGCTTCTGACTGAAAAGCCGGACCGGGAATCGCGACGAGACATCGGCTGTGACCTGGCGCCAACTTCCATCCGGCTGCTCTTGCTCGACCAAGGGCGCCGTTGTGCCGGCCTTCCATCGAAGCCGGCTGCGATCCTGTTCCCGCCGGTAGGTGATCTCGATGGTGGTGTCGTTCGTCAACAGTCCGTCGTCCCGACGCGTCTTGTACGGTCGCTGGTACTTCCCCAGTTCGTGTTCCAGTGCCTTGGGAACGTCGCCGGTACGACCAAGCCCTGCCCGAACGAACTCGACGAGCGTGGACTTTCCGGTCCCGTGACTTCCGATGACGGCGTTCAGCCAGGGGTTCAGCGGCACGGAGAACGGAACCGATCGGCCGACGTAACGCGCATTCTCGACGACGATTCGCTCCAGGTAGGACGTGGCGTGCGTGTTCACGCTGCCAGCGTCAACGCTTCCCCGACGCACCGACATCTCGCCGTCGAGGAGAGCCAGCCGAAGCCCCTCAAGATTGGGCTTCGACATCTTGACCATCGTGAATCTCCGCCCGACTTCCTCGGGCCGGTGGGCGTCCGATCCCTCGACGATCGCGATCGCGCCATCCAACCGCTTGTAGCCGTCCTTGGAGTTGTCGAGGTAGCCGAGCATCGCTGTTTCGCTGCCGACCATCTCGACCCCGTGCAGTTCCCGGCAAGTCACCAGCGCCTGGAGGGTCTCCGACCCCCCCAACGTCCCATCCGGGCGCTTCTTCAGGAGCACGCTCAAGCAGCCGGAGGGGCCATCCACGTGGGCACCCAGGCACAGCCCGCCGGCTTGGGCGATGGCCGACGCGATCTCGATGGCCGAAGTGCTGGAGCACGCCCCAGGGTCGCCGACGCTGCGAGGATCGATGCAGCGGCCGAGCGTAGCCGCCACGTTGTTCGCCGGCGTGTCGACATCGAAGATGGCCAGGAGGTGGATTCCCGAACCAGCGTTGATCTCGAAGCCGGGGAAGACGACCAATCCTCGGTTGGCCGCGCAGGCCTGAAGCTCTGCGGTCAGCCCGAAGGTGTTGTGGTCGGTGATCGCCACAACTTCGAGGCCCGCGCTCACGGCGGCATCGATGATGCTGGCCGGGCTAGCGTTTGCGTCCTGGTAGTCCGCGCCGGACTGGGGCGTGTGCACGTGGAAGTCGCACTTCCACCAGCGCGAGCCAGGAGGAACGCGTTCCGTTTCTTTGTTCGTCGGCATCCAGTTTCCCCTCTGCGGTCGGCTGATGCTCGTGGATCGTTGTCGCGAGTCTGGCAGGTTGGGACGCGGGCGGCAAGGCGATCAACGCCGGCCGATCCAGCGGGATACCGGGAACTGCGATCTCACGCGATCCTGTGTGCACACGGAGCAGGCCAGACGCGGCCGGCGATGCGCGCGCCGGCGCGGAACGAAGGCCACTGGGGGGAGGGGTGGCGGTCATCGTCGAGCACGTCTCGGTGGGGTGGTGGCGGTGGGTGCGGAGGGCGTGGCAAGGGCGGACCGGACGGGCGGTGGTCCAGCCGCGGGACGGCAGAAGCGCATGGTGACGAACGCCGATCCTCGCGGCCGGCGACGCCGCGGTGGCGACGACCGTCCAGACGCCTTGGACCCCGCCGAACGAGCGTGACCACCCCTGGCCTCGGGCCAACTTCCGGATCGAGGCGGTCGCCGTCGTTGCGTCCACCGTCTTCCGCCCTCCTTTGCCCCGCGCGCTCGGTCCGGTGATTCCGTCCGCACCGCGTACGTCGCGCGGCTCTCGATTCGCCAGTTGGTGTTGGAGTTGCCCTTCTCCAGGGCCCAGCCGAACCGATCCAGGTGGATGCCGCTCGCGATGGCGGCGTTCGGCCAGCGGATGGGTCCGGCGAACGACGGCCAGTCCGCGATGGGCGGCGGTCGTTGGACCGTCGAGGAAGCCGCTCGGCGCCCAACCCGCCTCCACCCGCCGCCGCGATGACCCAGTCGGGCTTGCCCGCGGGGTTGGACTCAACGCGGTCGGTCAGGCCCTGGAAATCGTCGCCGACCGGGGCGGGCGCGGCTTCGCTCAGCGCTTGGGAGCGGCCAGCAGCGCGGCGGGGTCCACGTCGAGGGTGGCGGCGATCTTCGCGAGCCACTTCAGGGTGGGGCTCTTCCGTCCGGCCATCACGTCCCAGAAGTGGCTCCGGGCGACGCCCGCGCGGTCGGGAAGATGGGACACGGGTACGTGGCGCGCGGTGGCCAGATCCCGGATGCGACGCACGACTCGGCGGTGAAGTTCGTCCACGACACGCGGACGGTAGGGCTTCCCCGCCTTGGCTGAGTCCGCTATAACGGACACGCGATGGAGGGGACGTAACCTTGCAGAACAAGACGTGGTACCGAGAATCGTGGTTCATCGTGCTGGCGCTCGTCGTGTTTCCGCCAGCGGGGATTCCGCTCGCGTGGTTCGTCGCGCCGTGGAGCAAGAACACGAAGACCGGGGCCGTGGTCGCCTCGGCCGCGTGGCTCGTGATCGCGCTCGTCGTCGGCGCGGTCCGCGGTCCTCAGGACCACCAGGATGCCGACCCGACGACGACAACTACCGCGCCCGACGCGAACGAAGGCACCGACGCGATCCCGCCAGCGCCGAATCCGACGACGACGGCGGCCGGGGAACCCGAGCCACCGCCACCGCCGCCCCCATCACCCCCGGCTCCAGTACCCGCCGCGCCCGACGGCAACGCGCTGGCCGTTGAGGAACCCCGTCTTCTCCTCCCGTCCAAGGCCGGCGACTTCGAGCTGCGTTCACCCGCGCGCCACGCCGAGGGGGTCGGCGCGGTCGGGCGGTACGTTGGTGCCGGCGATGACGTTCACCTGGATGTCGAACTCTGGATTCGTCAGGAGGACCAGTCGCTCCCGCCACCGGAAGACGGATGCTCAGCGGCGGAGGTCGGCGGCCAACCCGCGGTGCGGTGCGAGGACAGCGGCGACAAGTACGTCTCCCTCCAGTGGCGCGCGGCGGCGTGGCACTTCGTTCTGGATGTCCGCTACGAGGCGGCGCGCTACCAGCGTCGGGCGCGAGCCGCGGCCCAGGCGGTTGCGGATGATGCCGCCACGTGGGCGCTGCGCTACCTCGGGCAAGGGGATTCTCCATCGGCCGACGAGCGCGGCCAGCATCTCGCGGCCGTCGAGTCCGCCGTGCGCCAGGGCAGGATGGAGGCGTTCAAGGCCGCGGTCGAGTCGTCGGGGGTCGGGGCTGTCGTCCGCATCGGACTGGAACCGGCGGACCGCGACGGGAACACCCTCGTCATCACCGTGGGCGACGGGTGGCACGTCGCCGTGAAGCAGATCCGCCTCCAGGCCGCGCAGGACCTCTGGCGGATGTGGGCGGACATCAACTCGGCGTCTTCTCCCGACGACTCCCGGATCAAGCTCGTGGACCTCAACGGCAACGAGGTCGGCGGCTCGCGCGTGATCGGCGGCTCCATGATCTGGGTCCAGGACTGAACCTGGATCATCAGCGCGCTCGACTGCCGCGATGAGGGCGGCTGGCCTGTCGTGTTCGTGCTAGCGTGAGCGCGTGGGCCGCCAGCAGATCCACCGCGCCCCGGTCCTGTGCCACGACGACCCCGAGTTGGCGGCGGCCGTCGCGCGCGACTGGAAGCTGTTCCAGTCGGAGGTCGCGCCCGAACTACTTCATCCGGAGAAGAACGCCCGACTCCCAACCGCCCGTCGCGGTCAGTCCGAGACCGCCCGCTGGCTCGGGTTGGTTTCCTGTTCCGAGGCGTGGGCGAAGTCCCTTGCTTCGGACTTCCTCAAGCCGAACGCTCGGACGCTCGGCAAACTGTCGGGGCCGATGCGCTTCGGACGGCACGCCCACTCCTACTCCGCCAGACCGCCGACCATCGAGTCGAAAGATTGGGATCGTGTACACCAGGATGCAGCCACGTTGGCCGCCCGGTTCCGCGTCCAGGCGATCATCGCTTGTTCCGATGCCGGCGTGCCGTTCATCGCGTACGCTCGGTCCAGATGGTCGCTTGCCCGGCTGATGGGAACCGACGGCCGGGTAAGGGGTGCGCGCCGGGGACCGTCGCGCCGATCAAGTCCCCGCCTCGCGGGGATGCCGGAGTTCTTCCGCCATCTGGACTGGTACGTCGCGCATGATGTCATGGACCAGTGCGTGACGCAGATCGCCAAGGCCGAGGAGCAGTATCGGCCCGCGGTGACCGAGGAGGCCGTGCGGTCCGCTCTTGTCCACGTGCGGTCAATCCGCGAGCGGCACCGCGCGACCCTCATCCTGAGTCCTCCGCCTGTTGAGATCCGTGCGCTCGGATCGCTCCCGAGGCTGCGGCTCGCGTGTCCCAGTGATCGTCCCCGACGCGGACGGCCACCCAAGAAATAGCACCAAGAAGCCAACGTGCTGTCCCGGCACGAGTGACGCACCATCGGCGATGAGGCCGCGGGTTGCGCGGCCCGGTGGTCGTCGCCAGTGGCTGGCGCTCGACCGGCGAGGGGTCCGCGATGGACGGTACGGAAGCCAGCAGCAGATCCGCCACGATTCTCGCGTCCTGCGTCATCCACCCGCCAATCCAGTGCCGCGGCTGGCTCCCGTTGGGGCCGGGAACTTCCACGATTGGTGGACGTTCGGCGATTTCGATTTCCCTGCACATATCGAGACGTTACGGTTCCCCTCGCGACGCCGAGAAGGTCTCTCGGCGCGTGAGGAGGTCGAAGATGACGAAGCGGAAGTTGATGGGTCGAGCCGAGGCGGCCACGTACCTCGGCATCCCGGCGCGGACGGTGTACGCGCTCGTCCGCCAAGGGGAGATCCCGGCCGTCCGGGTCGGGCGCGTCCTGCGGTTCGATGCCGCCCAACTCGACGCTTGGCGGCGGAGGCGGACCGCCAACGCGGCGGAACCGGAGCCGGCGACCATCGAGGCACCGGCGGTGGATGCTCGTCTGGCCGCGGAGCGGCCGTTCGCCGAGAGGGCACTGGTCGCGATCCTGGCGGAGCAGCGCGAGGTGCGCCGCGTGCTCGTGCGCGTCGCCAACCGGCTTGCCGGAGGTGCGCGATGAGGGGCGCACGGCCGACGGAGCCAGCCACGGCGGAGGACCTCGACGCGATGCTCGCGCGGCTCGACCTCCGACGGACGGACGACAACCGGGTCGCGGCCATCCTCGCCGCGTTGGCCGCCGGATTGCGCCGCGGCGAAGTCTGCGGCCTCAACGTGGCCGACTTCCGGAAACACGAGGATCAACCCGTGCTCCACGTCGAGACCTTGAAGCGCCGGGACCAGCGCGTGAAGCGGCTGGTCCCGTTGAGCCCGACTCAGGCCGCGACGATTGCGAAGTACATCAGGTTGGAGCACGGCTCCGACCCGGAGGGTTCCTCGCCGCTGTTTCGCACGTCGGGAACGCGGTATCCGTTCCGGAAGGATCGCCTGACAGCGCGCGCCGTCGAGTACAACATCCGTCGGCTCCGGAAGCGAGCCGGAATCGAGCGGCGGCTCACGGCGCACTCGTTCCGGCACGGGTTCGCCACGCGGTTGCTCCAGACCGGGGCCGACCTCCGAACCGTCCAGGCCCTTCTCGGGCACGCCAGCATCGCATCGACCCAGGTGTACCTCCACTCGGCGTTCGGCCGTCAGGTCGAGGCGGTCAGGAGGCTCGGCGATGGCGCCTAGATCTTCCGAAGAAGGCCCCAACACGGGCAATCCGCTACGGGCGTTCGAGGCGTTCCACGGGTCGGCAACGCCTTCGATTTGGTCTCGGTGGCGATGCGCCGGTTGGGTCGCTTCTCCGACGGTGGAGAACTCGGACACCGCCGTGACGGCTCTCCGCAGCGGCGGGGAATCCGGCGTCGTCTGCGCGGGACGACCGCGCCTTGTCGGCCGGGAGGGTGGCGGAGGTTGAAGCTCGGCGACGCGAGCGGCCGAGGGTGGTCCGTCTTGCGGTCCGAGCACGTGGTAGCGGGAGGAGGCTGCAATGGTCTTGGAAGACGTGCTCGATGAGATGGGACTGACCGTGTTCGGGAGGGTGGCTGGCGGGCGTGAGATCGTGTGCGCTTGTCCGTTCTGCGGGGAGAAGAAGCGCCACTTGTACGTAAACGCCACCAACCACGCTTGGCACTGTTTCAAGTGCGCCGAGGCCGGCCGGTCGCTCAAGTCGCTCGCCGAGAAGATCGGCGTCAAGCTGCCGGCGGGCGCTCCGAGGCGCGGCGCCATCCCGACAGCGCGAGAGGAGGACCCGGCCGGGCCATCGACCGAAGTCCAGGCGGTCATCGAGGCGGTCGTGGACCTCGCACACGAGAACAGGAGCGAGACAACGCGACGATACCTGCTGAGTCGGTTGGCCGAGGAGACCGTCGAGAAGTTCCGCCTCGGCGAAGCCTACGATGGCCTGGTCCACGACCTGGTCCACGGGCGCGGGCTCCCGGTCGAGGCGCTCGTCAGCGCCGGGGTCGCGGTGGCCTCGACGAAGTGCCCCGACGGTGCACGCACGAAGTGGCTGCGCAGCGTCGTGATCCCCGTCGCGGACAAGGCCGGACGCATCGTGAACCTCCTGTACCGGCTTCCCGACGACATCGCGAAGCGCCGGGGCGGAGACAGGTATCGCAGTCTTCCGAACCTGCCGCGTGGTCTCTTCAACCCGTCGGCCGCCGAAGGCACGGACGCCGTCTTCATCACGGAGGGGCCGTTCGATGCCATGACCATCGACGGTCTCGGCTGCCCGGCCGTTGGGCTGCCGTCCGCCACGACGATCAAGTCCGAGTTCGGTGCTGCGCTGGCGGGGAAGCGTGAAGTGTACGTGGTGATGGACAACGACGAACCGGGCGAGAAGGCGCGCAAGCGCCTCCGGGAGGTCTTTCCCGCCGTCAGCTTCGTCGACATTTGCTTGCCGAAGGAGGCGAAGGACGTGAACGACTGGATCACGAAGAGCGGAGGAACGAAGGAGCATCTCGACGAGTTGGTTGCCGAAGCCAAAGCCGCGTCGTCCCCCGGCGCGAAGGAGCACTTCCTCCCGGAGCCGAGGCGGCTCTGCCCGGCTCAGGACTTCGTTGACGGGCACGCCTACCAGGCGGTTCGGATGCGGGAGCCGCGAACGGCGAAGGATGGCGGCTCGTACACGGCACGGCCGAAGTTCGTCCTGCGTTCGGACGGTGAGCTTCTCCGCGTCGTCGATCCCGCCCGCTACCGCGATCCGGACGCCGAGTGGGCCATCGAGGACAGCAAGCTCGTCCTGGACCGTCCGCTACAACTCGTCGCAGACCGCTGGTGCTACAGGGACCGACGATTCGACGTCCAGTGGTTCCGGGAGCGCGCCCGCTCCGGCACGTTGTGGCCGGTTCGTCCAGCGGCAGAGCGATGGATTCGCTCTGTGCGCGTACCTCGCGTGATCTTCGACCGCGTTCTTGCCCGATGGCGAACTCGCGTTTTCTTCCCCGACCGGCGTGCTCACGTGGTCTCCGCCCTGTACGTGTTCCTCTCGTACTTCGTGTCGGCGTTCGACGCGGTCCCGTACCTGCACCTCCACGGGGTGAAGGGGTCTGGCAAGACCACGGCCGGCAAGCTCTTCGAGGCGCTGGGGTTCAACGCCGTCCTCTGGTCGTCAGCCTCCGCCGCCAGCATCTACCGCACGCTCGACCAGACGATGGGCATGGCCGTCCTCGACGAGTTCGAGCGGTTCAGATCCCGAGAGGCATCCGCCGAGCAGCCGGAGGAGTCGATCCTCAGGTCCGGGTACAAGCGCGGCGGGGTCGCGACGCGCACCGAGGCACGAGGGAAGGCATGGGTCCCCGTAGACTACAAGGTCTTCGGGCCGAAGGTCATCTGCAACATCAGCGGACTCGACGATGTTCTGGAGGATCGGGCGATCACGCTGAGGACGCAGGTCGGTTTGCCCGAAGCCGTTGCCGTCCCGCATCTGCCCGGTGCGGCCGACGACGAACTTGCCGAACTCCGCGACTGCCTGCACTGCCTGTCGATGCGGTTCTACGCCGAGATCCCACCGGTCCGGGATCGGGTGTACGCGGCGGGTATTCCCGGCCTGAGCGGGAGGCCGTTCGAGTTGTTCGCACCGTTGGTCACCATCGCCGAGTGGTTGGAACCGGGGGGCTGCGGCGGCCTGCGGCGTGTCGTCGAGAGCTACGCCAGGGACCAAGTTGCCGAGCGGCGAAAGGGAAGGGAGACACCGGAGGACCGCGTGATCGAGGCGCTGCTCGATCATCTGGGCGAACGAGGTCTGTCCCAGGCCGCCGTCGAGATGGCCGAGATCCACCGCCTGGTGAACGCCGACGATGCCGAGCCCATGCCCGAGGCGGAGATCGGTCAAGTCCTCAAGCGGATCGGAGTCCCCGCGCCCGACCGTCGCAAGGTCGTGCGGGACGGGAAGACGGCGAAGATCCGCATGTACCGCATCGACCGTTCGGCGCTGGCCGCCCGCGCGCCCTGGCTCGCCGAGCGGTCGTCGGGCCGCAGCGGTGAGACGGAGGACGCGACCGGAGGGGACCGACCGGGGACCGGCCCGACCGCAGCCGCGATTGCCGAACCCACGGGAATCGCACGGGGAGGGACCGAGGGACCGGAGGGACCGGCTTCGCCGGGACCCGCGAGCACGAACGAAGAAGCCGACGACGGCGCCACCGCGAGCGCGAGCACCGCGGCGGAGGCGGATGCCCGGTCCCCCGGGGCCGTCGTCGCGGAATCGCCATCGGCGACTGGTCGGACGCCCGGGACCGACTCGGGGACCGACCGGGGACCGACCGCGCCGCCCGGTCCCCCGACGCGACCGACACGACGACACCCTGGCTCGATGGGACCGTCGGCGGGCGCGAACGGGACCCGAGACACGCGGGAAGGTGGCTCCGGCGTGCGGAGACGCACCGCGGGGGCGTCCCCCAGGCCTCGGCCCACGGGAGGGCGGTAGCATGGCTTCCCGCACGTCGTACGCAACGGCGCGCCCATCCGCCGCCGGCGCACCGGCCGCCGACTTGTCCGCCTCGCCCTCCGGTTCCGCGTCGAGAGGCGACACGAGCACCGCGGCGGAGCAAGCGGCCGAGTTCATCCGGGCGGCGCTCGACAGGTCCGCCGCGTACACGTGGCCGCCGGTCGCCCACCTACTCGCGTCGGGCAAGCCCGTTCGGCTCAAGCGGCGGGGCTACCTCATCTTCTTCCAGTGGCGGAGGCTGTTCCGGCCGCCGACTCTCGACACGCGCGCCGTCGAGGTCGAGCTTGCTCAGCGAGCCGCGTTAGTCGCCGCGCTCGCCCTGCGCGACCCCGACGTGGGCCGGAGGGAGGGACTCACCCTCGCCGAGTTCGCCCGCCTGATGGGCGTGGACCGCCGGACCCTCGGCCAGCACGTTGTCGTCGTTCCTCCCGGTCCAACGCCGCCGCTCGACCCGGGGCAGATCCCGGCACGGCGCGTCGGCAACACGATCCGGATCCTGTTCTCGGACTTCAAGGGTGAGGCCCATCCCCAAGGAGGAGAGCATGGCCACCATCGTCCGCTTCCGTCTCCAGGTCCAGCCCGTCGGGCGACCTGGGATCGACAGGTCGATCAGCTTCGCCATCGGCGAACTCGGTCCGGGTGAGCGTCGCGGGCTCCGCGGCGTCGTCTTCGAGGCAACCGACCGGACCGACGCGCTGCGGACGTTCCGCGACCTTCATCGCATGGCGAAGGAAGCCGCGGCGTCGGGCGAGGTCGCGCAGTTCCTCGACGCCCTGGACCGCCGAGACAAGACGCCTCGCGATGCCAGCCACGCGTTCGCGGTCTTCGCCGAGGAGTGGCTCAAGACCTGCGTGGAGGGTGGCGGACTCCGCGAGAGCCAGAAGGAAGGCGACCGCTGGATCGTCCGCCGCCACCTCATCCCGTTCTTCGGTCAGCACCACCTCCAGGACATCGATGCCCGGCTCGTGGATCGGTTCAAGGCGGCCAAGCTGCGCGAGGAGCACCAGTACAAGCGGACGTACTCGACGAAGACGGTCAACAACTTCCTATCCGTCCTCCATCGCATCTTCGAGAAGGCGATCAGCTACGGCGTCGTGGAGCGCAACCCCGTCGGGCGATCCTCGTGGCTCCGGTCCGACCGGACGCCGGAGGAGTCCCGCGCGTGGTGGACGCCGGAGGAGGAGGGCAAGGCCGTCGCCGCGCTGCTCACCTGGAAGGAGCGCGAGCCGGCACGCTACTTCGCCTTGCTCACCCAGATCGTGACGGGCATCCGGTTCGGCGAGTTGCGCGCGTTGGAGAAGCGGGATCTGGACCTCCAGGGTCCAGGGCTATGGATCCGGCGCTCGATGGCGCGCAAGGCGGCGACGACTCCCAAGAACAAGAAGTCGCGCTTCGCCGTCCTCCCGCGAGCGCTGGCCGACGAACTTCAGCGGTGGATGCTCCGAATTGAGGGCAACCTCCTGTTCCCGGCCGACGGCGGCGGCCCGCTCTCCAACAACGTCCTGAACCGCGCGTACGACAGCCTCTGCTCGGAGGCCGGCGTCCGCCGCATCACCTCGCACGGCGCTCGCCACACCTCGGGGTCGAGCTACGCGATGATGGGTGTCGGCCAGAAGGTGATCGCCGGGCTACTCGGCCACGCCGACACCGCGGCGACCGAGATGTACACGCACGTCGCGCCGGGCGTGACTGCCGCGTTGGTGGAGGAGAGATGGGCAAGGCTGACCAGGTTGGAGGGCTAGACCGCGAGTCCACGACACGCCGAACCGGCGGCAGCACCGGCCACCGAAGGCGTGTCCGTCGGTCGGGCAGAACCCCTGGAAGATGCGGACGATCTTCCGATGTTGACAAAATGGTCAACACGGCATATGAAAGGCCTCATGCGAATCGGTGAGAGCCTGAGGAACCGGAGACTTGAACAGGGCATGTCGTTGCGGCAACTCGCCGACCAGCTTGCGGTCGACCCCGCCTATCTCTCGCGAGTTGAACGCGATCTAGCCCCTCCATCCGTGCACCTCATCGAGCGTCTCGCGATCGCGTTGGACTGCCCGTTGGATGAGTTGGCGATCCTGGCAGGGCGCATTCCCGCCGAGTCACGCGAGTTACTCGCAAGCGAAGCCGGTCGCACCGCGTCCGAGATCCGGAAGCTGCACGCGAGTCTGTTGTGCGAGCCCTCGGTGCCCTACGGAGGTGGCTCCGCGGGCGGCACTCCGGCGGAAGAACACGCGCGCCGCCCTAATCCGTCCGGGAAGTCGCCGCCAGGCCGTGCCTCGTTGTCACTGTTCGGGGATGGTGGTCCAGAGGACAGCCCGGAGATCTGGCCGACGCCAACTGGTGTTGACCTTCGACCCATCGCCAGAAACCCACCGCCGCCACCCCATAGGCCGACGGCGGCTGTGCCGCCCTCGTTGCTGGTGCATCCGAACGCCGACGCGACAGCGCGGCAACGCGCGACGACGGCGAGGATCACGGGGCAGTTGACGAGTGTCCTGGGCCATCCGTACTTCGCAGACGAGGGCTTCTTCCTGTACCGAGCGGACTGCCTTCCCGCGATCAGGGAACTGGCTGCCGCCGGGCTGAACGTGGACCTGACCGTAACATCTCCGCCCTACAACATCGGCAAGCCGTACGAGTCTCCGCGCGCGGTGGACGAGTACGTGTCTTGGTCCACCGACTGGATCGGGGCGGTCCACTCCGTCACCGGCCAGCACGGAGCGTTCTGGCTCAACGTCGGCTACCTTGCGGTTCCAGGGCGGGGAAAGGCCGTCCCGATCCCCTATCTCCTCTGGGGCCGATCGGACTTCTTCCTGGTGCAGGAGGTCGTCTGGAACTACGGGGCCGGCATCACGTCGCGCCGCAGCTTCGCGCCCCGCAATGAGAAGTGGCTGTTCCATGTTCGCAACGAGAACGCCTACACGTTCAACCTGGACGAAGTTCGCGATCCCAATGTCAAGTACCCCAACCAGAAGAAGCACGGCAAGTTCCGCTGCAACCCGCTCGGCAAGAATCCGTCTGACGTCTGGCAGTTCCCGAAGGTGACCACTGGCGAGAATCGAAGCTCGAAGGAACGTACAGCCCACCCAGCACAGTTCCCCCTAGGCATCGTCGAGAGAATCGTGCGAGTGTCCTCAAATCCAGGAGAGGTCGTGTTGGATCCGTTCAGCGGGTCTGCGTCCGCCGGTATCGCGGCGGTGGCCGCGGGGCGCGTGTATCTCGGTTTCGAAATCAGAGACGACTACTGCCGCATGTCTGCCGAGCGCTTCCGGCGGTTCCTGGCTCTGCGCGACGAGGCTACCCGGCAGGGTGGCCTTGTCTATTCCGAAGCCGACGACTCGGTGTCGAGTGGGTAGAGGCGGACCAGCTTGAGTTCGTAGGTGGACGGAGGCAACCGCGCCTGCTGTCCGGTTTGGGCGTGCTGCGAGATCCAGTCCGTTCGGTCGAACCACCCGAAGCGTACGAGCGTGATCTTCGGCTTCCGGCCGGAGGAGTCGAACTTCTCGAAGTTGACGGCCAAGTAGTAGCCGGACTTGCCCTTGGCCGTCGGATCCTCGGCGGTGGCCTTCTGCCCGTAGCTCCTATTGCCAAAGACCTGGGACGGATGAGAGGAAGTCTTGATCTCCAGCGACAACGTGGGATCGAACACGCACACCAGATCCTTCTCGTTCTTCGTCTGTTGGCGCCTCCACTTGTTGGGGTGGCGGTCGCTGACGACCAGCGGGATGAGTTCGTGGAGGAGGCTCCCCATCAACTGAGGAACCAACTGGATGTCGCGACCGATTCGATACTGCTTCGAGCCGATTCGCGACGCGAAGATGTCCTCCCAGGCGGCGAGGACTGCGTCGGCAAGTTCTGGAGTCAGCGGGTGCTTGCTGACGAGCTTCTCGGTGATCGATCGCCATTGCGATTGCGGGAGCCCGTCGTACGGACCTGGCATTCGTTTCCTCCGTGGTTGGCAGCGGCGGTTGCGTGGTCCGCCGTTGCCTCGGCGTGCGGCGGACGCCGCACGCGCGCGGATGGTGACCCTCGGCACGATGGCCTTGCTTCCACCCGGCCGTCGGCGCTTCGACCCGGGGACACCCGTTCGTCGGGCCGGAGCAGGGCGCGCGCGTCTCCGCCTGCGGGACGCACGGCGACCAGAGGCCGACGGGCCAGTTCGGTCGTGGACTGGCTGCCTGGACGGTGACCGCACGGCTACTGAATCCCCGCGACGAGCGCCTTGGGGGGGACGTTGAGCGCTCGGGCTATCGCGACTAGGTTGAGCAGTCCGATGTTCCGTTCACCGCGCTCGACGCTGCCGACGTAGGTTCGGTGCAGCCCCGCCATCTCGGCGAGGCCCTCCTGGGACAGGCCGGACCTCTGTCGCAGTTCGCGGACGGTACGACCGAAGAGCGCGAGATCCCGACTACGCATGCTGAGACTGTTGCCCCGCTGATGACGATGGGTCTACAGACTATGAGTAGCATGCCCGTCCGGGCCTCTCGGTCTGGCCAGTGCGCGTGTGGAGTAGTGTGCTATTCCGCCCGCTGACGCCGTGACGAGGCCTGCGTTGTCCACCTGCCGGGCAACGTCCGGGGACGAAGACCCAGGCGGACCGGAGTACCGACAGGGACTCGTTGCAGAAACTCGACGCGGCCGGCCGACCGCGAGAGGGCTCGGTCGTTCGTCCCCGGAAAACCGTCGTCGTCCTTGACGCGCGTTCAGCCGTGGTTATGGTCTGGCCGCCCGGGAAACGGCCGGGCCGCGATGAAGGACTACTACGCGATCCTGGGCGTCGCCCGCACGGCGACCGACGACGAGATCAAGCGGGCGTACAGGGCGCGCATGACCGAGGCGCACCCCGACCACAACGCTGGGAGCCCGGAGAGCAATGAGCGGGCCAAGGACGTGGGCGAAGCGTACGAGGAGCTGAAGGACCCGGCGGGCCGCGCCGCGTACGACCTGAGGTGGTGGCAGCACCTGATGGCGGAACGTGCGCGTGCCGTCCCGCGTACCACGCCGATTCCGCACGCAGTGCCTGCTCGACCCCGGCCCACTCCCCCGGCGGTCGCGCACGGTGCTCCGCCGAGGCGTTCCTCTGGCTCCTCGTTCTGGCCTGCGTTGGGGATCGGCGCGCTGATCGGGGTTGTCGTCGGCTTGGTGGCGGGGGGCAAGTAGGCGATGTCGGGCGGTGACCTCGACGGGTTCGTGCGGGAGTTGTTGGCCGCAGCGGTGTCGGCGCACTTCGATCCGGGACCCATCCGCTTCACCCAGGCGGATGAGGCTGGCGTCCGGGTCGTGAGGGACGCGTGCGTGCATGGCGCCGGCAGCGTGGTCAGACTCCGCCGTCCGCTGAACCGGAACGCCTTCCTGCTCGGGTGCTTCAACGTCACCGCCGGCGCGCCGGTCGAGCGCGTCATCGCCGGGTTCGGCTGGCGCAAAGGCTCAACGACCACGGTAGCGGCGGTCGCAACGTGGACCGGGAGCGCGGGTGCCGTCGGGATCCCGCGGTCCTTCCTCAGCGATGCTCAGGGCTACTTCCTCCAGGATCGTGCGAACGAGGTCATCCTGTACCACAACCATCCGGCCAACGTGGTCAACGCGCTCTTCGACAACGAGCCGCTCGCGTCCGGCACCGACCGCGCCACGCTCGTCAACCTCCATCAGAATCCGCTCGTGCTCGTCAAGACACTGTTCGGCGGGGGGCGGTTCCGGTTCTACCTCGGGGAGAACGGCTACGTGCGGGAGTTCAGGATGCCCGACATCCTGCGGCTGCTCGCGGGCGCTGGTGGCCGGCGCTGAAGGGCGGTGGCCTTTCCCGCGCGATCTCTGAGACAGGCACCGTTACCGCTGGATCCGGAAACGTGGCCGGCTGCTGTCCTCCGGGCATTCGGAAATAGGCGTGCTACGCTATCAATGCTTGTCTGGGCGGGGCTCCCTAGCGGCACCCATTCGACACGGTTCCCCGTGACCTGCCGGCTGCGGTGCCGGCTCGCGCGGAACGAAGGAGGACAACATGTCGACGACCAGCGTTTCGCTCCCCGAACTTCCCGAGGACACGGAGTTCGAGGAGTTCGTCTGCGCGTATTTTCAGGCAGCCGGCTGGTACACCGAACACCACAAGATCGATAGGCAGACCGACGGGGAGGTCCTTGAGTTGGATCTGGTCGCGAGTTCGTACGACCCAGACAGGCTGCTCCGCATGCTCGCCGAGATCAAGTCCGGCGGTTGGGGCTTCGAGGACGTCTTCAAGGTCCGCGGCTGGCTGGACTACCTCCGGTCGCTCCCGCGCGGCGTCGTGATCACCTCGAAGCCCAAGAAGTCGGAGGACCTGTACCGCCGAATCGCGGGTCAACTCGGCATCGACGTGGTGATGATCCCTGATCTCGACAAGGCCGCCGAGCACCTGGGACCCCTTCTCGGAGCGGCAGCCCTCGAAGAAGCGGACGTGGCGATGTGGCGGTTCTCGTTCTGGGCTCGGCGCGCGCTGCTCAAGAAGCTCAACGTCTGGAAGAAGAGCCTGCCGGACGAGAAGTGCTACGGCGCCGTCGAACGCTACCACTTCGCGGTCGCAGACAGCGCATTCTTCATCGCCAAGATCGTGGACCAAGTGGATACGCTGTACGACACGTTCCGCGAGAACGCCCACCTGTCGGCGAAGTGCGGAAACGAACTCGATGGCGGGGACTTCGAGGAGGCGGTGACTAGGATCCCCGAGAGCCAGTTCAAGCTCGCCTTCTACCAGAACGAAATGAACGTGTTGCAGGTCTCCACGTACGTCGAGCACCACGCGCGATTGGCCATCCTGAAGGCGGCGATTGACTTCCACGTGCTGAATGCCGCTGGGGACGACGACCGAACCTCGCACACGGATGAGCTGTTCGGGATGACGATAGACACGCTGAAGCTGTTGCCCCGGTCGTTTCAGGAGGGCCTTCAGAAGTTGGCGAAGCACGAGTACGTGCATCGCTACGCCGTCTTCTGGCAGTGGTTCCTCTGGGCGTTCGGTGGCTTCATCCTCACGGATCGGCTCGACCAGGAGTACGCCCTGCTGGCCAAGAAGACCGGGATTCCGGTCGAGCAGGTGCCGAAGGCGCTGGAGGCGTTCGACCTCCTGTTCGAGACGGAAAAGGGTTGGTTGGCCGACCTCGGGCCGCACTCCAACGTCAAGATCGTGCGGCTGTTCCCTCACGTTCTCATGGGCGTCGGCGCCAACTACCGCAGACTGGTGTACGGCAACGTGCCATCGTTCGGCGACTTGAAACTGGCCGGCTCCCGAACCGAGGCCGACCTTGGGAAGTGGAACAACCTGCTCGTCGAGTTGCTTGCGTGGCACGCGAAGGTCGAGCCGAGGAAGCAGAAGAAGACGACGTAGCAGCGAGGCCGGAAGTTCGCGTGACGCGCGAGGTGGCCGACTCAGGGACCTCAGTCAGGGACCTCGCGGACCCCCTCGCGGGATCATCCACGATCCCGCATCGTTCGGTAGTGGAGGCGCCGGGAGTCGAACCCGGGTCCGGATGGATTCCACGGGGAGCGCTACGTGGGGAGACGGCCTATTTCGCCACGCGATGGACTCCGACCGACGGGATGCCATCGCGCCGGCTCGGGAAGTTCTCACCACGCGCGTCCCAAGACTCCCCACCCCGGCCCCACGCAAGCACCACCCCGCCCGCCGCAGCACCTCGTTGCGAACGACCTCCATCCGTGCTGCAATGCCTGCCGGGGAAATGGGCCTCAGCCGTCCACGGGGCATGGGGCACGGCAATGCTCGAGATACTCCTCGAACTTCTCGTCGAACTCGGACTGACCTGCCTCCTCGAAGGCAGCGGACGAGCGGTCAGCACCGCCTACCGCCGCTCCAAGACCCACCCCGTCCTCTGGACCCTCGGGCTGTTCGCCGTCGGCGCGTTCCTGGGCTGGCTGTCCGCCCACGTCGTCCCCCACCACCTCGCGCCGATCATCGGATTCCGCGGCTTCAGCCTGCTCGTCGCGCCCCTCGTCGTCGGGGCCGTCATGCACGGCTGGGGTCGCCACCGGGAAGCACGCGACCTTCCCCATTCCGGCCTGGCCACCTTCCACGGTGGCGCCGCGTTCGCCTTCGGGATCAGCCTTCTCCGGTTGCTCGGGACGAGCTGATCGCCCCGGCCATCTCCACGAACGCCGCCAGCGGATCCCACTCGGGACGGCGGTCCAGTCGAACGCCGGGCGCGGCGGCGATGGCGGCGAGCTCGGCGTCCGACAGACCGCCGTGACGCAACGCGTTGCGCAAGGTCTTCCGCCGGTGCGAAAACGACGCGATCACCACCCGACGGACCGCAGAAGGGAAGGAACTCCAGGCCCGATCCGGCCGGACGAGGTCAACGCAGCGGCTCGCAGGTCGCTTCGATCGGTCGCCACTCCACCGACGGCCGGAGGCGCGGTTCTCACCCGTCACCCCGGAGCCACCTCGCCAGTCCAATCCGCAACGGACGAAAACGGATCGCGACCCGGTCGGGCGGCGTGACCGCGTCGAGGTTCGCCAGGCGGAACGTCACCTGCGGCAATCTCATTCAGCTCACGCAGCTCCGGTAGGACGGCTGCCCGGCCGCCGGCGATCTCGACTCGCCCTTTCCTCGCCCGGGACCTGTGTTGCGCCGGAACCGCGACGACCTGATCCGCTGGGAGACGTTCCGCGGGCCGTGACGGCGGGAGACGGCGGGGAGGGCGGTCGCGGGCCGCATCCGCACGCCGGATGGCGCAGATTGACCTCCGCCCGGGGCGAGGTCCAGGATCCGCACCGTGAGAAACCAACGTCGCCGAGGCCCGAACGGCGGCCGGCTGCCGCCGGGGGAGGTTCCGATGCGCCTTGCCGTGCTGTCTTCCTTGCTCGCGCTGCTCGCCGCCTGCGGCTCGACCGGCGGCTCGGACCCGACGCCCGACGCCGACGTTTCTGCCGACGCGGACGCGCCCCTCGACGAGGCCCCGGACGAGACGGCCGCCGACGCGGCCGGTGACGGCACGCCGGAGGATCCGGACGCGGATGCGGATGCTCCTGCGGATCCCCACGCCGGCCGGTGTCGCCCGTGCGACGACGACACGGACTGCACCGGCGAGGACGGAACGCCCGGCTCGCGGTGCGAGGACTTCGACGGCGCGGGCCGGTTCTGCCTGACCCCCTGCGGCGAGGGCTGCTCCACCGGCTACGACTGCGTCGGCGGCTACTGCTATCCCGACTCGTACATGTGCCCGTGCGTCGCGGGCTCCGCCGGCGTGCCGATCGACTGCTACCACCTCAACGGCTACGGCACCTGCCTTGGAACCCGCATCTGCGACGAGTCCGGCGTGATGAGCGACTGCGACGCCGCCACCCCCTCGGCCGAAATCTGCAACGGTACCGACGACGACTGCGACGATCAGACGGACGAGGGTTGCGGCGCCGACGCCGATGCCGACGCCGATGCCGATGCCGACGCCGATGCCGATGCCGACGGTGACGCCGACGCCGCGTGCCTCACGCTGTGCGAGCCCTGCACGGGAGGCGGGCCCGACCCCTGCTGCTCCGGCGCGACCTGCCAACCCGAGTGGACCGGGAGCGGCAGGGCCTGCCTCCCTGCGACCGCGCCCGATCCTTCGCTCTGCCCCGCCGCGGAGCCGGCGCCCGGCGGCGCCTGCGACAAGCCGGGCCTGATTTGCGCCTTCGGGATGATGACGGTCTGCCGCTGCGACTGCGCCGGCTGGGAGTGCGCGTACTAGCCCGCCTCAACGGGGACGGCTGCGACTGGCAGTGCCGTCTCGGGGACGGGGATCCGCCGCCTGCACCGGAACCGGACGTCACGGCGTACGCCGCCTCGGGAACGCCGATCGAGGTCGCCGGTGCCGTTCCGAGGAGCGTGGCGTGGGAACGCCTGCCGCTGACATGGAACGGCTCCGAGTTCGCGACGGTCTTCCACGAGGCAGGGGACGACGGGCATACCTGCCGCATCCGCTTCCGGCGCTTCCGGACCACCGGCACCGCGGTTCCTCCCGATTGGACCTGCGGCGTCGCGGAGAGCGGGCCGGGGACGGAGCTGGTGTGGACCGGGTCGGGCTACGGCCTGTTCTACGTAGCGAGGGACTGGGGCATCTTCTACCTGCGCCTGGACCCGGACGGGAAGCCGGCCGGGGATCCGGTTCTCGTCGAGCCGGACCCCACGTGCCTGATGCCGGCGGCGGATCGGTCGGGGGACGGCTTCATCCTCGGCTGGTTCAGCTCCATGGGCGGCGGTACCTGCGGGGACTGGGGGCTGCCGGCATCCTCGAGCCGGGTCCGGTTCGTCGGTCCGGGGGGTGAGACGTCCGGAGCTCCGGTCGTCATCGAGGCCTTTGCCGGCGGTCCCCCGGAGGTCGCAACTGGTGACGCGGGATTCGGGGTGCTGGCCTACGTCAACAATTCGCCCGAGCTGCCAAGTTGCGCATCCCGTTTCATCTACCTGGGTCCCGATCTCTCCGTGCGCAACCAGTCCGGCGTACTGAGCGACAGTCCGGGCGGCGACGTGAAATGGGTCGACGGCAGATACGCCGTCGCCTGGGGACATTGCGACACGTCCGCCGGCGGGGATTCGGAGGCGTGCGTTGCGTGGTTCGACGAGACGGGCGAGATGATCGCTCCGCCCGTGTGCAACCTCGTGACGCCCGCCATGGGGACGTACCCCGTGCGGATTGCGGCCGGCGACCGCGGCCTGGCGCTGGTCTCGTACAGGGAATCGGAAAGCCACCTCGACGAGTCCGAATTCGTCTTCCTGCGGACCGATCTCCGCGGGGTCGCGATCGGGTCCCCGGCCGTCCTGCCGACCGGCGCGGATACTCCCGTTGGGGGCGCGTACAACATGGTATGGGCGGACACGGGGTTCGGACTCGTGCACGGCGTCGGCTGGGCCTCACCGACGATGGAGCTCCAGTTCTTCACGGCAACCGACTGAGCGCCCGCGCCGGTCGCCGCGCGACGCGCTCAACCGAAGGTCGAGCCGTCGTGGCCCCAGTGCGTCGCGCCGACCTCCACGAAGTTGAGGTAGACGCGCACCGGCGGGATTCCGTGCCGGCCGAGCAGCTCGCAGACCCGCGCGGCGAGCCCCGCGTTCACCTTCGGCGTCAAGCCCCCGATGCTCCGGACCTCGACGAACGCCGCATCGCCGGCCGTTCCCCCGTGCCGCATGACGCAGGCGTCCCGCGACACGATGGCCTGGACGTACTCCTCGGGCTTGCCCACGACCTCCGCCACGATGAGCGAAAGCTGGCGGCAGATCTCGTCCCGCTGCGCCTCGTCGAGCTGCTTGCTGGTCTCCATGCGGATGAGCGGCATGACCCGCGACCCTCCTCCCTGCGGCTTCCGATCCTACCCTGTCCCGGGTCGCGGCAGAAGCACCCCGCGGCTGGCAGTAGGCTGCCCGGGGGAAAGGGATCAACGCAGCCGCTCGCAGGTCGCTTCGATCGGTCGCCACTCCACCGGCGACCCGAGGCGCGGCTCACGGGTCGGGGGAGAGGCGACGCACCTCGCCGCCGACGACGGTCATCGTCGGCCGAATCGTGCGCAGCTCCTCGACGTCGGCCACGGCCAACGGGTCGCGATCGAGCACCGTGACGTCGGCCTCCATCCCGGACACGAGCCGCCCGCGCAAGGTCTCCGCGCCGATCGCGTACGCCGCGCCCCAGGTCATCGCCTCGAGCGCCTCCGGCACGCGCAGACACTGCTCGGGATGCCAGCCGCCCTCCGGCAGCCCCGCCGCGTCCCGCCGGGTCACCGTCGCCACCAACGTGGCGAACGGATCGGGGGACTCGACCGGGAAGTCGGTCCCGAAGGCGAGCCGCGCGCCGCTGTTCGCCAGCGCCCGCCAGGCGTAGGCCAGCGCAATCCGCTCGGGCCCCACGCGCTGCTCCGCCCAGCCCATGTCGGATACGGCGTGGACGGGCTGCATCGAGGCGACGACGCCGAGCGCTGCGAAGCGCGGCAGATCCGCGGGCGCGAGGATCTGGACGTGCTCGATCCGGGACCGGGCGACGACGCCGAAATGCGGGGGGCCGAGCCGCTCCAGCGCGTCGAGCGCGTTGCGGATGCCCGCGTCGCCGATGGCGTGGATGGCGAACGCCAGCCGCCGGGAATACGCTTCGCGCCCGATCTCCACCAGCCGCTCCACCGAGGCGACCTCCAGGCCGCGGTGTCCGGGCTCGTCGGAGTAATCCGCCAGGAGCAGGGCGCCGCGGCTGCCCAGCGCGCCGTCCGCGAACGCCTTCACGCCCACGACCTCCAGCCATCCCCATTCCGTCCCCTCGACCCCCTCGGGCAGCGGCGCCGTGCCGTCCAGGTACAGCGCGACGCGGAGCAGCAGCGCGGGACGGTCGGGGAGCAGCGCGTCGAGCGCCGCGCGATCGGGGAGCGCCGCCCCGGGCCAGAGGTTCTGGTCCCAGCTCCGGCCCAGCGCCCACCGGCCCTCGGGAAGGTCTCGTGCCCAGTCGGCCGCCCGTTGGGCCGCCTCTTCCGCCGACGTCGCCCCGCGCAGGTCCGCCGAGTCCATCGCGCGGCCGAGCGACCCGACGTGGCCGTGCGCGTCGACCAGCCCGGGCACGGCGGTCCCGCCTTGGAGATCGATCTCCTCCGCACCCGCGCAGGCAGCGGCCCGGACCTCGGCGAGCGTGCCGGCCAGCGCCACACGTCCGTCGGCGGCGATGCCGAGCGCCTCGGCGGGGCGGTCGTCGGGGCGGAACCCGACGTGCACCGTGCCGCCGACGAGCAGCTTCGCCGCGCAGGGCCGGGCCGGCGTCGCGGGACCGGCGCCCGGGCCCGCGGGAGCAGACGGACAGCCGAAGAGAGCGGGGAGGGAGAGCAGCGTGCGTGAAAGACCTCGTTGCATCGGTCACTCTTAAGCGGCAGGCGAGCGGCCCGCCGGCCCGCCGCAGCAGGTCACGCCGGAAGCCTGACCCCCGCCATCGCGACTCGTCAAGCTCCCGAGCCGCCCGCGCCTTCAACCTCGGCGGCTCCACCGGGCTGCCCTGTTTCCGCGCGCCGCGGTGCCGACCGCACCGGCTACGGACAGGGCACCTCGTCCCACGGCGTGAACTCGATCCCCGGGAACGTGATCCGCTCGTAGGTCTCGCGCGACATCCCCGTGCACTTCGTGCGCACGCTCCCGTCGGTGATCTCCAGCACCAACAGCCGGTCCCTCGCCACCTCGTCGGGCTCGGGCACCTCCGCGGGGATCACGATCCGGCGCCCGTCACGCGACTCCGCCGTCCGCGCCAGCGCCAGCTCGCAAGGCAACCGCGGCTTCTCGAACGACCGGTACGAGTTCTCCATGGTCGCCGATTGCGCCCCGGGCACGACCGGCGTGTCCAGCAGCGCCTCGTCCACCCGCGCCTTCAGGATCTCCCACGACGAGTTGTTGCGCAAGGCGACCAGCACCTTGTAGTCGCGTGCGTTGCACTTCTCGCACGACGGTCCCGCGTCCACGGAAACGGCCAGCAGCAGCAGCGCGAACGGCTTCATGCGTCACCTCCCATTCCGGCGGCGCACCCGGCCCCACTCTGCCCGCCGCCGGCGTACGCCCCGTGGCCCGCCAACGAGGAGGAGTTTCCCCCCCGGGGCGTCGGAGATTCGTCGCGGGCGCAGCGCGGCCGCGCCGGCTCACTCGGGCAACACCTCGACGGTCACGATGGCCACGGCGTCGGCAATCACCACGATCCGCTTCTCTCCGAGCAACTCGTACGGGAACACCGGCGCGTCGTCCGCCAGGCGGCCCATGACGCGGGCCGTCCAGGATCCGGGCGGCACTTGCAGCAGAGCGAACAGGCCGTCGGCGCTGGAGTACGGCTGGTTGTCGATGCGCGAGAAGAACCGATCCTGGAAGTACCGTGCGCGACACTCGCGTTCGTCCAGCGCACGGCAATCCTCGCCGGTTTCCAAGACGAGCTGCACGACGAAGCCCTCGACGGGGACGCCCGCGCAGTCGTCGAACTTCCCGAACACCACGCCGTGCTCCGCGTCGGGGCTGATCCCGAGGATCGTCGGGATCAGGCGGTAGGTCCGGTCGTCCACCGACCACACTCGGAGGAGCGCGCCGTCCGCGTCCGGGGTCCGGACGTCGTACTGGACGGTCTCCCGAACGAGCCCTCCCGGAAGGTCGCCGCGCCGGACGCGGGAGGCAATCCGGTTGTCGCGCGGCACCCCGCCGGCGCTCGCCCTGCCGCCGCCGTCCGTCGGCCCCACCGTCGCGTCGGGACTGCCGTCGACGATGCCGTCGAAGAACAGATCGACCGTCGCACCCTCCACGCCGACCTCGTCCGTGAAGTCCATCACGGAGACCGTGAGGGCGACCGTCCCCACACCCGGGATTGGCGGCGGGTGGTCGCGCAGGCACGTCAGGTCCGCGCCCGTGGAGTCCAGGGTCGGAAGCACCGACTCGCAGAGTCCGTCGTTGCAGCGCGAGCCGGGCAGGCATTCGTCGGTGCGCCCGCAAGGAAGCGGGTCAACCCCTCCGTCGTCCGCGCCGGCCTCTTCGGCATCCGCCTCGGCGCCGGCATCCTCGCCGTCCTCCACGCCGCCGTCCGCGCCGTCCGCCTCCGCGCCGTCGCCGGGCGCGTCGCCGATCGTTTCTTCCTCCGTCGCGCCTTCCTCCGTCCGGCCGTCCGCCTCGCCGCCGGCGAGGTTGGTGCCGCCGGTGCACGCCGTCAAGGCGACGCAGCCGAGCGCGAGGGCGAGAGCATCTAGCCGCATGACCGGTGCAAAGCATAGCACACCCGGGGCGACCTTGACGTCGTCGGCGCACCAAGCTGGCCACCTCCCGCCGTTCCCCCCGGACCGGCGCGTCAATCGGGAGGGAAGGAAGTCCAAGCCCGATGCGGCCCGAGAGAAGTTGCCGGGACGAGGTGCATCGCTGGCCTCCTGTTGGGTCACGATCCCGGCCGGACACAGCGAACCAAGAGCGCGGTAGACCTGCCCTGCAGATGCCGCCAATCTCCGGTTCGTCCTCTCCCAAATCGTACCGCCAACCTCGAGCCGCCCGGCCGTTCACCGCCTCCGGTACACCTCGCGCCGGTGCCCGATCTTCACCACCAGCACGGTCAACACGTCGTCGCGGATCCGGTACAGCACGCGATAGTCACCGACGCGGATCCGCCACACGTCGGGCGCCTTGCCGTGCATTCGCTTGACGCCCGGGGGCCGCGGGTCGCCGGCCAGGGCGTCGATCGCCGCAACGACCCGCCGATGAACCTCGCCGTCGAGCGCACGCAACTCCCGCTGTGCGGCCGGCGTGAACTCGACACGATAGGTCACGACTACTCCAACCCCAGTTCGCGCCTGACCTGTTCCCAGGGAATCGCCTTCTCCCCGCTCGCCTCGAAGTCGCGGATCGCGCGATCGGCGTCGGCCGCGTCCTCCAGGTCCTCCAGACGCTCCAGCAACGAGCGGAAGCGCCGCGCCGTCAGGAGCACGAACGCGCGCCGCCCCTTCTCCCGGATGAACGCGGGCCGGCCCTTGCGCGCCGCCGCCTTCGCCGTCTCCAGGTCCGCGCATTCCTCGCTTGCTGCCGCACGAGTCATCGCCGCACCTCCACCGCAGAGGATGGGCCGGGACGGTCCGGCCGTCAACCGCCGCGCCGCCGCGCTGTTTCGCCTCCCCGTCCTCCGGTTCGAGCGCCGTCAGTAACTCGCGCGCTCGCACCGCTCCCCGCACCCCTTGATTCCCGCCCGCCCCGCCTTACATAGTCCCCCGTCGGTGCGCACCGGGGGGGCCAGCCGTGCGCGACCGGGGGTGTCCATGCAGAAGCAGTACCTGTTGACCGCAGGGCCCACGCCCGTCCCCGAGGAAGTCCTCACCGCCATGGCGCGCCCCGTCCCCTACCACCGCGCGCCCGCTTTCGCCGAATGCCTCAAGGAAGCCCGCGAAGGCCTGCAGTGGATCTTCCAGACCGCCCAGCCCGTCCTCGTCCTCTCCGGCTCCGGCACCGCCGCCATGGACGCCGCCGTCTCGAACTTCCTCTCCGCCGGCGACAAGGTCCTCGTCGTCCGCGGCGGCAAGTTCGGCGAACGCTGGGCCGAGATCGCCTCCGCCTACGGCGTCTCCGTCGTCCCGCTCGACGTCGAGTGGGGCCGCGCCGTCGACCCCGCGGCCGTCGCCCGCGCCCTCGACGCCGACCCCGCCATTCGCGCCGTCTACGCCACCGCCACCGAGACCTCGACCGGCGTCCGCCACCCCGTCGATGCCGTCGCCGCCGTCTGCCACTCCCGCCCCGGCGTCCTCTGCATCGTCGACGCCATCAGCGCCCTCGGCGTCTACGACCTCCCGATGGACAAGGCCGGCTTCGACGTCGTCGTCGCCGGCTCGCAGAAAGCCCTCATGCTCCCCCCCGGCCTCGCCTTCGTCGCCGCCAGCGAGAAGGCCTGGCAGGCCCACGCCGCCGCGAAGCTCCCCCGCTTCTACCTCGACCTGGGTCGCGAGAAGAAAAGCCAGACCGCGGGCGAGACCGCCTTCACCCCCGCCGTCTCCCTCGTCGTCGGCCTGCGCGAGTCCCTGCGCCTCATTCGCGCCGACGGCCTGGAAGCCACCTTCGCCCGCCACGCCAAGCTCGCCCGCGCCACCCGCGCCGCCGGCGCCGCCCTCGGCCTCGAGCCCTACGCCGACCCGCCCAGCGACTCCGTCACGGCGTTCAAGCTCCCCGCCGGGCTCGACGGCTCCGCCGTCGTCCGCCACATGCGCACCCGCTACGGCGTCACCATCGCCGGCGGACAGGGCAAGGCCAAAGGGAAGATCCTCCGCCTCGCCCATTTGGGCTGGTACGGCTCCTTCGACATCATCACCGCCGTCGCTGCCTTGGAGATGACCCTCGCCGACCTCGGCGCCGCCGTCACCCCCGGCGCCGGCGTCGCCGCCGCCGAAACCGTCCTGCGGGAGGGCACATGATCGAGGTCCTCAAGATCCTGGTCGCCGACGAGCTTTCCCCCCGCGGCGTGGAGATCCTGCGCGCCGCCCACTTCGACGTGACCGTCCGGACCGGCCTCAAGGGACTCGAGCTGGCCGCCGCCCTGAGCGGCGTCCACGCCCTCGTCGTTCGCTCGGCGACGAAAGTCACACCCGAGGCCCTCGCCGGCGCCGACTCCCTCCAGGTCATCGGCCGCGCCGGGATCGGCGTGGACAACGTTGACGTCCCGGCCGCCTCCCGCAAGGGCGTCGTCGTCATGAACACCCCCGGCGGCAACGCCGTCACCGCCGCCGAGCACGCCATCGCGCTGCTCTGCGCGCTCGCCCGCCGCATCCCCCAGGCCACCGCCTCGGTCAAGGCCGGCAAGTGGGAGAAGGGGAAGTTCAAGGGCGTCGAGCTGGCCGACAAGACCCTCGGCGTCATCGGCCTGGGCAACATCGGCCGCATCGTCGCCGACCGCGGCCACGGCCTGCGCATGCGCGTCATCGCCCATGACCCGTTCCTCGCGCCCGAGGCCGCCGCCAAGCTCGGCGTGCCGCTCGTCTCGCTCGACGAGCTGCTCGCCCGCGCCGACGCCGTCACCATCCACGTCCCCCTCACGCCCGAGACCCGCGGGTTGCTCGGCGCCGACCGCCTCCGCCGCATGAAGCCCGGCGCTCTCCTCGTCAACGCCGCCCGCGGCGGTATCGTCGATGAGGCCGCCCTCCACGAAGCCCTCGCCGCCGGTCGCCTCGGCGGCGCCGCGCTCGACGTCTTCGCCACCGAGCCGCCCGGACAGAGTCCCCTGCTCACGCTCGACAACGTCATCGCGAGCCCGCACCTGGGCGCCTCGACCGAGGAAGCCCAGGAGCGCGTCTCGGTCGAGATCGCCGAGCAGGTCGTCGCCTTCCTCGCCCGCGGCGAGGTGCGCAACGCCGTGAACGCCGCCGCCCTCCCGGCCGACGGAGCCGAGCCGCTCCGTCCCTACGTCGCCCTCGCCGGCCGCCTCGGCGCCCTGCTCGGCCAGCTCGCCGGCGGCGCGATCGAGTCGGTCGAGGTCGAGATCCTCGGCGCTGCCATCGAGCCCGGCGCCAAGCCCGCGGGTGCCGCGGCGCTCGCGGCGTTCCTGCGCACGCACGTCGAAGGGCCCGTCAACGAGGTCAACGCGTCGCTCATCGCCTCCGAGCGCGGCGTGCGCTTCGGCGTCGCCCACCGTTCGTCCGGCGGCGATTGTCTCGTCGGCGTCGGCGTCGCTGCGAGCGGTCCCGGCTGGTCCCACCGCGTCCGCGGCACGCTCGTCCCCTACGGCGAGACGCTCGAGCCCGCCCTTACTTCGCTCGACGACTTCGCGCTCCAGGTCCGCCTCGGCACGCACCACCTCCTGCTGCACAACGAGGACCGCCCCGGCGTCATCGGCGCCGTGGGCACCGTCTTCGGCCGCCACGGCATCAACGTCTCCGAGCTGCGCGTCGCCCTTTCCCCCGACCGCCGCGAGGCCCTCCAGCTCTGGAACCTCGAGCAGGCCCCCCCCGACGCCGCCCTCGAGGAGATCCGCCGCCTCCCCGGCGTCCGCGGCGCGCAACACCTCGCGCTGTAGCATCCCGATCCGCGTCCGGAGAAAGAAACCACCGATGGAAACCCGATGGAAACCGATAGGGCTCCGCCCTGGATGCGGCTCGGCCCGACCCTGCCGCTTGCTGCCCCCGCGTGCACATGGAATGCTGCCCGCGTGACGCCCGCCGCCGACCGCTTCCCCGATACCCACCTCACCCTCTGCCTCACCCACGACTGCAACCTGCGCTGCCGCTACTGCTACGGCGGCGCCAAGTCCAAACGCCACATGACGCTCGCCGTCGGTCGCGCGGCCCTCGACCGCGCCGTCGCCCGCACCTCCGAACGCCTGCACCTCGTCTACTTCGGCGGCGAGCCGCTCCTGCGCTGGCGCACCCTCGTCGCACTGACCGAACGCGCCGCGGAGTTGGCAACCGCAGCGAGCCTGGAGCTTCGCCCCACCGTGACCACGAACGGCACGCTGCTCACCGACGAGCGCACCGCATGGCTCCGCGAGCGCCGCTTCGTTCTCGCGATCTCGTGCGACGGCACGAAGGAAGCGCACGACGCCAATCGACGCGATGCCCGCGGCCGCTCGTCCCACGCCCGGACCGTCGCGGGCCTGCGCCGCGCGCTGGACGCCGGCCTCGGCCTCCGCGTCATCCTCGTCCTCCACCCCGACAACGTCGATCTCCTCCCCGACTCGCTCGCCTTCCTCCACGACCTGGGCGCCGGCGACTTCGTGGTCAACCCCGACTGGTCGGCCGACTGGCAGGACGAGCCGCTCCAGGCGCGCTGGGAACACGCCTACGAAGCCGCCGCGCGGCTCTGGACCGACGCGCATCGGGCCGGCCGCCCGTTCTGGCTTTCCTTCGTCGACGATAAGATCGCCGCCGCGGTGAAAGGCGGATACACCCCCGCCGAGCGCTGCGATCTCGGCCGCCGCAACCTCGTCGTCGCGCCCAGCGGCCGGCTGTACCCTTGCGACCGCCTCGTGGGGGAGGACCGGGAAGTTCGCGCAGAGACGCAGAGACGCAGAGAGAAGGGCAACCGGGTCGGCCGGACGGCTGTGACACGGGCGGACGAAGGCGGCTTCGCGATCGGCGATGTCCGCTCCGGGCCGGACCCGACGCTTGTCGCTGCGCTCGTCGCCCGCACCTGCGGCATGCCGGCCGACTGCCTCGAGTGCGCCATCGCCCCGCGCTGCCGCAATCGCTGCGCCTGCGCCAACCTCGCCCTGACCGGCGACCCCGGCGTCCCCTCCGCCACCCTCTGCTTCCACGAGCAGCTCGCCGTGCGCGTTGCCGACGCCGCCGCCGAAACCCTCGCCGCCGAACGCAACGAGTCCTTCCTGCGGCGGTTGGGTCCGCCGAACATGTGCCGTCCGGCCCGTTCTAGAACACCGACCGGTTTGACCGCGTCGTGATCTCAAGGAGTTGCGGGCGAGCATGCCAGGAAGTGGAGCGGTTGACGGTGGGGTGGTTTCCTGCGCTCCCAGAGCGAGTCGAGGTTCGCTTCGGGAGGTGTGGGATGGC
>JACRCX010000049.1 GCA_016218815.1 Deltaproteobacteria bacterium
GGCTCGACCGCGGCCGGCGGCGGCGGACGGGTCGCGCCCGCCGGCGCCGGGGGGGGGGTCGCGCAGGATGCCGCGGCCGCGCACAGCGCGAGCGCCGCGGCGAGGCCGCGCCGGGAGTTTCCGGTTCTCGGGGTGTTCCAGGACTTCGATTGCATCGCGCCACCTCACGCCGTGGCCCCTCCCTACGTCGGAGCGGGGCCCCGCGATCCATGGCGCCGGAACGGGACGAGAGGCTATTCGGGCTTGCCCGTCATGAGCACGTTGTTCAGGCCGGCCTGGTGCTGGCGGATCAGATCCATGCACTTCTCGACTTCGTGCTTGGGCATGGTCATGATGTCCTTGGCCTCGCACTGGAGGTACTCGACCGGCAGCTTGACGCAGTAGGCGTCGAACTCGGCCTTGTGCTTCGGCCCTTCCTCCGCGAACGGCTTGATCATCCCATCGATGCGGTCCGCGAAGATCGTCTCGCACAGCGCCTTGGGATCCGCGGGCGCCGCGGCCCCGCCCTTCTTGCAGGCGAGCGACCCGAGCACCGCCACGAGCGACACCAATGCCACCACCGCTACCTTGTTCATGGATCTCCTCCTGCCCAGCCTGGGCGGCTCCGATGTACCACCCGGCTGCCGCGCGGGGCAAGCGCCGCGGCTTTCGCCTGGGATTGCGAGTCGGATCCCGATGTGGCAAGACCGTCCGGACGGAGGGAACCCATGCCGAGGAAGTCCAAGGCCCGTCCCAAGCCCGCCCGCGTCCGGTCCGGAACGACCGCTCGGCCGCTCGCCCGCTCGGCCGCTCGACTTGCCGGCCGCTCGGCGGCTCGCCCGCTCGCCGGGACCGTCACGCTGCGCGTCAACGGCCTGGCCCAGGTGTTCGAGGTGGGCCGTGATCTGGAGACCTCGACGACGCTGGCGTGGCTGCTGCGCGAGCGGCTGGGCCTGACGGGGTTGAAGATGTCGTGCGGCGAGGGCGCGTGCGGGGCGTGCACGGTGCTGCTGGACGGCAAGCCGGTCTTCTCGTGCATGACGCTGGCAGTGGAGGCGGCGGGGCACGAGGTGGAGACGATCGAGGGGGTGTCCGAGGACGACCCGGTGGTGCAGGCGTTCGCCGGCCAGTGCGAGCCGGGGTACGGCACTGCCGTGCAATGCGGCTTCTGCACGCCCGGCTACGTCATGGCGGCGCGCGGGCTCCTGGCGGAGAACCCTCGTCCGACGCTCGAGGAGGTCAAGGAAGGCCTCTCCGGCCACGTCTGCCGCTGCGGCTGCTACGCGGGGATTGCGCAGGCCGTGCTGCACGCTTCCGAGAAGCGCGGCGGGCGGGGAGGTGCGCGATGAAGGCCCCCTTCAAGCAGCGCAGGGAGCGCAAGTTCATCGGCGGCTACCGCCCGCGGATCGACGGGCTGGAGAAGGCGACGGGCCGTGCGCTGTACGCCGACGACGTGTCCGTGCGCCGTCGCTTCCCGGACCTGCTGCACGCCAAGATCCTGCGCAGCCCCTACGCCCACGCCCGGATCAAGGACGTGGATGCGACCGAGGCCGAGAAACTGCCGGGCGTCAAGGCGATCCTGACGTTCCGCGATCCCGAGGTCGCGCGCCTGCGGCCGACCTCGGCGGGCTGGACCGACGGGGTGGACACGGTCTCCTACGAGCGGATGATGTGGAAGAAGTTCCGCGACCGCCGGGTGCTCGACGACACGGTGCGCTGGGTCGGCGACGAGGCGGGGGTGGTGGTGGCGGCGGAGAGCGAGGCGATCGCGGAGGAGGCGCTGCGGCGGCTGAAGATCGACTGGGAGGTCCTGCCGTTCGTGCTCGACCCGCTGGAGGCGATGAAGCCGGGGGCGCCGGCGGTCCATCCCGAGGTGACGGCGACGAACGTGCTGTCGCCCGACCCGGTCGGCGGGGAGAACGTCTTCCTGGCCAAGGGCGACGTGGAGCGGGCGTTCGCGGAGGCGGACGTGGTCGTGGAGGGGACGTCGACCTACCACAACGCCAACCAGGGCTCGCTGGACCACTGGTGCTGCACGGCGAAGTGGGACCGTGACGGGTTGACGATCTGGTCGAACACGTACGAGGCGGACCAGACGCGGATGCACGTGAGCCAGATGCTGGACCTGCCGATCGACAAGGTGCGGGTGGTCTGCCACTACGTCGGCGGGCAGTTCGGGCGCAACGACACCGGCGAGCAGCCGTTCTACCTGTTCACGGCGCTCCTGGCGAAGCGCACCGGGCGGCCGGTGAAGTTCCGCCACACGCGTCGCGAGGCGTTCCACGACTCGCGCCAGCCGGCGATCTACACGGGCAAGCTCGGGGCGCGGAAGGACGGCACGATTACGGCCGCGTCCTTCAAGGCCGTCGGCAACATCGGGGCCTACGCCGATCACTCGATGTTCGCGCTCAAGTTCGCGCCCGCCGAGGCGGCGGAGGTGTGCTTCGCGCACATCCCGAACCTCAGGATGGAGGCCTACGGCGTCTATACCAACAAGCTCCCGGCCTGCATGATGCGCGGCGTCGGGAACTCGCAGCTCAACCTCGTGCTGGCCCACGTGGTCGATCTCCTGGCCGAGAAGCTGGGCATGGATCCGATGGAGGTGGTGCGCAAGAACTTCGGCCACCAGTGGGAGACGCTGCCGGACAAGAGCCTCTCGGCCGTGCTGGAGGAGGGCGCGCGGCGGATCGGCTGGCAGGAGAAGCGGCACCCGCCCGGCGCCGGCCCCGTGCTCGAAGGCACCAAGCGCCGCGGGGTCGGGTTCTCGTTCCACCCCGGCTGGCACGCGGCCTGGCAGGAGATGCGGCGCGGGCAGATCCAGGTCTCGCTGCGACTGAACCCGGACGGGACGGTGCTCCTGGACGCGCCCACGGTGGAGACGGGGCCCGGATCGAACACGTGCAACGTGCTCGGGTGCGCCGAGGCGCTGGGCTTCCTCGGCATCCGGCCGGAGGACGTGCACTGGATTGCGTCGGTGGACACGGAGCGCAGCCTGAAGGACACGGTGCAGACCGACAGCGCGGTCTCCTTCCTCCAGTCGGAGGTGATGGCCGAGGCGGCGCTGGAGCTGAAGGCGAAGATCCTCGCGCTCGCGGCGGAGAAGATGGGCGCGAACGAGCAGGAGCTGGACATCGTCAGCGGGCGCATCGTGCGCCGCGGGTCGTCGGAGGCCGGCACCGACTTCCGGAAGATCCTGTGGCAGGGCGACCTGGTGCCGATCGCCGTCGTCGCGAGCCGCAAGCCGATCGCCGAGAAGACCGGGGTGCCGTACCTGGGGGCGTTCGCGGAGGTCGAGGTGGACACGGCGACGGGGCGGACGGACGTGCTCAAGCTGATCATCCTCAACGACTGCGGAACGGTGATGTACGCCTCCGGCGCCGAGGCGCAGCAGCTCGGCGGGCAGGTTGCCGGCGTGGGCGAGTCGCTGTACGAGGAGATCGTCTACGACCGGGCGACGGGCGTGCCGCTGAACTTCAACTGGGTCGACTACAAGATCCCCACGATGGCGGACATGCCCGACATCGAGCCGGTGCTGCTGGAGGTCTGGCGCGGTGCGGGCGAGTACGGTGCGTGCGGCATCGGCGAATCGGTGCTGACCTGCACGCCGCGGGCGATCCTCAACGCGATCCATCACGCGATCGGGGTCCGGATCGACGAAATTCCCGTCACGCCGCAGAAGGTGCTCGCGGCGCTCGGCGCGCTCTGAGGTGCAGCCATGGCCTTGCGCAGTTTTTCCCACACCGACGCGACTTCGATCGAGCACGCCGCCGCGCTGGCCGCTCCCGGCCCCGAGAAGGTCGCCGTCATCGCCGGCGGCACCGATCTGCTCGGCGCGCTCAAGGACAACATTCATCCGGACTACCCCGAGCTGCTGGTCAACCTCAAGACGGTGGTCGGCCTGCGCGGCGTCACCGAGGACAAGCGCGGGCTGCGCATCGGTGCGTTGACCACGCTGCACGACCTGGCCGTCCATCCCGTCGTGCGGAGCAAGCTGCCCGTGCTGGCCGAGGCGGCGCGCAGCGTCGCGTCGCCTGAGCTGCGGCGCATGGGCACGGCGGGCGGTAACGTCTGCCAGGAGCCGCGCTGCTGGTACTACCGTTGTCCGGACAACCGGTTCCACTGCCTGCGCAAGGGCGGCGACCGCTGCAACGCGATCCTGGGCGAGAACCGGTATCACTCGATCTTCGGCGCCGCGCGCGCCGCCGACCCGTCGTGCACGCAGCACTGCCCGGCCCACGTTTCCATCCCGTCGTACATGGCGAGGATCCGGGCGGGGGACATGCGGGCGGCGGCGGAGATCGTGCTCGACTGCAACCCGATGCCGGCGATCACGGGGCGCGTGTGTCCGCACTACTGCGAGCGCGGCTGCAACCGCTGCGACTTCGACGAGCCGGTTTCGGTGCGGCAGGTGGAGCGGTCCCTGGGTGACTGGGTGCTGGAGCACGCGGCGGAGCTGTACGTCGCGCCGAAGCGGCGGACGGGCAAGCGCGTGGCGGTGATCGGCGCGGGTCCGGCGGGGCTTTCCGCCGCGTTCTACCTGCGGCGGGCCGGGCACGGGGTGACGGTGTTCGACGCGCTGCCCGAGGCGGGCGGAATGTTGGTCGGCGGCATACCGGCCTACCGGCTGCCGGCGGAGGTCGTGCGTCGCCAGGTCGCGGCATACGCGGGGATGGGGATCGAGTTCCGGATGGGCGAGGCGGTGGGGAGAGGGCCCACGTCGCTCGCGGCGCTGCGCAAGGCGTTCGACGCCGTGTTCCTGGGAACCGGCGCGTGGAAGGAGAAGCGGCTGGGGCTGGAGCACGAGGAGAAGCTCGATTCGGGTCTCCGGTTCCTTGCGGAAGCCCGAAGCGGCGCCGCGAAGTCGGTCGGCCGCCGGGTGCTCGTGATCGGCGGCGGCAACGTGGCGGTCGACGTCGCCATCTCGGCGCTGCGTCTGGGGGCGAAGGAAGTCACGATGGCGTGTCTGGAGCGGCGCGACCAGATGCCGGCGTTCCCGGAGGACCTCGAGCAGGCGCAGCTCGAGCGGGTGAAGATCCTGCCGTCGTGGGGGCCGAGCCGGGTGCTGCTGCGCGACGGGGTGTTGGCCGGCATGGAGCTGGTGCGCTGCACGGACGTGTTCGACGCGCAGGGACGGTTCGCGCCGGCGTTCGACGCGGGGACGAAGACGACGGTCGAGGCCGATCAGGTGCTGGTGGCGATCGGGACGGGGGTGGACGTCTCGTACGCGGGCAAGGCGGTCCGGACGGCGGGCGGGCGGCCGGTGGTCGACGAGGCGACGGGGGCGACGAGCGCGTCGAGCGTGTTTGCGGGCGGGGACATGACGCGCGGGCCGGCGTCGGTGGTCGAGGCGCTGGCGGCGGGGCGAAGGGCGGCCCTTGCGATCCATCGCGAGCTTGGCGGCGTCGTCGCGAAGGAGGGCGACGGCCGGATTTCGCGCAAAGCTCGCCAAGAACGCCAAGGGCGCAAAGGGGCAACAGGTCAGGGGGGGACAGGGGCGGGGGGCGGGCGGACGTGCTTCGAGCCGGCGGCGCTGGGGCGCAGTCGGCGGGCGACCACGATCGAGGTGGCGGTGGGGAAGAGGACCATCGGCGGGGAGGATCGTGGGACGCTCGCGGCGGAGCTGGTCGAGGGGGAGGTGCGGCGGTGCCTGGACTGCGGGTGCGTGGCGGTCAACGCTTCCGATCTCGCGACTGCGCTGGTGGCGCTGGGGGCGTCGATCCGGACCAACCGGCGGACGATCGCGGCGGAGGAGTTCTTCGACGCGCGGCCACGGCGTTCGACGGTGCTGGAGCCGGGGGAGCTGGTGACGGAGCTGGTCGTGCCGCCGCTGGCGGCAGGCACGCGGCAGGCGTTTCTCAAGTTCCGCACGCGCCGTTCGATCGACTTCCCCATCGCGAGTGCGGCGGTGGTGATGGAGCTGAGGGGCGGGCGGATCGGCGCGGCGCGGATCGTGCTGGGGGCGGTGGCGCCGGTCCCGGTGCGGGCGGCGGCGGCGGAGGCGTTCCTGCGGGGCAAGCGCCCCGATGGGGAAACGGCCGCGAAGGCCGCGGCGCTGGCGGTGGAGGGTGCGACGCCGCTGGGCGAGAACCGTTTCAAGGTGGCGATCGTGAAGGCGCTGGTGGCGCGGGCGATCCGGGGAGGATCCGCGAAGTATCCGCTGCGGGGGACCAGCTACCGCTTCGACGAGCCGTTCACTCCGGTCGACCCGCACCCAACTGACGACCAACGTCCTCGCGGGGTTGGCGGGCGCCGCCGCCGTGGCCGCGCTTGTCCTGGTGTTCCTGACGGACTTCGGTGGGGAAGAGCCGGAGGACGATGGTTCGGGCGCGACGGTCGCGGCTTGGCCCGGCGGGCTTGTCGTGGCGTGGTAGGATCGAGCGAGAGGTGTTGCATGACGACCTGGGAGATGGTGGCCGAGAAGATGAAGGACCTGCCGCCGGAGAGGCAGCAGGAGGTACTCGACTTCGTGGAGTTCGTGCGGGGGCGAGCCGGGACTGGTGCCGCGGTTGGAGGCACACCGGGCGCCTCGTCCTTGGCCGGCCGGCTGGCGGAGATCCGGCGGCGCATCGAGGCGTCCGGCGAGCCTCTGCTGGACGTCGACGGCGTGCTCAGGGAGGTGGCGGAGCGCCGCGGTGGTGTCTCCGCCTTGGAGGCGGGGGCGGATGAGAACGTACGTTGACGCCGGCGTGCTGATCCACGCGGCGCGAGGTCAGCCCGGACTCTCGGCGAGGGCACTGGCGATCCTGGGCGATCCTGCCCGGGTGTTCGTCGCGAGCCCCTTCGTCCGGCTGGAGGTGCTGCCCAAGCCGCTGTTCCTCCGACGGCAGCAGGAGGTCGAGTTCTACCGGACGTTCTTCGACGCGGTCGCCGTCTGGGTCGATGACGTCCGGCCGGTCGTCGATGATGCGTTGCGGATCGCAGGCGAACACGGTCTCGCGGCGATGGACGCCCTGCACGTAGCCTGCGCCCGGGCGTTGTGCGCGGACGAACTCGTCACCGCGGAGCGCCCCACCAGCCCGCTGTGCCGGTGCGACGTACTCCGAATCCGGACCATCCTCTTGGAGGAGACCTGATGACGGGCCAACGACTCTCGATCCTGGTGGCGCTGTGCCTTGCGCTCCCCGCCTGTTCCATGGACTGGAGCATGGCGGAGCACGACGCGGATGTCTCCGTCGATGCCGACGCGGATGCGGACAACGTGGGCGCGGATGCAGACGCAGATGCCGACATCGACGCAGAGCCCGACGCGGCGGACGCGGACGTCGATGACGCCGTGGGGCCGGTTGCGGATGCCGACGGCGATGATGCGGCGGACGCCGACACCGACGACGCTGTCGGCCCCGATGCAGACGCGGATGCGGACGGCGACGTCGATGCGGACGCCGACGCCGGTGGTTTGGTCCTGAACGCCGCCGGCGTGGCCACCGTGGCGGGTGAGGGTCGGACCACGGGGTCGCTGCGGTTGACGGAACTGGGGTTCGAGGGGGGCGGCCGGTCGTGCGCCGGCTCGCTTTGCCTGTGGGTGGGAGTCATGCCATGAAGACCATCAAGAACAAGCCCTGGATCGTGGTCGTGGCCGTCGCGGTGGTTTCGGGCGCGGTCGTCGCCGGCTGGGAGATCCGCCGTGCGCTGGCCGAGGGAGTGCCCTCGACCGACCCGCTGTACGTGGGCGGCATGCTCACCGATGGCGGCGCTCCCGTCGAAGGGCCGCGGGACCTCACAGTGCGACTGTACGCGACGGCGGTTGGCGGCTCCGCGGTCTGCACGACCGCCGCGCCCGGCACCTCGGTGTCCGGCGGGCGCTTTCGCATCGCGCTCGATGTGTCGTGCGCCACGGCCGTGCACGCCAACCCGGACCTGTGGATGGAAGTCCAGGTCGGCACCACGACCTTCCCGGGACGCTCGAAAGTCGGGGCCGTGCCGTACGCCTTGGAGTCCGGCCGGGCATCCGAGGCGGCGGGGGCGCTGGAGACGCGCTTGGCCGCCATGGAAGGCCGGTTGGCCGATCTGGAGACGGGGCCCGGACGCACCTGTCCCACGGGCATGGTCGCGGCCGGATCGTTCTGCATCGACAAGTACGAGGCGTCGGTATGGAGCAACGCGGCGTGCGACGGGACGGGGACGCAGTACGGAGAGACGACGACCGACGACTACCCGAGCAGCTTCCCGGACAACGGGAACTTCACGATCCCCCTCCACGCGTGCTCCATCCCGGCTGTCATGCCAGCCCGGATGATCACGTGGTTCCAGGCGCAGCAGGCGTGCGCGGCGTCGGGAAAGCACCTGTGCACCAACGAGGAGTGGCAGACGGCGGTGGCGGGGACGTACGACCCGGGCTCGTGGCCGGGTTCGTCGGGTGCGTGCGGCTCGGCGTCGGCGACGTCGGGGCGCTGCATCACCTGTGCGAGCGACCCGCGGAACACCGGGCAAGCGGGAACGGTCGCCGGCGGCACGAACGACTGCATCAGCATGCACGGCGCCGAGGACATGATCGGCAATCTGTTGGAGTGGGTCGCGTGGTGGGGCGAGGCCGGCCGGACGTGGCAGACGGCGGACGGGCAGAGCACGGGCCCCTGGCCGGCCGCCTACAACGGCGACTACACGTGGAACCTCAACGGCACGGTTTACAGCAACTCGGCCTACGTGGCTGGTTTGCCCGCGGCGGCGATCCGCGGCGGGCCCTGGAGCGACGGGGCGGCCGCGGGCGCGTTCGCCGTGAACCTGGGCATCGGCCCCTCGAGCTGGGGCAGCGACATCGGGTTCCGGTGCTGCCTCGGGAGATGAGAACTTTGGCCATGTTCGGCGGCTGCGCTGATGAGTCCGGGAAGGAAGCGCTCGTGTTGCTCGCGCATCGGTTCTTGGGTGCGATTGCCGACTTCCGGAGCGGGGTGCTCACGTTCGCTCGAAGTGCCTTCGGCGCTCCCAGCACGTGACGGTTTCGTTGAACTTGCGGAGCTCGGTGCGGGCGGCGTGGAGGTAGTGGTCGACGACGTCGTCGCCGAAGGCGCGACGCGCGAAGCTCGAGCGCTCCAGGGACTCGATCGCCGCCGGCATCGTGTCGGGGACGCGGTCCAGGCCCTCGGCGGCGTAGGCGTCGCCGCTGAACGGGGGGCTCGGCTCCAGACCCTGCTCGAGGCCGTCGAGTCCGGCGGCGATGGTCGCGGCGAGCGCGAGGTACGGGTTCGCATCGGCGCCGGGGATGCGGTTCTCGAAACGGAGGCTGTCGCCGCGGCCGACGGAGCGGAAGCCGACGGTGCGGTTGTCGATGCTCCAGCCGAGGCGGGTCGGGGCGAACGTGGCCGTGTGGTACCGCTTGTAGGAGTTGACGAAAGGCGCCCAGAACAGCATGAGCTCCTTGGCGTGCGCGAGCTGACCGGCGAGGAAGCTCTTGAAGACCTTGCCCATGCCGCGCGGCGCGGACGGATCGAAGAAGCGCGAGGTCTTGCCTTCGAGGTCCCACAGGCTGGTGTGGACGTGGCAGCTCGAGCCCGCGTGCTTCTCGTGCCACTTGGCCATGAAGGTGAGGGAGACGCCGTGCAGGGCAGCAAGCTCCTTCGCCCCCTCCTTGTAGAGGACGTGGCGGTCCGCCGTCTCGATCGGGTCGGCGTAGCGGAGGTTGATCTCCTGCTGGCCCGGGCCCCACTCGCCTTTGCTGAACTCGATGGGGATCCCGGCCGCCTCCATGCCGTTGCGGATGGCGCGCACCAGGAACTCCTCCTTCGTCCCCTGGAGCACGTGATAGTCCTCGACGTACGAAGAGTAGGGCGTCAGGTCGTGGAAGCGCTTCCGTGCGGCTTCTTCGTAGGTCTCGCGGAAGACGAAGAACTCCAGCTCGGAGGCGGTCATGGCCTTGAAACCGGCGTCGGCCAGGCGGGTCACCTGGCGGCGCAGGATCTCGCGCGGCGCGACGGCCACGGCCTCGTCCTCGTCGCCGCGTCGAACGTCGCACAGCACGTAGGCGGTTTTCTCGAGCCAGGGCCACAGCCGCAAGGTTCCCAGATCGGGGACGAGGTGGATGTCGCCGTAGCCGGTGGCCCAGCTTGCGAACGTGTAGCCGGGGACCGGGTCCATTTCCACGTCGCACGCCAGGAGGTAGTCGCAGGCGTGGATCCCGTCCCCCGCGGCGTGGTCGACGAAGTACCTCCCGGTGACCCGCTTTCCCATGAGTCGGCCGAACATGTCCGGAAAGGCGGTCACGACCGTGTCGATGTCGCCCTTCCGGACGAGCTCCACGAGCTCCTGCAGGCCGATGCGTCCCGGTTCCCGATGTTCCATCAACGACCCCCCGCGCCGCGAGGCGGCGTCAGCTCATCCTGCCGGTCATCGCCCGCTCGACGAGGCCTCGCAGGGCCTCCGTGGTGAGCGGGACCGGGTTGGTGCCGGCGGTCGGGTCGACCGCCGCCCGCTCGACGAGCTCGGGGACGGCCTTCGCCGTCACCCCGAGCTCGTCGAGTCTTTCCGGAATGCCGAGCTTGCGCCGGAGCCCGAGGACCCAGTCGAGGAAGCCCGCGAACGAGGCGCGGGCGAGCCCGAGATAGCCGGCGGCGCGGGCAAGCCGCTCGTCGATCGCCTTGCGGTTGAACCGGAGGACGTACGGCATCATGACGGCGATGGTCGTGCCGTGGTGCGTGTCGAACATGCCGCCGACGGCGTGCGCGACGGAGTGCATGGCGCCCAAACCCTTCTGGAACGCGGTCGCGCCCATGGCGGAAGCGGCCATCATGGCGCTGCGGGCGGCGAGGTCGCCGCCGTGCTCGAAGGCGCGCGCGAGGCCGAAGCGGACGAGCCGCATGGCTTCGACGGCGATACCGTCGGCGAGCGGGTGGAAGCCCGTTGCACAGTAGGCCTCGAGGCTGTGCGACAGGGCGTCCATGCCGACGGCGCCGGTGAGTCGCGGCGGCATGTCGAGCGTGAGCTGCGGATCCAGGATGACCTTTCCGGGGAGCATGCGGGGATGGAAGACGATGCGCTTGGTGCGGGTGCGCTCATCGACGAAGACCGAGGAGCGGCCGACCTCCGAGCCGGTGCCGGAGGTGGTGGGAATCGCGACGACCGGCGCCATGCCCTCGGGCTTGATGCGGGTCCAGTTGTCTCCCACGTCCTCGAAGTCGAAGAGCGGGCGGGACTGGCCGACCATCAGCGCGACCGCCTTGGCGGCGTCGAGGGCGCTGCCGCCCCCGAGCGCGACGACGCCGTCGTGCCGGCCCCGCCGGAAGGCCCGGACGCCGGCGGCGACGTTCTTCGCCACCGGGTTGGGTTTCACGTCGCTGAAAACGCGGAGCGGCACGCGGGCCGTCCGGAGCACGTCGAGGATGCCGGCGGTCGCATTCAGCCCGGCCACGACCGGATCGGTGACCAGGAGAGGTTTCGCGATCCCCAGCTCGGCGAGCGCCTGCGGCAGCTCCCGGATGCGGCCGGGGCCGAAGCGCACCGAGGTCGGGTAGTTCCAGTTGCCTTCGAGGATCGCTTCGGCCATCGCCCGCTCCCTTTCCTACAGGACCTGTTTGAGGTGGAAGGACTTCGGCCGGGTCAGGTGCTCGAAGCCGATTCTGGAGAGCGAGCAGCCGCGACCGGAGTCCTTGATGCCCGTCCAGGCGAGCGCCGGGTCGAGGACGTCGCAGCGGTTCATGAACCAAGTGCCGGTCTCGACGCGCTCGCCCAGCCGCTGGGCGGCCTCCAGGTCGGCGGTGAAGACCGAGGCGGTGAGCCCGTAGCGGCTGTCGTTCATGAGTCGTACCGCGTCGTCGTCGTCGATGACCTGCATCACGCCGGCGACGGGCCCGAAGGTCTCCTCGCGCATGACGTCCATCCCGTGATCGACGTTCACGAGGAGCTGCGGGGCGAGATACGGCGTTCCACGCTCCGACGCGGGGAACCAGGACTCGTCGATGAGGCCCCTGGCGCCGGCGCGCCGGGCCTTGTCGAGCTGTGCCCGGATCGTGTCGGCGGCGGCGGTGCGCACGAGGGGCCCGAGGGTGACGGCCGGATCGGTCGGGTTTCCGAGCTTGTACTTCCGCACCAGCTCGACCGCCCCCGCCAGGAAGTCGTCGAAGACCGGTCGTGCGACGTAGATGCGCTTGATGCCGCAGCAGGACTGTCCGGAGTTGTAGCAGACGCCGTCGACCAGGGTGTCGATCGCGTGTCGCAGATCGGCGTCGGCGCGGACATAGGCGGGGTCCTTGCCGCCCAGCTCCAGGCCGGCGGCGATGAAGCGCGCGGCGGCGGCGCGCTGGATGTCGCGCCCCCCCTCGACCGAGCCGGTGAACGCCACGTAGTCGACGCCGTCCGGCCGGGAGACGAGGTCGGAGACGGCCTCGTGGGAGAGGTGCAGGTGCTCCAGCACGCCTTCGGTCAGGCCCGCCTCGCGTCCGGCCTCGGTGTAGCGCTCGGCGACGAGCGGGGTCTGCGAGGAGTGCTTGAGGAGCACCGCATTGCCGGCCAGGAGCGCCGGGACGACCGCGTTGACGGAGGTCAGGAAGGGGTAGTTCCACGGGGCGACGACGAGAACGACACCCAGGGGCACGCGCTGGATGGTGCGCGCGAACCCGGCCTTCTCTCCGACCGCGAGGTCCGCGAGCGCCTCCTCGGCGATGCCGGTCATGTAGCGGGCCCGCTCCTCGAAGCCGGCGAGCTCGTTCGGGGAGTAGCGGATCGGCCGGCCCATCTGCCAGGTGAGCTCTTCCGCGAGCCGGTCCTTCCTGGCGACGACGGCGTCGATGAGTCGCGTAACGAGGCGCACGCGTTCGGCGACCGGCGTCCGCGCCCAGGTCTCCGCGGCGGCGCGGGCCTTGCGGAGCGCCGCGTCGACCTCCCTGGGGGTCGCGATCTTCCGCTCGACGTAGACCCGGCCGTCGACCGGCGAGATGGTGAGCTGTGTTTTCGCCATGGATGTCCCCCTCGGGACACCGTTCCTGTAAGGACGGGAACGGCCCGACGCAACCGCGGTGCGCGTGCCTCAGCTCTTGAGCCAGTACTCGGCGACGTACCAGCTCGCCAGGGTGCGAAGGTCGAGAAAGCCCTGGATGTCGAGGGCGACGCGGAGCATGTTGGGCAGCATCCACGGGAGGCCGCCGAAGAAGCGGACGGGGTTGGTGAGGTCTTCCGAGGTGCGGAAATGCTCCTCGACGATGCCGTCGAGGGAGGGCGCGCCGGGGACGACGGGTGAGCGGACGACGTTGCGGGCGTAGTTCCAGAGGGGGTGGATGCGCAGCGAGAGCGGCGAGTGGCCGTCGAACCAGCGCCGGAAGAACTCGCCGTCCGCCAGGCCCTTCTTGCGCGACAGGAGCGTGAGGAGGCCGGCGCCGGGCGTCCGGGCTTCGTCGGGCCAGTCGCGCGCGTACGAACACGGGTACGACTCGTCGACGCGGTAGCCGGCGACCGTGCCGAGGCCCGCGACGCGGAGGGTCTCGGCCCAGGCGGCCGCGGTTCCATCGCCGTCGTCGTCGGTCCAGACCGAGATCAGGGCCAGGGGCGTGCGGCGGAAGGGGATGACCGACAGTCGCGGCGGCGGTTCCGCGGTGAAGGTCGCCTTGAGCCGGGCCGGGGCGAGGGCGAGGAGCCGGGGTGCGAGCTGGATCAGCACGTCGGCCCCGAAGGCATCCAGCGGCCGGTTCTTCGGCCCCTGGACCAGGAACTGAAGTTTCCTCATCGTCCGTCTCCCCACCTCTCCAGCCGACCTCCCCACCTCTCCTCGCCCGGGTTCGGCATGCCGTGCAAAGCCGCGCACCGGCTGCCGCCACGGTTCCGTCCGCAGTTGAACCTCCCCCGCCTCATGCTCTATGAACCTCCTCCGGGGAACGGGGTGCGAAAGGCTTTTGGGGAATGAACGTCGGAGAGTCGTCGCCGGGGCCGGTCGTGGTCGTGACGGGAGGAGCGGGGTTCCTCGGACGTGCTCTCGTGCGGGAGCTGCGCAAGCCGGCGTCCGAGACCGTGCTGCGCCCGAGCGAGATCCGGGTGCTCGACATCCGCCCGGCGCCGCCCGAGCTGTCCGGGACGACCTTCCTGCGGGGCGACGTCCTGGAGCCCGACGATCTGCGACGGGCGTTCGAAGGCGCCGACCTCGTGTTCCATCTCGCGGCGCTCATTGATTGGGGGCAGAATCCTGCGGAGCGCGTCCACGCGGTCAACGCGACCGGCACGCGCAACGTGGTCGCCGCCTGCCGCGCGGCGGGCGTGCCGTCCCTGGTCGCCACCAGCAGCCTCGATGTGGTCTACGCCGGCCATTCGCTCCACGACGTCGACGAGACGACCCCGTACCCGACCTCCTACCCCAGCGCGTACTGCGCGAGCAAGGCCGAGGCGGAGCGGGCGGTGCGGGAGGCCGACGGCACCGTGCTCGACGGCGGCCGGCGGCTCCGGACGATCGTGGTCCGTCCGGGCTCGATCTGGGGCGAGAACGATCCCTATCATGTCGGGGCGATGCTCGAGCTGGCCCGCCGCGGACCGGTCGTGCGCCTGGGGCGCGAGTCGGCGCCGACGCACTTCACCTACGTGGGCAACGTGGCCCACGCGGTGGCTTTGGCGGGCAAGGCGCTGCGGGAGGGGCGTGAGGAGGCCTGCGGACAGGTCTTCTTCGTGAGCGACTTCCCGCCGAAGAACTTCTTCGATCACCTGGAGCCGATGGTGCGGGCCGCCGGCGGGCGGATGCTGCCCAAGGTGCTGGCGCTGCCGCGCGGGCCGATGCGGCTCCTGGGCCGGGCGCTGGAGCTGGCGTCGGAGGCGCTGCGACCGATCGCGCCGTTCCGCCCTCTGTTCACGACGTTCAGCGTGGACTACGTTTGCAACACGTTCACGGTCAAGAGCGACAAGGCCGAGCGGCTGCTGGGCTACCGGCCGATCTACGGCGAGGCGGAAGCGTACGAACGGACGCTCGCGGCGGTGAGGGGCGGCGTCGGGCGATAGCCTGCGCGCCGGGGGAACATGCTGGAACGCTCGCTGGTCAGCCTCACGCGTTTCCTGCTCCGGCACCGGATCGCCGTGCTGGTCGTCTGGCTGGTGCCGCTGCCGTTCCTGGCCCACGCCGCGCTGCACGTGGGGGAGCGGCTGAAGTCGATCATCGTCTCGCGCGACGGCGCGCCGTCGTCGGAGGTCGCGCGCCTGCTGGGCCGGGAATTCCCGCGGCAGTCGCAGTTCGTCGCGGAGATCACCTTCCACCATCCGCGCTGGACGGCCGACGACGAGCCGTTCCGTGCGTCGCGCGACATCGTCCACGCGGCGGTGCGTGCCCGGCCGTGCGTCAAGCTCCTGACGACGTGGCCGGAGCTGCCCCTGCGTTCGTCGTTCGTGTCACCCGACGGCCACACGCAGCTTTCGCTGGTCGAGATCGCTGCGGCGCCGAACGAGTTCGACGCCGCCGAGCGCTGCGTGGTCGAGCTGCGCCAGACGATCCGCGAAGCGCGGGCGGGCCTGCCGCTGGCGGATCTGGAGCTGCTGGTCACCGGCCCACCGGCGGTGGACCGCGACGTCGGCCGGCTGGTGCGCGAGGACAGCCTGCGGGCGGAGCTGATCGTCGCGATCGCCGGGCTGGTACTGCTGGTGTGGATCTTCCGCAGCGCCGCGGCCGCCTTCCTGCCGATCGTCACCGCGGGCCTGGGGATGATGACGTCCCTCACCGTCGTCTACCTCGTCGCCGCCGACGTCCGCTTGTCCGTCTACGTCTCCACCGTCTCCACGATGACCGGTCTGGCGCTCGGCCTGGACTGGGCGCTGCTGTACGTCACGCGATTCCGCGAGGAGCGGGAGACGGGCAAGCCGCCGGACGAGGCGTTGGCGGTCGCCGCGGGCACCGCCGGTCGCGCGGTCCTCGGCTCGGGCGGCCTGGTGCTCGTGGGCTTCTCGGGGCTGCTCGTGCCCGACGTGGACCTGTCGCGGTCGATCGGCGTGGCGGGAATGCTCACGGTCGTCTGCACGCTGCTTTCCACGCTGACGCTGACGCCGCCGCTGCTCGCGCTGCTGGGGCGCGGCATGGATTGGCCGCGCTGGGGCTGGTTCCGGGCCAGCCACGCGGCCGTGGACCGTTTCTGGGTGCGCTGGAGCCGGCTGGTGTTGCGGCGTCCGGTCGTCCCGCTGCTGATCGGCGCGGCGATCGTCGCTCCGTTCGCGCCGCACCTGGCGTCGCTGGGCGTGCAGAATCCGCGGCACGAGGTCATTCCGAAGTACCTCGAGGCGCGCCGCGGCCTGGACCGGCTGCTGGAGGTCGCGGACGAGGGTGCCCTGTACCCGATCCTCGTCGTCCTGCACGCCGTGGACGGGAGGTCGTTCGAGGGACGGGAGCGACAGCGCGAGGTGCTGCGGGTCTTCGCGAAGCTTCGCGCGTGGCCCGAGGTCGGCAAGGTGCAATCGGCCGACCTGCTCATGCCCCTCTCCCTCAACGTGTTCGGCGTGCACCTGGGCTACGGGTTCGGCGACGGGTTCGCCGGGCGATTCGTCGGACGCCACGGCGACTATCTTTCGCTCAACGTGCTGGCGCGCACGTCGGACGACCCGACGCTTTCGTCGCTGGTCGACAAGCTGAACCGCGAGCTGCCCGCCTTGCTGGCGGCGGAATCTCCCGGCCTGACGGCGCTGGTCGGCGGGGCCCCGGCGCGCGACGCGGAGACGCGCAACGGCCTGATCGGCGCCCTGCCCACGATGATCCCGCTCGTCGCCGCCGCCGCGTTCGTCCTGATGGCGCTGCTCTTCCGTTCGCTCGTCGTGCCGCTCAAGGCGCTCCTGCTCAACGCCGTGTCGCTGGCCACGGTCTTCGGCATCCTCGTTTTGGTCTTCCAGCACGGCTGGGGGCTGACCCTCTTCGGCATCCACGGGCCCGCGGCGGCGGGTTTGAACTTCATCACGCCGGTCCTGCTCTTCTGCGTCCTGTTCGGGGTGTCGATGGACTACGAGGTGTTCCTCGTCTCGCGCATCCGCGAGGAGTACGTCGCGCACACGCGTCCCGGCGACGCGCCGGCGGTCCTCAACGCCGCGCACCGGGAGGCCATCGCCGAGGGTCTCTCTCGGACCGGCGGGACGATCACCAACGCCGCGCTCGTGGCCGTGATCACCTTCGCCGCCTTCCTCTCCGGCTCGCTGCGGCCGATGCAGGAGATGGGCTTCGCCCTGGCCGTCGCCGTCGCCCTGGACGCCACCCTGGTCCGCATGATGCTGGTCCCCGCAATTCTGCACCTGCTCGGGCGGCATTCGTGGCTCTGGCCCCGCCGGCGGCGCGCGCGACCGCCTTCGGCACCTGTGCCGCGGGGCTGAACGCAGCGTTGAATCCTCAAGCCAGTCAGCGTCGGCCGACCCTCGGACCGATCACCCAGCGGCCAGCGCGTCGAGGATCCGGGCGCAGCCGCCGCCGCGGACCCAGGCGGCGTGGTCGCCGACGTCGTGGAAGTTCCGCCCGACAATCTCGGAGCACTCGAAACGGTACTCGGCGGCCTTGAGGTAGCGTTCGAGGACTTCCGTCGTCTTCGGGTCCTTGAAGGCGAGCTTGCCGCCGTGCTGTCGCAGGACGTCCATCCCCGCAAGCCAGATCGCGGCGCCGAGTGCCCCGCAGCCGCCGCCGCTGAGGCCGATGCCGCCGGCAAGCCCCGAGACCATGGTCTGGTGAAGGTCCGAGGCGCCCATCCGTTCCGCCAGGAATGCCGCGCAGCTCACGACGGGCGGGGGCGACGCGGCGGCGTCCGCGGAGAACGCCGATTCGATCGCGCGGAAGGCGGCCGGCGCGTAGCGTGCGGCCCGGCGGAAGCAGCCGATGGTTCCGCCCTTGAGGAGGAAGTAGGTCGCCATCTCGCATCTTCGACGACGTCTCGTCGAGCTCGGTGATGTCGAAACAGTCCCGGCGGCCGTCGTTCAGGGAGCGGAAGGACTCCACGGCCTTGGCCGCGGCGGTCACGGCCGCGGCTTGGGCTCGGGGGCCCGGACCGAAGCGCCGATGCGCCTGGGCACCTGCGGCGAGCGCGGAGCCCCAGATCATGCCGCACTGGTAGCCGTGCTGCAGGATCCCGCCCGCGAACGACATGGCCGCTCGTTCCTCGGTGATCGCAGGGTGGCCGTAGGCGCCGGCGACCATGTGGAAGAGGGTGTCCGAGCAGGCCCGCCCGGCGAGGAACACGCCGACGGTCCTGACTCCCGAGATATCGTTGCCGCTCGCGCCCATTGGGCCACCTCCGTCGCGCGGCCGCCCACCGGGCCGCGACGCGCTCCGCGGACCGGAGACCCGCAGGTCGGGTCGTAGGGCATTAGCCGGCCCGAGGCAATTCGGTTTCGGATCCGACCGCCGTCCCGGACGTAGGATGCGCCCGCTCCGCACGGAGGGAGGGAGGACATCACATGAATCGCACCATCCTCGACCGCCGACCGATCCCCGGGGCGCCCGGCCGGCTCGTGCCCCGGAGGCCGCCTCGTCCCGCCGGCGGCAAGCCGTGCCCGAGGCGCCGGACTCCCTGGCTCAGGCTCCTGGCCGCGCTGCCGGCGGCCGTGGTCCTGCCGGCGTGCGCCTCTCGCGGCCCGAGCGCCGCGCCCGCGACCGACGGTCGGGGCGAGGGAGCGGTCTCGCCCGCGGGAGCGGTCGCCTCGCCGGGCGCCGGGGCGTCGCGTGCCGAGTTCGCACGCGCCATGGCGGAAGTCCGCGAGGGCACGCCCGAGGCGGACGTGCGCCGGCTGCTCGGCGCGCCCGACGACGTGCGCACGGAGAGCGACCCGGGCGGCGTCGGTGCGGAGGGAGTGAAGGAGGTCTGGCGGTACGGCGCGAGCGAGCACCTGGGCTGCGCGACGCTGGGGGTCGTCTACATGGGCGACGACGGGATCGTGCAGTGGCTGTTCGGGAATTCGGGGACGCCGCCGGCCCCGGCGCTCTTCGACGAGACGGAGCTGCGCGGGCTGCTTGGTCTGCTCGACGCCGTGCCGTCGTACAACGAGGGCGCCCAGTTCGATCCGCGTCCGCTGATCCGCGCGGTGAACGCGCTGCAGCCGCTGGGCAAGGAGCGGGCGCTGGCGGCCATTTCCGAGTACCTCCGCGTGGTCTCGCCGTACGAGGACGGCGGTTACGAAGGGACGCTGCTCGTCCTGCGGACGCTGTTCGACGTGCCGGAGGCGGAGGGCGGCCTGCCGCCGATGCTGGTCGGCGCGCCTTCGCCGCCGGCGCCCGAGGATCCCGGCCTCTTGCCGCGGTTCCCGCTGCTGTTCGCGGGGGACATCCCTTTCCTTGCGGTGCGGGGGTACATGCTGGGCGGCGAGGCGCAGCCGCCCGGGCAGCACGTCGAGTACTACCGCGAGCACGGGGCGATCCGCGCGGCGCCGCTGCGGCCCGCGGACGATCCGCTGGGGGCGCTGGAAGAGGCGCTGCGGCCACTGTCCGTCTGGGCGACGGCGGCGTGTGGCGAGCCATGCGTCCCCGGGCCGTCGTTCCTGGTCAACCAGGCGCTGCTCCTGCTGGACGACGTGCTGCGCAAGGAGGAGGACGTGTACGGCGAGCGCTTTTCGACGAGCGGAGCGGTGGAGCCGCGCTGGCGCGCGCTGCGCGAGGAGGTCGCGGGGCTGGGCATCCGTTGGGACGCGGAGGCGGCCTGCTACGTCTTCGCCGACGGCTCGACGCTGCCGCCGCCCGAGCCGCTCGCCATTCGCCGCATCGTCTGGCCCGTCCCGCGGGAGGGTTTCGCGGCGGAGGTCGTTCTGGAGCGGGTCACGGAGCGGTTCGTGCGCGTGGAGATCCGCGTGGAGGTGGAGGGCGCGTCCGCACCCGCGCTGCGCGTGCGGCTGGGAAGGTCGGGCGGCGACGCGGTTCCGGCGCTGGTGGAGACGGAGATCCGCGCGCTGACGGGCACGACGGTGGAGGGGCGGACGATCGAGCTGCCCGTGGGCTTGCGGGTCGTCGTCGAGGCCGTCGTGGGGGACGAGACCTTCACGAGCGCCGAGCTGGAGCCGTAGCCGTCACGTCCCCGGCTCCGCACCTCCGGACCAACAACCAATAACCAATAACTAATAACCCTTGGTCGCGGTCTTCTGTCCGGTGACGATGGCGACGGAGGCGGAGGCGCCGATGCGGGTGGCGCCGGCGGCGACCATGGCGGCGGCGGTAGCGGTGTCGCGGATGCCGCCCGAGGCCTTGACGCCCATGGCGGGGCCGACGGTTTCGCGCATGAGCGCGATGTCCTCGACGGTGGCGCCGCCGCTGGAGAACCCGGTCGAGGTCTTGACGAAGTCGGCGCCGGCGCGTTTGGCCAGGAGGCAGGCCTTGATCTTCTCCTCGCGGGTGAGGAGCGCGGTCTCCAGGATGACCTTCACGATCGCGGCGCCGCGGGCGGCCTGGACGACGCCTTCGATGTCGCGGCAGACCAGGTCGTCGTCGCCCGATTTCAGCGCGCCGACGTTGATCACCATGTCGATCTCGGCGGCGCCGTTGGCGATGGCGTCGCGGGTCTCGACGGCCTTCGCGGTGGGCGTCGTCGCGCCCAGCGGGAAGCCGATGACCGTGCAGACCTTGACGGGAGAGCCGGCCAGGAGTTTGGCGCACAGGGCGACCCACGAGGGATTGATGCAGACGGAGGCGAACGTGTGCTTGCGCGCCTCCTCGCAGAGCTTGCGCACCTCGGCCTCGGTCGCGTCGGGCTTGAGGAGGGTGTGGTCGATGAACCGCGCCAGATCGCCCGAGCCCGGGGTCGCGCCGACGGCAGCGCCGATGCGGTCCGCGCCGGAGGAGACGAGCGCGCCGACCGCCTGCGGCTTTTTCTCCACGCAGTGGCCGCAGCCGTCACATTCGGAGCAGGAGGGCACTGAGGGGGCTGAGGGCGCTGAGACCGACTGACCGCTGAGGCGCTGAGGGCGCTGAGGGGCACTGAGAAGAAGGGATGGACTCCGGGATCCGACGACGGGTTCGTCCGACAAGTGGTCGACGTCGACGACGGTGACGCCCAGGGCAGCCAGCTCTTCCAGCCGCCGCTCCACGCGAGTGTGGATGCCGGCGGGCACTTGTTCCGGGGAGATGCCGTCGGGAAAGAGCGAGTCCTTGGCGGCGACGACGGGCAGTCCCAGGAAGAGGGCGCGGACGGCGGTGATGCAGACCAGGCTGTCGGGGATGAGGCCGCCGATCTTGGCAGCGGCGTTGAGCGAGAGGTTCGGCAGGAAGACGAGGTCGACGCCGTCGAGCAGCTTCTCGGGGTCGCCGTCGGTGACGACGTTCGCGCCGGGGGCGGCGCGACGCACCGCGGGGACCCCGATCCGCCTCTGTGCCGTCGGGGAGAGGACGACGGTGAGCGAGCGCGCGCGGTCGGCAAGGCGTCCGACCTGGACCAGCGCTTCGTCCAGTCGGCGGTCGCCGCCCGTGAGCAGCACGAGCACGTTACGTCTGTCGATTCCCGCGGCGGCCGCCGGTCCGGGAATCGCCGCGGCGGCGCCCGCCGGAGCGCCGGTCGGGACGGTCAGGCGCCGTAGAACCTCTTCTGCGATGCGGCGTACGACGTCATCCGTACTCATGGGTCGCCCCTGTCCGTGTTCATGTCTGCCCCTCAGCCCCGTCCCGTCGGTCGGTGCCTACCATCCCCGCCGGTCGAGTTCAGGGCGGAGCCCATCTGTGTTCATCTGTGTCCATCGGTGGTTGCTTCCGTCCGGGCCGCAGCCCGCGCGGCCCCGCGGCCGCGCCCGGCGCCCCGGCCATCCGCTACTTCTCGAGCTTCGGCAGGATCCCCTCGACCTCGGCATGGGGCCGCGGGATCACGTGCACGGAGAGCAGCTCGCCGACCTTCTTGGCCGCGACGCCGCCCGCCTCGACGGCGGCCTTGACGGCGCCGACGTCGCCGCGGACCATGACGGTGACGTAGCCGCCGCCGACGAACTCCTTGCCGATCAGCGTCACCTTCGCGGCCTTGACCATGGCGTCGGCCGCCTCGATCGCGCCCACGAGCCCCTTGGTCTCGATCATGCCCAGAGCTTCCTTCTCCACGTTCGTCCTCCTTCGTTCGGTTCGGGCGCGGGGGTCAGCGACCCTGCCGCGCGTCCATCCGTTCCACGATCCGTACCGGGCCGCCGGGTTCCGTCTCCACGGCGACCTCGTCCACGTAACCCAGGATGGCGGCGTCGACCGGAGGCTTGTCGCCCAGAGCGATCGCCGCGTCCCGCTTGAGGCAGAGGTAGACCACGTCTCCGGGTCCGGCGCAACGGGCGGCGTCGACCGCCACGAACGGATTTCCAACGGCTCCGCCCATTTCATCAAGGCCCTGCACGATGAGCAGGCGGTGGCCCTCGAGCGACGGGTCCTTGACCGACGCGACGACCTGACCGACGACCCGTCCGAGCTGCATGGTCAACCTTTCGCGAAGCGGCGCTCGATCGCCGCGATTTTGTCCACGCGCGTCTTGTGCCGGCCGGCCGCGTACGGCGTGTCGAGCCACGCCTCGACGAGGCTCTGCGCGAGGCCGGGGCCGAGGACTTGGCCGCCGAGGCAGAGCACGTTGGCGTCGTTGTGCTCGCGGCTGGAGCGCACGGCAAACAGGTCGTAGCCCGGCACGGCGCGGATGCCCGGCACCTTGTTGCAGGCGATGGCGCTGGCCTGTCCGATGCTGTCGATGACGATTCCGACCGCGTCGCCGCCACCGGCCCGGTTGCCGACGACGGCCTGGGCGACCAGGAGGGCGAGGTCCGGGTAGTCCACGACGTCGGTGGAATGGGTCCCGAAGTCGCCGACATCGTGGCCGCGCTGCAGCAACCAGGTCTTGAGCTGTTCCTTCAGCGCGAAGCCCCCGTGGTCGGCGCCGAGGAAGATTCTCAGTTTTCGGTTTTCAGTCATCCGTTTTCAGTCCGGACCCGTTCCCGGATCTCGTCCGACTGAGAACCGAGAACTGAGTACCGAGACATGCCTCCCCTTCATCACCCGGCCTCCCGCCCGCGCCGCGCGGCGGCGGTCGCCGCGAGGATGGCGCCGAAGGCGGCGGGGTCGAGGCTTGCGCCGCCGACGAGGAACCCGTCCACGTCCGGCTGCGCGGCCAGCTCCGGCGCGTTCTTCGCCGTCGCGCTGCCGCCGTACAACAACCGCACCCCGCGCGTCCAGGCGTGGCCGAACAGCTCGGCGAGCCGATCGCGCAGGAACGCCAGCGCCTCCTGCGCCTGGGCGGCCGTGGCGTTGCGGCCCGTGCCGATCGCCCAGACCGGCTCGTACGCGACGACCAGCGTCGCGGGATCCGGTGACGGCAGTCCCAGCCCGGCGAGGGACGCGGTGAGCTGCGCCCGCAGCACGCGGAAGGTGGCCCCCGACTCGCGCTCCGCCAGGCGTTCGCCGACGCAGACGATCGGCCGCAGCCCGGCGCGCAGCGCGGCGGCGGCCTTCCGCGCCACGTCGTGGTCGGTCTCGCCGAAGAGCGAGCGGCGCTCCGAGTGCCCGACGACGACGTAGGTCGCGCCGGCGTCGCGCAGCATGGCGCACGAATGCTCGCCGGTGAACGCGCCCTGCGCCTCGAAGTGGACGTTCTGGGCGCCAAGGCGCACGGGGTTTCCCGGGGGGAGGGCTGCGGCGAGCACCGGCAGCAGGACGGCCGGCGGGCACAGCACGGTTTCGACGCCGTCGGAGAGCCGCAGCTTCGCGACGAACGTCCGCGCCTCGGCGGCGGTCTTGTGCATCTTCCAGTTCGCGGCGACGAGCGGCGTGCGGGATCCGACGGTTTCCGGCGCGGGGCCCGGGCGCAACGCGCCGGAGGCGGTCAGCTCGGCCACCACCTCGCGCACGACCCGTTCGACCCTGGCACGGAGATCGGTCAATTCTCTACCTCATCCTCGCCTTCGTCGTCGTGGTCGTGGTCGGGGAGCCTGCCGGGCCCTCGGGCGCACTCGCCGGCCCTTCGGGCCGGCTACGTGGCGCCCCTACCGGCCGGGAAGAAACGTCCCCGGTCGCAGCCGTCGTCGGGGGCGGCGTCAGGGCGCGCTGTTCGCCGCCGGTCTGCACGTGATCCACGACGCCGACGATGATCGCCTCGCAGGGCGCGTCGGCGACGCCCATGACCGCCCGCGCGCTCTTGCCTTCCTGGACGACGAGCACGTAGTCGCCGACGCCGGCCTGCGCGGCATCGACGGCCAGGAGCGTCCGGTCCACGGGGTTCGCATGGTCGTCGACGGGCTGGACCAGGAGCAGCTTCTGGCCGTCGAACCGGGGGTCCTGCACGGAGGAGACCACCGTTCCGATGACGCGCGCGAGCCTCACAGGGTTCCCCCCCTCTTTGCGCCCTTTGAGTCGTCCTTTGCGTCCTTTGCGCGAACGCCCGGAAAAGCCGCCGAGTCCGCCTGCGGCCTTCGTTCGACGACGCAGGCCGCGCCTTGCCCGCCGGTGCCGCCACCCGTCGGCGGTCCGCCGAGGATCGACTCGACCTCCGGAGCGGGGCGGGGGATGACGTGGACCGCGATGAGCCGGCCGACTCGCCGCGCGGCCAGTGCCCCGGCCTCGACAGCGGCCTGCACCGCGGCGACGTCGCCGCGCAGCAGGATCGTCACCCGGGCGGCGCCGGAGTGCGCCTTGGTTTCGAGCCGCACGTCGGCGGCCTTGAGGGCGGCATCGGCGGCTTCCACGGCCGCCACCAGCCCGCGCGTCTCGATCATGCCCAGCGCTTCGTCCATCACGGCTCCCGCCCTACAAGAGCTTCTCGACCAGGTCCGGATGTGGCGCCGGGATCAGCGTCGTCGCCAGCATCAGTCCGTTCTGCGCCCCGGCCTTCGCGCCCGCTTCCAGCGCCGCCTTCGCCGCCGCGACCTCGCCCGTGAAGATCACGTACGCCTTGCCCCCGAGGGCCCGCGCCATGCGGATCTCGAGGAGCTGCACGGCGGCGGTCTTCACCGCCTGATCGGCGGCGAGCACCACCGACGGCGAGCTGAAGGTCTCGATGACCCCGATCGCTTCCACCTTCTCGGGCGCGGTCGTGGCCGAGAACGCGTCCAAGACTTGCGGGTGCACGTTGGGGATGATGATGGCGTCGCACAGCGTGTCGGCCGCGGCGGCCTCTCCCGCGCGTACGGAGGCCTCGACCTCGGCCACCATCCCTCCGACCATGATCACGTACTTTCCCGGACAGACGGGACTGGCGGCGAGCAGGCGCACCTTGGCCGCCTTGAGCATCGCGTCGGCGGCTTCGATTCCGCGCGCGATGCTCGTCGACTCCACGCAGCCCACGGCCAGCGGGTCCAGGCGCGTCCGCTCGACCTCGGTCTTCTCCAGCGTCGGATCGGGACAGCTCAGCGACTGCACGCTTCACCCCACCTCGATCGTGACGGCCCGCTCGTCGACGGCGACGACCGTGCCGGCGGCGCCCGCATGCACGCGTGCGCCGAGTGATTTCTCCGGGATCTCCCCCAGGACGTCTCCTTCCCTCACGCGTGCGCCGACCTTGACGACGGGCGACGCGGGCGCCCCGGCGTGCTGCTTGAGCGGCACGACGAGCCTCGCAACTGCCGCTTCGAACGGGCGGAGCGGCGCGGGCCGGTCGTAGGGGGTCAGGCCCAGTCGCGCCAGGAGGCGGGGCTGCGGGACGCGGCGCAGCGGTCCGTCGCGGCGCTCGCCCGGACCCGGCGGGGCAGGCCGCGGGACCCCGGCGGCGGTCAGGCGGCGCTTCATCTCGCGATTCACCCAGGCGGGGTCGAGGTTCTGGATGCAGCCGTAGACGGCGCACAGGCCGCATTCGGAGCAAAGGTACGCGCCGGCGAACGCGGCCGTATCCTCGCCGACCCCCGCGGCGAGGCTGCGCATCAGGCGGTCGGGGAAGAGGCGGTGGCCCAGCGAGTTCCGCGGGCAGACCTCGGTGCACATCATGCACTTGAGGCAGGCGGCGCGGGTGAGGTGGAGTTGGCGCCGGGCGTCGCGCAGCCGCCGTTGGACGACGGCGTGCCGCAGCGGCAGGACCAGCAGCATGCTCGTGGTCTTGACCACGGGAGCGTCGGCGTCCGGGGCCAGCGAGCCCATCATCGGGCCGCCGACGACGAGGCGCACGGCGGGCTCGGTCGCGCCGCGCGCGGCGGTCACCAGAGCGGAGACGGGGGTGCCGAGCGGCACGCGGAAGGTGCCGGGCGAGCGCACGGCGCCGGCGACCGTGACCAGTCGCGAGACGACCGGCCGTTCGTGGTCGACGGCGGCGGAGACGTCGAGCAGCGTCGAGACGTTGCTCACCACTGCCCCGACGTGGAGCGGCAGGCCGAACTCGGGGATGATGCGGCCCAGCGCCTCGCGCACGAGCACGAACTCGTCCCCGGCGGGGTAGAAGTTGCCGAGCGGGAAGAGGGAGACGCGGTCCTGGAGGCGGCGGCGCCGGATCGCGCCGTCCAGGGCAGCGATGGCGTCGTGGTACTTCTCCTTGAGGCCGACGATGCCGCGCGCCGCGCCGGTGGCGGCCATGGCCAGCTCGAGGCCGCGGACGACCTCGTCCGGGCGGTTTGCCATCTCCTGCTGGTCGACCTTGACGAGGGGCTCGCATTCTGCGCCGTTGGCGAGCACGACCTCGACCCGCGCGTCGAACTTGGCGTGGGTGGGGAATCCTCCACCGCCCGCGCCGACGACGCCGGCCGCGCGGATGCGCGAGAGGATCAGGTCGCGGGACGGCTCGCCCAAAGCTCCTCCTACAGGATGCGGAAGCCGCCGACCAGCACGCAGCGGCGCTGGCGCGTGAAGCTGCGCGCCGAGGTCAAACCCTCGCCGGTCGGCCCGGCGATGCTCAGCGTGCAGTAGCCCTCGCCGCCGTAGCCGAGCCCGGCGTACGACGGTGCGTTCTTGGTGAAGATGGTGGTCTCGATCTCGCGCGCGACGCGCGTGAGGCGGCTGACGCTCTCCGAGTGCATGACGGCCGAGTGCCGGTAGCCGTGCTCGGCGACGAGCGCCTTGGCCAGGGCGTCGTCCAGGTCCTTGACGCGGACGATGGGCAGGAGGGGCATGAGCATCTCGCCCTGCACCAGGGGGTGCTCGAAGGGCACCTCGGCGATGAGCAGCCGCACGTCGCGCGAGGCCTGGAGGCCGGCGGCGGCGAGGAGCACGGAGGCGTCCTTGCCGACGAAGGCCTTGTTGGGGTGCGGGTAGTCGCCGTGGGGGTGCGGGAAGGGCTCGCCGGGGACGACGACCTGTGCGAGGAGCCGTTCCAGCGCGGCGCCGGCGACGAGCAATGCTCCGCAGCTCTGCATTTCGGAGATGAGGCGGTCGGCGACGTGCTCGAAGACGAGGACCTCTTTCTCGGCGGTGCACAGCACGTTGTTGTCGAAGCTGGCGCCATCGACGATGGAGCGCGCGGCCTTGGCGAGGTCGGCGGTGTCATCGACGATCACGGGGGGGTTGCCCGGGCCGGCGGCGATGCACTTCTTGCCGCTGCGCATCGCGAGGCGGACGACCTCGCCGCCGCCGGTGACGACCAGGATGCGGATGCCGGGGTGCTGCATGAGGGCGGCCGAGGTCTCCAGGGTCGGGGAGGCGATCGAGCAGAGCAGGGTGCGAGGTCCGCCCGCGCCGTGGATGGCGCGGTTGAGGGTGCGCACGGCGAGGTTGCTCACGCCCTTCGCGGACGGATGCGGGTGGAAGACGACCGCGTTGCCCGCCGACACGGCGGAGAGGGCGTTGTTGACGATGGTCTCGGCCGGGTTCGTGGTCGGCGTGATCGAGCCGACGACGCCCCACGGCGCCGGCTCGACCAGCGTGAGGCCGTTGTCGCCGGTGTAGACGTGCGGCTCGAGATCCTCGACGCCCGGGGTCTTGGTCGCCGCGAGCAGGATCTTCTGGATCTTGTGCGGGACGCGCCCCAGCCCGGTTTCGGCGACGGCATCGCGTCCGAGGCGTTCGGCGGCATCGACCGCCGCCTTCCGCATCGCCTCGATGAAGCCCTTGCGACGTTCCAGGCTGACCAGGCTGAACTCGCCGTAGGCCTCCCGCGCCGCCTTCACCGCCTCGTCGACCGTGGCGAAAATCCCGCCGCCTTCGGCGTCCGTCGCCGAAGGCGCCCTGAGCGAGCCCGATGCCGCGTCCGGCGCGGCAACGGGCGAGTCGAAGGGCCCCGTCGCGCGCATCTTGCGCACGACGTCTTCCACGATCCTGGCGAGCTGTCCTTCGTCGATCGGGACCGGCATGGGTCGTCTTCCTCCCCGGCCGTCACTTCGTGAACGTGCGGCGTCCGTCGAACTCGAGGGAATCCACGATGGCCATGATCGTCGCGTCGGTCGGCGTGTCCTTGGACGCCTCGGTGAGGCGGGCGGAGGAGCCTTGGACGACGAGGACGATCTCGCCTTCGCCGGCGCCGACCGAGTCGACGGCGACGAGCGGCTTGCCTTCGCCCTTCTGGTGGGCGAAGTCCACGGGGTCGACGATCAGCAGCTTGGCGCCGACGAGTTTTTCGCTCTTGCGAGTGCTGACCACGCTGCCGATCACGCGTGCGAGGAACATCCTAGCCTCCCTCTTCCAGCGTCAGACCCAGCTCGGCGGCCTTGGACCGCGCGAGCGGCGTGACAATCGTGTGCGGGGCCAGCACGAGCCGCGTCTCGCCGGCTTCCCGCAGCCGGACCACCTCGGCCTCGGTGAGCAGTCCGCCGGCGGCCCGCGCGACCGTCGCGCCCGCGTCGGTCAGCCGCGCCAGGACGCCTTCCAACTCCGCGGTCCGGTGCACCTCGAGGCCCAGCCGCTCGAGCCGCTGCAGGACGTCCGCGGCCTCGTGCGCCGCCGTTCCGCCGGCGGCGGCCGGCGCCGGCGCGAGGTCGTCGCCCAGCGCCAGGACCTTGCGTCCGTCGAGCAGCGCGCGGGCGATCCGGCGCACGAACGGGTCGTCGTCGTCGAGCGCGGCGAGGCGGCGGGCGAAGGCGAAGCCGAGCGAGCCGAGCACGACGACCTCGTGCCGGGCCGGCCGGCCGGGCGGGTCCGCGGGATCGCGGTGGCCGGGGTCGAGCGGCGCGAGGGCGACGTGGCTCGAGAGCCCGGCGTGTTCCATCGCGGCCCGCGCTTCCGGCGCGGCCGAGCCGCGCACGCGCCAACCGAGGCGTCCCAGCTCTTCGAGGCGACGTGCGAGGTCTTCAGGGCGAGCGGGGGCGACGGGCAGCAGGACGAACACGTCGCCGCGGGCATTGCCGGCGCGCACAGGGGTTGCTTCATCCGGCCGGCCCGGAGCCTGTAGCCTGTAGCCTGAAGCCTGCAGCCCGTGGCGTGCGGCCCCGCCCCCCAGGCGGGCGACCACGAGGTCGGTCACGGCGCGTACGAGGCTTTCGAGGTCCGTTGTTTCGCTCATGGCGCCCGCCTCAACCCCGGAAGAAGCTCGCGGTGCGCCGCGTGAAATCGCAATACGGCTGCGAGGTGCCGTCCTGGACATCCGGAGCGATGGGGCAACCCTCCTGTCGGCACGCGTCGCGGCAGAGGCTGGCGACGACGTCGACAACGTCCCCGGCGTGCACGCCGGCCGCGTTTCCCTCGTCGGTATCGAGGTGCAGCTCGGTGCGGAAGCTCGGGTCGACCCGAACGACGACCTCGTCGAACCAAACGCCCCGCGCGCCGGGGACGCGGACGTAGACCTTCTGCCGATCGGCGAGGCCTAGCCGCTTGGCGTCGTCGGGCGAGCAATGGACGTGGCGAGCGGCGACGATCAGGCCCTCGGCGAGCTTCACGGCGCCCCGCGGCCCGAGGAGGTGTGCGCCGGGGGTCCCGGCCGTGTCGCCGGAGAGGCGGAGCGGCAGGTTGACGCCCAGGACGATGCCATCGGTGAAGGACAGCTCGGCCTGGGTCGCGGGTCGGGCGGGGCCGAGCACGCGGACGCCCGGGATCGAGCGTTTGGGGCCGACGATTTCGACGGTCTCGCGAGCCGCGAACTGGCCCGGCTGCGACAGGTCGGTGAGCGGCGCGAGGGCGTGTCCCTTGCCGAACAGAACCTCGACGTGAGCCTGCGAGAGGTGCACGTGGCGGGCGGAAAGCGCCACGGGAATCGTGCGTGCGGAGCCGTCCATCGGGTTCCCTTCGAGCGCCGGAGCGCGCTCCTGCGGGCCGATGGACTTCACCATCCGGGCCGGTGGATGTCAACGGGGCCTGTCGGCCTGTCGTCCTGTGGTCCTGTCGTCCTTGACGGCGGCCGCGGCCGAGGGCAGCCTTACGACCGTGCGTTCGGGCGGGATTTCAGGATGGTCTTGGGCGGGGATCGTGGCGGCGGCACCTCTGGACCGGCACGAGAGAAGGCTTGCGCGGAGTCACCCGGGAATGGCCCTGCTCGCCGGCCTGCTCGTTGCTGCACCGGCGGCACGTGCGGCGGCCGCCGTGGACGATGCGGCGGCCGCGATCGCCGTCCTGGTCGTCCCCGCGGCAGACGGCGACGCGCCAACGGCCCTCGTGGCCGCGATTCAGGCCCACCTGGCCGATGTCGGCGCCGACCTCGTGGTTGAACGCGTTGAGAGCTTTCCCGCGAGTTTGCCCGCGCAGGTCGCGCTCGCGGCAGAAGTCGCCGAGCGGACGGCAGTCGGCGCGGTCTTCTGGTTCGACCTCTCGCTCCCCGAACACGTGTTTGTGTACGTCTGCGAAGGGGAGGGGAGCCGGGTGCTGGTCCGAGCGGTGGGGGCGGCGGACGAAGCCGAGCGCATCGAATCGGTCGCGATCATCGTGCGAAGCCTGACCCGGGCCATCCTGGCCGGCGGGACGCTCGGCGTCGAGCTTGCGACCCCGCCGGCGGCCGAACCGGTTGGAGCCGTCGAGGTGCCGGCAGTGGGTCCGGCCGGTGCCGGGCCGGGTCCCACCGCCGCGCCGGGCGAGATCTTGACGCCTGCCACCGGCGACGGGCCGTCCGCAACCCCGCCTGACCCGGCCGGCGGACGCCAGGATTCGTCACCGTGGCTCGCACTCCAGGTCGGCGTGGCGCTCGATTTCTTCTCCGAACAGGCGCCCGTGCAGGAGGGGATGAGCACGGGAGTGGCATTCCGAGTCCACGAGAACTGGTCCATCTTCGCGGCGTACCGGATCCTGACCGACGTGTCCGTCTCCGGCGGCGGGGTCGACCTGGATGTGAGCCGGCACCCGATGGAGCTTGGCGCGCGCTTTCGATGGCCGCTGGGCGATTGGGCACTTGGTGCGAGCGTCTCGGGCGTGTTCGACTTCCTGACGCGCCGCGCGACGGTCCGGACGTCATCGATGACGGCCAGGGTTCCGGAGGACGCCTGGATCGGCGGCGTCGGGGTCCTGGTGCACGGCAGCCTTCGGCTTGGCGGTCCGTGGCGCGTGTTCCTGGACGGCGGCTTCGACGCGTTCGTGGGCAACGTGCGGTACGCGGCCGACACGGGAACGGGTCGCGTCGTACTGCTCGAGTCGTGGTTCGTATGTCCGCGGCTGTCCCTCGGGTTCGCGGTGGACCTGTTGAGCTGAAACGACGATCTTGGGGGATTCGCTCCACCCGTTTTGCCGTCGGGTGCGCTCTGAGAGGATCGATGGGTTCCGAAGATGTCGCCGGCGGGCAGGAGCCGAAATGCGTGGCCGAGACGCGGTTGGCGCGCGCGGCGGCGGCCGGCGATCCCGCGGCCAGACGGGCGCTGGTGGACGGTCTGATGGACTGCGTACGGAACACGTCGCGGTACGTTCTTCGGAACGATCCCGACGCGGATGATGCCGCGCAGATCGCGATGGTCCAGATCCTGCGTCGGATAGGGACGTTCCGGGGCGACGGGCCGCTGGCCGTCTGGGCTGCGCGCATCGCCGTTCGTACGGCCGTTGCCTTCACGCGTCGCGAGCGGCGCCTCGGCAGGGCGGATCTCGGAGATGGACCGGTCCAGCACGCGGTGCCGGCGGGCTTCGGCGACGGCCCGCTGATCCGCCGCCGCCTGGTTCGGTGCCTCGACCGCCTCCCCGCCGACCGTCGCGTGACGGTCGTCCTTCGTCTTGTCCTGGGGCACACGCTCAAGGAGACCGCGGAGCAGACCGGCGTGCCGCTGAACACCGCCAAGGACCGCCTGCGCGTCGGTCGCGAGGAGTTGCGACGGGCCATCCTGGAGGATCCGGTCCTTCGGGATGCTTTCAGGGAGGGAGTGCCATGACATCCGCACGCCTCGCGCCGGACGATTGCGAACTCTGCACGGAACTGGCGGCACAGAAGGCCGCGGGACGCTCGCTGTGCGGGGAGGAAACCGAGGTGCTGCGGACGCACCTCGGCTCCTGCCCGACGTGCGCCACGGACGCGGCGATCGTCGCCGCGACCGTCGGGCTGGGCGGGCCGGGTCCGGCCCCGACGTTGGATCGCGAGAGCCGGGAGCGTTGGATCGACGCCGTGCTCCACCGGGAATCCTCGGCACGGCGGATGCGGTGGACTTTCGCGGCGCTGGCGACGGCCGTCGTCGTCGCCGCCGTTTTCGCCGGAGTGCTTCTGGCGGCCGGAGGCGGCGAGTCGGGCGACCCGGCTCCCGAGCCGCCGCGGTTCTTCCTCGTCGCCGGCGAGGTACGCACCTCGGACGGCCCGGCCCGCGCCGGTGACGAGCCCGCGTACAGAACCGCAGTCGAGGTTGGACGCGGACGAGCCGCCCTGCGGACCTGCGGAGGCGTTGACCTGTTCCTCGATGCGGCCACGCGGGTGCGAGTGCAGGCCGACTCGGCCGGCGCGTGCGGCATCGGCCTCGAGTCAGGAAGGCTGGTGGTGGACGCGCACGGGCTCCGGCCCGGAGCCCGGTTCGTCGTGAGCACCCCGGCCGGTCGGGTGGAGGTGACCGGAACGGTCTTCGCCGTGGAGCTGGTCGAGCGAGACGTCGAGGTGCGGGTGCTCGACGGCTCCGTCGAGGTCGCGGGCCACCCGCCGGTCGCGCGCCGCGTGATTGCCTCCCACGCCATCCTGCTGACCGGCGGCGGTCCACGATCGTTGACCCCTCCGGAAGCCGAGCGCGATCTGCGGCTCGCGGACTGGTTCGCCCACGCGGCCGGAGAGCAGCCGGTGCTGCTGGACATCTCCAGCGCGGTGGCCGGGGCGGAAGTCGTCGTGGACCACAGAACGCTGGGTCCCGCGCCGATCACCGCTCTGGTCGCAGCCGGCGTACACGCCGTGGAGGTTCGTGATTCCGCGGGCCGGTCGGTCCGGGAGCGCGTCGAGGTGCGGGCGCCCGGACCGTTCGTGCGCCGCTACGTGCTCGACGGGCCGACCGAGTCGAGCGAACTGGCCGTGCCGGTCGCGCCGCCGGCAGCGTCGGCTCCGACCGAGCCGGCGCGCACGGCGTCCGGATCAGCCCTTGTCGATTCCGCCGTCCTGGCGACGCCTGTTCGGCACGTTGTCGAGGCGGTGCCCACCGGCGCCGCGCCGCCGGCGCCGACCGCGCCGGAACCGACGCCGGCCGTCCTGCTGGAGGAGGCCCGCCGCCGGCGCGCCGGCGCCGATTGGAGCGGTGCCGAGACGGCCTACGAGGAACTGGTCGCGCGATTCCCGTCCACCGGGGAGGCGCGCGTTGCGCTGGTGCCGCTGGGCACGCTCCGGCTGGAACACCTGGGCGACGCGGTGGGAGCGTTGCGGGCATTCGAGACCTACCTGGCGCGGGCGGCGACCGGGGCGCTCGCCGAGGAGGCGTCGTGGGGCCGGATCCAGGCCCTGCGGGCTCTCGGGCGGGACGCCGCGGCCGTGGACGCGCTGCAGGAGTTCCTGGCGGCGTACCCGGACAGTCTCCTGTCCGGCGAAGCGAACGCGCTGCTCGGGACGGTCGAGGGGGCGCCATGATCAGGATTCCGTTGAACGGGGAAGGCATGGGCGCGCGATGCGCAGCATGGGCAGCGGCCGTCGTCCTCGTCGCGGGCGGGTGCGACACAAGGACGTTGCTCGTGGCCGAGCCTTCGGACGGGGGCTCGGATGCGAGCGGGGAGGTCGGCGGCGACGGGCTTGACGGCGTCGAGACGGATCGCACGGACGACCGCGGCGGCGACGGCGGCGACCTGCCGCCCGACGGTCCGTCCTTCGATACCGATGCCCTGGGGGACGAGTTCGCCGACGAGGGCCGCGAATCGGGCGACGACGCGACCGACGGCGCGGGCGACGACGGAGCCGCCACGGACGCCGAACCGTCGTGCCCCGTCTGGGTCGTGCCCGCCGCCACGGGCAGCCCGGAAGACGGGTCCGCCGAGAACCCGTTCGTCGGCCTGCGCCGTGCGCTCGAGGCCCGCGGCTCCTGCGCGCACATCGTCCTGCGCGACAGCTCGCCCGAGTCACCCTTCGAGGCTGCGGTCGAGATCGCGGTGGCCGCGGGCGAGATCCTCACCATCGAGGGCGATCCGGCGGAGGCGAGGCCGGTCGAGCTGGACGCGCGCGACGGCATCGGCTTGTCCGCCGGCGGTGGGGGCAGCCTCGTCCTGCGTCACCTTGCGGTACGCAACGGCCGGGGCCCGAGCGGCGGGTGCCTCGACGCCCTGGTCGGCTCCTTGCGTCTGGAGGACACCGAATGGACCGGCTGCCGCGCCGACGCCCAGTGCAGCGCCGTCGCGGTCACCGCCGCCGCGGTCGACATCGTCGACTCGCGGTTCCTGAGCAACGAGGTCCTCGGCGACACTCCCTCGTCCTGGGGAGCGATCGGGACGGTGTGCATCGATGGTCCCGTGGACACCGCGCACGTGCTGGTGGAGCGTTGCCGCATCGAGGACAACCAGGCCGGCGAGGGCGCGCCGCTGTGGATGAGGGCGCGGACCGAGGACGCGACCGTGCAGGACTGCCTGTTCCTGCGCAACGGCGCGCACATCGGCGCCAGCGCCGTGGAAGGGCACGTGGGTTCACTGGCGCATTGCCGCTTCGCCGACAACGGGGTGATGTCGGAAGCGCCGACCGTTTGGTTGGAGGCCGGGCCGAGGTCCCGCGTCGTGCACAACGTGTTCATCGACAACCGTGCCGCCCGCGGCGCCTCGGCGCTGGAGCTGTCCCAGGGCCTCGTGGCCAACAACCTCTTCGTGCGCAACGGCTGCAGCGACTCCCCGGGCTCCGGCTGGTGCCTCTCCGCCGTGTGGGTTTCCCCGCGGAGCGGCGGCGGGTCCGTGGACTTGCGGAACAACACGTTCGTCGACAACGCGAGCGTGAGGGGCATCGCGCACCTCGCGTTCGACTCGGCCTACGGGGCCGTCCACTCGAACCTGTTCGTCGGCGGCGCGGGCACCGCCGCAGTAGGCACCGTCCACCCGGAGCTTACGGCTTCCGCCGAGCTTCGCTACAACGCATGGTGGGACGTCCCCGAGCCGGTGTGGGGAGACGGGATCCGCGTCGGCGACGGCAATGCGGAGGCCGATCCGCTGTTTGCCGGAGGCGACGACTACCGCCTCGGCCCCGGCTCCGCCGCCATCGATGCGGGCGATCCCGACCCGTCGCTCAGCGATCCCGACGGCACGCGAAGCGACGTCGGAGCATTCGGGGGACCCGAGGGCGACTGGATTCCGCTCGAAGAGGGAGGTGCGCCGTGAACCGCGTCATCCCGGCCCTGGCGCTGGTCTGCATTGCTCTCCCGGCGTGTTCCGGCATCAACCTGACGGGCAACGCCGAGGGCGACGGAGGCGTCGACGCCGACGCGCCGCGTCCGGACGGGATTGGACCGGACGGGGGCGCGGACGACGATTCCGGGGGCGAGGGGTTGGATGCCGGCGAGGAGGACGCGGCCGACGGTCGCGAGGATGACGGCGAGGACGCGGCCGGCGACGCGGCCGATCCGCCCGAGGCGGCGGTGCTTCCGGCCGTGTGCGGCGACGGGGTCGTTGATCCGGGGGAGGAGTGCGACGACGGCGACCGGCGCGACGATGCCTGTCGCTGGGACTGCCGCCTCGGCGGCGACGAGTTCGAGTACCCGCCGCCCGACCCCGCGGCCCCGCGGATTGCGCCCAGCGGGCCGCCGGTGGCGATCACCGACGATTCGGAGGTGAGCCTCCGGGTGTCGTCCGGCTTTTTTCGCGACTGCCACCCGCTCGGGCTCGCGGCCAACGGGGGACGATTCGCGGTGGCCTACCCTGCCGATCAGCCGTACGAGGCCGTCCGGGTGCGATTCCTCGACCGGGACGGGCGCACCATCGCCGGTCCGTGGGAGCACGAGACGCCTTGGGGGCTGCCGTCGCTTGCGTTCTTCGCGACCGGCGAAGGGTACGGGATGCTCGCGGGCTCCTACGTCTACGGCATCCAGCGCAGCCGGTTCGCTTCCGACGGAGCCGCCCTCGAGGAGTTCCTGACGCTCCGTTCCCACGAGGAAAGCCCGATCCCGCTCGCGGACATGGTCGGCGGCGCCGCGACGAGCGGACGCTGGCTCGCCGTCAGCTCCCGCTTCGTACTGGACTGGCAAGGCTGGCGGTTCGAGGCCTTCACGGACGCCGGCGCTCCCGCCGGGAGTCTCGTGCTGAGCTTCGACGAAGCGACCGAGTGCGTCTCCGCGGTGCCCGCGGGCGACGGATTCGCCGTCGGGGACGGCACCCAGGTCGTCGTGCTCGACGCCGACCTCCGGGTCGCATCGTGGAGCGGCGCGCTGATGCACGACGTCGCCGCCGGCGTGATGTGCGAGGCGCCGGGCGGATTCTGGACCGCCTGGCAGTCCCGCCCGGTCAGCCCCGATCCCCCGTTCGTGCGCAACGTCTGGGTCGCGTCGGTCGACCCGAACGGTGCGCCCCGGTTCCCCGCGCGCCAGATCCTCACCCACGTTCCGCGCGCGATCACCCCGGACGGCGACTCGATGGGCCCGACCGCCGCGCCGGCCATCGCGCTGGCCGCGGGACCCGCGGGCGTCGCCCTCGTGTGGTGGGAGGGCGTCGGAGACGACGAGACCCCGGGGGGACCGGTGATGCTGCTGACGCTCGACCCGTGGGGCAACGTGGTCACGCCGGCCACGCCCGTGCTGGCCGAGGGTGAAATCACGACGATGGGCTGGGTGCTCGCGGCCGCCGCGGACGACCTCGGCTACGCGGTCGTGACGGCAGTCCAGGGCGAGGTCCTGGGAACCGCGCACCTGGTCTTCCGCCACTTCGCCGTCACTCCGTAGGCCCCGGTACGTCTCTCTGGCACCGCCGGACCAACGACCAAGAACCAACAACGTGCCCGCCCTTGGCACATCCCCCCCTTCCTCGTATACTTCGACGCGTGAAGGAAGCGTGCTTCGCGATCGTGCTGGTCGTGCTCGGTGGTTGCTCCGCCGGCGGCGAGGCCGACGACTACATGCCGGACATCTACCATCCCGAGGCCACGGACGGCGACGCGGACGCGGGCGATCCCGGTGCGCGTCCCGACGGGCTCTCGCTCGACTCGCCCTTGCCCGACGGCTACGGCCTGGAGATGAGCGAGGGCGGGGACGGGTGCGGGATCCGCAACGCCTGCGGCGGCTGCACGGTGCTGCGCTACAGTCCGGGGCAGGCGTGCGGCGGCTGCGGGGGCACGTACGAGTGCAACGGGCCGGACGAGCTGCGGTGCGTCGGCGGGTGCAGCCCGGTGGGTTGCGCGGACCTGACGCGCGAGGGGTTCCTCTCCACGGAGGACTGGCCGGAGATCGCCGCGTGCGGCGGCGGGTTCGAGGTCGCCGGGGTGTTGCACTCGACGCCGACCTGCGATCGCGATGCCGGCAACACCTCGACCAATCCGATGGGCACCGGTTGCTCGGCGGCGGACCTGTGCGCGATGGGCTGGCGGTTGTGCGCGTCGGCGGCCGAGGTGGGGGATCGGACGCGGTCCGGGGGTGTGCCGAGCGACTGGGCGGCGAGCACGTTCTTCGCGGCGGCGGTGAGCGGACCGGCGGACGACGAGGTGTGCGGCATCGGCGAGAACGACGTCTACGGCATCGGCTCGGCCGGCGGCGGAGCCGACCGTGCGACGTGCGCGCCGCTGACGCGGACGAGCAGCGACAAGTGCGACGACCTGCCATCGCCGTGGGACTGCGGCGACGTGAGCACCGTCTGGCAGTACGACGAGGCGACGCAGATCACGAAGCTGGGGCCCCAGGGCGGCGGCGTGCTCTGCTGCCTGGCCCCGGATTGAGGAGGAGGACGATGCGAGGGGTGATGCGGAGCCACCGCGCGGGCGCGCTGCCCGCGCTCGCGCTCGTCCTCGTCGCGGCGTGGAGCCCGACCAGTGCGCGGGCCGCGATTCCGGGCATGGCCGAGTCGCCGGTGCACTGGGAGCACGAGGCCGACGTCTGCGGCATCGGCATGGAATGGGAAACCGGCTGGGTCCCCAGCGGCTCGCCCGTGCAGGTCGAGATGCACTTCCACCTCGGGTGCGAGTTCGGCGCCGAGCTGGACGGCAAGGGGGTCATGGTCTGGCCGCCCTCGATGAGCCTGTACTTCCAAGGCGAGCCCCGGGGCGGCGACTTCTGGCAGAACGTCGGCATCGACTTCGGCGCCAACATCCGCTGGGACATCGACGTGCCGCTGATCGGCCATTCCACGGGCGAGATGCCCATCCCGTACGTGCCGCGCATCGATATCGGCTGCCTGGAGCGGGACGAGCCTTCGTCCCACGCCAAGTTCACCCCGTTCCTCCTCAGCGGCAACCCCGACACGCCCGCGACGCTCACCTGCACCGTCGGGCCGATCCTCGTTTTCGAGTACGACGTGCTCGACCTGGTTCTCCCCGAAATCAGCGCCTTCGCGTCTGTCCTCATCCAAATCTGGCTCACGGTCGACCTGCACAGCTACCTCCAGGGCGACAAGATCGTGGTGAGCGAGCATGAGCAGGAGATCACCGAGGAGTACGGCCGGGCGACGGTCTATCCCCGCGGCGCCCCGGCGATGGACATGACCGCGCAGTACTTCGCCGATCTGTCGAACCAGATCATCGTCACCCTCAGCCCGCGGGTCGAGTTCGAGGTCCTGACCTTCGACTTCGGCTTCGACATCGTCAACGTCAACATCCCCATCCCCTCGCTCGATGACCACTGGGTCTTCGACCCCGCCGAGCTGTCCTTCTACTTCCCGGACATCTCGAACGCTCCCGAGCTGGATTTCGGCCGCACCCAGGTCGGCCGGCCCCGGCTCAAGCGCTTCGCCGTGGAGAACGTCGGCTTCGACGACCTCAAGCTCTACGCCCGCAGCGCCCTCCCGTTCGGCGTCGACGCCCGCCTGGGCGACCCCACGGAGGAACCGCTCACCATCCCCGCGCCGGGCATGGACGACCTCATCGTCTCCTTCGACCCGGGCGGCGAGGGCAACGCCACCGGCATCCTGCGGCTGGAGACGAACGACCCCGACGAGCCGTGGGTCGACGTGCGGCTGAAGGGCGAGGCCACGCTCGAGGACGTCGGCGAGTACACCGACCCGGACGACTGCGAAGGCGACGAGTGCTTCGATCAGAGCTCCGGCTACGCGACCACCTGCGGCTGCCGCGTCCCGGGGGACGGCGGCGGGACCGTGTGGCCGCTCGCCGGATTGATCGGAATCGGCTGGGGGATCGCGCGGCGGCGCCGCCGCTCCTGACACGAAGGTCCCGGGTTCAACGCCTCCATGCTCGATGTGCTTCTCCTGTGGGCCAACCACCGCCAGCGCGTGTCGCGGCGCCCGCCCGCGAGGAGGGAGGCCGCGGTGACGTCCCCGGCCTATCGTGTCACGCTCGTCGAGCCCGAGCGGCTGAGCCTTGCCGGGCACATGGTGGCCGGGTTGCTGCGGCGCAACGTGGCCGACCCGCGCTGCGCGGCCCGGGCGGCGAAGGTCCGCGGAACGGTCGCGGTGGACGCCGGGGGGATGAAGCTGTGCCTCGAGTTCGGGGACGACGAGGTGCGGGTGCGCGGGGGCGACGCGGAGCGTCCGCGGGCGCGCATCGCCGCGCCGCTCGACGCGCTGCTCGGCGTCGCCCTGGGCCAGGGCGTCGTCGGCGCGTTCCTGCGGGGCCGGGTGAAGGTTGGGGGGAATCCGCTCGTGCTGTGGCGGCTGCTCGGGTTGATGAAGGCGGGGAGGGGAGAGTGCTGAGGGAAAGGGATTTTTCGCGCAAAGGGCGCAAAGGAACGCAAAGGGACGCAAAGAGGGCAGGAATTGGGGAAGGGACCGGGAAGGGACCGGGAGAACATGGGGTTGAGGGAGACTTTTGGGGGATGTCTGGCGGAGGAAAGGATCCTCGACGACGCGGCGTCGCTGGATGCGTTTGCCGACGACCTGACGGAGGAGGAGCCGGCGCGACCGGGGATCGTGCTCTTCCCGGAGGTGACGGCGGAGGTCCAGGCGCTGGTGCGTGCGGCGGCGAAGGACCGCATCCCGCTCACGGTGCGCGTGACCGGCTCGAACGTCGCAGGGCTGACGGTGCCCCCGGCGCGCGGGGCGGTCGTCGACCTGTCGCGGATGAATCGCCTGGAGCTCGACCCGCGCGAGATGATCGCGGTCGTCGAGCCGGGAGTGACGTGGGCGGCGCTCAAGCCCGAGCTGGAGCGGCTCGAGCCGCCGTTGCGCATCGGCTACCCGCTGTCGCCGCCCCACACGTCCGTGCTGGCGAACTGCCTGCTCGACGGCCTGGGAAACCTCTCGCTGCGCCACGGGTCGCTGGGCGACTGGCTGACCGGCGTCGAGGTCGTGCTGCCCGACGGGTCGCTGGTGCGCACGGGATCGGCCGCCGCCTCGGCCTCGTGGTGCTCGCGCGGGCCGCTGCCCGACCTGACGGGCCTGTTCGTGGCGTGGCAGGGCGCCACGGGGATCGTCGTGCGCGGGGGAGTGCACGTGTGGCCGCGGCCCGCCTTCCGCCGGCGGCTGTTCGTGCTGGCGGGCGAGCGGCGGGGAGCGTTCGAGACCATGCGCCGGCTGGCGCGTTCGACGATCGCCGACGACGCGGGCGGGCTGTCGTGGCCGACGGGCAAGATGCTCTTCGGGGTGCCGCGGCCGGGGCCGCGCGACCCGGCGGAGCCCGAGTTCTTCGTCTACATCGACGTGACGGGGGAGTCGGAGCGCGAGCTGGCACTGCGGCTGGAACGCCTGGACGCGCTGTTGGCGGCACTGCGCGCCGAAGGCCATCGCCTGGAGCCGCCGTTCTCGATCGCCGACCTGGTGCGGCTGGAGCCGCGCTTTGCGCGTTTCGCCGACTTCCCCACGTCGCTCGACTTCCTGCTGCACGCTCCCGGCGCCGACGCTTCCGGCGCGCCGCTCGGCGGCGGCCTCACCTGGGTCGGCACGTACGGCCCCGGCTCGCGCCTGGAGGAGGCGGCCGACCGGGTCGTGCCGCTCATGGAGCAGGCGGGCTTCGCGCCGGCGATCGTCTCGCGGCCGATGCGCGGCGGGCACTTCGTCGTGCTGCGGATGCTGATGACGTTCGAGAAGGGCGACGCGGCGCAGCGCCGGCTGGCGCGCGAGACGAACCGCAAGGTGCTCGGCGCCGTCATGCCGCTGGGCTTCCTGCCCTACAAGTGCCCGCCCTGGGCGTGGGACATGCTCCAGGAGCAGCTCGACCCCGGCTACGCCGCGCTGTTGGCGAAGGTGCGCGCGGCGATCGATCCGGCGGGGATCATGAGCCCGAGGGCGTGGCGCCGCATGGGCCGCGGGGGTTCTTGACGGCCTCCGGGGGATCCGGAGTTCGGTTTTCGGTTTTCAGTTTTCAGTTTTCAGTCAGTACCTGAACCCACGGCCTTTGGCCGTGAGACCCGCCGAGCTTCGAGCGATCCGTGGTGTACCTCGAAGGTAGGCTCTCCCTCCGGGAAGGCCCCGTGGGGCGTGGAAGGAGAA
>JACRCX010000050.1 GCA_016218815.1 Deltaproteobacteria bacterium
CGCTGCGGCCAGTCGCGCCCTACTGCTGGATTGACGCCTCACGCCGCTGACTGGATCACCTGCCGGCAGACGTGCCGCGCGTCGCCACTCCTCGATCGTCGTGCAGGAAGCCGCTCGGCAACCGTCGTTTGACGCCGTAGGGTACGGCGCTTTCAGCGCATCGGACCACATGGCCCCGATCAGTGGCCGAACCAGTTCGGCGAGATCGAGATGCCAGTCGCAGACCGTCGCCCGCGGCAGCATCAAGCCCTCTCGCTCGTAGATGCGTTCCAGCCTGTTCAGCGGCAAGTGGTCCTGCCACCGGCGGACGATCGTGTCGCCCAGCAGGCCGGGGCCGGCGAGCCCTCGCTCGATCGGCAGTTCCGGCGGCGGCGCCTGGAGCACCTGGGTCTCGGCGTTCCGCTTCCGGTCCTTGGGCACGAACTTCGGCTTGTGGACGCGGACCACCACGAGCGAGCCCGGTCGCCGCTCGACCGTCTCCGTCACGTCCTCGCCGATTCGCTCGAAAGCGTCAAGGCCCTGGCGTTGGACCTCGGGCGGCAGCACCTCGACGTCCACGCGCTGAAGATTCTCCGGCAGCGGACGGCGCCCCGTGGGCTTCTGTCGCGTGTGCGCGTGGACGTCCGTCGGGTCGGTCGGCGGCGGAGCAGCGGGTTGTTCGCCGCCCAGGAGCATGCTGAGGAGCGACAGCGTGGTCGAGGCATCTTCCCCGGTCAGGCGCTCGCGCTTCGAGCCGAGGATCCCCTCCTCCAGCTTGCGGCACACCTCCAGCAAGTCGAGGTACAGCTTCCGATACTGCTCTCGCTCGGCCGCGAGGCGGACCACTTCGGCGGTGAGTTCCGCAACTCTTGTGTTGAGGTCCGGTCCGGTCGTCTCACTTGGCTGTGTGCCGCTCACCGCGGCCCGTACGTATCACACTGGCATCCCGTGTCAATGGGTATTGTGATGTGTGTGACGCATTGTTTCCTTGGCCACTCCCTTCAATAACTGTGCCAAGACTGTCGCGTCAATGCGGATGATCGGAACCGCCCCGGTCGAGGGCGTCGGCAGGACGAACAGCGCCCGGTGGAGACGCTTGTACAGGAGACAGTACCCGTTCTGGTCCCACCACAGGACCTTCACCCGATTGGCGCGTCGACCGACGAACACGAAGAGCGAGCCGCTCTGCGGATCCTCGCCGACCACCTGCTTGGCCGTGAGCGCCAACGTGTCGAACGACCGCCGCATGTCCTGCGGTGCCGTGCAGACGAAGATGCGTACGGAGGGCGGTAGCATCACCAGCGCTCGATCGCCGCCACCAGGCCGGAGACGCTGTCCACGTCGAAGCCTCTGGGCAGAAGGATGCGGACGCCAGTCGGAAGGCACAGCTCGACGCGGTCGTCCGGGGTGGTGCTCCCAGACGGCACCCCGGCCGCCGGCGGTGGAGCTTGCCTCCCGCTGCCCGGGGCGCTCTGGACCAACTCCACGAACTGTGCCGCGGCGATTCGCGGGGGCGGCGGGGAGCGCCGAGGCTGCTCGGTCGAGAGCGCCCACCTCCACCACTTCAGGGTGCCCGGGTTGACGCGGAGACGCGCCGCAAAGCGCGCGGCCGTCTGGCCGTTCCGCTCCCACCGTTCAACACGCTTCTTCCAGATCGCTCGCGTAGTTCTCGGCATGCCGCGCGCCGTACCGCGCGCCGCGGCGAAAGTCAGCCACGGGCTTCAACGGACGGATACGCCATGTCCACCTCCCTCGCGTCACGGTACTGGACCTGCGGCGGCAGCCGGGAGGAAGGCAGGGCCAGGGGCCAAGACTGCCCGTGGCGGCACGGTGCCGCCTCGCACGGCCCCTCGACGTAGTCACAGGGGGAGGAGCACGGGTCTTCCGCCGAACAGGCCCGGCCGACCGTGCCGCCCGCCGGTGCCTCGGGCGGTTCGGGCGGGGGCGCGGTGGGCGGCCGGCAGCCCAGCGCGAGGAGCGGCGCGAGGACCGTCCAGGCGGCACGCTCGGATCTCGCGGGGCGCCATCGCTCCACGACTCGGCCATGGGCACGATCCGGTGGGATTCCGCGACAACCGGACGAGCGGTTCACGGGATGCCGGTGACGACGAGGTTGTAGCTTCCACAATGCGGCCAAGTGCCCGTGGCTTCCTCGTATCCGTCGACGAAGACGTAGTAGATGCCCGCTGCCAGAGAGAAGTTGCCGGTGTCCGAGTGGATCTGCTCGGTGCCGGACGTGTATCCGCACCCATTCTCGCTGCAGGCAGCCTGGGATCCCTGAACGTGGCAGATGTGGCGAAGGTAGACATCGGTGTCCACGCAGCCGGCGCCGGGGCAGAAGGCGTCGGAAGTGCAGGTCCGGAACGCGACCGTTCCTGCCGCAGGCAGCACGAAATAGTAGACCAGATCCTCCCCTCCCCCCGTGCCAGCCAAGTCGCAGGCGGGCGTCGCGGAAGGAGTGTAGTCGTCGGAAAACGGGCAGGAATCGTGCGCCAAGTCCCCTACGGCGGCCAAGTGGATCGGGTCTCCGCAGCGATCTCCCGACGGGCCGGGGGCGGCCGAGTAGAAGTCGAGTTGGAAGTCGCCGCCGTCGGTCGCGGTCTTCGCGTCGACGAACACGTTGTAGGTCCCGGCCGGCAGGTCCCGCAGATGGAGGGTGGACTGCGCGAGTCCGGTGGCGTCGGGATCGTCATCATTGCAGGCGACCTCCGTCCCCCCGCAGTCGCAGTCGCGAACGTACAACACCGTGTCAAACTGGCTGCCATGCGTCGTCAGAAAGACGTCCTGCACCTCGGCGGTGGTGAAGTTGAGGACGGATTCCGCTCCCGCTCCGCCGCACGAACCTGCGGTGCTTCCCGTCCCGGCGGCCAGCGTCCCGCCCGCGCGCGCTCCAGTCGAAGGAAGGGCGGTCGCTCCCGCGCAGACCACGCACGCCGGACAGCCTTCGTCGATGGTGCCGTCGCAGTCGTCGTCGACACCGTTGCACTCTTCCGGGGTCGTCACGGTGCAGGCGTCCCAGACGCATCCCAGGGCGCAGGTCTGCGTGCCAGAGCAGGCACCGACGGTGCATGGGCGTGTTGCGGCCAGCGAGCACGCGAATTCCTCGTCGGTGCTGCCGTCGCAGTCGTCGTCGAGGCCGTTGCACTCCTCCGGGGTCGTCACGCTGCACGGGTCCCAACTGCAGGCCGCGCCACAGGTCTGCGTGCCGGAGCAGGACCCGAGGGTGCACGTGCGAACCGCCCCGCGGACGCAAGCGAATCCCTCGTCGGTCGCGCCGTCGCAGTCGTCGTCGGACCCGTCGCAGGTTTCGGCCGGCAGCGCGGCATCGATCATTTCGTCCAGGTCGGCGACCAACTCCGTCTCACTCGCCGGGTAATAGGCCGACGTCGTCGACTCCGTACACCGTCCGGCCGCGGCCATGGCATCCATGCCGGCGATCGAACCCGCGGCGTAGGTCGCGACGCAGGTGCGGACGTCCTTGGTGCGCCCGCCGCCGGTCGTCGCGTGCAGGGACGTGGCCGCCGCCGTGGGGTCGCCGCCGCAGGTTTCGGCGCCGTCTGTCAGCAGGATCACGCGGTACGGTCGGCAGGCCCACTCGTCGTCGGTGGACAGAACGGAAGCGAGGTAGTCCTCGACGCGTGCCAGCACCCAGCCGATCGGGGTGGGACCATCGCCGCGCAGCTCGCGTTCCAGAGCGCTCAGCGGGACTCCCGCGGCGGAGTACTCGCGATGATCCGTCCACATCAGCAGATCGGGAACGTTGCCGTCCGCCAGTGCGACAACGCGGTAGTCCGACACGGTGGACGACGAGCACTCGCCGTCATACCGCAGGACGTCGAAGGCGGCTGGGGCCTGGTTGCCCCAGTAGTAGTCCATCGTGCGTCCCGCGGTGGTCCAGAGTTGCGGGAACTTGAAGAGCGCGAAGATGGCGTCGGTCCGGGCGGAAGCGATCTCATGGAGGGCGTCCTTGACCGCGTAGAGGCGGCTGGGGTCAGAAATAGTGCCCGTGCCCGGGCAGCACGTCCGGCTGCCCCACGGGTCGCGGCTCCCGTCGCCTCCCGTGTCGCCGACGCCGCCCGGCACGGGCGCCCCGGTCGTGGAATACGTCGTCAGCATGCTTCCCGAGGTATCGACGACCAGCACGACGTAGGGGCGGACCACCGGCGTCGTGGAGCAGTCCCGGGGGCAGGTGGAGGCGGTTTCGCCGCCGCCGCAGCAGGCGTCGCCACAGACGAAGGCATCGCGAATGTCGTCGGTGCGTCCATCGCAGTCCTCATCCGCTCCATTGCACGTCTCGGCCGGCGGAACGCACGGCCCCCACGCGCACGCGACGCAATCCTGTGCCCCGACCGTACTGCACGGGGTGCCACAACCGCGCGGAGTCGTCCGGTCGCATTCCTCGCCCGGATCGACCACGCCATCGCCGCAGACCGGTACGTGGTCGGCCTCGGATGCATCCTCCGCATCGGCGTCACGGCCGTCATCCCGTTCCGCCTCCGCCTCCAGGTCCGGCGCGTCGTCACGGCCGTCGCCGTCGGGTCGGTCGGGAGGTGCGTCGTCGGCCTCGTCGCGACCTTCCGTATCCGCATCGAATTCCGTGTCGGCATCCGCGCCGGGAGTGCAATGGCAGGAGTCGCCGACGCACGCTCCGTTCGCCGCGCCCAACGAGCGGCAGATGGCGGCGCATTCGACATCCTCGCAGGAAACATCCGGGGAGAGGTCTGGACCGGCGTCCGTGGCGGCATCGCCATCGGGCGTCGACTCGGTGCCCGCTTCCTCGGGGAAGGGCACATCCAAGGCCAGCGAGCAGGAGGCGGCAAGACCCGCGGCGAGCAGGGCGCCGGCGAACCGGACGAACACGGGGCACGAGTCGTGCGACTCCGTCGCATCGCCGGTCTCGTTCGTTGTTGTCGCGCCGGGCAGCCGCTCCCCCACGACTTCTCCTTCTCCCAGTGTCAGGGCGAGAGGACGCGTACGGACAGGGTGTACGCGCCCGCGGCCGTGTTGTACCCGTCCACGACGACGTAGTAGGTACCGGCGTCCAGGGTCGTGTCGATAAGCGATGCGCCCGCAACACCGCTGACGACGTCGTCGTTGCAGGCTACCTCCGTGCCCGTGGCGCAACTGATGCCGCGGATGTGAAGGACGGTGTCGAAGGTCGAACCGATGGTGTCGGCGACGACTCGACTGCGCGCCGTCAGCACCAGTCGGTAGACGACGTCAGGCGCCACGGCTCCCCCTCCGCAACTCGCCGTGAAGTCGTTTGCTCTGCCGCTCGTCGTCGAGGTGTAGCAACCGCCGGTCGACGGAATGTCCGGAACGCCCGTGCACGAATCGGTCCCCGGGGTGGAAGTTGGGGTGCACGCGGGGAGCGTGAGCCCGGAGAGGACGTAGTACCCGGAAGTGCCGCTGGTATCGACCACCAAGTAGTAGGTTCCCGGACCAATCGTTGCCCCGCCGCTTCCGGTCCCGATGCAGGACGTACTCCCGCTCGAACAGGTCGCGGTGTTCGAAAGGGACAGGATGGGATTGAAGCCGGATCCCGGCAACGTCCTGAACAGCACGAACCGCCGCTCGGCCAGCACGATCCGATAGGCCACGTCCGGCCCGGACGCACTGCAGGCGGAGTAGTCGGCCGTGCGACCTGCCAGTGAACCCTCGAAGCATTCGCCGGTCAGCGATAGATCGATGGCGGCTGCGCAGGTGTCCCCCGCCGGCAGGGTCAAGCAGGCGGGTGCCGACGAAATGGAGAACGTCCCGCTCGAGCCGGTCGCCTCGACCAGGAGGTAGTACTCGCCTGCCGGAAGGGTGCGCCGGAAGCCCGAACTGCTGCCGGTCCCGCAGGCGCGGCTCGACAAGGGTTCGAGGCAGCGGTCGAGGAGTTCAACCGTCGTCGAACTGCCGATCGACGACACGCTCACGGTCCGCTCGGTGCCAAGCGTCAGGCGGTACACCCGATCGACCTTGTCGTTCCCCGACGAACAACTTGTGACCAGATCGTCCTGCATGCCGGACAGGTCGGCGACCACGGAACCCGCGTCCACGGCGAGGTCGGTGGAGTTCGAGCAAGTATCGCCGGCCGTGCGGCTTCCGGCGCAGCCGAGCGTCCGGGTGCGGACTTCGGCGCCCTCCATGGCGTAGGCGACCAACGCCCCGCTGCCGGTCCAGACCGCAACCGGCGTATTGCCGAAGGATCCGGCGGGATTCAACAGGAGGTCGCTGCCGAGCCGTGTGCCGCCGCCGCCGAGCACCGTACCGAACGCGGCGTTGGGCGTGCCCGAGGACCGTCGCCCATCGAGCCACGCGAGCAACATGCCGTACGGGGTCCCGACGATCGTTGGCGACGCGGAGGCTCGCTCCGCGTAGGTCACGCGCACGTCGGACCCGAGCGGCGAGAGCGTCGGGTCGAACGTCCGGGCATACAACTCCGAGTTGGCCGAGTCCCGCTCGTCGCTCCAGACGACGAGGATTGTGCTGCCGGTCCAACCAGCCGCGACCGTCGCCGCCACCGCCGGGGCCGACACAAGTTCCACGGCATCGGCAAGAGGGGCGCCGGCGGCGTTCAGACGTCGGCCCCAGATCCGGCGGGACATCGTCGCACCCTCGATCCAGACCACCACGAGTTCGGAGCCGGTCCACGTCAGGAAGGGGTTGGTGGAATCCGCCGAGGTCGTAGTGACCCGCTCGGGCGTGCCGACAACGGTCGCTGTGGCATCGAGGCGCGCGACCTGAACCTCGTGATTGGTGTAGCGGGTGTCGGACCAGGCGACCAGGAAGTCGGAGCCGACGCGGACCAAGCTCGGTCCGGTAGCCGATGTGGTGGAGATGCCGACGCGCGTGGGGCCGCCGGCGACGGCCCCCGTACCGTCGAGAACCGCGAACTGTGCCCCGTTGCCGTTCCATGCCAGCCCGTACCCGGCTGCCGCCGCGACCAGCACAGGGCTCAAGTGCGAGGTCATTCCGGTCGCGAGGGCCGTCTCGGGGGTGCGCCGCGTCCCGTCGCTGCCCAGCGTCGTGAACATCAGGTCCGAAAGGCCGGCACTGCGGCTGCGTGCCCAGACGAGTCCTGCTTCGGTCCCGGTCCACGCAATGGCCGGCCGGCCCGTCGCGGCCCCCGAGGGCCAACTGATGCTGCGCGGGCTGCCGGCCACGGGAGCACCCCCGGCGTCCAGGGTTCCGAAGCGCACCGCCGGCGATCCGGCGATGAGCCACGAAACGCCGCTTACGGCGCTGCCGACCACCATCACGGGCTGGGTCACCGTCGCCGTGCCCGCGTCGAGGACCCGGTCCACACCCACGGTGCCGCCGGTGTCGGTACGCCGGCCGACCATGACCGTTCCGGACGATGCGGACGAAACCCAGGTGAGTTGGAGGTCGGCGCCGGCGAGGCCCGCGGCAATCTGTGTCGAGGAGTAGACCGTCAGCGCGAGGTCGACGTCGTTCACGACGAATCCCGTCGCGTCCACATGCGCCCCGCGCAGCGCCGCCCCGCGCCGGTACACGATGCGGAAGGCGCTGCCGGTCCAGAGCAGCTCCGGCTCCTGATCGTCGTCGGATGTCGCCGTGACCGGGGTGAGGGTCGCGGTCGTTCCGTCCGGCGTGCCGAGGGAAAAGTAGATATCGTTCGAGCTGCCCGGGCGGTCCTGCCACGCCACCGCAAGTTCCGTCCCGGCGGCGACCGCGCTGACACGGGAGCGTCCCCCTGACCCGGTGCGGATGGCCGTCGGGCCGGAGACGAAGCTCGCATCCCCGGCAAATCGCGCGACCTCGATGCGGCCGCCTGTCGACCAGACCAGCGAGAACCCGCCGGCGAGGGGCACGAGCGCGATGCGATCCGAGATGCTCGGCGAGGCGACGACTTCTCCCGCTGCGCCGAGAAGTGTCCCATCCGCTGCGATTCTCCGGACGCGCAGGCGGTCGGAGAAAGCGTAGGCCACGACGAATTCGGTCCCGGTCCACTGCACGGCAACGGGAGGCGACCAGCTTCCTGAGCTGGACGGAACCTCGTCGACCAAGATTTCGGCTCCTCGCGGGGCACCGGTGAGGTCGACGAGCCGGAAGATCACCGCCTTGCGCGTGCTCGCCTCCGATCCGCCCCAGGCCACGCCCCACCCCGTCCCGTTCGACGCCACGGTGGGCCGGCCGAACGTCCACGGGCCGCCGGCAAGCTGGAGCGATCCGGTCTTGACCAGGCCGGCCGCACAGCACGCGCCGACGGCGCAAACTCCCGAACAGCAGGCACCGCCGCCGCCGCAGTCGGTGCCGTCGACGAGCGGCGTGTGCGAGCATCGGTGGCCGGCGCATTCGTCCGAGGTGCAGGTGCTGCCGTCGCCGCAATCGCCGGCGGCGCAGCAGTCGCCCGTGACGCACGTGCTGCCGCAACACAGCATGCTGGCACCGCAGGCCGTCCCGTCGCCCGGCGGAGTCCCCGGCGCGCACGTCCCGCTCGCGCACGTCTCCGATCCGTCGCATGGGTTGGCGTTGTCGCAGTCCAGGTCGGCGCAGCACGCCACGGCCTCGCAGAGGCCGCCGCAGCACCTCGCTCCAGCGCAGTCCGCATCGGAGCAACACTCGACCCCCGCTGTGCAGGCGCCGCCACAGCAAACCGCCCCGCCGCCGCAGTCGGTCCCGTCGGCAGCCGGAGCGTGCGAGCACCGCCGCGACGGACATGTGTCCATGGTGCAGACGTCCGAGTCGTCGCAGTCGCTCGCGGCGCAGCAGTCGCCTGCCGCGCAGCTTCCCCCGCAGCAGAGCATGCCGGCACCGCACGCCGTCCGGTCGCCGACCGGCGTGCCCAGCACGCACGTCCCGGAGACGCACGTTTCCAGACCGTTGCAGGCGTCGCCATCGGTGCAGTCCAAGTCGCCGCAGCACTCGGCGGTCAGGCACCGGCCGGAACAGCACCGCCCGCCCGAACACAGGGCGTCGGAGCAGCACTCTGCGGTCAGACAGGCACCCGAACAGCAGATCGATCCGGCACCGCAGGCCGTGCCGTCGGCTTCGGGCGTGTCGGCGGGCCTGCAGGTTCCCGCGGGGCATCGTTCCCGCCCGTTGCAGAACGAGCCGTCCTGGCAATCCTCGTCGATTGAGCACGACCCGGAAGGGACGCAGCCGATGGCGGCGTTGCAGATCGGCGTCGGATCGGCACAGCGGGAGTGGTCCGGCACGTTGAGACAACCGCGGGTCGGCGAGGGGTCGCAGCGGTCCGATGTGCACGCGATGGTGTCGTCGCACCAGTCGTCCCGAGGCGCCGACAAGCACTCGTGCGTCGCCTCGTCGCACGCGTCCTCCGTGCAGGCGATCCCGTCGGAGTCGCCGCACTCGATCGGTGCAAGGGCCGCCAGACAGACCCACCCGCCGCACCGCTCCTGGCCGTTGCAGTACAGCCCGTCCTGGCAATCGGAGTCGTCCGTGCACTCGCAGGGGCCGCCGTCGGGGCATCCGGAGTCCTCCGCGCCGGAGTCCTCGGCGTCGGGTCGGTCGGGGGGTGCGTCGTCGGCCTCGTCGCGACCTTCCGTATCCGCGTCGGCGTCCGCGCCGGGGGTGCAATGGCAGGAGTCGCCGAGGCACGCTCCGTTCGCCGCGCCCAGCGACCGGCAGACGGCGGCGCATTCGACGTCCTCGCAGCCCACGTCCGGTCCAAGGTCCCGACCGACGTCTGTGGCAACATCGGCATCGGGCCTCGACTCGGTGCCGGCTTCTTCCGGGAAGGGCACATCCAAGGCCAGCGAGCAGGAGGCGGTCAGTCCGGTCATGATCCCCACGCCGACGAACGCGACGACACGTGACCGGCTCACAGCAACAACTCCAGCTCGTTCTCGTACAACTCCACCATGTCCTGCTTCCCGTCCAGGTCGGCGTCCTGGGAGACGAGTTGCGGCATGAAGCCGTGCAACACGACGCGCCCGTCCGGGCTCACCGTGAGCGCCGCCTGGTCCGTCCCGGCCGTCCGCGTGTAGCCCGCGTGCGCGATCGCCGTCGTCGGTTCCATGTGCTGACCATCGACGCCGCAGCGGTCGGCCGTCAGGTCCAGATCGGGCACCGCATTCGGCGTCGAGAACAACGGGGCAGTTCGCCAGTGGTAGATTGGTAGCGGGTGAGTGTACTCGCTGGACAGCCTCACGCCGGCCCGCGAAACCAGGCCGTGGGCCGCGTACTCCGAATACAACTCCCAGGAGGCGAGGATCAGACCCCCGCCCGCCGCAACGTGCGCCTCCAGCATCGCCATCGCCGCATCGCCGATGCCGTTCGTGTAGTTGTCGACCACGATCAGGTCCCAGGATCCCGCGGCGAGGCGTGTGGAGAAAGTGGGAACGTCCGTGGTGATCGTCGCGTCGGCAGCCAGATGCAGGTTGGCCAGCGCGGGCGAAATGTGTTCCAACCCGGCGCCACACGACCCGAAGAACACGAGAATCCGGCCACCGCCGCCGGCGTCGCCGTCGGCGTCCCAGCCGTCGGCGTCGGCGTCTCCGACATCCACCTCGGCGTCGGCATCCGGGCTGTCGGCGTCCGCGACGTCCCGTCCATCCCCGTCCCGCCCGTCGCCGTCGGCGTCCCGTCCGTCGCCGTCCGGGGCGTCGGCATCCGCCCCTGCATCTCGTTCCGGACGACACCGGCACTCGGCTTCTACGCACTCGCCAGTCTCGTAGCCCAACGACGTGCACGCGCTGACGCAGATCGCCGCCCTGCAGCCTGGACTGTCGACACCTTCATCACGCGAATCGATGCCGGCATCCTCGCCCCGGACGTCGATGTCATGGCGGCCGTCGTCCGGGGCGCCGGTCTCCCCGTCCGGGTTGGCGGGGTCACGGACATCCACGACCATTTCGCAAGCGGGGGCGGTGGAGACGAGGAACAGGGCTAGCCCGTGGACCCGCATCGTTCACCACCCCAGGACCAGTCCCATCGGGGCCAAGCCGAGTTCCAACGGCGTGTCGCCCGCGTCGGGTTCGGCTTCCACGTCGTCATCCAGGAGGAACAACAGGAGCGCAGTGACTGCGGTGGCCGCCGCGACCCCGATCAGCGCATCCGTGGTCACGCGCAGCGTGAGCGTCGTGTCGTACAAATCCGTATCCGACCTCCCGCCGGCCTCGAAGTCGTCGCGGTACTTCACGGCAAGGCCGCCGGTGACGAAGGCCGTCGCCGCAGCCGCGCCCGTGAGTCCGACCATCGTCCAGAACCAGGGCTCCAGCCCCGAGGATACCGCCGGTGTCTCCGTGGGCACCGCGGGCCGCGTGGGCGCGAGATCCGGGTCGGCGACCTCACCGGGGGCGGAATCCGGGCTGGTCATGCCGGGAAGCCGCTCCAACGTGACGGCGAAGTCGTGCTGCGCCCCCGCCGCCACCTCGATGTTGGCCGTGCTGGGAATAAACCCCGGCTTCTCCACGAATACGACGTGCCTTCCCGGTTCCACGGCCAACCACCGGCCGAGCGGCGTGGTTCCCGGAACCGTTCCGTCGATCCACACCGTCGCGCCTTGCTGGTCGCAGTCAACATTGATGCGACCGATCCGGGGAGTCAGCTCCGCCAGCAATGCCTCAATTTCGACGCGATCCTCTTCCGTCATCGCGTCGCCCTTCGTGACGGCGTACTCCTGGAATGCGTTCGCGGCGGCAGGGTAGTTGCTGAGCGCCTGTTCGCACGTGGCGATGTTGTACAGGACATCGCCGACGGGGTTCAGCCGGTACGACGCGCGGAAAGCGCGCAGTGCCCACTCGATGTCGTCCCGCTGGACGGCATCGACGCCCTGGCGGAACAGGGCCAAGGCCGCCCCCGCCTGCGGGTCGGCGGTGGAACTCTCCTCGCCCTTCGCCGCGACGGTCGTGGACACGACCAGGACCAGCGTGAGCCAACTCCACCGTCTCATCGGCTACCCATCCTGCTCTAGGGCCCGCCGTAGGTCGTCCGGATCCGTACGCGAGGCCCATCGGTCGGTTGCCCGGCGTCCGCAACTGCGGGGGGGCTTGGCGCACCCGTCGCGTCCGCGCCCGCCCGGGCGTCGTGCGCGGGACGTTCGGTCGACGGCGAACGTCCGCCCAGTTCCGCCAGAGTTCGGCGCACGGTCGTTTCCTCGCCCGGCACGATCTCCACGGGTTCCTCGCGCCGAACGCCGAACCGGTCGCTGCGGAAGGTCAGGGTGTGCGTGCCTGGCGGGACCGAAATGGAACCAAGGGGGATGAAGCCGATCGGTGAGCCATCGAAAAGGACCTCGACGCCCTGGGCTCCCGAGATGCTCAGGCGACCGGCTTCGTCAGGCAACAACTCAGGTGCGGTTCCGGCATCGGCCACCGCCAGGCTGGACTCGGGGACCGTGCCGGCATCGGCACCCGATGCCGACGGCAGATGGAAGGACGCCTCGACTCCTGTCGCGACCTCCAGAGTCGTTCCGGTGCGCGGCGCGGTCGCACCCACGGCACCGGCGGGCGTAGGAACCGCGGAAGCGACGGTGGGCGTCGTGGACCCGACGCTGCCCGGCGACGGCGCGCCCGCAAGCGAAGCGTCGAGCCGCGATCCGGCGGTCGACGTTTCTTGGCTGCGGGGCGTCGGTGTCTCCGTCCGTCCAATGAGGACGACCGCAACCGTCGCGGCCACGGACAGCAGGACGACTGCGGCGAATGCGACAGGAAAACGTCGCCGACGGGAGGTTCGGGTATCGGTCGCGCCGGAATCCTTGCCGGCGAGCACGGCGGGCGGCGTATTCTCCACCTTCGGTGACACCTTCGCCGTCGCCACGGGACCGTCACGTCGTTCAGGCGTGACCACAAAGATCGCGCGCCCGGGCGCAACCTCCACCCTCTCCGCGTGCAGTCCCGCGGCGGCGGCCTTGGCTGCACCTGCGCCCGGCGCGACCGGTGTCGAGTCTTTCTCGGGGGGCACACTCGCCGCCGGTGTCGCGGCTGGTCGGACGACGGCCTCGGCGGCAAGGGCCGGCTGAACGGCTTTGCGTAGCAGTTTGTCCAACTCCCCCTCGAGCTGGCGCTTCTCCTGGGTCGGCGTCGGCGCAGGAAGCGTCTCGGCGATGGCGGGAGCCGTCGGCGTCGACGCGATCACCGGGACGACCGCTGCCGCCGCCGGGCCGGCCGGCGAGGCTGTCGCGCCGCCAGCCTGGGAGGGGTCGGCCAGCGCCCGGTAGCTGCCGATCTCGGTATCGCCGTCCCCCAGACCCGGCGCGATCGACGAACCCGACGCCGGAAAGCTGAAGCCGGACTCCGCGACGGTCAACCACGCCGCGAGAAGGTCCTCGCGGAGTTTCTCGGCCGTCGCCGGGCGGCGCCCGGGGTCCCGATCGAGGGCCTGCATCACGACCCGGTCCAGTTCGCGCGACACCCCCTCCCGCTGCGATCGGACCGAAACGATCGGGGCGCTGAGCACGGAATACAGCACCTGGTTGTAGTTGTCGCCCTTGAACGGCGGGTGGCCGAGCAGCATCTCGTACATGATCACGCCCATCGACCACACGTCGGCTCGGGCATCGACATCCGACTCGCCGCGCGCCTGTTCCGGGGACATGTAGAGCGGTGTCCCGAGGACCGTGCCCGTCCGCGTCACCGTGACGTTGCCCCCGGCGTCCAGGAAGCGGATCTTGGAAATCCCGAAATCGACGATCTTGACGAAATCGGGCCGACCTCCGATGCGCGTGAGGAACACGTTGTCGGGCTTCATGTCCCGGTGGACGATCCCGACGGTGTGCGCGGCATGCAGAGCAGCCAGCGCCTGCTCGCTGATGTCGATCACGCGGCTGACGGGCAGGGGGGCCGATGCGGCGATCCGTTTGGTCAACGATTCGCCCTGGAGGAGTTGCATTACGATGTACGGCAACCCGCCGACCGTCGTGCCGACGTCAAACACCTCGCAGATGTTCTCGTGCCCAACCCGACCCGCTGCCTGCGCTTCACGGTAGAAGCGCTTCACCGCGTCCTCGCTGCGCGTGTACTCCGGATTCAGGATCTTGATCGCCAACCGCCGCTGAAGGAAGGCATGCTCGGCTTCATACACCTCCCCCATGCCGCCCTGCCCCAGCAGCCGGACGACGCGGTACTTCCCGTCGATCATCGTGCCGGTGGCTAGCATCGTTCCCCACTCCCGGCGCTAACGGAGGACCACTATACACCATGCCCCCGTGGTCAACAACGCCGTCCCCGCCCCGTTGACCGCACCAGCCGATCGATGGCGCCGTGGCCCGCACGGAGGGTGCCCCCCTCCCTTTGAACGCCGCCCAGACCGCGAAGCGGACTTCTCGGACGAAGTCGAGCTAACGCTCGGGGCCGGCGTGGGTCGATTCCGGGCCCTCGCCCGCGGCGGCGACCCAGTGTTCGGCAGCGGCGGCGCCTTCGGCGAGCGACCCGACGACACGGCGCAGCTCGGCGGCGGTCTCGCGGCGTTCGCGTACGACGTGATCCTCCAGCTCGCAGAACTCGTCGGCGAGCTGCAGAGCGGCCAGGGCGAGGGCCTGTGCGGCGGGTGCGGCCGGCCAGGCGCCGCGGACCGCCTTCACCCGGGCGTTGACCAGATCGGCGACACGCCGCATGTGCGCTTCGGTGGCGTCGCTGCGGATCGAGTACTTCTGGCCGGCGATCTCGACGGTGTGGCTTTTCACGTGTCGCGCTCCCCCGCCGCGGGGGTGTTGGGGAACCGCACTGGGACCGCGGCGTGTCGGATGACAGCACCACGGCACAAGGGTGTCAACGTCCGGCGGCGAGCTCGACGGCGAAGAGGAGCGAATCGCCGCGGGCTGCCGCGGCGAGACCGAAGCGGGTGAAGTCCGGGTCGAGGAAGTTCGCGCGGTGGGCGGGGCTCTCGAGAAGGCTGGCGAAGGCCGCTTCCGCGGACGGGCCGACGGCGAGGTTCTCGGCGGCCCGCGGGGAGGCGACACCGCCCGTCCGGAGGCGGTTGTCGAGATCCCCGCGCGTCGGCGAGACGTGGCCGAAGAAGTCGTTCTCCGCCATGTCGTCGGCATGGGCGCGCGCAACGCGGTCGAGTGTGGCGTCGCGCTCCAGGTCCGCCAGCCCGCGCTCGGCGCGGTACCCCCGCACCATGTCCGCCATCACCGACTCGGCCGCCGCCGGCTCGGTCGTCTCCGGTCCGCCCGCCGACTCGACCCCAACCTCGGGCGGCGGCTCGAGCGACAGGTCGATCGGCAGGAGGTAGACCACGCGGGGTCCCATCGTCTCGTCCTGCGCCACCAGCTCGAACACCCATCGTCCCGGCTCGGGACCGATGTGCACGGTGCCGTCGAAGCCGACTTCGTCGTCCAGGACCACCGGTCCGTGGCGGATCGATCCCGACGGATCGGCGAGGAGCACCTCCAGCGACTCGGCGAGGAAGAGGACTCGTCCGTCGTAGTTGATCGTCGCCTCCTGGGGGAGCCAGCGGGGCAGCGGGGTCAACTCCACGAGCGGCTCGGTCCCGACCACGAGGATCATCCCGGCGGCGGGGGTCAGGGAGCCGGGCACCTCGGCCGCCCCGCCGGGCGCCTCGGCAATGCCGAAGGCGCGCGCGGCGAACGGCCAGGCGATGCCGTCGACGAACGCCTCGAGCTCCTGGTCGGAGGGGGCGGGGGTGGAGTGGAACATCGCGGCGGCCATGGCGTTGGGATGGCCGACGCCGGCGCGCTGAAGCTCGGCGCGAACGACCGACTCCCGGCGCAGGACGTCCTCGCCGCTGCGACCGACCAGCTCGGCGAGCGCCCGCGCGCCCTGGGCCAGCTCGTCGGACCACGAGCATGGATCGCCCAGCTCGACCAGGCAGCGGTCCTCGACCATCAGCCAGGTGCGCCGCTCGACCTCGGTCGCGGGTCCCGGGGTGGATGGCCGAGCGTTGGCGTGATCCGCGGGGCGTGGGGGGGGGCAGGCCGGGGAGAGGAGGAGCAGGAAGAAACCACCGATGAACACCGATGGACACCGATGGGGGGGAGAAGAAGGGGGCGCGGGCCGCGCTCTGGACCGTGGATCGCGGCGCGTGGTACACGGGAGGGGCATTCGGCCGAGGTGCGTAGCATGGCGGAAGGCGGAAGTCACGGAAGCGGCGGCGCGCGCGGGGCGGCGAGTCCCGCGTCCCCGCCGACCCGCCCGTCGGTGCCGCCGCGGTTCCGTTCCGACTGGCCCGCGCCGCGTGCGGGGGGGCTCGGGCTGCGCGCGCAGATCGTCGTCAGCCTGGCGCTGCTCATGGCCGTGATCCTGGGGATGCTCGCGCTGGGCACGCACGCGCTGGTCCCGCTGGCGTTCCGTCGCGCGGTCGGTCCGGCGCGGGACGCGATGGCGCACGCCTTGGCCCGCGACCTGGCGCGCTCGCATGCCGACCCGTCCGCGGCGCGCGCGGCGGTGCGCACGGCCCTCGAAGCGCCGGCGATCGACGGGGCGGCGGTGTGGGACCGCGGCCGCGGCACGGTGGCCGCCGGCGTCCCGCCCGCGGCGGGAGCGTTTCCCGGAGCGGTCGGTCCGAGCTTCACGGGGCCGCGTGTCGACGAGACGGAGGGGGGTACGGTCGTGCGCGAACCGTCGCCCGACCGCGCGGGCTGCGGTGCGGTGCGGGTGGCCGCGGTCGAGCCGACCGGGGCGCTCGGGTCGGTCGAGGCGCTGCTGCTGGCCTACCTCGGCCTCTCCGCGCTCGCGGTCGTCGTCTTCGGCTACATCCTGATGACGCGACTGGTGGTGCGGCCGATCGAGCGCCTGACGGCGGCGGCGCGGCGGCTGGAGCGCGGCGTTCCGGCGGACCGCGTGACGCCGACGGGAGGTCGCGAGCTGGTCGACCTGGCTTCGGCCTTCAACGCGATGGCGGACGAGGTGACGGCGCACCGGGTGCGCCTGGAGGAGCAGGTCGCGTCGCTGGAGCAGCTCAACCGCGACGTTTCGCGCGCCCAGGAACAGGTGATCCGTTCGGCGAAGCTCGCCTCCGTCGGCCAGCTCGCCGCCGGGATCGCGCACGAGATCGGCAACCCGCTGACCGTGATGCTCGGCTTCTTCGACGTGCTCGAGGGCATGGGCGAGGTGCCGACGGACGCGCGGGAACATCTGCGGACGATGCGGCAGGAAGCGGAGCGGGTGAACCGCATCATCCGCGACCTGCTGGACTACGCGCGGGCGAACCCGGAGCCGGTCGACGCGGTGTCCGTGGGCGAGGTGATCGACGGCACCGTGGCCCTGCTGGCGCCGCAGAAACCGTTCCGGGTGATCGAGATCCAGGTGACCGTGCCGTCGGACCTGCCGCCGGTGCGGGCGAACCGCGACCGTCTGCGGCAGGTCCTGGTGAACGTGCTGCTCAACGCGGCGGACGCGATCGGCCAGAGCGCCGGCACGGTTTCGCTGCGGGCGGAGCGGGCGAGTCTGCCGCGAGGGGGCGAGGCGGTGCGGGTGCTGGTCACCGACACGGGCCCGGGGATCGCGGCGGAGCTGCTGGACGCGATCTTCGAGCCGTTCGTGACGACGAAGCAGGCCGGGGCGGGGACGGGGCTGGGTCTGGCGGTGAGCCACGCGATCGTCGACGGGCTGGGCGGGACGATCCGGGCGTGGAACCCGCCGAACGGCGGGGCCTGCTTCGAGGTGCTGCTGCCGGCGGCCTAGATCTCGACGGCCACCTGGACCCACAGCTCGTGGCGGATGTCGTCGAAGTCGGTCGCGGGAGTGGAAGGGGTCTGCGACAGGTTGAGCAGGTAGTTGACGCGCACCTGGGAGTGGAGGCCCTCCAGGAAGAACTGCGGGCCGAACGTGAAGCGCATCATCTGGTTGTCGGCCTGGTCGATGTCGGGGTCGAGCATGTCGAATCGGGCGACCAGCTCCAGGTCGGCGCCGGCACCGAACAGGTCGTCGAACGTCCAGCCGACGTGGAACCAGCCGCCGAGGGCCTCGATGTCCGTCTCGGCGGGATTGGCGCCGCCGAAGTCCTGCGTGCGGAGCGTCTGGCGCGTGTAGACGAACTCGCCCAGCAGGTGGAGGTTCTCGATCGCCGTGAGCTCCGCCTCGAAGACGAAGAAGTGGGCGGTGTCGTTCTGGTACGTCGGATCGGTCGCGCTGATCGCGAAGGGCGCGGCTGCGTGGGCCTCGTTGGCCGGCGTCGCCGGGTCGTCGGCGACGGCGCGATCGAGCGAGACGGGGAACCCGAGCCAGTAGTCGACGGCGAGGAGCAAACCGTCGAGCGGTTTGACCTGGGCACGGACGAAGAAGTCCTTGGGGTCGTTGTCGTCGCCCCAGCCGCCGGCCTGGATGACGCGCTGGAAGCCGTTGAAGACGCCGACGTCGAGCTGGAACATGGGCGTCAGGCGCTGGGTGATGTTGACGCCGACCTGCCGCCCGATCGTTCCGGGGAACGCGAAAGGCTGGAGCGCGGGGGCACCGGGGCCGTAGGTGCTGAAGAGATAGAGCGGATAGTTGATCACCTCGAGGCGCGAGACGAGACGCGGCAGGATCAGCGTGAAGGGAGGCAGGAAGCGTCCCGCCGAGATCGTCGTGCTGATTCCCTCGTCCTCGGGGATGACGTAACCCATGCGCGCGTCGAGGACGAACTCGGCGAGCTTGGCGTCGCCCTGGAAGACGTAGGTCAGGTTGGGCGAGAGGAGGTTGCCCTTGAGGATGAGGCGCACGCGGTCGACCGAGAAGTCGTAGTGGTTGTTGGCAAAAGCGTCGTCGCGGTCGTCGATGACCCCGTCCCCAGTGCGGTCGAGCTCGGACCCGTCGATGCGGGCCACGAAGTAGCCCTGGAGAATGGCCGCGACGGTCAGCGACCCGTAGTCCGAATTGATGATCGTCTGTCCCGGCTCCGCGGCGGCCGCCGGACCTGCCGCGGTCGCGGCGAGCACCGCCGCGAGCAACGCGCTCCTCAAGAAACAAGTCCTGTCGATCATGACCTTTCCTCCTTCCTGGTCCCACCCCAAGGTTGAAGGCCCCCGATCCACCCCCGTCTTCCAGACCTCACGGTCTCAAGATCTCGTCCGGTCGAACGAGCTCGACGGCGGTCACATACCACCGATCCCCGCCCTTGCGAAGGAGGAAGCGCACCGGCTGCCGCCACGGCCGCTCGTTCTCCTCGAACAGCAGATCCGCCGAGGCGCGGGCGCGGTCGCCGTCGAGCCGGACGTCGTCCTCGACGACGCGCACGTGCATCGTGCGCACCTGGGTGAAGGTCGACCACTCACGTGCCTTGTCCAGCAGCTTCTCTTCGTCGTTCGCGCCGAAGGACCACGTCTCGCCGTAGCCCCTGACGGAGAACCCGAAGCGGCCCAGGTCGACGTCCTCGAGCAGCCGCGACAGCTCGCCGGCGCGGGCCCGATCGCCCAGGGTCGCGAGCTGGGCGGCGATGCGCTCCTCGTCGGAGGTGACGGCCCAGTCGGCGATGCGGCAGACGAGGTACCCCAGGCCGAAGGCGAGGACGCCGATGCCCAGGAGGTGCCACTTCGTGAGGCGGCGTCCGGGGGAGCCGCCGAGGCCCTTGGGGATGGGGATGCCCTTGGCGCCCCGGCCCGAGGCCGTCGGCGGCCGGGCCGTCTTGGCCGCCGGCTTCGCGGGGGCCGGACGCACTAGACGGTCACCACTTCGCGGAACTCGCCGAAGACGCCGCGCAGCGCGGCGGCGATCTCGCCGATCGTCGCCGGCACCTCGACGGCGTCGAGCACGTGCGGCATCAGCTCGCCCTTGGGGTCGCGGGCGGCCGCCTCCAGGCGGCTCATCGCCTCGGCCCACTTCGCCTGGTCGCGCCTGGCGCGCACGGCGCGCAGCCGCTCCACCTGGTCGCGCTCGATCGCGGGATCGATGCGCAGGGTGCGGGGCCGGGGCGAGTCGGAGACGAAGTCGTTGACGCCGACGACGGTGCGCAGGCCGCTCTCGACCTCGAGCTGGTAGGCGTAGCTGGTGTTCTGGATCTCGCGCTGCACGAAGCCGGCCTCGATGGCCGCGACCATTCCGCCCAGCTCGTCGATGCGGCGGATGTACTCGCGCGCCCCGCGCTCGATCCGTTCCGTGAGCGCCTCGACGGCGTAGCTGCCGGCCAGGGGGTCGACGAAGTCGGCGGCGCCGGTCTCGTGCGCGACGATCTGCTGGGTGCGCAGGGCGAGGGTGACGGCGTCCTGGGAGGGAAGGGCGAGCGCCTCGTCGTAGGAATTGGTGTGCAGGGACTGGGTGCCGCCGAGGACGGCGGCGAGGGCCTGGAAGCCGACGCGGACGGCGTTGTTGAGGGGCTGCTGCGCGGTGAGAGTGCAGCCGCCGGTCTGGGTGTGGAAGCGCAGGGCGAGCGCGCGGGGGTTCTGGACGCCGAAGCGTTCCTGGAGGAGGCGGGACCAGAGCCGCCGCGCGGCGCGGAACTTGGCGACCTCCTCGAGCAGGTTGTTGTGCGAGGCGAAGAAGAACGAGAGGCGCTCGCCGAAGCGGTCGACGTCCATGCCGGCGTCGATGGCGGCCTGGACGTAGGCCAGGCCGTCGGCGAGGGTGAAGGCGACTTCCTGGACGGCGCTGCAGCCGGCTTCGCGCATGTGATAGCCGCTGATCGAGATCACGTTCCACTTGGGCACGACCCTGCCGCACCAGGCGAAGATGTCGGTGATGATGCGCATTGACGGGCGGGGGGGGTGGATGTACGTGCCGCGCGCGACGTATTCCTTGAGCACGTCGTTCTGGATCGTCCCGCCCAGCGCGTCGGGCGCGATGCCGCGGCGGCGCGCCACGGCGACGTACATCGCCAGGAGCACGGCGGCGGTGGAGTTGATGGTCATCGAGGTGGTGACCTTGTCCAGCGGGATCCGCTCGAAGAGCAGCTCCATGTCATCGATGGTGTCGATCGCCACCCCGACCCGGCCGACCTCGCCCTCGGCGTGCGGGTCGTCGGAGTCGTATCCGGTCTGCGTGGGCAGGTCGAAGGCGACGGAGAGGCCCGTCTGGCCCTGCTCCAGCAGGTAGCGGAAGCGCTCGTTGGTCTCGCGGGCGGTGCCGAAGCCGGCGTACTGGCGCATGGTCCAGAGTCGGCCGCGGAACATGTTCGGCTGCACGCCGCGGGTGAACGGCGGCTCGCCGGGCAGGCCGAGGTCGCGCAGGGGGTCGGTGCCGGCCGTGTCCAGGTGGGTGTAGAGGGCCGGCACGTCCTCGCCCCCGGAAAGAGTCGGAGGCCGCTTGCGGGGCTTCGCCTTCGCCTCGAGCTTGCGCAGGCCGTCCTGCCACTTGCCGAGTCTTTGCCGGAACTCGTCGTTGTCCGCCATCTGCGATGATCCTTCGCTACTTCCCCTTCTTCTTCTTCAGGATGGCCAGGAAGCGCTCGGACACCGCCGAAGCGAGGATGTCGTAGCGCTTGAGCTCGGCGCGGAGCACCTCCAGCGCCTTCTCGGTGAAGACGACGATGACGCCGGCGGGCCGCCCCAGGATCTGGACGGGGATCAACACGAGCTGCGGCGGGATCGTCCGCCGGCCGACGGAGCGCAGCGGGAACGGCTGCGCCGCCGACGCCTGCACCTGCGCCTCGACGAACGCCTGCTCCAGGCGCGGCTCCTGTCCCTGTCGCAGTTCCCCGCTTCCCTCGCCGAAGATGGCGCGGAAGTGCTTCCCGGCGCGATGGACCCGGAAGGCGTTGTCCTGGCGGATGAAGAAGGCGGCGGGGCCGAGCACCTCCTCGACGGTCCAGAGGGCCGACGCCGTGACCGCATCGCGATCCTGGAGGTTGGCGATGCGCTGCCGCAACCGTTCGATCGCCTGGTCCGTGACCGGCACGAGGCCGGGCAGGCCGGGATTGGTCGGGGAAAACGGCGCCGAGACGCCCATGCGGGGAGTGGTCACTCGCGGCCGGACCGACGGCCGCGTCGGGGCCGCAGGCGGAGCCGCCGGGGTCGCCGGAGCCGCAGCGGGACGCTCGGCCGCCCGCGGCTCCGGCATCAGCGGCATCGGCCGCGTCGACGCGGGCGCGCCGCCCTCGTCCTGCCCGGTCGAGATCGGCTTCGCGACGGCCGGCATGCGGGTCGGGTGGGCCGCGCCGGCCGGCTTGGGCGCGGCGGCAACCACGGGACGTGCGGGAGGCTGCGCCTCCCCGGCGGCGGCCGCGGCGGACGACGCGATGATCGGCGGGGGGACGAACATGAGCGGTTTGGTCGTCGCGGGGGGAAGGGGTCCGGCCGGCGGCGGCGGCGGTGCAAGCAGCTCCCGCGTCGCGGCACCCGCGCGTACGCGCGGCGCCTCGTCGGCGGGCGGCGTCGGGGGCTCCTCCTGCGGCCGGAAGGCCCGCGGATCGATCTCCACCTTGGGCGGCGGGGGAGGAGGAGGGGGAGGCAGCGTCCGCGCCCCGGGCACCGGACGGGGATGCGGCGCGTCGGGCGGCGGAGTCGCGGGAGCCGCGAGCGGCGGCTTGGGCGCCGGTGCGGCGGACGCGGCTTGCGCACCGGCGTCGGGCGGCGGGTCCGCGGGCGGATTAGCCGGCGGAGTAGCGACCTTCGTGACCTCGGGCATCGCGGAGACGGTCCGCTTGCCTTGTCGTTCCATGCGCGCAAGCGCTGCCTCGAGCTTCCCCATCTCGCCGGGCGGGGGAGGCTGGGACTTGCGACGCTGCGGCGCGAGATCCACCGGAACCTGGCTCAGATCCTCGGGCGATTCCCCGACCGGGGCCCGGCGGCGCCGCAGGAGCGGGATCGCGATTCCCGCGTCCGTCTCCGCGTCGGTCAGGGAGACCGTGGCCGCCGCCATCGCTCCCGGGCCCCCCGCCGCGTAGCTGGGCGTGAGCACGTTGAAGAAGCGCAGGAGCGCCCAGGACACGACGCTCTCCGCGGCCACCAGCGGCGTCACGCGGCAGCGCGTGTGCCGCTCGATGGCGGCGATCGCGTCCGCGTCGAGCGGGTTGGCCATCGCGACGGTCAGCTCGGTGCCGCGCAGGGAGAGAGGCACCGCGCGGTAGCGTTCGATCATCGTCAGCGGGACCAGCCCCAGGGCGAACGACGATGCGGCGCCGGCGACCTCCAGATCGGCGACACCGAGCTGGGGCAGGACGCGCCGGAACGCCTCGACCAGGTCCTCCTCCGTCAGATGGTGCAGGCGGACGAGGTTCAGGCCGATGCCGCCTCGAAGCTCACGGTCCAGCTCCCGCGCGTCATCGACCTGCGCCGGGCGCACGAGCCCCTGGTCGATGAGGACTTCCTCCAGCGTCGGCATCGATACACTCCGGCACGCGGCCGTCGTTCCCCGACCGCCGTACGTTCTTATCCGTCCGGGGCAAGGGTGTCAAACATCGGAAGGCGAGCGGTGGAGGAGGAGCGAGCGGTCGAGCGGACGGAGGGGGGAGCGAGCGGCCGAGCGGTCGAGCGGCCGAGCGGACGAGGACGACCGGACGAGGGGCGGTGGGGGAGCTTGCCCGGCGACGCGCGTGGTGCGATTCTGCCGGTCACGGAGGTGCCCATGTCCGCTCTGGCACGACGTCTCGCCCTCCCGGTCGCGGCATGGCTGTTCGTGCTGCCGGCGACCGCTTCCGGTCAGCCGGCGTCCGAGGCGCAGCCTGCGGGCGGGGCGCCGGTCGACGACGGTGCGGCGCGGGCGGAAGCCCAGGCGCTGTTCGATCGGGGCCTGGCCGCGTACGACGAGGGCCGGATTGAGGAGGCGTGCGGCCTGTTCCAGCGCTCGTTCGACGTCCGGCCCAGCGCCTCGCCGCTGTACAACCTGGCGTACTGTCGCCGGGAACTGGGCGACGTCGAGGGGGCCGTCGTCGCGTTCCGGCGCTACGTCGAGATGATGGGGGCGGATCTGTCCGACGCCGAGTGGAACGAGATCTCGGGTGTCGTGGCGGAGTTGGGCGGAACGATCGCGCGGCCGCAGGTGGTGCCGCCTCCGCCCCCTCCTCCTCCTCCCCCTCCGCCCGCCGAAGACTCCGGCGGCGTGGACCAGCTCTGGTTCTGGGTGACGACGAGCGCCGCCGTCGCGCTGGGCATCGGCGCGGGGGTCACCGGCGGTCTGGCGTACGACCTGAACGGCGACTACCGTTCGAACGGCGATCCCGACACGAAGGACACCGGACAGGTCCTGGAGCTGACGACCAACGTGCTGGCCGGCGTGGCCGGTGCGGCGGCCGTGGCGGCGGTGGTCCTGATCTTCTTCACCGACTGGGACGGCGAGAGTCCGCCGGAGGACGGGCCGACCGTGACCGCGACGGCTGTGCCCGGCGGGTTCGCCCTCCACTGGTAGGCGCCCCGGCCCTGTTCCTTCGCGGCTTGCCCTGCGCCCGTACCGCCCGTTACGATGTTCCCGATGACAGTCCCGAACCATCCGCGTGTCGTCCTGCGAGTGCTCGTGCTCTGCGGCCTTGGGCTCGCCTGCGGCCCGCGGACCCCTCCGACCGGGCCGGGACCCGAGGGAGAGGAGGCGGGCGCCGCGACCGGACCGACTGCGGAGGAACTCCGTTCCGAGTGCACGCGGCTGTTCTATGCGGGGGTGGCCGCGCGGGCGAGCGCGGCGATGGTACAGCTCGAGGGTGTGGTGGTGCGGTCGGCGGTGCTGCTCGAGGCCGTCGGCAGGTCGGCATCCGGGGGGAGGCCCGCGACCGAGGCCGTCGCGCTGGGCCGGGCGGTCTTGGCCGATCCTGCCGTGCGCCGCCAGCTCATGGAGGCGATCGCGCAGTCCTCGGGCGACGTCGGCGTGCTCGTGTCGCTCGGCTCGGCGCTGCTCGGCGGCGACGATCTCGAGCAGCGGCTGCTCGAGGCGGGCGAGCGGGCGCAGCAGGCGCTGACCGAGGCTTCTCGCGCCAGCGGGCTGGGCGCGAGGGTGCTGGCGTTGCCCGATGTGGGGACGCTGCTGGAAGCGCTGTTTCCTTCGCTGCCGTTCCAGGCGGCGGTCGCATCGGCGGAGGTCGTGTTGTTGCAGTCCGGCGCGGTGGCCGACGCGGAGGTGCGGCTGATCGTTCCGGGAGACGTGGAAGCGACGCGCGTCGCGGTCGACGCGTGGGCGTCGCGGCCGGCGGGTCTGGGATGCGAGCCGCTGGTGAGCCGGTTTCCGCTGGCCGAGTCGGTCGCCGACCTGCCTGCCGCCGGCGCGGCGCTGGACGCCGTCGCCGGCTCGCTCCTCCCGTCCGTGCCGATGCGGGAGGAGACGATTGCGTTGGCGCGCGACCTGCTGGCCGACGCGGGTTTCCGCCTGGCGCTGGACGAGCTGTTCGTCCGGCTGCTGCGGGGCGACGCGGCCCCGGCCATCTCGTCCGCGGCGGAGGTGGTCGTGGCGCTGCCGGTGCTGCCGCAGGCGATCGCCGCCTGGGCCTCGCGCCTGACGGCGCGCCGCGCCGAGCTGCCGGATCTGACGCCGGTCCTTCTGTCGTTGGCTTCCGACCCGGAGATGGCATCGATCCTGCGGCGCTTCGTCGAGGTCGTCGTGATGACGGACGGGTGCATCGGGCTGTAACCGGCTCGTGGCTGGTAGCTGGTGGCTGGTGGCCGGCGGGGTGCGGGGAACGCGCGGTCGCGGATCAATGCGCGTCACATTCGGGGCCGGCGTCGGCGCCGGCGAGGCGGCAGAGGGCGCGTTGCGGGTCGGCGAGGAATGCGTCGCGGTGGTCGGGTAGGCAGAAATAGTAGGTCTTGCCGTTCCATTCCGCCGAGACGGCGGCCTCTCCGCGTTTGATCGTCATGCCGCAGAACGGGTCCACCACCAGCTCGTCGGGATTGCCGGGGGCGGACTTCGTTGTGGGTGTGCCGGCCGCGTCGCGGGCGGGCGTCGCCGCGGCATCCCGCCCAGCCGGCTCGGACTTCTTGGCGCAGCCGAGCGACGCCAGCAGGACGCAGAGGACGGCGGCGAGGTGCCATACGGACGGTGAAACCGTTTCGTGGTTCATCGCGCCTCCCTCTCCGCCTCGAGCACCTGCTGGACGAGCGCGCCGGCGTGAGTCGCGGCGTGGGTTTCGCCAAGGCCGTCGCAGGTCAGGGTCGGGTTGGCGCGTCCGGAATACGCCGGGTGCAGCATCGGGGGTATTTGAGGGGCGGGTGGGGGAAAGGTCAAGGGAGGGGGGGCTTGTCGCGAGACGCCGGCCTTGACGACATCGGGGTCGCGCGGCAGGATGAACCGGCTGTTGAGCACGAAGGCGGGTCGGGCCTACCGACCGTAAGGAGGGGATCGATGGACCGGCGGATTCTGCTCATCGAGGAGGTGAGCTACGCGCTCAACACCTGTCGGCTGTGGGACTGCGATCTGCCGGACTGGTAGCCCCGGTTCGCGAACTGGTCGGCGTCCGAGGAAGGCGAGGAACATGGACAGCAGCCGGATCGGAAGCCTTCGGGGTTGCGCGGCTTGCCTGTGCTGGTGCTTCGCGGTTCAAGCATGCTCGCCGGCTGGAGCAACCTCGGACGACGCCGGGGATGCTGTAGATGCCGACGACGGCGGGCGCGAGGCGCTGCCGCGGGCGAGGTTCGCCGCCTCCCCGGTGTGGATCGTCGAGGACCCTTAACTACCCTGTTCGCCTCCCCATCTCTCCAGCCGACCTCTCCACCTCTCCAGTGCCGGGAGCCGCGGCTCCGTCCGAAGTCCGACCCCTCGCGGAATTTTCGCGACCGCCCGGCGCTCGTGCTAGCGTCCGGCCGGACGGGGAGGGGGCCGGGGGAGGGAGGTGCGGGACGATGACGGAAGTCAAGGCGACGAACATCAAGTGGCACGAGGGGATCGCGCAAGAGGAACGGTGCGGCTGTCTGGGATGCCGGGGCTGCACGATGTGGTTCACGGGGCTGCCGGCCAGCGGAAAGAGCACGGTCTCGACCGCGCTGGAGCACGCGCTGGTCGCGCGCGGCATCCATTCCTATCGGCTGGACGGGGACAACATCCGCCACGGGCTGAACAAGAACCTCGGGTTCTCGCGCGAGGACCGCGCGGAGAACATCCGCCGCATCGGCGAGGTGGCCAAGCTGTTTGCCGACTCGGGGTGCATCGCGCTCACCGCGTTCATCAGCCCCTACATCGAGGATCGGGACCGCAACCGCAAGCTGCACGAGGAGGCTGGGCTGGCCTTCCTGGAGGTGTTCGTCGACGCGCCGCTCGGCGTGTGCGAGACGCGCGATCCCAAGGGCCAGTACAAGGCCGCGCGCGCGGGCAAGATCAAGGGATTCACCGGCGTCGACGACCCGTACGAGGCGCCGCCGAAACCGGAGCTGGTGCTCAAGACGGACGAGCTGACGGTCGAGCAGTGCGTGAAGAGCTGCATCGAGCTGTTGGAGAAGCGCGGGATCCTGCGCCGGTAGGGGAGTGCGGGGAGCTTGCCCGCCGAAGCCCGGAGGGCGAAGGCGGGTGCGGGAAGTGCGGAGGGGAGCGGGCGGCATGCAGCGGCGCGTCTTGATCGGGATGTGTTCGGGGTTGTCGCTGCTCGCGGTTGCCGCTTGCGGCAGCAGACCGTCGGCCAACGGGTCGTCGAATCCCGCCGCCGATCGCGGGGGCGAGGCGGCGGCGACAGCGGACGGGGCGGGCTCCACGGCGGCCGAGCTGCGCCTGGAGCTGCGGACGCCGAAGACGGTCTACGCGGAGGGAGAAGCGCTGGAGTTCACGGCCTGGCTGGTGAACGGAACCGCGGCCCCGGTCGTGGTCCTCCGGCGCGCCGCGCACGTGGATCTCAGCCTGGACGCGGTGAACGAGGCGGGGGAGTTCATCACGACCCTGCTTCCGCCGGAGCCGCCGATGCCGCCGACGGCCGACGATCTGGCGACGATCGACCCCGGCGCCGAGCTGGAGCTTCGGGACTGGGAGCTGCTCCAACGGGTCAACGAGCAGATCGTGGGCGGCAACGAGCGGACCGGCCGCTTCGTGGTCACGGCCCGGTACCACGCCGGCACCGGCCTCACGGAGAATCTGCGGGAGCTGGATCCCGCCGCCTGGGTCGGCTCGCTCACCTCCAACACCGTCCTTATCGAGGTACGCTAGCGTTCATCACCCGGCGGGAGCACTCGCGCCGGACGCCCGCTGCGCAGGCGTCCGACGCTGCGTGGCTCCCCTACCGGGTTTGAACGAGGACCACCGGGGATGCTCCGCACCTCCGGACCAAGAACCAAGTACCAATAACCAACAACCCATAGCCTTGCCCGGACCGCGGGCGGTCGGCTAGTCTCGGTCGGACTCGCAGGGGAGGTTCGGATGCGTCGCTGGTGGATCGGTCATTTTCTTCCCGTGACGGCGGTTTCGGGGGCGGTAGTCGCCGCACTGGTCGGGACGGGCTGCCCGCCGCCGGCCGAGGAGCCGGATTCCGGGCCGGTCGTCGCGCCGCCGCTGGTCTCGACCCAGCAGAACGAGGAGCTGGCGGCGGCGAAGGCGAGGATCGTCCCGTACGACGTCGCGCAAGGGACCACGGTCTATGCCATCCGCGACCTGCTGCAGGCGGCCGAGCGGCTGCCGAATCCGCGCGAGCGGGGCGAGGCGCAGTTCCTGGCGGCGGCGGCCACGCTCGACATCGTCCTGTACTCGGACCTCATGGCCGACGATCGACCCCTGGCCGGCCTGCGCGACGCCTGGCAGGCCGACGGGCGCAACGGCATCGTCGCTTCGGTCGATGTCTTCCTGGAGCGCATGGCCGGCTCCTTCCTGCCGGCGGCCGAGCGCAACGCCCGGGTCGTCGCGGACGCCATGCGCAGACGCGACCACGTCTCGGAGGACGTCCCCGCGCTCAACGGGATAGCCGCCGACGACGGGCCGCTGTCCTTCGCCGCGCGCGTGCTCCTGCTCGACCTGCACGCCCGGCTGCTCGAGCGCGCCGACGCCGAAGGTTCGGCCGTGCTGTTCTCGGAAGGCGTCGCGCTGGCGGCCGGGCTGCCCGATCCGTCCGGAGACGCATTCGCCTCGCTCAGCGCCGAGGCGCAGGCGGTGGCGAGGCTGCTCGCCTTCGCCGGCGCGAATGCCGCGGCGGTGCGGCAAGCCGCCTCCGACGAGCCGCTGGCCGCGCTGATCGGGACCTGGATCGATGCCCGGCGGCTCGACGAGCGGCCGCTGTCCTTCACGATCCCGCTTCGTCTGGCCGATCTCCCCGGGGAGGGCGCGGCGTTGCCGAACGTGACGTTCGCCGGCCGTGCGCCGGCGGCGCGCCTCTACGTTTCCCTCGGCACGAGCGAGGTCGTCGTCGGATTGACGGACGAGGTGCGGGTGAGCGGCGGGTCGGTGGAGCTGTCCCGTGCGGGATTGGGCGGTGAGGGCGAGCCGTCGACGACTTGTCCGGTGTCGGACCCGCTGCCCGCGCCGCCGCGTCGCTGGACCTGCCTGCAGAGCGCGCTCGCCGCCGCCGGGGCGGCGGGCGGCAATCACCGGATCCTGCTGGCCTCCGACGGGAACGTGCCCTTGTCGGTGGCGGCGGCCGTCTTGCGAGAGACGTCGGCGAGCGGAATACCCGAGGTCGAGGCCGGTGGGGTGGATGCTGACGGCCTCCTGACGGCCTTCCCGTTCGCGTTCAGCGAGGATCGCACGCTGGTTTCCTCGCTCGCGACCGTGCGCATCGCCCAGGGCGGCTTCTACGTCGGCAAGCGCGGCGAGTTGACGCAGGTGCCGCGCGTCTCGGGCGCCTACGACTACGCCGGCCTGGCGTCCACGGTGCGCGGGCGGGAGCCGCCCTTTGTCGTTTCCCCCGCCGACGGCACCGCCTGGTCGGTCGTCCTGGGTGCCGTTTCGGCGCTCACCGACCTCGCTGGCGGGGCCGGCACCGTCGTCCAGCTCCTCTCCGGGGGCCAGTAGGGCCGTCTACTCGAGCCGCGTCGTCAGGGCGATCGGGGTGACCGAGGCGGTGCCGCCGGCCTCGACGACCACCCAGCCGGCGGGTCCGGCGGCGTGCCGGTCGGGACCGAGCCGCGCGTCCTCGAGGAGCACGACGACGCGGTATCGTCCCGAGGGCAGGCCGGCGACGTGCCAGGCGCCGGTGTCGTCGGTGCGGGCGGTCGGGGCGCCGGCGATGGCCGAGAGGTCGAAGCCGCCTTCGGGGGCCGCGTCCACGGCGGCCGCCGCGGTCTGGTCGAGCAGCGCGAGGGCGATGCCTGGGGCCGAGCGGCCGTCGAGGGTGACGGTCCCCTGGAGCGCGCCCCGGGGGCCGGGAGGCGCGAGCGAGCAGGCGTCGAGCACCTTGGCGTCGACGCCCTCGGCGCGTGCCGCGTCCTTCGTCTTGGCGGCGAGGTCCAACTCTCCGCGCGCGACGCGGGCGCGGCAGACGTCGAGGGCGGCGGATCCCAGGTGGAAGCGCGAGAGGTCGGCGATGGCGTCGAGCACGGCATCGGCGGCGCCTCCGGGGGCCGGACCGCGGAGACCAGCCGCCAGCCGGCCGAGGATCTCGTTGTCTCGGGTACGCTGGTACAGGGCCACAAGGCGCCGCGCCGACTCTCCGGGGTCGAAGCGGGCCAGCGGCTCCAGGGCATGCAGCCGGGCGGCGGTCGCCCCGCGAAGGTCGCCCAGGCCCCAGGTCGCGACGGCCTTTGCCGCGGCTGCCTCGGCCTCCGCGCCGACGGGCGGCGGGACGGACGCGAGACCCACGTCGGGCAGGACACCGCGCGCGACGCGCGGGACGTCGCCGGCCACCAGCACCCGGACCGCCCGCGGCTGGCCGGCGAGGACCGACTCGGCCGGCTCGGGCGGACGGGCGAGCGGGCCCCACGGAACGCGGCACAGGAGGACCAGGGCGAACCCGAGGCCGGCGACCGCACCGAGCCCCGGGAGGGCGATGCGGGTGGGCGTCAGCGCGGCGAACGCGACGGCGAGCACGGCGGCGGCGAGCGGCACCTGCATGAGGAACGAGGTCTCGACGGCGTCGGTCCACTCGGCCGAGACCGGCATCAGGAGATGGCGGTCCAGCGCCACGCGCCGGCCGACCTCCTCGAACGGGTCGGCGACCACGAGGAAGAAGACGTAGGTCGCGGCCACGGCGACAAGGGTCAGGACCAGGCGGCGACGGGAGACGCCGTCGGGCAGCAGCCGGCGGCGGACGGTGAGGGCGAGCACCAGGAAGATGGTGCCCAGGCCGCCGAGGACGACGGCGTGGTAGGTCGACGAGCCGCCGCCGTAGTACTCCCGCATCGCGCGCAGCGCCCGGAACTGGTCCCATTCCAGCAGGCCCGCGGACGCCCCCGGCTCGTCCAGGGCCTCGACGACCTCGCGGGTCGCGACGGTCGCGGTGGCCAGGCCGGCGACGGCGCCGGCGATGAGCACGAGCAGGATGAAGATGACCTGGAGCATGACGGTGTGGACGGCATGGGCGCGGCGCAGGCGGCCCACGTCGACCTGCCACGGCCGCGCTTCGTCTACCACGGCGCCAGCTCCTCGTCCGTCATGTAGCGCAGCGTCTGGTTGAGCGCCGACAGCGTGTGATAGCTGAAGTCGGTGCGCATGTCGCTGTCGTTGATGCCGAAGCGCACGCCGCCGCGCGCGCGGGCGGGGTCCGGCATGAAGTGGTCGTTGCGGCCGGGAACCACGATCTGCTGCGCGGCGAAGCGGCAGCCCAGGATCGTCGCCCGGCGCATCGCCTCCTCCCGTGGGTCGCCCGCCCGCTTGGCCAGGTCGAACGCCGCCGCCGTCCCCTCGGCGTACACCATCGAGTGCATGGCGGGCAGCTCGAACTCCCACTTGAAGTACCCGCCCAGGTACTCGGGGAAGAACGAGCGCGCCTCGTCGAACAGGTACTCGTTCACCACCCACTCGGAGACCCGGATGCCGAAGTCCGAGTACTCCTTCGCGTGTTGCGGATCCTCGTCGGCGATCGCGATCACCATGTCGTTCATCGCCATGGAGATCCAGGGGACGAACTGGACGAGGTCGGCGCGCCGCGGGTCGAAGTACGTGCCGTCCGGCTCGCGGATCGCCGACTCGCGCTCGAAGTACCCGCGCTCGTACTCGACCGCCATGGCGAAGGCGGGAGGGATGCGAGGATCGCCCGTCAGGCGGTAGATGCGGGACAGGCCGAAGAGGATCTCGCCCGGGTAGATCGTCGTCGAGCGCTTGTAGGACGCGTTGTCGGGCGTGACGAAGTAGTGGTCGCACATCCCCGCGTCCGGGCCGGACGTGTGCTGCATGAACAGCAGGAAGGAGGCGAAACCCTCGAGGAACGGGCGGTACAGCTCGAGCACGGCGGGGCGTTCCACCTCCGGCGTGCGCAGGATCTTCTCGGAGACGGGGAGGACGGCGGCCGCCACGGCGCCCATCTTCGCGTTGTCCAGGTGCCGGACGTAGGCCATGTCCCGCGGGATCGGGCGGCGGTAGCCGTGCTGGCAACGCCAGAAGTCGGTGGGGCCGGTCGTTCCTCCCTTGCCGGGCGGCCCGAACGCCTTGCCGGCGTCCACCCAGGACGGCAGGCGCGCGCGGCGCGCCGGGTCTTCCGTCCAGGCCGGCCCGAAGACGACCGAGTCGAGGATCCAGCGCAGCGACTTCTCCGCCGCGGCTCGCAGGTCGTCCGAAGGGACCTCGCGCCCGGACATGAACAGCGAGTACGTCGCCAGGCCGTGCCGCACCTCGTTGTAGTCCTCGACGACCTGCTCGTCCGACAGGTAGTGGTCGGTCTCGGGGAAGTACCGGTAGTGGAAGCGTCCGTCGGGCTGCACGTTCTCCACCAGCCAGCGGGTCGCCCAGTAGATGGACTTCTTCAGGGCCTCGCGCCCGACGGTCTCCGGCGCGAAGGGGACCGGCGGGATCCCGCGGGCCAGCCGCACGACGTCGCCGCCGGGAGCGGTCTCGCGGAAGTGGTGCGCGCGGAAGCGCTGGACGTGGGCCTGGGGATCCGTGCGGTAGAAGACCTTCGACAGGTCGCCGGCGGTTCCCTTCGGCTTCCCGGACGCGCGCTGCGCCTCCTGCAGCGCGTCCTGGTCGCGGGTGAGGAGGTCGAGCGACACGCGCGACAGGAGATCCTCGACCTCCTCGCGCCCGGCGTACACCGCGTCGGAGGGCAGGCGGAAGCGGTAGTGGTCGGTGTCGCGTCCGAGCGCGATGCCGTGCAGGCCCAGCTCGAACGAACGCCACAGGAAGCTCCTGTATCGCCGCTCTCCCGGGTCGGCCGGCTTCCTGGGCTCGGGCGGCGGGACGGTGGTGAACGTGCCGACGTCCGTCCAGTCGTAGAACACCTCGACCTCGAGCGTCAGACGCGGCAGGGCCTGTTCGAGCGGACCGTTCTGATCCCCCAGCTTCCTGGCGGCGTAGACCTCGCGCAGGTTGCGCGCGGCCAGACGCACGGCCTCGGCCAGCGAGCGCCCGCGCCCGCCGGCAAAGACCGCGGGTCGAGTCCGTCTGGTGTACGCCTTGCGGTTGGGCTTGTCGGCCGGCGCCGGGACCTCGCCCGTCTCCGGCCGCAAGCCCTGGAACTGCAGTCCGACCTCGAAGTCACCCGCGACGTCCAGACCGGGCGGCCGCGGCCCTCCGTCTCCCGTTCCCGCCAGCTCGGCCCGCGCGAGCCGCAGCAGCGCGGTTCCTTCCTCGTCGCTCACCTGGAGCATCCCGGGGACGATCTCGAACAGGCCGGCGGCCTCCGAGAGGTACAAGGCGTGGAATCGCCCGGACGGCTTGAACAACGCGAGGCGGTTGCGCACGGTGACCTTCGGCAGGAGCGACGGGTTCGCCAGGGAGGTCGCGACGACGAGCGTGCGGACGCCCTTGGCGGCGAGCAGGTCGGCGACCGCGTCGTCGTCGCGGGCGGAGAGCAGCTCCTCGAGGGCGTCGTCGGGCGTCAGGTCGGCCGGGGTCCGCAGCCGCGTGCCGCGGAGCGCGCAGGAGGGCAGTGAGTCGCGTCCCAGCGCGAGCACGTCCCCGCGGTCGCGCAGCCGCGCGCACAGGTCTCCGGCGCTCGGCGGCCGCAGGGCTCGCGCGTGGCGTGAGAAGTACGTGCGGTAGACCTGCCAGCCCAGGACCGCGCAGCTCACGGCGAGGGCGGCGGCGAGCGCGTAGTCGACCACGGTCCAGCGTCGGCGGGCCATGTTGGGAACCCTACCAAAAAAACGGCCGGGTAGCGTATCCTTGCGCCGCATGGCGGTTCCTCCCTCCGATTTGCGCTTCTGTCCGGTCTGCGGGAAGGCGTTCCCCGCGGCGGCGAACTTCTGCCCGCAGCACGGCCGGTCGCTCGTCGCCGCGCCCCCGAACATCCCGGACGCGCCGCCGCCCCAGGTCCCGCCGAAGGCGGCGCCTGCCCCGGCCGCGGCCCCCGTCGTGCATCCGGCTCCGTCCGCGCCGCTCGGCCCCGCCGTTTCCGCCGCGCCTGCCGCCCCGGCCCCGTCGCCGGCGCCCCGGGCGGCGGTCGATGTCCTGGCGATGACGCGGCCGTCGGCCGTGCCGCCGATGGTCACCGACGCCGTGCGAGCGGCCGTCGCGGGCGCGCCTCCTCCTCCGGCGATCTTCACCGACGCCCAGCAGGCGCAGCGCCCGCGCGTGCGGCCTCCGCCGCCCCTCGCCGAGTATCTCGGCCAGACGATCTACTCCCAATTCGTCGTCGAGGAGCTGCGCGGCGTCGGGAGCACGGGCACGGTCTTCCGTGCCACGCAGCTCGGAATCGGGCGTCCGGTCGCGCTCAAGGTGCTGCACCCCGACCTCAAGGGGCAACCGGAGATCGTGGAGCGGTTCCGGCGCGAGGCGCAGATCGCGAGCCGGCTGTCGCACCCCAACATCGTCCACCTCTATCTCACCGGCCTCCTGCCGGACGGCAACCTGTTCCTGGCCATGGAGTACGTCGTCGGCCTGCCGCTCACGCAGGTCATGGTCCCCGGCGGAATGCAGCTCGAGCGGGCGCTGCACATCATCGAGCAGGTGCTTTCGGCGCTGGGCGAGGCGCACCGGGCGGGGATCGTTCACCGCGACCTCAAGCCCGAGAACGTGATGCTCACGCGGCTCGGCGAGGACCCCGACTTCGTCAAGGTGCTCGACTTCGGCATCGCCCGCATTCTCGACCACAAGACCGTCGCCACCCGCTCCGGCCTCGTCTTCGGCTCCCCACGCTACATCTCGCCCGAGGCGGCGGCTGGGGACCCGGCCGACGAGCGCAGCGACATCTACTCGTGCGGCGTGCTGCTGTACGAGATGCTCGCCGGGCGCCCGCCGTTCGATTCGGAGAAGCCGCTCGACCTGTTGATGAAACACATCCAGGAGGCGGCGCCGCCGTTGTCCGGTGCGCGGACGGCCGAGGCGATTCCGGCCGGGGTCGAGGCGGCGGTCCACCAGGCGCTGGAGAAGAAGGCCGATCGGCGGTTCCGAACCGCGGACGTCGTCGCGCAGGCGTTGCGCGGGGCGGCCGAGAGCGGCGCGCGGAAGCTGGCCCAGTCGGCGCCCCGCTGGCCGGAGAAGCTCGAGCCGCCGGCGTCTCCGTCCAAGGCGGTGCTCAAGCCACCGGCCATGACGCCTCCCGTGGGCCACGCCTTCGTGATGGCCGCGCCCGTGATCCCGGCGGCCGCCTTGCCTGCACCGGCCGCTCCTGTTCCGCCGGCGCCCCCTCCCGCGCCGCCGGCGCCACCACTCGCACCGGCCGGCTGGACGGCCCCGCCCGTCGCGGAGTCGCCCGCGGCCCCCACCGATCCGCTCGCCTCGACCGCGGCCCGCGACCCCGGGTCCGCCCCGTCCTCGCCGGTGTTCACGCCCGGCGCGCCCTTCGCCGTCACCGCGCCCGTCCGGCGCACCGCCTCGCCCGTGGACTCGATGCGGTTCGATTCGGCCGTGGACCAGGCCGCGGCGCCGCCGAGCCGCAAGGGATTGTGGCTCGCCATCATCCTGGGCGTCATTGCCGCCGGCTTGCTGATCACGCTCATCCTCGTGCTGGCCGGGGGCAGCGACGACGGGAAACGACCGCGCCCCGGCGCCGTGCCGGCCGCGGTCCCCGACGCCGGCGCGGCCCCGGATGTCCCTCCCCTCGCGATCCTCGCGCCGCCCCTCGCGGTCGAGGCGAGCTCCGTCGACGCCGGGCCGGCGGCGCCGCCGGCCGCGCCCGACGCGGCGCCCGCGCCGGTGCAGGCGGTCGACGCGGCCGCTACGCCCGAGACGTCCGACCCAACCGAGGTCGCCGAGCCGGAAGGGCTTGCCGACGCCGGAGAGTCGGCGGAGGCCGTCGTCGAGGAGGCCGACGGGGCGACGGAGCCGGACGCGGTCGGCGCGGAGGATTCCGGATCCGAAGCCGGGACCGCCCCGGCGGATGCGGGTCCCGACCGCGCCACCGGGGCACGCGACGGCGGCCGTCGCCGTGACTCGGCCGCCTCGACCCATCGCGATGCGGGCACCGACGGCAACGCCGCGCTGCGCCCCTTCGACGGCCGCACGCCGGTGATCGTCACCAACCCAAAGGACATCGGGCGGTAGGTTGGCACGACGGCCTCCAACTCGCGTTCCGGGCTCTCGGCAACCAGCCCGCATCCGAACCTCGGACTGGCCGGCTGCAGAGCCGCCGAGTTCCCTCGGGGTCGGCCCATGTCATCCCGGGGCCGGCTCACCGTGGCGACGAAGCAGTAGCGCCATGTCGCCACCATGTGCCGGCCGCCATGCGGCCGCAGTTCCTCATTGCGTCGCCCTGCTCTGGCTCATCCAAGCCGGAGGGTGTTCGCGCTGCCCCTCAGCCGCCAACGACGCCGACGTCGGGCGCGACTTCGACTGCACCGAGGAGTCGTGCAGCAGCCTGTGCCTCGACGCGTTGGGTTGCAGCGGTCGCTGCCGGGAGGGTACGTGCTTCTGTACCTGCGCGGACGGTGGGGACTCCGCCGACGTGGGAGTCGACGACGGTCCTTCGGACTTGGAGCCGGACGACGCGCGAGAACACGCGACCGATGACCGGGGCTCCGAGGACGCCGGCGACTGCACGTACCGTTCCTCCGGGGAGACGCGGCCGGAGTCGACTCCCGAACTGCAGTGCCACCGTCTGTCGGTCGACCAGATCGAGTATGGACTGATGCGGTACTCCGGGGACGGGCCGACGGTGGTGGCGGTGGGAGGGCCCGATGCCTCGGTCGGCCTGTCGGTTTGGTCCCACGACCGGACAACCACCTGCTGGTCCGCGATTCCGGAGGTAGCCGGTCCAGGTGGCGAACGGAGGGGAGTTCCGTCCCTGGCCGTCGAGGGCGGGAGGCTGGCCTTCTGGTCGAATTCGTCCCCTGAACCAGACATTCACCAGTGCGAGCTGCGCCTTCTGGACCTGGATTCTCGCGAAGTCGTCATCCTCGACAGTAGCGTACAGCCCGTCCAGCCCGGCAGGCTGACCGGATGCACCATGGACTCCATCGTCCTCGAGTACCCCTGGGTCGTCTGGCGGGACATGCGGCGGGTGTCGGACCTGAATTACCCTTCGGATGCGATGGCGAAGAACATTGAGACCGGGGAGACGATCAATCTGAGCATCGATCCAGCGACCGGCCGTCGGGATTGGACCGGCGTCGTTGAGGTCGACTTGAAAGGCGGACTGGCGGTCTTCGGCACTGGATCCTACATGGGCGATCCGCCCCGGCCCTACATGGAGATCGTGAGCGCCGACCTGCGCAGCGGGGAGCGCAGGGCCATCACCGACGCCATCCGCGAGCAGTTCCACCCCGCGGTGACAGAGGACTGGGTAGCCTGGGTGGACTTGCGGAACGACGATACCGGGTCGACCTCCTTCATCGCGTGCCTCGGGGACATCTACGGCTACGACCGGCGGACCGGCACCGAGCGCACACTCGTGACCGAGGGCGACGTGATGCATGGTCCGTGGGTCGACGCGGAAGGACCGTGGCTGGTGTACACCGACCAACGCTGGGACGCTTCTCCGCGGTGCGACTCCGACCGCGAGGCGAGCGTCGTGGCATTCCATCTCCCGACGAGCACCGAAATCCGGATCACGGACTGGCCCGGGTCGGAGGGCGCCCCCAAGGTGTACCGGCGCGAGGACGGCGCCTACGGCATCCTGCTAATCGAGGAGCTGAGCTATTCCGATGGCACGTACCGGCTGTGGGACTGCGATCTGCCGGTGATGTAGTCGCAGGTCGCAGGGCGCGCCGCGGCCGCCATGGAGGGCGAGGAAGATGGCGAGTACCTGGGGTCTGGCGGGTGGCTTGTGCTGCTTCCTCGTGGTCCACGCATGCATGCCCACCGCGCCGACATCCGACGACGCGGCGGACGGACGCGGAGCCGACGACGTCTCGGATGCCGACGACGGCGGGCGCGAGATTCCACCAGGGCCATGCCCGACGTCGCCGAACCCGGAGGTCCCCGAGATGCGGATCCGATTCGTCCGGTTTTCCAAGCCGGAGGTGTTGGCCAATCCCGTCCTCGCGCAGTGGTATCTCGATGACGCGTTGTCGGACAGCACGATCTGGCTGCTCCGCTTTGCGGGCCTTGGGTCCGGCACGGTCACCGTGCGCTTCGGAGCCGGAGCGAAGGCCCGTCCGTGGAGCGCATGCACCTACTCGTTCATCGAGAGCGTTTTCCCGTCCGGCAACCTGGGCATCGCAGAGTCCGGACTCGAGTTCACTGCCGTCGGCTACGCGATTCCTGAACTCGACCTGCCGATCTGGCAGGAGCGGACCGCCTTCCCCGACCCCATATCCGCCCTGCTTCCGCTCCGGGAAGTCACGATCGCCGGGACCTTCAGCGTGGACCACTTGAACATCGGTGCCTACGACGAATCAGCCCGGGATTGGGTGGACGTCGGGGAAATCTCCGCACGAATACGAGTAGCGGACGCACGCGACGTGGTCGTGTTCCTGGATATCTTCGAGGGGGAGTGCTCGCTGTGCGGACTCCTCTCGGGCGACATCGGGTCGGGCGACGATGCGGCGGCGGACGACTGCCTGACGGACCCGTCAACGTGGCCGCAGCAACCGGACACGGTCGTCGACGCCGAGCCCGCATGGAGTGTGGCGGCGACGTTCGTCGCCGAGGCGGCATGGATTGGAGAGGATTACTGAACGGTTCGTGCGTTGATGCGGCCGGGACGGGCCAAACGTCTCACCGCATCCAGGTCCTGGCTGCATCACGCAAACGGCCCTTGGATGGCCAACCCGGGCCGCAGGCTGCCCCCGAAGGGACTCGGCGGCTATGCCGCCGAGCAGCCTGCGGTTCGGAGGGCGAAGCCGGCTCGAGTTGACAGTCGCGACCTGGGAGGGGTCAAGCCCCCAACTTCAGTTGGCTGCCTCTGGCCTCCCCGTTTAGGATGGAGGGATGGAGGAGTACCGGCACGGCACGCATTCGATGTTCCGGCTGCACGTTCACCTCTGCTGGTGCACGAAGTACCGCAGGAGGGCGCTGGTGGGGGACGTCGCGCATCGGTTGCGGGACCTGACGCGGCAGATCTGCACGGACATGGCGGTGGAGATCATGTCCGGGGTCGTGTCGAAGGACCACGTGCACGTGTTGGTGTCGATGCCGCCGCAGGTGTCGGTGAGCAAGCTGGTGCAGCGGGTGAAGGGCAAGACGTCGTACAAGTTGCAGCGCGAGTTCGACGGGCTGCGGCGGCAGTACTGGGGGCAGCGGATGTGGGCAAGGGGGTACTTCGCGTGTACGACGGGCAACGTCTCGGACGAGATGATCCGGGCGTACATCGAAGGGCACACGGAGACGGATGAGGAGTTCAGGGTCGTGGGCGACTTCGAGTCGCAACCGAACCGACATGGGTCGGACCGCTTGCAGCCGGCTTCAGCCGGAAAGGGCACTTCCAGTGCCCGACGCAAGCCACCGGCTTGAAGCCGGTGGTCAGGTTGACATCGCGGCCGAAGCGGCGGGGATCGCGCGCGATGAGCAGCCTCGAGCCCGGCACGTCTTCCCCCGCCGTCTGCGCCACGGCGCGGCGGTGTCGGGCTGGTGGAGACGAAGTCGCTCGAGCTGCCGGACGGCCTGGAACTGGAGGGCGGGGCGCGGCTGGCGCCGATCACCGTCGCCTACGAGACCGACGGCCGCCTGGCGCCCGACCGGCGCAACGCGATACTCATCTGCCACGCGCTGTCCGGGGACGCGCACGCGGCCGGGCTACGCGCGCCCGACGACCGCTGCGCCGGGTGGTGCGACGACTTCATCGGGCCCGGCCGGGCCTTCGACACCGAGCGCTGGTTCGTGATCTGCTCGAACGTCCTGGGAGGCAGCAAGGGCACCACCGGCCCGTCCGCCATCGATTCGCAGACCGGCCGTCCGTACGGACTGCCGTTTCCCGTCGTGACCTTGCGCGACATGGTCGCCGCGCAGCGGCGGCTCGTCGCGCACCTGGGCATCGACCGCCTGCTCGCCGTAGCCGGCGGCTCGATGGGCGGCATGCAGGCGCTGCGCTGGGCCGTGGACCACCCCGACGCCGTGGCGAGCTGCCTGGCGATCGCAACGGCGGGACGCCAGTCGCCGCCGACGATCGCCTTCCACGAGATCGGCCGCCAGGCGGTCCAGGCCGACCCGGCCTGGCGCAAGGGCGACTACTACGCCGGACCCGCGCCCGACGCCGGGCTGGCCGTCGCGCGCATGGTGGGCCACATCACCTACCTCTCCGAGGAGGCGATGCAGGCCAAGTTCGGGCGCCGGCTGCAGGACAAGGCGGAATTCGGCTACGACCTCGGGACCGACTTCGAGGTCGAGAGCCACCTGCGGCACCAGGGCGACGCCTTCACGCGGCGCTTCGACGCCAACAGCTACCTCTACATCACCAAGGCCATCGACTACTTCGACCTCGGTCGGGAAGAGCGCTCGCTTGCCGCGGCACTCGGCCGTGCCCGCGCGGCGTTCCTGCTCGTGTCCTTCTCCTCCGACTGGCTCTATCCGACCGCGCACTCGCGCGAGCTGCTGCGCGCCCTGCTGCTCAACGGGCAGGATGCGTCGTTCTGCGAGATCGACTCCGCGGCGGGCCATGACGCGTTCCTGCTGGAGCACGAGCGGATGGCGCCGGTGATCCGGGGCTTCCTGGAACGCGTGCACGGCCGGTGGACGGGGGGAGGGGACGGCGGGGAAGGGGACAGTCTCGCGCAGAGACGTAGAGGCGCAGAGGGGGAGGGCTCCTGATGAAATCGGAAGGGAACCCGGCGCGGGCCGATCACCGGCAGATCGTGCGGCTGGTCGAACGGCGGGCGAAGGTGTTGGACCTGGGCTGCGGGGACCGGAACCTCCTGCCGCTGCTGGCACGGGACCGCGAGGCGACCGGCTTCGGGGTCGAGATCTCGGCGGTCGCCGTACGCGCCTGCCTGGAGCGGATCCTGGGCGCCGTGCAGGGCGACATCGCGCAGACGCTGGCCGAGTACCCGGACGGCTCGTTCGACACGGTGATCCTGTCCCACACCGTCCACGAACTGGCGGACCCGCGCGGGTGCTCGACGACATGCTGCGGGTCGGTCGCGATGCGATCGTTACCTTTCCCAACTTCGGCCACGTCACGATCACCGCCGCGCCAAGGTGAAACGGCACGACGTGCGACGCGTCGGTCCACGGGCAATGGAGGTGGACGCCGAGCAGCCCGGCGGAGGCGGCGGCGGTGCCCGCCGGCAGGCCGTCGGGCTCGCGGCGGCGTCGGTTCCTCGTCGCCGTCCCGCCCCGGATCACGATACGTCCCGAACGGGTGGGTTGTCACGCGTGGCGCTCAACGAAACACCTCGGGGTCCCCGCGCAGCTCCGGCAACAGGTGGCGGGTCGGCGGCGCGGTCCGCGCGGTGGACGACGGCTACGTCTACCCCTCCGCGGCGGACGTCATGCGGCGCACCATCCAGGAGATCAAGTCGCGGGCGACCGGGTACGGCCGGGGACGGCGCCGTCGCCGACCGGGGTGTGCCCGGATCCGCCGGTCGCGCCTTTCCCGCGCTTCGCCTCGTACGGCGAGCCGGGGGCGGTGATGCGCCGGATCATCTTCGCCAGCGGATAGGACGCCTCAACCTTCGAGGCGCCGACGCCCACCGGGACGAAGTTGTCGCCGTGCGCGTCCCAGATCGCCTTGTTCAGCCGGTGCGCGCGCGCCCGCGCCTCCTCGTACGCCGGGTCCGCGAACACGTCGCGCACCCCGCGCAGCTCCCCGCCCGTCGCGAAGGACAGCGTCGCAGCGACCGACACCGCCCGCGATCGCCTCGCGTGCCAGGCCGAGCGCGATTGCGGCCGGGTCCTCCTCCGGCGCGAAGTCGTCGGCGAACGTCGTCAGGTGCAGGTGCAGGTCGCCGCCGAAAGCGCGGACCCACGACCCGCGCAGCCGCCGCGCCCGAAGCCCGGCGGCGAGGCGGGCGCGTGCCGCCTCCACGACCGCGTCGGGAATCGCGCCGCCGAGCCACCGGCCCAGCTCGGCCGAAACCACGTGTACGCCGGATTGATCTCGATGCATTCCGCCCTCCGTTCGTACCCGCCCCCACGCGGCCGATGTAACAACGCGATCCGCGAGGGGCAACGAAGGTCCGGATGGCTATTCGTACTACCGGCCGGCGGGAGCGGCGTCGCGGGCGGGGATCCCGGGCAGGCCGTCGCCGTCACCGTCGGGGAAGGAGCGGATCTGGGCCAGCAGGGCCTCCCACAGTTTCAGCTCCTGGACGCCGGAAACGGCGGGGTCCGCGTCGAGGATCATCGAGACCATGTCGGTGACCGGCGTGCCGTCGACGCTCACTTGGTCCCAGGCGCCGTCGCAACCCGCCGAATCAACGCCGGCGGCGCCGGCCGCTGAGCGCCGCGAGCGCTGCGGCCAGCGCCAAGCCCGGCCACGCCGCGGCCGGCGGGATGGTGCGACAGCCGCAGCCGCCGGAGCCGGAGCCTCGCGAGCACGCCGAAGGCTCGCCGGCGCAGGTGAAGCCCGTCTCGACCGCGCAGACCTCGCTGCAGCCGTCGCCAGCGGCGGTGTTTCCGTCGTCGCACGCTTCTGCCGCCGCGAGCAGTCCATCGCCGCAGGTGCCGGCGCAGACCGACGGTTCGCCGGCGCACGTGAAGCCGTGCTCGACGTCGCACGTGCCGTTGCAGCCGTCGCCGGCGGCAGTGTTCCCGTCGTCGCACTCCTCGCCGCTCGCCACGGCGCCGTCGCCGCAGCCCGCCCCGCAGACGGACGGCTCGCCGGAGCAGCTCCAGCCGGGCTCGCCGTCGCAAGCGGCGTCGCAGCCGTCACCCGGCGTCCTGTTCCCGTCGTCGCACGCCTCGTCCGCCGCGACCAGGCCGTCGCCGCAGGTGCCGGCGCAGACGGACGGCTCGCCCGTGCACGTGAAGCCGTGCTCGACGGCGCACGCGGCGCCGCAACCGTCGCCGGCCGCAGTGTTTCCATCGTCGCAGGCCTCGGCGCCGCAAAGGAAGCCGTCGCCGCAGCCGGTCTCGTCCGCGGAACAATCGGCGCGGCAGCCGTCGCAGTCGTCGGCGTTTCCGTCGTCGCAGGCCTCGGCGCCGCAAGCCACGCCGTCGCCGCAGCCGGTCTCCAGGACCGAGCAGTCGGCGGCGCAGCCGTCGCAGTCGTCGGTGTTTCCGTCGTCGCAGACCTCGGCGCCGCAGAGGAAGCCGTCGCCGCATCCGGTCTCGGGGGCGGAGCAGTCTGCGCGGCAACCGTCGCAGTCGTCGGTGTTTCCGTCGTCGCAGGCCTCGGCGCCGCAAAGGAAGCCGTCGCCGCACCCGGTCTCGAGAGCGGAGCAATCGGCGGCGCAGCCGTCGCAGTCGTCGGTGTTTCCGTCGTCGCAGGCCTCGGCGCCGCAGAGGAAACCGTCGCCGCAGCCGGATTCGCGGTCGCGGTAGTCGGCGCGGCAGCCGTCGCAGTCGTCGGTATTGCCGTCGTCGCAAAGCTCGGCGCCGCAGACG
>JACRCX010000052.1 GCA_016218815.1 Deltaproteobacteria bacterium
CCCAGCGGGGCCTTCCCGACGTGCTGGCCCCCAACGGGGGCTTCCCCACGTGGCCAGCCCCCAGGGGGGGCTTCCCTTCGCCCCAGGCCCCCTCGGGGGGGCCTTCCTAAACCCACGCCCTCTGGGCGTGGTCGTTTAGTCTTCAGTTCCGGACCCGGAGCACCTCTCGCATCCTGCCGAACTGAGAACTGAAAACTGAGAACCGAGAACCTCCCAGTTTGCCGCTCGATCGCTTGCACGGTATCCTCCGGGCGACGGGAGGTGCGGCATGGACGTGCGACGATGGGCATGGGCGGCGACCGTGCTGGCGGGTCTGCTCGCGGGGTGCGGCTCGGAGTCGGACCAGCCGGACGGGCGCGACGGGCAGGACGGGCAGGATGTGCGGGACGTCGGCGGGGACGCGGAGTGCACCGACGGGGACTACCGCTGCGTCGGGGCCTCGGTGGCCGAGGTCTGCTCCGGCGGGCACTGGGGCGGCGGCGTGCCGTGCGAGGAACGGGGCGAGGTGTGCGAGACCGACCTGGGATGTGTCCTGTGCCACCCGGACATGACGCACTGCGAGGGCGACGACGTGATGGTGTGCGCCGAGGATGGGCGGTCGTGGGTCTACCAGAACACGTGTGATCGCGCGGCGGGCGAGACGTGCGACCCGGTGACCGGGGTGTGCATCAACCTCTGTGCGCGGGCGGCGTCGGCGCGATCCAACATCGGGTGCGAGTACTGGGCGGTCGATCTGGACAACGCGGAGAACATGACGGACTGGGCGGCGGCGGCGCAGTTCGCGGTCGTGGTCGCCAACCTGTCGGACACGTACCAGTCGGAGGTCGTGGTCGACCGGGACCTGGCGCTGCCGGGCGAGCCGAACGACCTGGAGGAGGTCGAGCGCGCGACGCTGGACCCCGGCGACCTGTACATCTTCCGCCTGCCGCGCTGGGACGTCGACGGCGACAACCCGGAGCACCACGACACGGACCCCCAGACGACGCTGTCGCGGCGGGTGTACCACGTGACCAGCACGACGCCGGTGGTGGCCTACCAGTTCAACACGCTGGACCAGGTGTTCTCCAACGCCGCGTCCGTCCTCCTGCCGACGACGGCGCTGGACACCGAGTACTACGGGGTGCTCTGGGACCCCAGCGCGCCGCTTCGGATCGCGGGGATCACCGACGGCGACCGCGACTACGTGACGATCGTCGCGGTCGAGGACGGGACCGAAGTCACGGTGGTCCCGACCTACGAGATCATGGCCGGCGTCGGGCAGCCTGAGGCCGGCATCCTCCCCGTGGACGGGATACCGGCGGGCGTCGAAGGCTGGTACCCGCTGGACCGGTTCGACGTGCTGAACCTGGAAACGACCCTGATCCCCGCGCTGAGACCGCCGATGCCGGACCTGACCGGCACCACGGTCCGCTCGAACCACCCTGTCGCGGTCTTCTTCGGCGTCGACCTCGCCGTCGTCGGCGACCAGATCCTGCCCGGCGACCCCACGCCGGAGGAGCCCGACAACTGTTGTGCCGAGCACATGGAGCAGCAGGCGCCGCCGACCAGCGCCCTGGGCCAGAACTTCGTGGTGTCGCGATCGCCGATCCGGGGGTCCGAGCCGTCGTACTACACCGAGTACGACTACTACCGCATCCTGGCCGTGCGCGACGGCACGCACGTGACGACGACGGCGGACGAGGCGCGCGACTTCACGCTGAACGCGGGCGAGTGGCTGCAGTTCAAGTCGCGCGACGGCTTCATCGTGCACTCCGAGCCGACGCCGGTGATCGTCGCGCAGTACATCGTGTCGCAGGAGCAGGTCTACAATTGGCGCGCGACGGCCGGCGGCGATTCCGACATGGTCTACATCCCGCCGGTCGAGCAGCGGCGCAACACGTACATCTTCGCCACGGGCGAGGGTTTCTCCGAGAACTGGGCCGTCGTCTCGATCCCGGACGGCGTCACCGCGACGATCGACGGCGACGATGTCGAGTCCACCTGCCGCCCGTCGTACACCGACGGCGACCTGGACGGCTCGACCTACCGCGCCTACCACTGCCTGATCGAGGACGGGCGGCACGACGTGACCTCGACCGGCGGGGAGGTCGGCGTGATGGTTTTCGGCTACTACGCCGTCGGCTCCTACCAGTACCCGGCCGGCTCGGAGATGCGCCGCATCTTTTTCGGTTGACGCACGGTTTGCCGCGCGATCGCTTGGAGCGTATCCTCCCTCCGTCTGGAGGTGGAACGTGTCTACGCGACGGACGATGAGCCTGGTGGTGGTGCTGGCGGGGGTGTTCGGGGGTTGCGGCGAGTCCGACGACGACGCGGGCGTGCCCGACGGGCGCGACTGGGGTGCGGACGCCGAGTGTACGGAGGGCGCGCACCGCTGCGTCGGCGACTCCGTGGGCGAGGTCTGTTCCGGGGGTCATTGGGGTGGAGGCGTCCCGTGCTCCGAGCTGGGCCAGGTGTGCGAGCTCGGTCTGGGGTGCGTGTTGTGCCACCCGGACATGACGCGCTGCGAGGGCGACGACGTGATGGTCTGCGCCGAGGATGGCGGGTCGTGGGTCTTCCAGAACACGTGCGAGCGCGCGGCGGGCGAGACTTGCGATCCGGTGAGCGGGGTGTGCATCAACCCGTGCGCCCGGGCGGCATCCGAGCGTTCCAACATCGGTTGCGAGTACTGGGCGGTCGACCTCGACAACGCGGAGAACTCGGTCGACTTCGCCGCCGCCGCACAGTTCGCGGTCGTCGTCGCCGACCTGTCGGACACGTACCAGGCCGAGGTCGTGGTCGACAAGGACCTGGGGCTGCCGGGCGAGCCGCACGACCTGATGGAGGTCGATCGCGCGACGCTGGATCCCGGCGACCTGTGGATCTTCCGCCTGCCGCGGTGGGACGTCGACGGCGACAACGCGGAGCACCGCGACGACGATCCGCAGACCGGGCTTTCGCGCAGGGTCTACCGCGTCACCAGCAGCATCCCGGTGGTGGCCTACCAGTTCAACCCGATCGAGCAGGCGTTCTCCAACGCCGCCGCGGTGCTCCTGCCGACCACCGCGCTGGACAACGACTACTACGGCATCATCTGGCCGCCGGCGAACCCGATGGTCGTCGCCGGCCTGATGCCGTTCCCCAACCGCGACGCGGTCACGATCATCGGCGTCGCGGACGGCACGACGATCACGGTGACGCCGACCTACGACATCTTCGAGGGCGTCGGGCAGCCCGGCTCCGGAATCCTCGCGGTTCCGGCGATCGCGGCCGGGACGCCGACCGAGTTCACGCTGGATCAGTTCGACGTGCTCAACCTCGAGAACCAGGCGATGCTCCGCTTGACCGACGCGTTGCCCGATCTCACCGGCACCACCGTCCGCTCCACCGGACCCGTCGCGGTCTACATGAGCGTCGACCTCGCCGTCGTGGGCGACCAGACCATGCCCGACGGCTCCACCGACGCCTGCTGTGCCGAGCACATGGAGCAGCAGGTCCCGCCGACCAGCTCGATGGGCATGAACTTCGTCGTCTCCCGCTCGCCGCCCCGCACCAGCAACCCCTCGGTGTGGCTGGAGTACGACACGTACCGCATCTTCGCCGTCCGTGACGGCACGCACGTCACGACCTCGCTGACCGAGGGGGACCTGGGCGACTTCTGGCTCGACGCGGGCCAGTGGCGCGAGTTCGACAGCCGCCAGGGCTTCATCGTCACGACCGATCCGTTCCCGGTCCACGTCGTGCAGTACATCCCGGCGCGCGACCAGTGCTACGATTGGCGGCCCTCGGCCGGCGGCGACGCCGACATGGTCTACATCCCGCCGGTGGAGCAGCGCCGCAACACGTACATTTTCGCGACGGGCGAGGGTTTTTCCGAGAACTGGGCCGTGGTCTCGATTCCGGAGGGCACGAGCGCCACGATCGACGGCGACGACGTCGCGTCCACCTGCACCCGCACCTACGACGACGGCGTGCTGGACGGGGTGACCTACCGCGCGTACCACTGCCCGATCGCCGACGGGCGCCACGACGTCACCTCCACGCCGACCTCCGTGGGCGTGATGGTGTTCGGCTACTACAACGCCGGCTCGTACCAGTACCCGGCCGGGTCGGAGATGCGGAGGATCTTCTTCGGCTGAGCATCGATTCCCGTCGAATCCCGGGGCGGAGACGCTCGTCGAAGGGCCCGACCGATGAGGAGATCTCGCGAGACCCCCCTCCTGCTTCCCGCCCCGCGGTGCGCGCCGCGGCCGGGCGCCGTGCGTTCGCCGGCGCGGCCCGCGTCGCCTGTCGATCCCGACCGTCGTGGCCTCCTGCGCATGCTCGGCGCGGCCTTCCTCGTGCCGCTGCCCGTGTTGCGTTCCCTGCTCGATCCGCTGCGGGCGGTTCCGTCGACGATCTCCGAGCTGACGCTGCTGCAGCTCATCGGCTGGCAGTCGCCGCGGCTGCGCGAGGGACGCTGGAACGAGGCCAAGCTGCTGCGGGAGGCGACCGAGTCGCTGGACGAGATGTCGCATGCCGCGCGAGCGGACGGGGTCAACGTCTGGGCGCGTTCCGGCCACCGCACGCTCAGCCAGCAGCGCTACCTGTGGAACTCGAAGTTTCGGGGCCGTGATTCGGTCCGCGCCCCCGACGGCTCGCGGGAGACGTTGGACGGCGACCTGTCGGCCGAGGAGAAGGTGCAGCGGATCCTTTCCTACACGGCGTTCCCGGGGACCTCGCGCCACCACTGGGGCACCGACGTCGACATGGCGCAGTCGTTCTCCGACCACTGCGCCGACTATCTGCTCGAGCATCCGGGGGAAGCGCAACCCGATGGCGACGAGGGGGCGCCGGCGGATCTGCCGGAGAACTGTCTGCCGTCGCACCGGTGGCTGCTGGCGCACGCGGCGGACTACGGGTGGCACCGGGTGTACGACGTGGCGCGGGGGGGGTTCCAGCCGGAGCCCTGGCACTGGAGCTACCTGGCGCTGGCGGTACCGGCGCTGGCGCGGTACCTGGCCGAGGTGACGGGGGACCTGCTGCGGGACCGCGACGTCGATGGCGATTCCGTGGTGCTGGACGACTTCGCGTCCTACCGCGATCGGTTCCTGCTGGGCGTCGCGCCGGAGGCGCTGCCGGGGCCGGCGGAGCCGGAGGGGGAGGGCGAGCCGCCGGCGGAGGACGAATCCGGCGAGTCGCCGACGGTGCCCGAGCTGCCCTGAGCCGCCCGAAGCGCTTGCTCCCGGACCGCACCTGTGGCAAGACGGCGCTCGCCGGGAGCCGGAACGGGTCCGGCGGCCCGGGGGGAAGAAGGAACACACCATGGGCAGGCACGATCGTCGGCATTCGCCGAAGATGAAGCAGCGCAAGGAACAGCGGAAGGCCAAGTTGCGCGAGGCGCGCAAGCACCCCGCGACCAAGGGCGCGAAGGGCGCGAAGAAGCCGGCCGCCGGGAAGGGCTGACGGTCCGCGCACGGCGCGGCGGCCGCGGCTCGCATCCCGCGGGACACGAGGGGCGCCGGCGGGCGAGGGACCGGGAGCGGGAGTTGCCGGGCGCGGCCGATCCGGCCGGGCGACGGCGACCTGGGGCGGGGACCTTCGGGGGAGGAGGTGGGATCATGGCCTTGAAGCGGAAGCCTGCGGTGGGCGGGAAGAAGGCGGTGCGGGGTGCGGCAGCGGTGCGTGCCGTGGCGAAGAAGCCGGTGCCCAGGCCGCGGGTGCGGCGGGCGGCGCCGGAGCCGACGGTGGAGGAGCTGCTGCGCAAGGCGGACCAGCCGGCGAAGGATTCGCTGCGCTTGCACGAGTTCTACCGCGGCGTGTGGGAGGTCGTGCCCAAGGCGTGCATCCGGTCGCTCGACGACTTCGCGATCTGGTACACCCCGGGCGTCGCGGCGACGTGCAAGGACATCCAGGCCAACCCCGAGAAGGTCCTGCGCGCCACGAACAAGTGGAACACCATCGCCGTGGTGAGCGACGGCACGCGCATCCTGGGCCTCGGGAACATCGGTCCGGAAGCAGGGCTGCCGGTGATGGAAGGCAAGGCGCTGCTGTTCAAGTACCTCGGCGGCGTCGATGCGGTCCCGCTCTGCATCGAGTGCCACAAGACCGAGGAGATCGTCACCGCCGTCAAGTGGCTCCAGCCCTCGTTCAGCGGCATCAACCTCGAGGACATCGAGAAGCCCAAGTGCTTCGACATCCTCGATCGGCTGCGCGCGGAAGCGCGTATCCCCGTCTGGCACGACGACCAGCAGGGCACCGCCGCCGTCACCGTCGCCGGCTGGATCAACGCGCTGAAGATCGTCGGCAAGAACCGCGACCGCGTGCGCATCGCGCTCATCGGCGCGGGCGCCTCCAACATCAACATCTGCCGCATGATGATCGCCGCCGGTGCCGACCCGCTGAAGATCTGCCTGGTCGACACCAAGGGCATCCTGAGCAAGTCCCGCACCGACGTGCGGGAGACCGAGCCCGTCAAGTGGCACTTTGCGAACATCACCAACGGCGAGCAGCGTTCGGGCGGCATCGCCGAGGCGATGGAGGGTGCGGACGTCTGCGTCGCCCTGTCCTCGCCTGGCCCCGGCAAGATCAAGCCCGAGTGGGTGCGGAAGATGGCCAAGGACGCCATCCTCTTTGCCTGCGCCAACCCCATCCCGGAGATCTGGCCCTGGGAAGCGAAGGACGCCGGTGCGCGCATCGTGGCCACGGGCCGCTCCGACTTCCCCAACCAGGTCAACAACTCGCTCGGCTTCCCCGGCATCTTCCGCGGCACGCTCGACGTCATGGCCACGACGATCACCGACGAGATGTGCATCGCCGCGGCCGAGGAGCTGGCACGGACGCAGGCCGACAAGGGAATGGACGAGGAGCACCTGATCCCGACGATGGACGACTGGGAGGTCTTCCCGCGCGAGGCCGTGGCCGTGGGTCTCAAGGCGATCGAGCAGGGCATCGCGCGGCGCAAGGCGGACCACGACACGCTGTTCGCGGAGGCCGCGACGATCATCCGCCGCGCCCGCAAGCAGGTCCAGGTCCTGCAGGAGAAGGGCGTCATCCGCCGGGCGCCGGGCAACCTGTAGCCCGCCGGGTGCACGCCTCCCACCGTCGTTGTCGTGCCGTTCTGCCGGTCGGAAGAGGGAATTTCGCGCAGAGCCGCAGAGCCGCAGAGGGGGATAACCGGCTGGCTGGGCCCGGCGAGTTGCCGTCTCCCTCGACTCCGCGGTACCATCCTGCTCGATGGTCCGGAAAGGGTCGAAGCTGCCGGCGGTGCGCGCAGCGCGGGATTCTTCGGTGCGCGGTGCGCGGGCCGGCCGGAAGGCGGAGCGGAAGGTCGGCGGCGCCGGCGGCGCCGGCGTGGACGCGTGGCGCGGCGCGCTGGTCGCGATGCTGCGAAACCGCAGGGCGGAGACCGTCGGCCGGCTGGCCCCCGGGATCGCGCACGGCCTGAACAACCTCCTCACCGTGGTGATCGGCACCCTGGACGTCGTCGCCCTCGAGCTGCCGCTCGACTCGCCCTTCCAGGGCCCGTTGGCAGCCGCGCAGGAAGCCGCGCTCAGGGCCGCCGACGTCGCCCGCAGGATCCTGCTGTACTCCGCCGAGCGGGCGGAGGAAGGCGCCCTGGCCGACCCCGCCGCCGTCGTTGGCGGCGCGGTCGAGCTGTTGCGTCACGGCTTGCCGCGCAGCGTCCGGGTCGAGGCCCGGATCGCGGACGACCTGCCGCCCGTCCGCGGCGATGCCGGTCGCCTCCAGGCCGCCCTGGTGGACCTCGGGATCAACGCGCGCGACGCCATGCCGGACGGCGGCGAGGTCTGCTTCGAGGTCGACGAGGCGTCGTTCGACGGCGGTTCGGCGGCGCCGCCTCCGGGTGCGGGGCCGGGACGCTACGTCCGCATCGCCGTGCGCGACACGGGCCGTGGCATGGATGCCGCGACGGCGGCGCGTGCGTTCGAGCCGTTCTTCACGACCCGCGAGCCGGGCGCCGCCGCGGGAATCGGCCTGGCAGCCGTCCGGGATGCGGTGCGTGCCTGCCAGGGCTGCGTCGAGGTCCGCTCGGCACCGCCCGGAGGATCCGTCTTCACGATCCACCTTCCCGCCGCGCGGCTTGCGGCCGCGGCCTCCGAGCCGACGGGGTCATCCCCGCCCCGGAAGGTGAAACGGGGGCGCGGGGAGACGGTGCTGGTGGTCGACGACGACGCGGAGGTGCTCCGCACGACCGAGCGGATGCTCGCGACGATCGGCTACCGCGTGATCACCGCCGCTTCCGGGCCGGCCGCGCTGGCCGTCATCGCACGCGGAGACGGGCCGATCGACCTGCTGCTCATCGATATCGTGATGCCCGGAATGGGGGGGCTGGCGACGCTCCGCCGCGTGCGCGAGCGTTGCCCCGCCCTGCCCGCGCTGCTCATGACCGGCTTCGCCGGGCGCGACTTCGTGCCGCCCGTCGACCTCGGCGCCGAAATCGTCCCCAAGCCGCTGGACCTCGGCGCCTTGTCCGCCGCCGCGCGCCGGGCCATCGAGGGCGGGGCGCCGGGCGGGGACGCATAGCGACAGTCGGCAGTCGACAGTCATGAGTCGACAGTTTCGTCGCCTGCGGCGACGAATGCGGAAGGCAGCAGGTCAGGGCACCGGGAAGATCTGACGGATCGCCCTCGGATCCGTCGTGTCCACGATCATCAAGCCGTCCGCGTCATTGGCCAGGAGCAGCAGGCCGTTGGGTCCGACCGTGACGCGGTTGACGGGGCGCCTCGGGACGTGGCGGCCCAGCGGGGCGATGGTCGAGAGGTTCGAGACGTCGAGGATCTCCACGCCGTGGTCGCCCTCCGCGAGGTAGGCGACCGGGGGGAAGAGGCTCTTGTCGCGCGCGACGTCGAGCTGGACGTCGCGACAGATGTCGGGGGTCGGGTACGAGGCGACGACGGCGGGCGCCGCGTCGGGCCGGTGCAGCGCCGTGTCGATCACCTGGAGTCCCGACGGGCCGTCGGCGACCCAGACGCGATCGCCGTCCACGACCAGGGCGCGGGCGTCGCCCGGGGTGTCGAAGGCGAGCCGCGGCGACAGCGACGGCCCGCCGGACGACGTGCGGACGTCGTACACGAGCAGTCCGCGGAAGGCGGCCGCGACGAAAAGCAGGTCGCCGAACGGGACCACGTCACGCACGTAGAAGGCGGGGGCGGTTTCGTCGGGCACCTCCAGAGTGCTGGTGCTGGCCGGCTGCGGGGGTGCGTTGAGCGGTTCCGTCGCGTCCGGAGGCCCGGAAACCCCGCCGACCGCCCTCGGCTGCGCGGGATCGGCCACGTCCAGCGCCAGGATGCCGCCCGAGCCGTCCGCCACCCAGAGGAGCGGCGGCGCGGGCGCCAGGCGCATCGCCGCCCCGGCCGTGTCGAAGCTCCCGACCTGGGCGGGATGCTCCGGGTCGGTCACGTCGATCAGGAAGACTCCCGAGGGCCCGGCCGCCGCGGCGACGAGCGTGACGGCCGGCGGGATCGGGCAGCCCGCGCCGCCGGGCGCCGGGGCGCAGGCCGCGGGCCGGGGTGGCTGCACGCGGCCGACCCAGGCCACGTCGTTCACGGAGCCGGGGAGGTAGACGACGGCCAGGCGTCGCGGGCGCTCCGGCTGCGCCGCCTCCTCGATCACGACGCCGGCCGTCGTCGCGCGGTAGACGATCGACCCGTCGAGCAGCACGTCGTAGGTCCGGGCGGTCAGCGCTTCTCTCGGGTCCTCGGGCGCCGCCTGCGCCTCCGTCGTCCCCCCGGGCAGCTCGCCGCCGGCCGAATCGGGCTTCGCCGCCGGCACGTCGAACACGAGCGGCGCGAGGACGACGTCGGGTTGTGGCGCCGGAGCGGAGCCGCGCTTGCAGGTCGTCGTCGCGCCGAGGAGCAGCAGCAGGAGCGGCGGGAGAGCGGGGATGCGTGTCGTCGTCATCGTGCACCTCGCCCCGCGTGCAGGCCGATCACCGTGTCGAACGCGCGGGCGCAGACCGGGCAGAACGGGACCAGGCCCTTGCTGAGCATCTTGCAGTCGCGGTACGGGCGGAACAGCCCTTGGGGCCTGTAGCCCGCGCCCTCGAACGCGCCGACGACGGCGGCGTGCGCCTCGTCGTCGGGGGTCGGGATCGGAGTGCCGGGCGCGACCAGCTCCGCCCACTTCAGGCGCCGGCCGGGGAGCAGCGCGGTGATGTTCGGCTCCCAGGGCTCGACGCCCTGCGGATAGAAGCCGTCGTCCTCGGTGTCGTCGGTGACGTACTCGTCGGCCAGTCCGGCGAAGCTGTGCCCGAACTCGTGGAGGAACACGTAGTCGTCGTACTCGTTGTCCGACGCGAAGATCGCCCACTGGTTGTAGATGCCCCCGCCGCCATAGCGGCTGGTGTTGACCAGGATGTAGAGGGCGTCGTACGGCGCGCGGGAGGCGATTTCGCGCAGGTCGCGGTCGTGGTCGGTGGTGAGGTAGCGCTCGGCGTCGAAGGTGTTGAACGACGTGCCGAACGCCGTGTCGTGCCAGAGCCCCTTGCGCGGCTCGTCGGGCCCGCTGTCGTGCGAGGGCGCCTCGAGGCCCCAGATGTTGACGAGGTCGCGGTCGCGCGCGAACGCCTCCTGGGCCATCAGGATCTCCGCGAAGCGCCGCAGGTCGCGACGGTACTTTTCCATCTCGGCCGCCGTGTAGCCGTCGCCCAGGATCAGGATGTCGATCTTCTCCCGCGGGTCGCCGCTCTGGCGGACCGGAATGACCGCGCAGTCCCGGCAGCGGGCGTCCGCCTCCACCAGGTACGAGGCCGGCTCGAGCTCGGTCCGGAAGATCTCCCGGAAGGCGCCGCGGCCGTCCTCGCCGGGACGGTCCTCGCGCCGGTCGATGAGCAGGCGCACCTTCGCCTTGGGATACGGGAAGCGGACCGACTCCTCGAGCGTCCGCCGCTTCCCCTCCTTGACCGCCTCGTCCGTCGTCTGCCACTCCCCCAGCAGCGTGCAATACCCCTGCGAGAAGATCGCAGTGCCGCTCGCCGCGTCCTCCACGCGGAAGCGGTACTTGCCGAATCCGGTCGGGTCGAGCAGGTGGTCGCGCATGCCCGGCCACAGCGGCTCGCGCACCACGCGGTCCACGGTGTACGAGTCGTCCGTCGCGCCGCCCGAGTGGTACAGCTCGACGCGCATCGCCTCGTCGGTGAACCAGTCGTCGTAGGCGGGGGCGGAGGAGCGATTGCTGGACGCGGGCCCCGGGCTCCGGGCGTCCGGCTCGGCCGGGGGCAGGGGAGCGCCGGCCTCGGGGCCGCCTGCGCCTGCACCCGCGTCGGCCGCGCCGCCCGAGTCCGGAGGCAAGGCCGAGGCCGCGGCGGCGACGGCGAGCGACGCGGCCAGGCCGACGAACCGGATCGGAGAGCGGCGGTGCATCATGAAGTCCCTCCACGGACGGTCGTGAATGATAAACGCAAAACATGCAATGGAAAATGCAAGACGCGCGAGCTGCACCGGGCCGACCGCCGGGCCGCTGGACATCGCGTTCCCGATGTCTAGCATGCGGGCGCAGGCGGGGGCGTCGGGCCGGAATCCGCCGGGAGGTGGGACGATGGGCGATCCGAGGGAGCTGGTGAGGAACGCGCGGTGGCTGGGGCACGCGAGCGTGATGGTCAAGGGGAGCAGGACGGTCTACGTCGACCCGTGGGAGGTCGATGCGACCGACCCGGCGGACGTGATCCTGGTCACGCACGACCACTACGACCACCTTTCGCCGCCCGACATCGCGAAGCTCGCCCGCAAGGGCACCGCGATCGTCGCCACGGCCCCGTGCCGCGCGAAGCTCAACTGGGCGATCACGCTGGTCGAGCCCGGGAGCAAGGTGACGGTGAACGGCGTCGACGTCGAGGCGGTGCCGGCGTACAACCCGGCCAAGCAGTTCCATCCGCGCAAGGCGGGGAACGTCGGCTACGTGTTCACGGTGGACGGCGTGCGCTGGTACCACGCGGGGGACACCGACCAGATTCCCGAGATGAAGGACCTCCGGGCGGACGTCGCCTTCCTGCCGATCGGCGGGACGTACACGATGACGGCCGAGGAAGCGGCGAAGGCGGCGGCGGCGATGAAGGTCCAGGTTGTCGTGCCGATGCACTACGGCAAGATCGTCGGCAGCGTCGACGATGCGCAGCGCTTCGCGAAGCTCTGCCCGGTCCCCGTCGTGATCCTCGAGAAGACCTGAGCGTCGCCCGGCCTACGCCCGCTCCAGGGCCTGCGAGAGGTCGGCGAGGATGTCGTCGATGTTCTCGATGCCGATCGACAGCCGCACCAGGTCGGGCGTGATGCCGGCCCGGCGCTGGTCCTCCTCGGCGAGCTGCGAGTGGGTCGTCGTCGCGGGGTGGATGGCGAGGCTCTTCGCATCGCCGACGTTGGCCAGGTGGGAGAACAGCCGGAGCGCCTCGAGGAAGCGCTGCCCGGCCTCCTTCCCGCCGTCGATGCCGAAGATGACCATGCCGCCGTACCCGCGGAGCAGGATGCGCGCGGCGACCGCGTGGGTCGGATCGCAAGGCAGGCCCGGGTAGCGCAGCCACTTCACCTTGGGGTGAACGAGCAGGTGCTCGGCGACTTTGAGCGCATTGCTGCTGTGCCGCTCCATCCGCAGCGCCAGCGTCTCCAGCCCCTGCAGGCCGTACCATGCGTTGTCCGGCGAGAGGCAGGCCCCGAGGTTGCGCAGCGGCACCAGGCGCATCCGCAGCGCGAATGCCACGGGATTGAGGTCCCCCAGGTCCGTCGCGTAGCGCAGGCCGTGGTAGCTCGGGTCGGGCTCGTTGTAGAGCCGGAACTTCGGGTCCGTCCAGTCGAAGCGGCCGGCGTCGACCACCGCTCCGCCGATGAACGTGCCGTGGCCGCCGATCCACTTGGTCAGCGAGTGCAGCACGATGTCCGCGCCGTGCTCGATCGGTCGCGCGTGGTACGGCGTGGCGAACGTGTTGTCGACGATCAGCGGGAGGTGGTGCTTGCGCGCGACGGCCGCGACGGCGTCGAGGTCGGTGACGTCGAGCGCCGGGTTGCCGATCGTCTCGACGAAGACGGCGCGGGTCCTCGCCGTCACCGCGCGGTCGAAGCTCGCCGGATCGCGCGCCTCGACGAACGTCGTGCGGATGCCGAGCTGCGGGAGGATGTCGTGGAACTGGGTGTAGGTTCCGCCGTAGAGGTTGTTCGCCGCGACGATTTCGTCGCCCGCCTGCGCGAGGTTGATGATGCTGGTGAAGATCGCCGCCGTTCCCGAAGCCAGGACGAGGCCGGCCTTGCCTCCCTCGAGCGCGGCGAGCCGCTTCTCCAGCACGTCGTGCGTCGGGTTCATCAGGCGCGTGTAGATGTAGCCCGGCTCCTTGAGCGCGAAGAGGTTCGCCGCGTGCTCGGTGTCGCGGAAGACGTAGGACGACGTGCGGTGGATCGGCACCCCGCGCGACATCGTCTCGCGGTCGATCGTTTGTCCCGCGTGCAGCGCGAGCGTCTCGAACTTCGCCCCTTCCAGGTCGATTCCCGCCATGGTTCCCTCCACACCGCGGGCGCCGGGCGGAGAACACGCGAGCCGGCGCGCGGAGCGCGAGCAGACCCGGGCCGCCCTCGCCGTGGCCAGACGGCTCGCCGAATCAGGCGCCGCGCGGCGCGGGCTCCGGCTTGCCGCCGAAGCGGCCGAAGCGCAGGGCGAGCGAGGGGAGCACGAGGAGGTTGAGCAGGGTCGAGGTGGCCAGGCCGCCGAGGATCACGACCGCCATCGGACCCTCGAGCTCGCCGCCGGCCTCGCCCGCCGCGAGCGCGATCGGCAGCAGGCCGAGGGCCGTGACCAGCGCCGTCATCAGGACCGGAACGATCCGTTCGGATGCGCCGCGCAACGCCGCCTCGGGGCCCCAGGTCATCCCTTCGCGCGTCACGAGGTGATCGAAGTGCGAGACCATCATCACCGAGTTGCGCATCGTGATGCCGAACAGCGTCACGAAGCCCACCAGCGAGCCGATGGACATCATGCCGCTCGTCAGCGCCACCGCGGCAACGCCGCCGACCAGCGCGAACGGCACGTTGACCAGCACCAGCAGGAGGTTGCGCACGCGGCCGAAGACGGTGGCCAGCAGCAGCAGGATGCCGATGCCGGCGAGACCCGAGTGCAGCAGGATCTCGTTGCGCGCCTGGGCGCGCGCCTCGGAGGCGCCGCCGAACACCGTGTACACTCCCGGCGGGAAGACGACGCTGCGGTCGATCGCCCGCCGGGCGTCCGCCACGAAGGAGTCGACGTCCCGGCCCTCGACGTTGCACGTCACCGCCTGCCGTCGCCGCGCCCCGTCGTGCAGGATCATGAACCGCGACGACTCGGGGTAGATGTCGGCCAGCTCCCGCAACGCGACGCGGCGCGTGCCCGCGGCGTCGGCCAGGAGCAGCGAGCCGACCGCCTCGGGATCGCGGCGGCGGGCGGGGTCGAGGATGACGACCACGTCGGTGACGCGGTTGCCCTCGTAGGTCTGCGCGACCCGGACGCCCTGGAACAGTACGCGCAGGGTGTTCATGACGTCGAGCGGCCGGAAGCCGAACGGGAGGAGTCGGTCGGGCCGGAGCGCGACGACCGTTTCCGGCGCGCCGGCGGGCGAGGCGACCCGGACGTCCGCGGCGCCCGGGACGGCGGAGACCGCGGCCGCGACCTCGCGGGCCTTGGCGTCCAGCACGTCGAGGTCGTCGCCGAAGATGTTGATCACGACGGCGGAGGTCTCCCCGGACACGGTCTCCCCGATGCGATCGCCCAGGAACGTCAGCACCTCGGAGGTGATGCCCGGGACCTGGGCGAGCGTCCCGCGGATGCGGCGTTGCACGTCGCGCTCGTCGTCGCCGCCGAGGCCGGGGCGCAGCTCGACGTGGAACTCGCTGCGGTGCGGCCCCCACGGGTCCTCGCTCAGCTCGGCGCGCCCGATCTGCTGCTCCACCGTGGCGATGCGCCGGTCCCGCAGCAGCTCGGCCGAGACGCGGTTGCCGAGCCGGGTCATCTCCGCGATCGACGTGCCGGGGGAGGCCGACATCTGCATCACGAAGTGGCCTTCCCGGAACTCCGGCAGGAACTCGCCGCCGAACAGCGGCAAGAGGGCCGCGGCCCCGGCGCAGAGGACGAGTCCGACGGCGCCGATGGTCCACGGGTGCGGCAGCGCCGCGGCGACGAGGCGGCGGTAGCCGGCGCGCAGACCGCGCATCAGGTGCGGCTGCGCCGCCTTTCCCGCCCGGCGCGGCAGCAGCACCGCGCACAGCGCCGGCGTCAGCGTGACGGCGGCGAGCAGCGAGGCGAGGGTGGCGAGGCTGTAGGACAGCGCGAGGGGCGCGAAGAAGCTCCCCTGCAGCCCGGACATCGTCAGCACGGGGACGAAGACCAGCAGGACGACGAACGTCGCGTAGACGATCGGACTGCGCACCTCGAGGCTGGCGTCGTAGACCACGTCCAGCGGCGGCCGGGGCTCGACCAGCGCCGCGTTCTCGCGCAGGCGGCGCCACACGTTCTCCACGTCGATGATCGCGTCGTCCACGACGACGCCGATCGAGATCGCGAAGCCGCCGAGCGTGATCGTGTTGAGCGAGTAGCCGAGGCGGTCGAGGACGACGATCGCGAGCAGCAGGGAGAAGGGGATGGCGGTGATGGAGATGAACGCCGTGCGCAGGTTGAGCAGGAAGAGGAAGAGGACGACCACGACGAGCACCCCGCCCAGGAGCAGGGCGGAGCGGATGTGGTCCAGCGCGGTCTCGATGAAGGTCGCCGGCCGGTGCAGGCGCGGGTAGAGGCGGATGCCGGCCGCGTCGAGGCTCGGGCGCATGTCCGCCAGCGCCCGCTCGACCGCCTGCGTGGCCTCCATGGTGTTGACCCCGTACTGGCTGAGCATCTTGACCAGCACGCCGGGCCGGCCCTGGATCATCGCGTCGCCCAGCGGCGGCGCCGGCGCCTCGACGACGTTCGCGACGTCGCGCAGGCGGACCGTGCGCTCGCCCCGGCGCACCACGACGACCTCGCCGAGCTGCGCCGGCGTGAGCGCCTGCCCCTCCGTGCGCAGCACGACCCGCTGGTTGTCGTTCTCGACGAAGCCCGCGCCGCGCACCCCCGTCGCCGCCTCGGCCGCGCCCAGCACGTCCGCCACCGTCAGGCCCCACGGCGCCAGCCGCTCGGGCGCGAGCTGCACCTGGAGCTGGCGCACTTCGCCGCCCATGCAGTCCACCGAGGCGACGCCGGGCACCGCCTGCAGCCGCGGGCGCAGCACCCAGTCGGCGAAGGAGCGCAGCTCCATCCCGGTCATGCGGTCCGAGACGAGGCCGACCTTGAGCAGGTCCATCGTCGAGGAGGTGAGCGGCGTCAGCTTGGGCGAGTCGACCCCGTCCGGCAGCTCCCCGGCCACCTCGCTCAGCCGTTCGGCCACCATCTGCCGCGCCGTGAACACGTCGGTGCCCTCGGCGAAGACCACCGTCACGATCGACAAGCCGGCGATCGACTGCGAGCGGATGGACTCGATGCTCCCCGCCCCGGCCACCGCGTTCTCCACCGGCTGCGTCACCAGCGTCTCGACCTGTTCCGGCGAGAGGCCCGGCGACTCCGTCTGGATCACCACCTGCGGCGGGACGAAGTCCGGAAAGACGTCGAGCTTCGCCCGGAAGGTGACGTACAAGCCGTAGGCGACGGCGAGGCAGGCCAGTGCGATCACCAGCACGCGGTGGCGGATCGACAGGCCGACGAGCGCGCGCAGCATCTTTCGGACTACTCTTCTTCCCCGCCGCCCCCGGCCATCATCTCCGCGGACAGCAGGTCTTGCGCTCCGACCACCACGACGCGCTCGCCCGCCGCGAAGCCGGCGCCGGCGAACCATCCGCTCGCGGTGGGCCGGTCCAGCGGCACCTCGCGACGGACGAAGCGCGGCGCCCGGTCGACCCAGACCCACGCCCGCCCGCTCGTCCGGATCACGGCGGAACGAGGCACGACGACGCCGGTGAGTGCGGCGCCGGTCGAGCGCAGGCGGGCGCCGACCGCGGCTCCCGGACGCAGCGCCGTCCCTTCCACGCCCACGCGGAACAGGATCGTGCGTCCCGGAATATCCGGATCGAACGACGGCGCAGGGCCGATCGTCTCGGCGCCCAGCACACGGTCCTCGTCCCCCAGGAGGAACACGCCGGCCGCCGCGACCGGCTCGGCCAGGAGCTCGCCGGCCGGGACGTCGATGCGTGCCACGAGCCGATCGAACCGCACGACGCGCAGGATCGGCTGGCCGCTCTCCACCGCCTCCCCGGGCTGCGCCAGCGCCTCGACCACCTCGCCCCCGCGCTCCACGGCGAGCGGCAGCACGCCCGCGTCGGCGGAACCCGCCACCAACGCGGCCTCGAGCAGCCGGATGGTCTCCTCGGCCTGCCGCAGCCGCGCCCGCGCCGTGTCGACCGCGAGCTCCGCCTCCTGCAACGCGCGATCGGAGACCGTGCGATCCTCGGCGTGGAGCGTGCGCGCGCGCTCCAGCGCCGCGCGGGCCGTGGCTACCTCGGCGGACACCGCCTGTTTCTCGGAGCGCGCCGCGACGAGGCGCGAGGAAAGGTCGACCCGCTCGGCCGGCGCGTAGCGCGGTTCCACGGAGCCGACGACGGCGCCGTCGGACAGCGTCGAGCCGGGCGACGGCCACGGGGCGACGGGGGACGCGCGGAGGATGCCGGCCAACGGCGCGCGCAAGGTGAACGAGCGCGACGGGTCCTCCTCGAGCCGGCCGTACGCGACGACCTCGGGCTCGAGGGTCGCGGCGGCCAGCGGCTCCGTCTTCACCCCCGAGCGCTTGATTGCCTCCGGCGTGAGCGTGACCTCGACCGCGGTTCCCGCGCGCCCCACGGCGGCGGGCGGCGCGGCGGATTCCGCGGGTTCCTCGCCGGCCTTGGCGCCGTAGGCCTCGAGAACTCCCCAGCTCACCGCGGCGGCGACGGCGCCGACCGTCAGGATTCCCAGCGTCCAGCGCAGCGGCTTGTTCATGGCGCTTCTTCCTCGTCCGCGGGCGATGCCCGGCCGGGGTCGGGTGGGGGAACGCCGTTCGGGTTCGCTTCGCCGTCGACGGGCCGCTGGAGCGCGTCCTCGAGTGCGCCGACGGCCTCCTGGACCTTGCGCACGGCATCGACGCGGGCGCGGGCGACGGCGGCGGCCTGCACGCGCGCGCCTGCCACGGCCAGCGCGTCCTCGGCGCCGGCCGCGAAGAGCCGCTCCACACCCGCTGTCTGGGCGCCGACGGCCGCGACCAGCGTGTCGGCCTCGGCCAGCTCGTCCATCGCGGCGCGGACCCGCGCGAGCGCGAGGTCGATCTCGCCGACCGCGCGGGCCTGCAAGGCGTCGAACCGTGCCGCCACCTCGGCCCGTCGCGCCTCCGCCTCGGCGATGGGCCCCTGGTTCTGATCGAAGATCGGCAGCGGCACGGAGATCCCGAGCGCGATCTTGTTGTCGTTCTGGTCCCACGACCAGCCGGTGCCGATGTGCACGTCGGGGTACTGGTTCGCCACGGCGAGCTGGAGGTCGGCTTCCGCCGCGGCGTATTCGGCCAGAACGCGGTGCAGATCGAGGCGGTTGAGCAGGCCCTCGCGTTGCACGGCCGCGGGATCGAGCGCGCCCGGCGACGGCGGGGCTTCGAGGTCGGGCCAGGCGAACGCGACGCCCTCCAGCGCGGCGACGGGGAGGCCCAGGGCCGCGGCGAGCACCGCGCGCGTGGCATCGATGCGACCCGCGGCGGTGCGAGCCTCGAGGGCCGCGCGAGCCGTCTCCGTGCGTGCCTGGTCGAGGTCCGGGCGCGAGGCTTCGCCGACGTCCATCAGGCGGGCGATCAGCTCGGCCTGTCGCGACCGTGCGTCGTGCTCGGCGGCCGCGGCGTCGGACTCCTTCACTGCGAGGAGGTGGTCGACCAGCGCGGCGCGCAGACGGCTGCGCACCGCCCACGCGGCTTCGGCCAGCTCCACGCGCGCGACGTCGGTCAGCCGCTCGGCGTGGGCGACGCGATAGCCGCGCTTGCCGGCGGTCTCGATCGGGATGTCGAAGGAGAAGCCGAACGTCCACGGCGTGCCGGAGGTCGAAGGACCGGCGTGGAACTCGCCGCCGACGCCGATCGACGGGTTGGGGATCGCGCCCGCCGTGACCTCGGCCGCCTGCGCGACGGCGACGGCCGCGCGGGCGACGTCGAGCTCGGGGTGGTAGTAGAAGGCGACCAGCGTCAGCGCAGGGAGGTCCCACTCCGCGGGCGGGAACGCCACGGGCGCCGCGGCGTTGGCGGCGACGTACGCGGCGAGGCCGGGATCGTCGAGCGACCGGGCGAGGAAGTCCTCGCCGGCCCGCGCCGGGTCGATCGGTCGCGGGACGGCCGTCGCGCACCCCGCGGCGACCGCGACGAGCCAAAGCCCGTTCCGGAGGCGCATGCCTGTCACCATGCGCCTCGGGACTTACAACGACGTGACGGGGGGATGACGAATCCGTCATCCGGGGACAGCGGTCGTTCCGGCCGGCAGCCGCAGGGTCACGCGGGTCCCGCGGCCGACGGTGCTCTTGAGCTCCGCCGTGCCGCCGTGGAGCGCGGCAATGGTGCGGACGATGGCGAGGCCGAGCCCCGCGCCTCCCGCGCCGCCCGTGCGCGACGGATCGCCGCGGTAGAACCGCTCGAAGACGTGCGGCAGGTGCGCGGGCGCGATCCCGCTCCCGGTGTCCGCCACCTCGATCCGCACCGCGTCGTCGTCGACACAGGCCGACAGCGTGACGGAGCCCCCGCGCGGGGTATGGGCGAGCGCGTTGGAGACGAGGTTGCCGACCGCGCGCTGGAAGAGGGCGCGGTCGAGCGATGCGGCGACGGGCTGCGGGGCGTCCACGGCCAGTGCGACCCCGGCGTCGTTCGCGGCCGCCTCGAAGAACTCGCACGTCGCGCGCAGCTCGGCCCCGACGTCGAGCGAAGTGCGCGAAAGGGTGGCCGAGCAGTTCTCGGCGCGGGCCAGGAACAGCAGCGTGTCGATGATGCTGGAGAGCCGGTCGGTCTCCTCGAGGGCCGAGCCCAGGGCGTCGCGGTACTCCTCGGGCGAGCGGGCCCTGCCGAGCGCGACCTCCAACTCGCCGCGGAGGTTGCCGATGGGAGTGCGCAGCTCGTGGGCGAGATCCGCGGAGAAGCGGGACAGGCGCTGGAAGGACTCCTCGAGGCGGCCGAGCATTTCGTTGAAGGTACGTGCCAGGTCCGCCAACTCGGCGGGGAGGCCGTCGAGGGCGATGCGACGGTCGAGGGTCGACGAGCCGATGCGGCGGGCCGTGCCGGCCATCTCCGTGACCGGGCGGATGCCCCGCCGGGCGATGACGTAGCCGACGGCGACGGCGACGAGCAGCGCGACGCCGAGGGCGATGAGGATCGCGCGACGGAAGCGGGCCAGGAGCGCGTCGTCCCGCGAGCGGTCGATGGCGACCTGCACGACTCGCTCCTCGCCGGGCGAATCGCCCACCGCCGCCCGCGCCGCGAGCGCGCGGAAGGCGCGAGCGTCGGCGGCGGTGGCGCCGGCGCCTTCCTCGGGCTCGATCGCGGCGGCGACCGGGGACGGGAAGACCGACGGCGGCAGGACGGCCGCCATCCCGTTCGTCTCCACCAGCGTCCGGCCCGAATCGTCGAGGACGCGCATGAAGACCTGCGAGTGGCGTCGCGCGGCGGACTCGAACTGCACCTCCTGGCGCAGCGTCTCGCCGTCGGCGGGGCGATCGCGGAGGATCGAGCGCAGGATGCGGACTTGATCGGCCAGGAACTCGTCGTCCTCGCGATCGAGGCTCGAATCCAGCGCGGCGTACAGGAGGACCGCGGCCAGCGACACGAGCAGCAGCGCGGAGGCGGCGAACCAGACCGTGAGCCGGGCGGCCAGGGAACGGCGGGGAGGGCCGGGGCGGTCAGGGCTCGTCATCGAGCGCATAGCCCACGCCGCGGACGGTGCGGATCAGCTTCTGGGGGAACGGATCGTCGACCTTGGCCCGCAGGCGGCGGATGTGGACGTCGACCACGTTGCTGTCGCAGTCGAAGTTGACGTCCCAGACCTCCTCGGCGATGACCGTGCGGGACTGGGGATGGCCGCGGCGCCGCGCGAGCAGCTCGAGCAGTGCGAACTCCTTGGGCGTCAAGTCGAGACGGAGACCGGCACGGGTCGCGCGGCGGCGCGAGGGGTCGATCTCGAGGTCGGCGATGCGGAGGACCTCGTCGCGACGGACGGGCCCGCGGCGCAGGATGGAGCGCACGCGGGCGAGCAGCTCGGAGAAGGCGAACGGCTTGACCAGGTAGTCGTCCGCGCCCAGGTCGAGGCCCTTGACGCGGTCGGCGACGGCGTCGCGGGCGGTGAGGAAGATGGCCGGCGTCGTCCGCCCGGCGCGGCGCAGCTCGGCGAGCAGCGACCAGCCGTCGAGGCCGGGGAGGAGGACGTCGAGGATCAACAGGTCGAAGCCTTCGCCCAGCGCCAGGTGCAGGCCGTCGTCGCCGCGCGCGGCGAGCTCCACGGTGAAACCGTTCTCGGCCAGCCCACGGCGCAGGTAGGCCGCCGTCTTTGCCTCGTCCTCCACCAGCAGGATCCGCATGGCGAGGTGCTCTCCTGGGTGGAGGATAGCACTCTGGGGCGGGCTGTGGTGGATGGCAATGCGCGGCTGTGCGTGCGTGCGCCGAAGCCGGCATTGGAGAGGTGGTGAGGTCGACTGGAGAGGTGGGGAGGGGGTCACATTTCAGGGATGTCAGGCGCGGGGGCACCGTGATTCGATGGACGGGGGCCAATCGACGCGTCGGGTGTCGGAGCGTTCGCGGCCGAAGGTCACCAGGAGGCCGACCGACATGCCGCTGGCGCGGAGGTACGATCGAAGCTGGTCGTAGTGGGCGGCGGCGAGTTGCGGCACGGCCTTCAGCTCGACCACGACGGCGCCGCCCACGACGAGATCCAAGCGATGGCGGCCCACCTCGGTGTCCAGGTAGCGGATGACGACCTCTCGTTCCGTTTCGGCCTGGAGACCGGAGGCGCGCAGCTCCAAGAGCAGCGCCTTGCGGTAGATACTCTCGAGGAAGCCCGGCCCCAGCGTCCGGTGCACCCGCACCACGCAGCCGATGATCCGGTCGGTCAATCCCTGGTGCTTCATGACTCGCATCTGCGACCCCGACCCTCCCCACCTCTCCCGCCGACCTCTCCACCTCTCCCCTGTCCGGGTCCACGGAACGGTCACGCACCGCCCAGCATATCGTCGCCGACCGCCGATGCGCGGTTCACGGCTCCCTTCGCAGCAGCCGGCACGAGCCCACCGCCCACACGTCGCCGGCGGCGCCGATCGTCACGTCGAAGAACGAGCGGGTCGGCGGGCACGGATTCCGCTCCTCGCTCCACGTCTCGCCGTCCCAGTGCAGGATCGTCCCCTCGCCGCCCACGGCCCAGACATCGTTCGCGGAGCGGCCCTCGACAGCGGACAGGTTCACCGACGTCGGGCAGTCCGTACGCGCCCAACGCTCGCCGTCCCAGTGCAGGATCGTCCCCTCTTCCCCGACCGCCCACGCGTCGTTCGGCCCGGCGCACCAGACCCCGCGCAGGCCCCGCGTTGTCCCGGAATCGAACGACGTCCAGGAGGTCCCGTCCCAGTGCAGGAGCGCTCCGCCATCGCCGGCGGCCCAGACGTCGTTCGGCCCGCTGCCGTGGATCGCACGCAGCGTCCGGTCGTCGGGCGCGGGCACGCGGCTCCACTCCGCCCCATCGAAGTGCAGGAGCGTTCCGTCGTCGCCGACCGCCCAGGCGTCCGTTGTCGCGGTGCCCCAGACCGCGTTCAGTCCGCCATCGATTCCGGTCTCGCTTTCCCTCCACCCCTCCGCGGACCAGTGCCAGGCGGCGCCCCCGCGCCCGACCGCCCAGACGTCTTCCGGGCTGCCGGCCCAGATGGCGTAGGGGTGGCCCGAGGCCGGCAGCGCGACGCGGGTCCACACGTCGATGTTCCAGCGGTAGACGCTGTCGAGGGCGCCGATCCACGGCACGGAACCCGTGCCGTCACCCAGGGTTTCCAGATCGCCGCGCGGGGTTCCCGGGACGGCTCGCCACGCCGCGCGCTCGGCGGTCGCGTCGGCGTCCGCCGTCGCTGCCCCCGGTCCGTCGTCGAGCGCCACTGCCCCCTCCGCCGCGGTCGCATCGTCCGGCGCGCCCTCTGCGCCGCTCTCCTCCGTCGCGGGCGGCGCCGGCGAGTCCGAACAATCCATCACCACGCCGCCGGCCGCCGCGAGCCAGACCGTCGAGCCCAGGACCTTCATCACGTTGACCTCCTTACCGTCGACGCCCATCGGTCGACGGTTCCTCCATCGCGCGGGAGAGGCGCGTTGTTGCGTGCGTGCGGGTTCCCCGGGGGGACGGGACCGGAGGAGGAGAGGTGGAGAGGTCGGCTGGAGAGGTGGGGAAGTCGGTCAAGTGTCAGGGACGGGATTCCTATTCGCGCGCCGAAACAACCCCGGGCCCGCCATCAACGAGCCGTCCACGAGGTTGTCGGGCGATGGCCCCCGCGGGAAGTCCCTGGAGCGGCGCCCCGAAGGCCCCGAGCGGGGTCGAAGGGGAGCGGCGCCAGGGCGCTTGCACCCCCAACCCTCGATTATCGTCGTCGCCGGGCTTCAAGCCGTCGGTGGCGCCCTCGTCGCCGCCTTCCGCGCTTCCTCGCCGGTCCACAAGCCGAAAGGGCCGAGGTCCTGGCGGCGCGGAAGGTACGACTGCACGAGGTTTCTCGCCATGGCGGCGAGGAACGGCGCGTCGTCGCGCCGGGCGAGATAGGAGGGCGCCGAGGATGGGGGTTGCTCCACGGCGAAGCGCCTGCCGTGCTCGATGTCGTTGAGTTCCCCTCGCGCGAGGACGGTCACGAAACGATCCGCATCCTCAAGCAGTTCGATCAGCATGCCGATCGCGCGCGCATCTGCCAGCCAGGGGATCTGATCGATGTGGGCCACCTTCAGCGTGGCCTTCTCGCTGCGCGTCATCGCCTCCAGGTTCCCGACGAACGACGGATCCCGCCGAAGCCGCCACAGAGCGCCGGAAATGGTCAGCCGTCGGCTCAGCGATTCCTCCGCCCGCAGCATGCTCGATAGTGCGGGTATCGCGACCGAGTCGCCCAGAGTGCCGCAAGCCTCGACGATGTGGGCGTAGTTCAGGTGCAGGTTGCGTCGGACCATCACCCGAGCAAGGTCCAACTCCGCTGGCGAAAGCCGCGCCAAGTAGGTCGGTGGGATCTCGCGGCGGGACAGTCCCCTGGCGTCCACGAAGAAGTCCTGGAGGAATCGCTTGAAGGCTCGGCTGCGCCAGAAGCTCAGCGCCTCTCGGGACACAGAGTAGGGCGGCCCGATCTTCATGTGCAGGCCCAAATCCGACAGGAACCGTGCACGGCGAACGGCGAATGCGAATCGGGGCTCTGCGCGACGGTGTGGGTTGGACGGAATACCGAGTTCTGATCTGTGACCCCCTCCCCACCTCTCCGGCCGATCTCTCCACCTCTCCACGCCCGGATCCCGCGGACCACGGTGCATCTCTCCCCCTCCCCACCCGAAGCGTGACCTCCCGTCATGCGCAGGGTATCCTCTCCCCCGGAAGGGCGGCCGCCGCGACTGGCGTGCACCCGGGAGGTCGGCATGGGCTCTCCGATCCGCGCGATCCTGATGCTCGTCGTCCTCGCGGCGGTGGCCGCCGGCTGCCGTGACTCCGGCGGCTCCGGCGATGACGTCGCGCGGGCGGATGCCGATGCCGACGCCGGCGCCGAGATCGAGGATGCCGTCCCCGACGGGGACGCCGCCGAAGCGACGGATACCGGGGACGAGGTCGAGGGCGAGGCGGACGGAGGGGACGAGGCGGGCGCGGACGGCGATGCGGACGGCGACGCGGACGGCGACGCGGACGGCGACGCCGACGGGTCGACGGGCTCGACGCCCGCGCCGCCGGCGGAGGTCGTGCGGACGGGCACGGGCGGGATCGTGCTGCGCGGCGTGGTCCTCGCGCCGGACCGGGTGCTCGACCCGGGCGAGGTGTTCGTCGGGTCCGACGGGAACATCGCCTGCGTGGCCGCGGATTGCTCGGCGACCCCGGGCGCCGGCGCGGCCGTGCTCATCGACACCCACGGCGTCATCTCCCCCGGCCTGATCGATGCCCACAACCACATCGCCTACAACTTCCTGCCCGAGTGGGTACCGGACCCGCCGCGGCTGTTCGAGAACCGCTACCAATGGGCGGCGGACCCGCAATACGAGGCGCACATCGAGCCGTACGCGGCGCACCGCACCACCGGCACGCACTACTGCCCGGCGGCCAAGTGGGGCGAGCTGCGCTCGCTGGTGCACGCCACGACGACGGTGCAGGGCGAGTCCGCCGAGCAGGCGTGCGTCAACTGGGGCATCCGCAACGCCGACCACTACCACAACCTGGGCTACGACCACATGCGCGACACCATCGGCTCGGTCCGCGACATCACCGACGCCGACGCCGCCGGCTACGTGGCCTCGTTCACGGACCCGACGACGCCCACCACGCGCCTGGCGGTCCACATGTGCGAGGGGTACGCGAGCGACCACGTGCTGGAGGAGTTCGACTCCTTCGCCGGTCGCGACCCGCGTGCCAACCGGCACGCCGGCACGTCGTTGCTGATCCCGCCGACCTCCCTGCTCATCCACTCGATGGCGCTCACCCCGGCCCAGATCGCCGAGGCGCAGGCGGCGCAGGCGAGCATCGCCTGGTCGCCGTCGAGCAACATCGCACTCTACGGCCGCACGGCGCCGATCGCCGACATGCTCGCCTCGGGCATCGTCATCGCGCTCGGGCCCGACTGGACCCCATCGGGCGAGGACGAGATGCTCTCCGAGATGCGTTTCGCGCTGGCCTACGGCGTGACCAACGACATCGCGGCGCTGACGACGGAGCGGCTGTGGCGGATGGCGACCGGGGACGGAGCGACGGCCGTGGGCCTGGAAGCGTACATCGGCCGCCTCGAGGTCGGGCGCGTCGGCGACATCGCGGTCTTCGGGCGCACGGGCCCCGACCCGTACGGCGCCGTGCTCGACAGCCGCGCCGCCGACGTGCGCCTCGTGCTGCTCGGCGGGCACGGGCTGTACGGCGACGTCACGCTCCAGGCGGCGACGGCGACCAACGAGTACTGCGAGCCGTTCAACGCCTGCGGCACGGCCAAGTACATCTGCGTCGAGGAATCGCCCAGTGCCCCCAGCCGGCGCAACGAGACGCTCACGGACATCCACACGCAGCTCTACAACATCCTGGAAGGGATCGGCTATCCGCCCGAGGAGCAGTACCACCGCGGCGCCGAGCTGCTCGAGCTGGTCGACTGCACGCGGTAGCATGACGGACGCCTCGCGGACGGGCCGCCGCCTCGGCCTGGGCACGATCCTCGGCTACGCGGCGGGCTCGCTCAGCACGGGTGCGTTCAGCACGATCCCCGGCCTTCTCCTCCTGTACTATCTGACCGACACGCTCGGCGTCCCCGCCGGTCTCGCCGGCGCGACGGTGCTCATCCCGAAGTTCTGGGACGTCTTCTGGAATCCCGTCGTGGGCGGCTGGTCGGACCGCACCGACACACGCTGGGGCGCGCGCCGGCCGTGGATGCTAGCCGGGGCGCTCGCCCTGCCCGGCTTCTTCGTGGTGATGTTTGCCGCCCCCGCGGCATTGACGGCGGCGGGTGCCGCCGCGTGGACCGGGCTCGCGTTCCTCGGCTCTGCCGCGTCCTACGCCCTGTTCCAAGTGCCGTACGTGTCGATGCCGGCCGAGATGACCGACGACTACCACGAGCGGACGACGGTCACCGCCTACCGCATCGTGGCCCTGACGCTCGGGATCCTCGTCGCGGGGGCCGTTGCCCCGCTGCTCGTCGACGCCGGCGGCGGCGGGCGCGCCGGCTACCGCACGATGGCGGTGGCGGTCGCGGCATTCATGCTCGCCGGGATGCTCGGCGCGGTCTTCGGCACCGCGCGCGCGCCGACCGCGTCGAAGCCCGGCGGGGCCGGCTCGTTCTTCGCCGCGCTGCGCGTCGCGCGCGGCAATCCGTGGTTCCTGCCGCTGTGGACGTGCTTCGTCGTGCAGGCCCTGGCCTCGGCGGCGACGTTGGCGGCGATCCCGTACTTCGCCAAGTACGTTCTCGGCCGTCCGGGAGCGACGACGCCGCTGTTCGTCGCGCTGGTGGCGCCGGCGATCGTGGTGATGCCGGGGTGGACGTGGCTGGGCCGGCGCACGGGCAAGAAGCGAGCCTACGTCGTGGCCTCGCTGTGCTACGCCGCCGCGTCGCTGGGCCTGCTCGCGGGCGCCGTGCTGCCGTTCGCCGGTGTGACGGCCCTGGTCGTCCTCGCCGGGATCGGCTACTCGGGAATGCAGGTCTTCCCGCTGGCGATGCTGCCGGACACCATCGTGGCCGACGAGGCGCGTTCGGGGAGCCGCCGCGCCGGCTTGCTGACGGGCATCTGGACCGCGGGCGAGACGGGAGCCTTCGCCCTCGGCCCGTCGCTGGTGGGTGGTCTGCTCGGCGCCGCCGGCTTCGTCTCGACGGGGGCGGGGAAGGTGGCGGTGCAGCCCGATTCCGCGCTGACAGGGATCGTGCTGGCGTGCAGCGCGCTTCCGGCGATCGCGATGCTGCTGTCGCTGTGGCTGCTGCGCCGCTACGAGCTGTCCGAGGCGCGCCTGGCCGGGATCGTCGGCAAGGCGGAGGGAGGGAACCGATGAGACTGGAGGAACGCGGCGTGCCCGCGGAAGAGGTCCTGGACGAGCTGCGTCGCCGGCACGAGGGCGACCTGCCGACGCACGGCGGGCGGACGTGGGCGTACGTCTACGACTCGGGCTGGCCGGGGCTGGACGAGCTGCTGGCGGCGGCGCACCGGACCTTCAGCGCGGTCAACGGGCTCGACCCGACGGTCTTCCCCAGCATCGTGGCGATGGAGAACGACCTGGTCGGCGCGGCGATCGAGCTGCTCTCCGGGCCGCCCGGCGCGGTCGGGACGTTCACCTCCGGCGGCACCGAGTCCTGCATGCTCGCGGTCAAGGCGGCGCGGGACGCGCGGCCCGACGTGGTGCGGCCGCGCATGGTGGTGCCGACGACCGTGCACCCGGCCTTCCTCAAGGGGGCGAAGTACTTCGGTGTCGAGGCCGTCCCCGTGCCGGTCGATCCGTCGACGTGCCGGGCAGACCCGGCGGCGATGGCCGCGGCGATCGACGAGCGCACGGTGTTGGTCGTCGCTTCGGCCGTGTCGTACGCACACGGCGTGTGCGACCCCGTGCCGGAGATCGGGGCGGCGGCCGCGGCGCGCGGGGTCTTCTGCCACGTGGACGGCTGCATCGGGGCGTGGCTGCTGGGCTGGTGGCGTAGGCTGGGGCACGCGGTGCGGGAGTTCGACTTCGCGGTGCCCGGCGTGACGTCGTTGTCGGTGGACCTGCACAAGTACGCGTACGCGGCGAAGGGCGCGTCACTGCTCCTGTTCCGCGAGCCGGCGTTGCGGCGGGCGTCGTACTTCGCGAGTGCGGGGTGGCCCGGCTACGTGATGATCAACTCGACGATGCAGTCGACGAAGTCGGCCGGGCCGCTGGCCGCCGCTTGGGCTGCGTTGCGGCATCTCGGCGCGGAGGGGCATCTCGAGCTGGCGCGGCGGACGTACGAGGCGACGCGGGCGTTGTGCGCGGGGGTCGAGGCGATTCCGGGCCTCCGGGTGATCGGCCGTCCGGACGCGGCGCTGGTGGCGGTCGCGGCGAGCGACGAGGCGGTCGACGCGTTCGTGGTGGCGGACGAGCTGCGCGAGCGGGGGTGGTACGTGCAGCCGCAGCTCGCCTTCGGGGCGATGCCGCGCAACCTGCACCTCACGGTGACGGCCGCGAGCCTGCCGCGCGTGGAGCCGCTGCTGGCCGACCTGCGCGCCTCGGTGGCCACGGCGCGCGTCGCGCCGTCGGCGCGTCCCGATCCGGGCCTGGTCGCGGCGGCGCAGACGATCGACCCCGACGCGCTCACGCCGGAGGAGTTCGCGCGGCTCTTGGCCTTCGCCGGGCTCGACCCGGCGGCGCTCACCGCGGGCACGCCCGCGCGCATGGCGGGCATCAACCACATCCTGGAAGCGGTGAGCCCGCGGCTGCGCGAGCGGCTGCTGATGGAGTTCCTGGGGTTGATCTACACGCCGGGGAGGTAGCCAGGGTCGAGGTTCATTCTGGGTCCTCCACCCACCCCTCTCCCTCGACCCACCGCACGGGCGTGCCCGCGGTCGGATCGACGAGATCGTCGTGCGCCGGCCGGCAGGCTTGCACTCCATTCCGCCAAGCTGGCTCCGGCAAGTTCGTCGGCGTCGGGATGCGGGTTCTCGATCGAACGGAGCAGACCCTCGCGGCGCCGCCGAGCGAGTTCGCGTGTTCGGGGGCAGGCACACCTGGGCCTGCTGGACGGCGATGTCCGCAGCAACATCTTCGCCGGCGGTGCAGGAGAGAATGCAGTGTGCGCGCTCCCGTACGACGTCGACGATCCGCCGCGCGGTCACAACGACACGTGGACGACCCTGGAACGGCCGTACTGTCGGGAGGAATTCGCGACCTGGCCCGGCAACATCGCGGCCGACCCGCGGTTCGTGGAACCCGACGCCGACGACTATCGCCTCGGCGCCGACTCCCCTTGCAGCGATGCCGGGATTCCGGACGACGAGTTCCGCGACTTCGACGGCAGCCGCAACGACATCGGCGCCTTCGGCGGACCGATGGGCGACTGGACGCCGCTGCCCGACGACGGAGGACCGTGATGCCACGGATTGCCTTGATGAGGTTGGCGGCGCTGCTCGCGGCGCTGGCGACCGCGGCCTGCGGCAACGCCACGACCGCCGCGGACGCGGATGCGACGGAGCCCGACGACCCGGCGGGCCGTGACGACGGCACAGGCCCGGATGACGGAACCGGACCGGACGGGTTCTTGGACGTCGAGCCCGACGGCGAGGCGGCCGACAGCATCGCGGAGAGCACGGAGGGCCCCATCGACGCGGGCGACGGAGGCGGGGAGGACGCGACCGACCCGGATACCGCCGATGGCGAGACGGTGCCTCTCCCGCCGGTGTGCGGCGACGGGACGGTGGGCCCCGGCGAGGAATGCGACGACGGAAACCGCATGAACGACGACGGCTGCGATTGGCTCTGCCGCTTTGGCGACGGCAGTTTCACCTATCCCGGCCCCGACGGGTCGGTGCCGGCCATCGAGTCCGCGACCGAGGCGATTGCGGTCGGTCCCGCGGCCGGATCGGCCGGAGGTGGATTTCGCGAACCCGTGCAACTTGCCTGGGGACCGGGCGTGTACGGCATCGCCTACGGAACGGAGTCTCCCGCCTTCGCCGTGAACCTCGTCGTCGTCAACCCCGAGGGCGTCATCATCGGCGAGCCTTGGTCCGGACCGGTGCCCTTCGCGATCCCCGACTTCGTGCCGGTCGGGACGGACGCGGGCTTCGCCCTGTTGACGCGGCGGAGCTACGACGACGCGACGACCCTCACGCGGTTCGACGCGCTCGCCCTGCCGCTCGGCTCCGACGTTCGGCTGTCGGGGCCTGGCGGCGAGCCGTACCGCGCCGGCATTGGCGGCGCCGTCTTCGATCGCGGATCGCTCGTCGTGGCGTACGATATGGCGGGGGGGTGGCTGGTCCACCGCTTCTCCGAGGCCGGGATGTTCGAGCGCAGCTCGGGGACGATCCGCCCGCCGACATGGGGTCCGACCGCGAACAGCGTCTTCGTCCTGCCCGACGGCTACGCCGTCGGCGACACGAACGCCGTGGCCGTTCTGGATCGGGAACTCGGACTTCGGCGGTGGACCGGGACGATTCCCAGCTCGCTTGAGATCGAGCCGTTCGATGTGCATGCGCTCGCCTGCTCCGGCGATGCCCTCTTCGTGCTCTGGGCTTCGGACTACGTCTGGATCGCGGCCGTCGGAACGGACGGCGAGCTGCGGTACCCCCCGCGGACGGTCGGAGCACCGATCGGCAGGTACGGCTTCCCGTCCGTCCGCGCGGCCTGGGGGCCGGCGGGTCTGGGAATCGCCTTCTCCACGGGCCCCGCACCGATGCTCGGGCCGAACATCTTCATCCTGAACACGGACGGTTGGGGCAACATCATCTCGGGTCCGATCCTCGTGTTCACCGAGGAGGAAGGCGTCTCTTCCACCTACAGCTTCGAGCTCGTCGCGGACGACACCGGGTACGCCGTGGTGGCCTGGGTCCACGATTCGCACACCGTCCACGACACCCTGCGTCTTCGCCGCTTCGTCCCGGCCCCGTAGCGCGCTTTCTCGCCGCACCGTCGTGCCGTGTTCGAACCCTCCGGACCAACAACTCGTCCCGGACGACCCACCAACAACCAACAACTCCTCCCCCCCCTCTTGCGCTCGACCCGCCATCAGGTAACCTTGCGTCGTGCGTCGTCCGGCCGACCGTCGGCCGGGGAGGTGAGCGTGAGGCGGGCCGCCGGAACTTTCCCAGCCGCATGCGCCGCGTTGCTCGTCGCAGCGGCCGCCTGCGGCCTCCAGTCCGGCGGCCTCTGGGGCGACGGGGGAGACGCGATCGGGGAATCCGGCGAGGGCGACGCGGCGCGTCCGGACGACGGCGGGCCCGACGCGAGTCCGGACGGGGACGCCGTGTCCGACGCGCCGGGGGTCTGCGGCAACGGGACGCGCGAGGGCTCCGAAGAGTGCGACGACGGCAACTCCGACCAGGGCGACGACTGCCCGAGCGCCTGCCGGGCCGCGTTCTGCGGCGACGGGTTCCTCCATGCCGGGGTCGAGCAATGCGATGATGGAGGCGGAAACAGCGACACCGCTCCCGACGCCTGCCGCACGAACTGCCTGCCGTCGCGCTGCGGCGACGGCGTCGTCGACACGAGCGAGGCGTGCGACGACGGCAACACCATCGACGGCGACGACTGCCGCAACGACTGCCGCCGGCCCGGTTGCGGCAACGGCGTGGTGGAGAGCGGCGAGGAGTGCGACGACGGCGACACCGACAACACCGACGCGTGCCTCGCCGGCTGCGTCGCCGCGAGCTGCGGCGACGGCTTCCTGTGGGCCGGCGTCGAGGAGTGCGAGGGCGTATTCGGACCGTGCTCGACGGCGTGCGCGACGATCGGCCGCCGCGACTGCGTGGACTGCGGGTGGGCCGCGGGGTGCACGCCGCCCGCGGAGGAGTGCAACGGCACCGACGACGACTGCGACGGGACGACCGACGAGGGTTGCGTCCCGCCGCCGCCCAACGATGTCTGCACCTCCGCCGCGGCGATCAGCCCGGGCACGATCCACGGCGACACCACGCGGGCGACCGACACCGCGAGGCCGTCCTGCGCCGGCGCCGGGGGCCGCGACCTGTGGTACGCGTTCACCCTCTCCGAGGGTGGCATCGTGTACCTCGACACGGCCGACGGCGGCGCTTGGAGCACCGTGCTGGAAGTGCGCAGCGGCTCGTGCCCCGGGACCGCCGTATCCGGAGGGTGCAACGACGACGCGTGCGGCGGCGTTCGCTCGCAGCTCGTCCTGAGCCTCGAGGCCGGGACCTACACCGTGCTCGTGGACGGCCACGACGCCTCGCACGGCGGTCCGTTCGACCTGTTCTTCCAGACCGCGTCGTGCCCGGCCCCGCGCATCGCGACCAACGGCGACACGAACGGGAACACCACCGGGCACGGCGACGCCGTGTCCGGTGCGTGCGGCGGCGGCAGCGCCGACGAGGATGCCTACTTCTTTGCGCTCTGCAGGCCCGCCTCGGTTACCGCGCACACCTGCAGCTCGGTGACGACCTTCGACACCGTGCTGTACCTCCGGACGGGCGACTGCTGGGACGGGAGTCCGGAGGTGGCATGCAACGACGACAGCACCTGCGCGGCCGCTGCGCAGTCGTCCCGCGTCACTGCCACCCTGCCCCACGGGCTCAGTTTCGTCGTGGTTGATGGGTACGGCAGCGCCGCCGGCCCGTACCGCCTCAACGTCTCCGGGCTGCCGTGAGGGCAGATCTTCCGGAAGTCTGGTGGGACCTCGTGGTCGTGGTCGTCGTCGCGCCGTCCCCTTGACGGGCGTTCGAACCCGGCCTACGGTCGAACCCGTGCGTCGGACGGAGAAGGGAGCCACCATGAAGCGGATTTGTCTCGTTCTGATCGTGGGAGCGACCGTTGCGGGATCGTTCTGGCTGGCGGCGGCGGGCTGCGCGGAGGACGAGGGAGCGGTCGTCTGCACGCAGTCGATGTGCCAGATGGGTAGCCCGAACTGCTGCACCGGGGGCCGGGCGGGCACCTGGAACCTGTCGAGCCGAAGCTGCAACTGTGGCGGGGGCGCGGACGCGGACGCCGGAGCCGATGCGGATGTGGGTGCCGAGGACGGGACGGTCCGCGACGACGGGACCGGCACGGAGGACGGGACCGGCACGGAGGACGGAACGGCCCGCGACGACGGCACGACGACCGACACGGGCGGGGGCGGGCCCGGCTCGACCTGCACCTGCGACACCGACTGCGGCGGCGGCTCGTCCTCGAACCCGCCGATCTGCGTCGGCGGCCTGTGCATGCTGGTTTCCAGCGTCGCCTGCGACGCCGATCCCGGGACGACGACCGGGTGCCCGACGGGGCTGCGCTGCTGGCCGAACGGCAGTGGCACGCACATGCTCTGCTGGCCCGACTGCGCCAGCTTCACGTGCGCCGGCGACTGCGACGGCGACGGCTCCTGCGTCCCCAGCGCGACGATGAGCTGCGACCCTGCCTGCGGATCGCTCTGCGAATAGCGGCGGGCGCACTCGCCAACGCTGCGCGTCGGCTACGTTGCGCCCCTACTTGAGATCGTCGGGCAGCCGGTGTCCCTTGCGACGCTTGGCCCGCAGGTAGCGCTCGTTGTGCGGCGAGCGGCCCGCGACCAGCGGGACCATTTCCGCCACCGACTGCCCGGCGCGCTCCAGGTGCTCGCGCTTCATCGGGTTGTTGGAGAGGAGCCGGATCGGACGCCCGCCCAGCAGGTGGCGGAGCACGAGCGCCGCGTCGCCGAAGTCCCGGCTGTCCTCGGGCAGCCCCAGCGAGACGTTGGCCTCGTAGGTGTCCTGTCCCGCGTCCTGCAACAGGTAGGTGATCGCCTTGGCCCACAGGCCGATGCCCCGCCCCTCGTGGCTGGACATGTAGATCACCGCGCCCTGCTGCTCCACCACCAGCTCGAAGGCCGCCTCGAGCTGCGGCCCGCACTCGCAGCGCATCGAGCCGAAGACGTCCCCGGTCATGCAGCACGAGTGCAGCCGCACGAGCGGCGCCGGTTGCTCGAGGAAGCCCTCCGTCGCCAGCAGCGAGTTGACCGACATGCTCTGCTGCAACAGCTCGCGGAAACGCTCCTCGCCTCCCCGCGGTACCTCGGTCGCCGCGTCGAGCACCTTGTCCAGCTCGATGCGCCGCACGAACGGGTACCAGCGCAGCGTCACCTCCCGGTTCCGGTGCCGGTGGGCGAGCGGGATTGGTCCCAGCAGGCTGAGCACGCGGCCGTCGGGCGCGCCCGGCGGCACGGGCCGGCCCTGGGCGTCGAGCGTGACGAGCCTGCCGCTGTCACGAAGCCACTTCCGGATTCCCTGATCGACGTAGCTGAACACGGTCCGACCTCCCGGGGGCGAGCGTAGCAGAACCCGCGCGGGACGGCGCGCGCTACAACCCGACTTCCAGAAGCAGGCTGCCGCCGAAGCCGGGACCGTTCACGCTGGAGCCGTGCGTGCGGTACGCCGCGTCCGTGACGTTCTCCAGGACCACGCCGACCAGGAGGTTGCGGCGGAAACGGTAGCCGGCGGAGAGGTCGAGCACGGCGAAGCCGGGCGTGCCGCCGCGCGGGATGCGCGGGTCGCTCAGGTCCTGCAGTGCCAGCCGGTCCTGCAACGCCGCCCAGCGCAGCGCGGCGCCCGCGTAGAATCCCAGATCCGAGCGCCAGCGCAGCTCCACCGTGCCGTTGAGCGGTGGGATGCGCGAGAGCGGCAGCGTCTCCTCGTACGCCACTCCCGGATCGGCCGGCCGCTCGGCCGGGTTCGGTCCCTCGCCCCACGCCCAGGCCAGCGTCGCGGACAGCGAGAATCCCGCCGGAAGCTCGACCAACGCGGAGAGCTCCACCCCGAAGACGTCGGCGCGGCCCGGCAGGTTGACGAGCTGGTAGCGTGCCCGCGCCCCGCCGCAGCTCGCGTCGTCTGCCGGGCAGTCGGCCGCGGACCGCGGGGCCCGCGCCATTGCGTCCCACACCGGGGTCCAGAACCCCCACGCCTCGGCGCGCAGCCACGGAAGCCGGAGCTGCGCCCCCGTCTCCACCGTCAGCGCCTGCTCCGGTCGCAGGCCGGGGTTCTCGAACTGGTACCCCGGCCCCGTCTGCTGGCGTGACGTGAGGTCGTCGAGATTCGGCGCCCGGAAGGCATGGTCGACGTTCGCCCGCAACGTCAGCCAGTCCAGCGCCGCCCAGGCGACGCCCGCGCGGCCCACCGGCGTGAGCCAGAAGTCGTCCACTGCCGCGGTGCCCGACGCCTCGTCGGCCGGCGCGTGCGCCTCCTCCCCGCCGAACCGCCCGCCCAGGCCGAGCGTCACGCCCGCTCCGAGGTCGAATTCGGGCTCCAGCCAGAATCCTCCCGTCGTGTAGTGCGAGCCCTCCACGTACTGTCCGCGCGAGGCGAACAGCGTCTGGCCCGTGTCGGTGAACGACGTCCACGCCGCCGAGGCCACGCGGTCGTGGTAGACCTCGCCGCCGTAGCGCAGCGTGAGCGTCGCGGCGCCGATCTCGATCCGCTCCGTCCGCGCGCTCCCGACGAAACCCCACGTGTCGACGTCGTCGATGCCGCCGAGCCGCACGAACGAGGCCGGTCGGTCCAGGCGACGCCGTTCGTGCTGGCGCTGGTACGAGAGCGCCAGGTGCGCGTCCTCGGCCGCGCCCGCGGCAAGGTCGCCGCGGAACGACACGTAGGCCAGGGTCCGGAACTGCTCGTCGTACGTCAGGCACTCGTCCCACCGTCCCTCGGCCGGCGGACACTGGTCGGTGCGCGGCGCGTCGTACTCGCGGTAGCCGTAGACGGCGGCGCTGAGGACGCGGTTCGCGCCGAGGTCGTACGAAACGCGGCCGTCGAAGGTCAGCTCGTCGAAGCCGGTGCCGAGCTGCGTGCGGCAGTTCTCCGGATCCCCGGTCTCGCGGTTGACCGTACAGCCGTCCTCGGCGAAGCGCGGCACCCAGGGCAGCTCGCCGTCCGCGGGATTTGCAACGGCTCCGCCCCCTTCCAGGAGGCCTACCGAGCGTATGCCCGCGCCGCCGATGAGGCCGAAGCGGTCCCACTGGGCCTCGAGCTGGAAGCGCTCGCCGAGCTGCTCGTCCGCCGTCGACGCGCGGAAGATGCTGCGCGGCCACGCGTGCAACCCCGCGAGGTCGGCCCACAGCGGGGCGTCGAGCGGCAGGGCGTCGACGGCCCCGCCGATCGCGTCCGAGCCGAAGCGCACCGATGAGCTGCCGCGGACGACGTCGATGGCTCGGATCGTGGCCTGGTCCAGCGTGAAGAAGTACTGGTTCGGGCCCTGGCGCCAGAGGCTGTTGTTCAGCCGGATGCCGTCGAACAGCAGCACCGTCTGCTGTCCGGTGCGCCCGCGGACGAACACGGACGCCTGGCCGGCCGACGTCTGCTGCACGAACACCCCCGGCTCGTAGCGCAGCGCGTCGGGCGCCGACCGGGGCAGCCGCTCCTCGAAGTCCCGGCGGTCCACGCGGCTCGACGCCCGGCCGTGGGTCTCGTCGTTGTCCCCCTCGGGCGCATGGACCGTCGTCGTGTAGTCCGGATCGTCGGCCGCCGCCGTCGCATCCGCCGCTCCGTACGCGGCAACCAGCGCCGCGCCAAGCGCAAGCCACGGGACAGGGCGCCTCATCCGTGTCCGTCGGCGCTATCGGTGTCCATCGGTGTCCATCCGTGGTTCCCTCCCTACGGGCACGGGAAGAGGGCATCCAGCGCCGCCTGCGCGGCGGGGACGCCGGCGGCCGTCGGATCGGTCCGGGCCAGCTCGGTACGCAGCACGGCCGCGGTCGTCGCGTTCCGCGCGGTCGCTTCGCGATCGAGCACCCAGCCGAGGATTTGCACGAAGGCCCACGCCGCGTCGCGCTCCTCCGTCGTGGCCGCGGAGACGACCACGTCCAGCCGGTCGCGCACGACGAGCGCGACGCCGCGGAGCATGGCGCGGTCGAGCTGCGCGCGGGCGAGGTCGCGCATCGTCGTGTCGGTCGACGCGCCGGTCTCGTTGTCGAGGTTCTTCCAGCAGCGCACGGCGAGCAGGCCGTCCCAGACGCGGTCGTGGGTTTCCACGTCCAGCGCGGAGACGTAGCTCGAGAGGCCCAGGCCCGCCGCGCGATCCTCGCCGCCCGTGTAGTACGCCCACGCCGAATCGCAGTCGGCCGGCGTGGACGTGCACGTGTACGACTCCTTGTACGGCGAGAGGTACAGGAACCAGAGCAGAGCGGCCTCGATGCGCGCCGCGTTGAGCAGGAGGTCGGCGCCGGCCGAGCCGGCGGCGAAGGCGTCGTTGAGGATGGGCAGGATCCTGGCCGGGCCCACGCAGCGGTCGGGGTACAGTTCCGGCACGCCCGGGTCGGTGCAGGCGCCGTCGGCGGCCGGTACCTCGGGAACATGCAGGTCCTCGCGCCGCTGCACGCGCGAGTCCAGGCCGTTGGCGTCGGCATAGATCACCCGGGCGGCGGTGAAATCCGTGGCGGCCGGCGGGGCCGGACGGCGCCAGAGCAGATCGGCGACCTGCTCGAACGAGGCGATGCGTGCGATCGTCCCGATCGTCGTGCCGATCCAGTGATACGTGTTGTCGTCGGAGATGCACGCGGGCCAGTCGTCCGTCGCCGAGCCCGACTCGCGCGGCAGGTAGTCAGTCGCCAGGGGGTCGCACGGCGGAGGCACGTCGGCGTCGTCGTCGGCGTCGGCATCCGCCGCGGAGTCCTCCACCGCAGCCTCCGCCTCCGCGTCCGCTTCGGCGGACGAGTCGTCGCCGCCGCCGTCGTCCCCGGACTCGGGAACGTCCGATTCACATCCGCACCCGAGCGCAACGAAGGCCATGGAAACCCCTGCCAACGTCCGACGCATGGCGCACCTCCTCGATGGCGTAGGTCCCCCCGGTCCCCTTGGCGTCCTTCGCATCCGTTGCGCCTTTGGCGCGAACCTCCCTATGGTGCGAACCAGCCCAGGAAGGCGTCGCTCACCATGCTCGGCTCCTGCGAGAAGCGGGGGTCGTTGATCGACTCGACGCGCGCCTCGCCGTTCTCGCCGGCGCCGAACACGGCGGCCGACCCGTAGCTGCCGGTGACGACGATGTCGCCGCCGCCGGTCACCACGAGGCCGCGGATCGCGTCGTAGGTCGGGCCGCCTGCCATGGTCGCCCAGACCAGCGCGCCCTCCGCGTCGTAGCGCGCCAGGAACAGGTCCTTCTCGCCGCTCGCCGTGAGCGTCGTCTCCATCGGTCCGTCCGCGCCGAACACCGCGGAGTCCTCGAAGGATCCGGCAATCACCGCGCCGCCGTCCTCGTCCGCGGCGACCGCGAACCCCGCGTCGAAGCCGCGGCCGCCGGCCTGCATCACGGCGAGGAACATCCCGTCCGCGTTGTAGCGCGCGAGGAAGACGTCGGCGTCGCCGGCCGAATGAACCCGCGTCTCGAACGGCTCGCCCGGACCGAACACCGCCGTGTCCTCGAAGTGGCCGGTCACCAGCAGCGTCCCGTCCGGCATCACGGCCAGCGCATCGGCGAAGTCCGCGCCCGGACCGCCCGCGCGGACCGCCCAAAGGACCGTGCCGGAGGGATCCAGGCGCACGAGGAAGGCGTCCGAGCCGCCCTGCGGCTCGAGGATCACGGTATCGAAGGCGACGGTACGGCCGAAGTGCCCGGCGATCACGATGCTGCCGTCGGGCAGCGACGCCAGCGCGGAGCCCTCGTCGGTGCGCATCGCCGGCAGGCCGCGGACCCACACCAAGCTGCCGTCGTCGCGGTAGCGGGCGACGAAGATGCCGTCGCCCGTATCGGAGTCGACCGCCAGCTCGTTGGCTTCACCGGCGCCGAAGACCGCATGCCGCGCGAACGAACCGCTGATCGCGACGCCGCCGTCGGGCATGGGCGCAACGGCGGCCGCGTGCGTGCGGCCTTCGCCGCCGCCCGTGCGAACCCACAGGAGCTTGCCGTCGTCGTCGTAGCGCGCGACGAACATGTCGTAGCGCTCGTGGGCGGTGACGGTGACCTCCTCGGCCGTGCCCGGTGCGAACACCGCGGAGTACTCGAACTCGCCGGCGACCACGGCGCCGCCGTCGTCCATCACGACCAGGCCGTAGGCGTCGGCCTGGTTCGCGCAGGTCGCCCACTGCACGTCGCCCGCCGAGCCGACGCGCGCCAGGAAGGCGCCGCGCTCGATCCCTTCGCAGAACGGGGCGTCGCCCGCCGGGCTGGACCAGGTCGCGGGCGCGGTGATGGTGCCCGTCAGGAGCAGCGCGCCCCCGGAGACCAGGCCGAGCGCACGCCCCGCGTCGGCGGCGGGGCCGCCGAAGCGCCGCACCTGCTCCACCCGGCCGGGGCACTCGTCCTTGCAGTTTCGCCGGCCGTCTTCCCAGCCCGAGTTCGGGAAGCGCACGCCGGTGCAGGCGAAGGCCGCGAGCGCGGCCGCTCCGGCGAGGATCCAATGGACGGTTCGCGTGTTCCGCATGCCAGCCTCCGGGTGAAGGCCGCGAGCCGACGCTCGTGACCGCAAGCAGTCTAGCTCTGTGGGAGGATTTCGCGCAAAGGGGGCAAAGGAGGCGCAAAGGGGGGGGGAGGGCGCGGAGACCGGATTCACCACTGAGACGCTGAGGACGCTGAGACAAACGCTGAGAAAAGGGGGCTGGGAGGGGATACCCTCTTGGTACGCTGGCCCCGAGGTTGGATGCCCGTGGCGCGGCGAGGCGCCGCGCCACGGATTCTCCCGCCGCCGGGTAGAACGGTGGACGGTTTCCGGACAGGACGACACGCGCGAACCTGGCGGCGAGCTGGGTCCCTTGTGCGCTCACCGGCCGATGTCGGTGCATTCGAGAGCGGCGCTGGCGCTCGACAGGGCACACACGGTGTCGACCTCCGGATTCCCGTCCTGGTCGCAGCGGCCGACCACGTAGTACCAGTCGTCTTCGGGGATCGCATCACGGAACACGCGACGCCCGATGGGCCCCATCCCTTCCGCGCTGCCCGCCGGACCGGCGACCACAACGTAGCCGCACCACACCTTGGCCAACGGGCGGAACCCGAGCTCTTTCAACTTCTGCGGGACCGAAGAATCGTCCACCTCGATCCCGGTCCTCGGGATCTCGCTCGGCCAGTACGTGCCTTCGGTTCCCGTCGACAGGTACGTGGCGAACTCCGCCCGATAGGCGTCCTCTTTGGCGGCGAGGTCTCGCAGAAGCGCGACGACTTCCGACGGCGGGCCGGCGTCCGCTTCGCCGTGTCCGTCCGCGGCGCGGCGAGCACTCCCGCGGCAGCCCGACCACGCCGCCGCCGCGATCAGCAGCCCGACCAGAGCGTTGGCGAACAGGAGGTGCTCCCGCGCCCGCCCGGCATTCCTCATGAATGCGCTTCCCATTGCGCTCAGCCTGCCGCCGTCGGGATGCCCCGTCAAGACACGAACCCGTCCCCTTCTCTGCGTCTCTGCGTCTCTGCGCGAGAATTGCCCCTCCGGTGCGCAGGACGAAGACATCCACGACCATCCGGACGACGGCTCGAACGCGACGGCCTTTCCGCTACGGCGCCGGCGCGGGACCGGCGGTGGCCCAGGGCGACTCCACGGGACCTTCCACGACATGGCGAGCGCCGTCATCGGCGACCAGCTCGGCGCGATAGCGGACCGGCGTGCCGACCGCGGCCAGGCGCGTATCGAGCGCCGCGTGGAGCCACAGGCGGACGCTCGACACCGCGCCGATCGAGCCGTCGAACGGCTCGGTGCCCCATGACGAGTAGTCGTTCGTCGCGCGTCCCGGGGGCGCGACGCGCAACTCACCGGGAAGCTGCGCCCGCGCGACGACCGCTCCGGCGTCGTCGAGCAGCTCGAGCGACTCGAGCCGCAGGCCGGCGACGTCGCGCTCGGCCCGAACGTCGATCATCGCGATCACCCAGGCGTCGGGAACGTCGGTCGGGGCCGTGCCTGGGGGTGCGCTTGGTCCGGCGCCGCCCCAGGAGCAGACCACAGGTGCGAGGGAGAGCGTGGACTCGGGTGCGGGCGCGGGCACGGGGAGTGCGGGGAGAGCGGGAAGAGCGGGAAGCGCCGGGAGAGCGGGGAGTGCGGGCGCGGGCAACTGCGAGTCGGGCGTCGCGGCGGGCGAGTCGGGCGCCGCGGGCGCCGCGGGCTCACGGCCCGAGCGGCAGCCGGGAAGGCTGAAGACCACGGCGAACAGCAGCGGAATGCACGGCATGGTCACACCTCTCGCAGCCGCCGGAATCGCGGCCGGCCATCGTACGGGCACGGGAAGCGAACGATCTGCGGGACCGGGGCGGCTCCTACGGGGGCTCCAGCCGTTCCACGATCTTCGCGGTGATGCCTCGGATGGCGGGTCCGTAGTCCGTTTCGCAGACCGACCCCACCCATGCGCTGCCTCCGAGCTGCCGCGCGAGTCGGACGAGGCGCACCGGAGGCATCGCGACACCCATGCCGGTGTTGCACGACGGAACTAGCGTCGTCGGGTCGGCGACGTCAATCCGTTCCTGCATCTCCGGCACGCCGAGACAGCCCTCCAGCTCGTCCCCGGAGCCCTGGCAGGCCGGGTTCCCCCAGGGAACGCCGGCGATCACGCCGAGCACGAGTCGGTCGGATCCGGCGGGCCGCAGCTCCCGGAAGGCCGCGAAGAATTCGTCGACCGGCGTCAGCATCTCGGGATGCCGGAACGTCCGGATGTTGAGGTGGCCGAGGTCCGTCCGGTCGGGATCCAGCATGTCGAAATGATCAGGGTCGATCGACATATCATCCTCGTCGGTCAGCACGATCAGCACGAGGAGCGAGTCGGGACGCAGGAACCCCTCATTGCACCCTCCGGGCACCGACTGCACGATCAGCGCGCGTCGCAGCGCCTCGAGCGGCTGTTCGATCCCGCAACCGCTTTCGCCCGGCATGCCGCCTCCGCTGGTCGCCACACACGTGAAGTCATGCCCCAACTCGGTGGCGGAGTACGGCGGGTCCTCCTCCGCCCAATACGAGAGCCATGCGGGGTACGACGAGTCGCAGTCGAGCACCGCCGGGCTCGGCTCGTGCCGCAGGCAGCCGTCGTCGCCGGCGAACGGGTCGTCCTCGCAGGTCGATACGGAGAAACCGCCCGAACCGAGGTCCTGCGTCACGACACCGAGCCGCAGATCAGCGATCCGCGGATGGTCGGACCGGCCGTCGCCGTCGGCGTCGGTCGGGTGCGTCAGCTCGTCCAGCAACGCCGGAAGGCGCAGGGTGAGTGCGACCTGCTCCTGGCTCATCGAGCCGCTGGTGTCCACGAGGACCAGGATGTCGACGGGCGGCGTTCTCGCGGGGTCGCCGTCCGTGTCGGTCGGGTCGGCGACTTCGGTCGCCTCCGTGGCGGATCCATCGAGCGTGTCCAGCACGTCAGCGCCTGCGGTCAGGTCCATACCGTTCGGGCAGCCGGACGCGAGGGGAAAGGCGAGGAACAGCAACACGGCGCATCGAGGACCGATCGGGACGAGCCCCGTCGACCGACCGTCCGAGCGCCCGGCGGCGATTCGTTCACTTACGGCCACTCGTTCGTCCATCGCCGCGGCCTCGCCATACCGACGGACAGGATAGCGGGCGAAAGACCGTGGTGCAACGGCGACCCGCTGCTGCCGAGCCGCCGTGCCGCGTCGTGACGATGGGTGCTCACCCGCAGGGTCCGTCACCCGGGGGGCCCGGCGCCGGAGCCAGTGGGAGATCGCTCCCGCTCGTCGGACGGCCCGCCTTGGCCGCGATCCTCCCGCGATGCTACGCTTCCTCCTGTCGCCCGAGGGGGTGACCGACCATGCGACACGGCGAGAGATCACGGTGGACGATGACGGCTGCAAGCGCGGCCCCGCTCGGTTGGCTGTCGATTCTCGCGCTGTTCGCTCCGCCGGCTGGGGCCGACGTCGTGAGCTGCGGGTTGAGCGGGACAGTGGAGACCACGAACGTCCGGTTGGTGCTGGACATGGACCCATCATCGAGTGGGGGGTACTTGCCCTGTCCCGATGAGTCGGTGTTGCAGCGAACAGACGATACCGGCGAGACAAGGGAGATTCCCGTACGGTGGATTACGGATTGCTCGTTCGGCGGACATTGCTGCAGATACTACGTCGACGAGTGCACCCCCAGCGGCCACCTTGTCTACCGCCTCGCCTCGGCGTGCGGAAGCGGCGGGATGGTTCCCGAACGTCCCGCAGAGGTCGACCGTGGGGCCGAGAGTTGCCCGGCGCCGCCCGCCGACGCCGGCTGCGGCTGCACCGCCGGAGGCGCACCTCGGAGGGCCCTGGAGCTTGCGCTGTTCTCCTCCATGCTCCTGGTCGGCCGGTGGGCTCTGCGTCGCGACCGCAACGCTTCCTGAGTCGGACGCCGCGCGCGCCGTCCGCTCGACGCGGCAGCCCATCGTTGCTCTGCCCGATGCGATCCGTCTCGCAGCCGCCGGCGAACAAGTCAGGTCGAGTTGGCGGGGGTGGTTGCCACCGCCTGTGCCGTCACCTCGTCCCCCACCTCGATCACCCCTCCACGCAACACACGGGCGTACCACCGGTGCTCGCCCGGATGCCGGTCCGGGGCGACGCGCGAGAAGTCGCCGCCCGTGAAGGCCCCGGCGATGGCGCCGCACGGCGTCGTCGGCCGCGTCAGCTCCAGTTCCACCTTGGCGCCGATGCGCAGACGATGCCCCGCGTGGAGGCTCGTCCAGTCGACCCCGCGCAGCAACAGGTTCTCGCCGAGATCGCCGGGCTGGATCGGGTGACCCTCACCCCGCAGTCGCTGGATCAGCTCCTCGGCGAACAGGCAGACCGCACGCTCGGGTCCGCCGTGGACCTGCGGGTGCGCCACCGCGTCCCCCTCGATCCCCAGCGGCCCGACCACGGCCCGCGGCACCGGTTGTTTGGGAACTCCGCCCAGCGAAACCTGGATCCGTACCACGACCGCCATCCCTCCACCTCCGGCAGCCATGGTGCCACGACGCGCGGCCCTTGTCGCCGGATCGGCCGAGGCACCCCTGCCTCACCTTGACCTACTCAGCACATTGAGTAAATCCACTCACGATGGTGAGCAAACGAGATCCCGCGGCCCCTCCTTTCCCGGAACGGCCTTCGCCCGGGGGCGGCATCATCCGTCCCGCGCGCCGGCCGGAGGGTTGGGTCGCGCCGGGACCGGCGCCGCGCACGCCCGCCGATCGGCCGGAGGTCTGGCCGCGCGAGGGAGAAGACCTGTGCTACCTGGCCGGCGACTGGCGGATCCTGCAACGGGTTGACGGGCACCGCTGGTCGCTCGACGACCTCGTCACCGCCTGGTGGGCCGTGCGATGCCTGGGGGCTTCGGGCGGGCTTCAGCGCGCGGCCGGCGTCACGACGGAGCCGCGCCCTAAAGGGCGCGGTTCGGAACGGGGAGGGCCGCCGACCGTGGTCGACCTCGGCTGCGGCATCGGCACCGTGCTCCTGCTGCTCGCCTGGCGCCTCCCCTCCGCGCGAATCGACGGCGTCGAGGCCCAAGGCGTCAGCGTCGACTTGGCGCGACGCTCGATCCTCTTCAACGGGATCGAAGGGCGTTGCACCGTGCGCGAGGGCGATTTCAGGGACCCCGCGTCGCGTGCCGGGCTTGGGCCCGCGGACCTGGTGACCGGGACGCCGCCGTACCTGCCGCGCGGGTCGGGCACGGAGTCCTCGCGGCCGCAGTTCGGGCCGTGCCACTTCGAGCATCGGGGCGGGGTCGAGGACTACCTCCGGGCCGCGTCGGAGCTGCTCGGTGACGGTGCGGTCTTCGTCGGGTGCGCGGCGGCGAGGCAGCGCACGCGGGTCGAGGCGGCCGCGATGGGCGGGGGGCTGGCGATGGAGAGCTGGCTGGAAGTCGTGCCGCGCGACGGCAAAGCGCCGCTGTTCGCCGTGTTCTCGCTTCGTCACGGGGGCGGGGCGCCGTCGCCCCCGGTGCCTCCGCCGCTGGTCGTGCGCGATCGGTCGGGGTGCTGGACCCCGGAATTCGCGATACTTCGGGAGGAGATGGGCCTGCCGCCGGGGGATGGCGCGTCGAAAGACGCCGCGCTATGCTCCGGCCCCGTTCGCCGGCCGGTGGTCGACCCGCGCGCCTGAATAGCGGCTGCGGCGGGGTGGTCCAAGGCGCCGCGGAAAGGGAATTTCATGGGAACCACCCGTCTCGTTCGTTGGTTGGGCATCGCGGTCGTGGTGCTGGGCGGGACCGTCGCCGGGGCGCAGACGGGGGGAACCGAGGTCCTGCTGCAGCGACTCGAGCAGCTTGCGGGCGAGTACGCGCCGGGCGGCACCATGGCCGGCGTCGCTCGTACGGGCACTCTCGGCGAGGGCCAGGAGAAGCGCATCGGCCTGCACCTGGAGGCCGGCAAGTGCTACGTGTTCATCGGCGTGGGCGATGGCGAGCTGGCCGACCTGGACATGGCGCTGGAGTCCGAGGGCACGCGGCTGGGCGAGGACACCCAGCCCGACAACTACCCCGTGGTGCGGGCCTGCTCCCCGATCGCCGTGCGCGTCGAGATCGTCCTCACCGCGACGCGCGGCACCGGCTCGTACGTCCTCGGCCAGTTCGACGTCCCGCCCGCCGGCGACGCCGTCGAGGCCGCCCAGGCGGCGCCGACCAGCGACGCCCTGGCCGCACGGCTCGACGCGCTGGCGGCCGAGAAGGCCCCGGGGGCCGCGATCGATGGCGAGCTGTTCCGCGCGCGGATGCTCGAGGACGAGGTTTCCGCAGTCTCGCGCCGCATGCGCGGCGGCACCTGCTACCTCTTCGTCGCGGTCGCCGGCGACGGCGCCCAGGACCTCGACATGGCCATCACCGTGGGACCCCAGAACGCGGGCCAGGACAACGGCACCGGCGTCGAGGCGGTGGTCGGCGAGTTCTGTCCGGCCCAGGACGCGACCGCGACCGTCCGGTTGACGATGACCCGCGGCTCGGGCGATGTGCGCTTCGCCGCCTACGCCCGCGCCGCGACCGGTGCGCTGACGCAGATCGCGACGGTCGACACCGTGTTCCTGACGCGGCGGCTGGCCGAGCGGGCGGCGACGGGGGCGACGGGGATGAACCCCGCCCAGACCCCGCAGTTCGGGTCGCTGGCCGAGGGTTTGAGCGCGAACATCAGCTTCGAGATGCGTTCCGGGCAGTGCTACCGCGCCGTCGCCGTGTCCGAATCGAGCATCACGAACCTGGATCTCGATTTCTACGTGGACGGCAGCCCGGTGGCCGAGGACAACGACGCCGCGGCTTCCGCGGTCGTCGGCACCTGCGCCGCGGCCGACGGCGTCGCGCGCGTCGACATCTGGGCCGTCACCGGTTCGGGCGGCTACGCCATCGGCATCTACAGCGGCGCGCAGCCCGCCTCGGCTGCGACCACCGCGGCGAGCACCAATCCCCTGTTCACCATGCTGGACGCGGCCGCCGTCGCGCTGGCGCCCGGCGCCACCCGCGCCTCGGAGCCGTTCACCGGCGCGCTGACCGTGGCCGGGACGCAGCAGTACGACGTCTCGCTCCAGTCGGGCAAGTGCTACGCCTTCGTCGGCATCGCCGACTCCGGCAACCTGGACCTGGAGTTGACCTCCGGCGTCAGCGTCATCGGCCGCGACAACGATCTCGACACCACGCCCGGCGTGCTCTACTGCGCCACGAGCGCGATGACGGTGCGCGCCAAGCTGACGCTGCTCTCGGCGTCCGGCAACTTCGCCTTCGGCGTCTACAACGCTCCGTCCGTGCAGTCGAGCACCTCGACGCCGCGCGTCACCTCGACCGGCATCGCCGTCGGCGGCACGGAGACCGATTACATCGCGAACCAGATCCGGCTGTCGCACGAGCAGGTCGCTTCGGCGCTGCTGCCCGTTTCGCAGGTCAACCGCGGGACGCTGCAGCAGGCGGAGGAGAGCGAGTTCCTGGTCAACCTGCCCGCGGGCCGCTGCTACACCATCGTCACCGCCGGCGTGCCCTCGGTGCGCGACCTCGACGTCACGCTGACCAGCCCCTACGGCCAGGTGCTGGCCACGGACTCCACCGACGACGCGAGCCCGGTGCTGGTGACCAATCCCTGCCCGCAGTGGTCGGGCGACTACCGCATCAAGATCCTGATGCAGTACGGCTACGGCGCCTTCGGCTTCCAGGTCTTTTCGCAGTAGGCGGGGCGGGGGGGGATTACGGCGCGGCGCGCTTGCACCCCTCGGGCACCGGGTTGGCCTCATTGCCCATCATGCCCGTGCTGTCCAGGGTGTTCTTGCAGACGGTGTCCTGCCAGGCCGGGTCGACCAGGTTGTTCGCCTGCTCTTCGAAGTTCTGGTACGTCTTGACCTGCTCGCAGACCACCCCGATCGTCGCCTCCCAGGTCGTGCCCGGGACGGCGGCGCAGCACTTGACCAGCGACTGGCAGTCCGCGTTCGCCTCCCATGCGGCTTTGAGCGCGGCGGCCTTCGCGGCATTCCCGCCTCCACCGCCGGCCGGCGGCGGCGCGGCGTTCCCGCCACCTTCTCCCTCGCTCTTCTTCTTGCACGCCCCCATGGCCAACACGAGCATCGCGATCCAGACCAGCTTCCGCATCTCGAGCCTCCTTCCACTGCCGGCAGGGCCCATCCCCGCCTTCGCCTTCGACGAGTCGTTCCCCCCCCGTCCCATGGCGTGAAGGCGATCCTGCGGGATTCCGTCCGTGGAGCGCAAGCCCCGCGGGTTTTGGTCGCACGTCCGATGGCTACGGCATTTCCACCGACCCCAGGTCGCAGCTCGCCGTTCGCGGCTCGCCCCGCTGGTCGGTTTCCGGGCAGTCCGCGCCCGCGCCCAGCGCGGGGCTGCCCGCGGCGGGAGCCATGGTGCGTGTCGGGCCGCCGTTGTCGGAAAGCGGCCCGAGCTGCGGGTCCGCGAAGTCGAGCCCCGCGACGCAGGGCGTGTCGTCGCTCCCGTTGGGCCGCGTCGCGGGCCACTGCAGGTTGTGCGCGCCGCCGTCCATCGTCCGCATGCAGCTCTGTCCGTTGTACGGCCCGGCCGCCTCGTTGCCGGCGAAGATCGTGTTGTCGAGCGTCACCGTGCCGTCCTCGTTGTAGATCGCGGGCCCGTAGTCCGCCCGGTTGCCGGCGAAGGTGCAGTTGCGCAGCGTGAGGTCCTGCGCCGCCGAGAAGATCGCCGCCCCGACCTCCGGGACCTCGTTGTCCGCGAACGTGCAGTTCTCGATCGTCGCCGGGGAACCCGAGCCGATGAAGATCGCCCCGGCGTGCTGCGTCGCCGTGTTGCCGGCGAAGGTGGACTCGAGCAGCGTCAGCGGGGCGGCCTCGTGGTACACGGCCCCGCCGGTGCCCTCGAGCACCGCGTTGTCGGAAAACTCGCAGCGCCGGATCGTCGCTTCCTGCGGCGGGTAGAAGTACTCGAAGACGGCGCTGCCGTGCTGGTTGGAGCGGTTGCCGCGGAACGTCGAGCCGCACAGGACGAACGGCTCGGGCGGGCCGGTCTCGCTGTGCATGCCGTCGATGTACACCGCGCCGCCAAGCCCGCCCTGCTCCGCGCTGCCGCCGTGGCCGAAGGCCGTGTTCTGGACGAACACGCTGTCCACGATCACCAGATTGCTGCCGTTGTTGACGATCGCGCCCCCGTTCGCCGCCCGGTTGCGCACGAACGTGCTCCCCGAGACCAGGAACGTGGTCAAGCCGCCGCCGAAGATCGCGCCGCCGATGTCCGAGTCCACGCCCGTGCACTCGTTGTCCTCGAACGTGACGCCGAGCACGCGCAGTGTCCCGAACCACGGCAGGTGGATCGCCGAGCCCGACTCGTCCGCGCGGCCGCGCACCAGCCGGATGTTCTGCACGGTCAGCTCGACGTAGTTGTCGCAGGAGAGGATGCGCACGGCGCCGCCGCCGTCGAGCGTGATCCGGTCGCCGCCGTCGAGCACGACCGGCGCGTCCAGGAACAGCTCCGCCGTCAGCGTGATCGTGCGTTCGGCCGGCCCGCAGTCGAAGGCCACGCTGCCGCCCCCGCCCGCGTTGAGCGCCGCGATCGCCGCGCGCAGCGCCGCTTCCGTGCAGCTCCCCGGCGTCCCGTCGCCGACGAGCTGATCCGGGTCCGTCACCGGCACGGGAGCCACGGCCTCCGGACACTCCGTCCCCGTCGGCAGCGGGACGTCGGGCGGCGGCCCGTCGAACCCGGCGTCGCGCCCCGCATCCGGCGACGAGCCGCACGCGGCGGCCGCCAGGACCAGGAACAGGCCGGCCGGCAGGAGCCGCCGGCGCCCGCGTCCGCGATCTCCCCGTCTAGCCCGCATGGGGGGAGTATGGGCGCTGCGTTGCGGAGGGGCAAGCTGCCCCATCCTCCGGTTGACGTCCGCGAAACCGGCACGACATTGGCTCCGCCGGCCGGATTGGGGGAAACGGTCGGGAGAGGTGCCTCATGAGAACTTCCCAGCGCGCAAGCGCCACGAATCGAAGGACGTCGACGAAGAAGTCGCCGCGGAGCGCCGCGAAGAAGGTCGAGCGTGCCGGCCGCGCCGTCGCCAACACCTGCGAGGAGCAGTCATCCGTGCCCGCCGCCTCGGCCGACTGCGGCTGCGGCCCGTCGCTGATGCGGGTCTGGGCCAGCCGCTCGATGTGCTGCGACGACCCGCGGGTCATCCCGCGCGCGACGTGGACCGGCGACTGCTGCTGCTCGTGCTGAGCGGCCAGTGGACCAGCCGCGGGCTGAAGCCCGCGGTTCGGATGGATCAGGCGCGGTCCCTCGCGGAGGTACGCTCCCGGGTCGATCGTTGACTCCCGGCCCTCTTCGGGCGAGCATCCCTTTGCCCGGCGAGGAGGACTCCGATGGAAGTGCTCGAATCCGGCAGCGGCGAGGTCCGGCTTTCCGACGTCGATGACGTGCGGGAGTGGATGCGGGAGAAGAAGACCCGCAAGCTGGTGGACAAGCTCACCGACGAGAAGACCGCGGTCGAGAGGTACGTCTTCGACGGCGCGTACATCTCGTACGACCTGTCGAGCATGGTCCGGGGGCCGATGTCGCTGGAGCGCGAGATCGTCCGGCAGCGCAAGAAGGACCTGTGGATCGCGGCCAAGTTCACGCTGCTGGACACGACGCTGCTGCTGGGCGGCGGCTGCCTGGCGAAGATCGACGTCGGCTTCGCCGGCCTGGGCCGCACCCTCTTCGCCGCGATCGAGTCCGGCCGCGTCAAGACCATCGACTGGAGCAACGGCACGCTCGCCCTGCGCCACATGGCCGGCGCCATGGGCGTCCCGTACCTCCCCACCCGCGCGCTGCTCGGCACCGACACCTTCAAGCGCTCCGGCGCCAAGGTCGTCCGCGACCCGTTCACGAACAAGAAGCTCTGCCTCGTCCCGGCGGTGAACCCCGACGTCGCGATCATCCACGTCAACCAGGCCGACCGTTTCGGCAACGCCCGCATCTTCGGCCCGTCCGTCGCGCCGCTGGAGACGGCCATGGCCTCCAAGCGGGTCATCCTCTCCACGGAGGAGCTGCTCGACACGGAGGAGATCCGGCGCGAGCCGGGCCGCACGACCATCCCGTACTTCCTCGCCGATGCCGTCGTGCTCGCCCCCTTCGGCGCGCACCCCGGCACCTGCCCCGGCCTGTACACCTACGACGCGGCGAACCTCGACGAGTTCTTCACCGCTCGCGACGACGCCGCCATGCACAAGTACCTCGAGAAGTACGTCTACGGCGTCAAGTCGCACGCCGAGTACCTGGATCTGGTGGGCGCGGACCGGCTGATGAAGCTGCGCGACGGCGAGAAGATCCGGCAGGGCTATTACCTCTGAGCCGTGAGTCGTGAGTCGTGAGTGGGATTGCGGACGTGGAAGGGATGCGCGGATGAAGTTCACCGACACCGAGCTGATGATCTGCCTGGCGGCGCGCTCGATCGAGGACTCCTCGACCGCGTTCGTCGGCTACGGCATGCCGCAGATCGCGGCGATCCTCGCCCAGCGCCTCTACGCCCCGGACCTGGTGCAGGTGTACGAGTACGGGGCGATCGGGCCCGACGTCGCCACGCCGTTCCGCCGCAACATGATGGCCGACGCGCGCAACTCGCGCCGCTCCTTCGCCTGGACCTCGATGAACTGGACGCTGGCCTACGCGGCCGCCGGCTTCATCGACTTCGGCGTGCTCGGCGCCGCGCAGCTCGACCCCTTCGGCAACGTCAACTCCACGGTGATCGGCGGCACGTACGAGCGGCCCAAGATCCGCTTCACCGGCTCGGGCGGCGGCAACGAGGTTGCCTCGCTGTGCTGGCGCACGATCCTCCTGGCCGAGCACGAGAAGCGCCGCTTCGTGCCCAAGCTCGACTTCATGACCTCCCCGGGCTACCTCGACGGCTCCTTCAACGCCCGCGAGGAGGCCGGACTGCCCCGCGGCACCGGCCCCTACCGCGTGATCACCTCCTTGGCGGCCTACGACTTCGAGCCCCAGTCGCACCGCATGCGGATCATCGGCGTGCGCGAGGGCCAGACGGCGGATTCGATCAGGGACCAGATGCTGTTCGAGCCGCTGGTCGCGGCGCGCGTGGAGACCCTGGCCCCGCCGACCGCCGACGAGCTGCGCGTGCTGCGCGAGGAGATCGATCCCGACCGTGTCGTCATCGGACGTCCCGAGTGACCGTCGTGGCCTCGGACGACCGCGACCGCCGCTCCCTGGTCCGCGACCTCGAAGCGTACCTCATCGGCCTGCGCGACATGTACGGTGACTACGTGGTCGTCGACCCCGAGGGCACGGTGTCCGCGGCGCGGCCGGAGCCGCGCCCTGAAGGGCGCGGTTCGGTTGCGGGAGGGGCGGGCGCGCCGTTCCGGTCGGAGCCCCCCCTTCCGAACCGCGGGCTTCAGCCCGTGGCGGCCGGCACGCGTGAGCCGCGCCCTGAAGGGCGCGGTTCGGTTGCCGGAACCGCACCAACCTGCCCGCCCGGCCCGCAGCAGACGTCGTTCTTGCCCAGTGACGTCCCGGCCCTGGCGGCCCCGGGCCTGCGGCGGGTCCGGGCCGCGGAGCCCGGCGTGATCGACTTCGGCCCCGGTCCCGACGTCGTGCGCGGACCTTGCAGTCCGGAGGTCCGGGCGGAAGCGCTGCGCGCGCTCGACGAGGGCCAGGTGAAGGGCTGCACGAAGTGCCGGTTGTCCCAGGCACGGACGCAGACGGTGTTCGGCGTGGGTCATCCCTGCGCGCGGGTGATGTTCGTCGGCGAGGGGCCCGGGGCGGAAGAGGACCGGCGGGGCGAGCCGTTCGTGGGCCGCGCGGGGGCGCTCCTGGATCGCATCATCGCCGCGATGAACCTGCGGCGGGCCGACGTGTACATCGCCAACACGGTCAAGTGCCGCCCGCCGGAGAACCGCACGCCGTACCCGGACGAGATGGAGGCGTGCGCGCCGTACTTGCGCACCCAGCTCGAGACCGTCTGTCCGCAGGTACTCGTCGCGCTCGGTCGCCCCGCCGCCCAGTGCCTCCTCGGCGTCAACTCGTCGCTGGGCGAGCTGCGCGGGCGATTCCACCGGCACCGCGGCATCCCCGTGATGGTCACCTATCACCCGGCCTACCTGCTGCGGAATCCCGACGCGAAGAAGGCGACGTGGGATGACGTGAAGCTGGTGATGCGCTTCCTTGCCGAGACGCCCGATCCCCTTCTTCTTCCGACCGACCCCTCGCGGTGCTAAGCTGCGACGTCCGGTGGCGGGGTGGGGCGGACGGCGGGAGACGGATGGCGGGCCACAACGGGAACGGGGGCGGACGCAACGGCAACGGCGGGCCGCGCGGCGGCCGACGGGCGGACGGCGAGATTCCGCAAGGAACGATGGCGATGCTGCAGCGCCATGGCGCCGCGATGCTGCGCCAGCTCGCCGGGGGGCGCCCGCGCATCCTCGAGCTGCAGGTCACCCGCGGCTGCAACGCACGCTGCGCCTGGTGCGACGCCTGGCGCGCGCCGGGCAACGACGTCGAGATGTCCGACTACGCCCCGCTGGTCCGCCGCCTCCAGCCGCTCGACGTCGCCCTGGTCGGCGGCGAGCCGCTCTTGCGCCCCGACCTGGAGCGCGTGGCCGCCTCGATCCGCCTCGGCACGGAGATCTCGTCCCTCATCCTCGTGACCAACGGCGTCGGGCTCACGGCCGACCGTGCCCGGCGCCTGCGCGAGGCCGGTGTGGACAAGCTGGTCGTGCTTCTGGAAGGGCTGGGCGAGGAGAACGACCACATCCGCCGCCGCCCGGGGCTTTTCGCGCAGATCGATGGGTTGCTCCCCGACCTGGTCGCCATGGGTTTCCGCGCCGTCCAGCTCCAGGTCACCATCACCGGACGTTTCCCGGGGCAGCTCGTCGAGGCGGCGCAGTACGCTCGCGAGCGCGGCGTGCGCGTGTCCTACACCGTCGAGCGTCCGGCGCGGCTCGAGGCGCGGGCGATCTCCGCCGACGAGAACTCGCTGACGGCCCTTGCCGTCGCCATGGAGCAGCTCGCGGGGCTTGCGGAGACCTGGCCGCACGTCGCCTCGTCCCCCGAGTACCTGCGGCGCGTGGTCCCGTTCCTCCGCGACCAGACGGCCGACTTCCCCGAGTGCCCCGCGGGCAGCGGCTTCCTGCGCGTCTCCCCCGACGGCTGGATCCGCCCCTGCGCCGACGTCCCGCCGCTCGGCCATTGGACCTCCTGGCCCCTGCGCCCCGCCCCCCCCTTCGACTGCCCCGGCTGCTGGTCGCGCCTGCGCGGCGACGGCCCCGCCCCCCTGGGCGTCCGCCGCCTCGTCGAGCTGTACCGGACCTCCTGCGGCCCCTGAAGATTCCCCGCGTCCGTGCGGCGACCGGTCTCGTTCCGTCCTCCCACCTCCGGCGCCTGAAGGTGCCGGCTGCACCACGAAGCCCGCTTCGCAGGCTGGGGCCGAGGACCGTCGTTCGCGCGGCGCCACATGGTCGTTGACACCCGCGCCGCGGCGCCGTATTTTTCTTGCCGCTCGGCGAGGTGGAATTGCGATGGCGAGAGGGCGCTGCCCAAATACCTCGTCTAATGTAAGACCTCCCGAGCCAGGCGAGTACCTTTCGCCGGTGCTAAGCGATCCTCGAACACAGGGAGGCACGTACAACCCATGAGCACCATTACGATGATCGGTATTGAGGGGGCTGGCGCTGACGCTGACGAGGTCGACACTGCGCTGTCGGCTCTTCACTATCGCCGCTTGGCGACCATACCCGTCACCGAGGCTTTTCGAGACGAGTCGGCCGAGTACGCGTCGGGTGTGAGTGAACAGATGAGTTGGTGGGTGGCGGCGAACGGGGATTTGATTGACCTTGACCGAGTGTACGATTTAGCTCGCGCGCTTCATGCCGCGTCGTTCGACCGGTTCCTGGGAGTTCTTGGCTTGCGGAATGACATCTGGCGCGTGGGATTCCTCTTCTTCGACCTTGGTGATGCGGCGCTTGCCACACGGGAATTGCCGAGCGTGGGGCGGTTGTTGTGCTGGATTCGTGATACCCTTGCGGGTGGTGCTCCGCTCGGCTCGTTGTATGCCTGGGCAAGATGCTCCGCTGGCTGATCGTGGCGGACGGGCGTCGCGTTCGCGGGGCGCGGGGCCGCTGTGCTGGACCATCGATCTTTCGCCGGGCGAATTCGCGGTTGGGGTGGTCCATCGATCTTTCCCCGGGCGAATTCGCAGTCGGCGTGGCGGGAGTTCCCTCCGCGGTGCGGCGTGGAAGCGCGGTTCTGTGGCCTGCGGCGTGCTACGAGGTGGGGTTGTGGAAGGCGGGGCGGAGGTCCGGCGGGACCGAATGCGATCGGCGAAGAACGCCGCGAGCGATCGCGCCGCGAGGTCAGGCTGCCTTGCGAAGGCGGACCACCGGCAGATGCCGGCGACCCTCGTGGTAGCCGATGCAGAGCCGCAGCGGCGTGCCCTGCGGCGCCCGGAGCTTCCCACGGCCGCGGGCCGGATACCGGGCGCGGGTCTCGAAGCGAGGACCGGTATTCGCCGGACGTCGGCCTCGATAGACCTCCGTCGGAGTCGCGCCGCCCAAGGCCATGTGCGGCCGGGAGGTGTTGTACCAGTCGACGAAGGAGGCGACCTCCACCTGCATCATGCTGAGCCGGAAGGGCACGAGGACGCGACGAAGGCCCTCGTCCTTCAGGCTGCGGATGAAGCGCTCGACCAACGCGATGGATCCATGGCGGCCGAGCGCCCCGAAGCGCGGCCGGATGCCGCGACTGGCACACCACGCCCGGTACGCGGTGGCGAACTGGGCGCCCTGGTCGGTGATGATGTACTTCGGCGGTCGGCCGACGTTGCGGACGACACGGCCCAGGAAGGCGCAGAGTTCCTTGCCGGTGGGTTGCTTCTTGAACGTCGCATGGCCCACGGCCTTGCGCGAGAAGTGGTCGATGACGACCGCCACCCACCAGCAGAAGGGCCATCGCTGCAGCAGCGCGTTCGGCAGCCAGGGCACCCAGAACCCGGCGGCCGTGGGAACGATCGTGAGATCGACGAGCCAGGTGTGGTTCGGGCCGCGGGAGATGATGCGAGGGCTGCGCGACGAGCCGGAGCCGACCGCAGCCGGCGCCGGGAGGAGGCCGTGCGCCGCGTTGGCCGGGTGCGGGGCCGCCGGGGAGGGCGGGTGTGCGTGCGCCTCGAGGAACCGACGCACGGTCGAGCGCGCGACGTGCAGGCCGGCACGGGCCAGCATGTTGGCGATGCGCAACGTGCCGAGGGCCGGGAACGCGGCCTTCAACCGTTCGACGATCTGGCGGACGAACGAGGGGAAGCGGTTGACGGGAGTCGGCATCCGCACCAGCGCGTCCGGCCCCTCCTCGTCGATGCGCCCCAGCCAGCTCGCGATCGTCGCGGGCTCGACCAGGAACCGTGCCGCGGTTTGCGCGAGATTGTAGCCTCGGGCAGCCTTGAGCGCCAGGACGGCGAGTCGCTCCTCCGGCGGGTAGTGCGGCCGGTTGCGGGCCCGGGATGTGGGCGAGGCGGGCGTCCTTGATCCGCAGCTCCTCGGTCAGCAGGGCGACATCCGAACGCAGCCGCTCGCACTCGCCCGCGAGCCGGACGCGCCGAAGCGGGCTGTCCGCGCACCAGCCGCGGACGTGGACGATGACGAAGTGGGCCAACGCCAGGACGTGGACGATGGCCGACTTCGCGATGCTCGGCCATGCCTTGGGCAAGGCGACGTTGGGTTCCGGCCGCCGCTGCGTTCGCATGGATGGGATTCTACGGCACGGGCGCTTCGATCGGGAGTCGGGCGAAGCCGCCGCGCATGCCCACGACCTCACCGAGGTCGTCCAGGTGCGCCTTGACGCGGTGGACGTGTGGCTGGCCCCGCCGGCGGTCCGGTCCGCGCAGCAGACGGGCGGCACAGGAGTCGTTGGGCGTCGTCGTCGCGCCGCCCATCCTTGCGGGAGTCGGCGACGTAATGCGGCGCCGACCACCTCGGCGGCACCGCCTGGAGCGACCGGATCATCCTGGACGGCACGCCGTACCATCCCGGGATCGTGAACCGCGTGCGCATCGCCGACGTGAACGGCTCCAGCACGACCGACGTGATGTGGGGGACGGCGCGCGACTACCAGTTCTTGGACTTCACGGGCGGCATCCAACCGCGCCTCCTCGTCGCCGTCCAGAACGGCATGGGGAAGACCTCGGAGATCGCCTACCGGCCTTCGACCGCGTACGCGGCCGACGGCCGCGAAGCGGGAGATCCGTGGACGACCTTCGCGCCGTTCCCGATGCAGGTCGTGGCATCCTCGACCGTCACGGACGGGCTCGGCGCGAGTTACGTCACGGAATACTCGTACCGCAACGCGTTCTACGACGGCTGGGAGGCCGAATTCCGTGGCTTCGGCGAAGCCCAGGCCAAGACCCTCGGCGACGCGAACTCCCCGACGACGGTCTCCACAACGACCTTCGAGCCGGGCCTCATGCCCGACTGGGCCTGCGCCGATCTCGCCGACGGGTCGTACCGGCGCGGGTTGCTCAACCCGACCTGTCGCTTCCGCGAAAACCCGCTGGAGGCGCTCAAGGGCGCCGTGACGTACAGCACCACCTGCGACGAGTCGGGCTCGATCTGCCAGGGCGTCGGCACGACCGTGTTCAACGTGAAGAAGCTGTACCAGCCGGCGGGATCGGATCGGTCGGTCTGGTTCGCGTACCCGAGCTACACCACGGGCCTCGTCTACGACACGAGCGTCGTGCCCAGCGGCGAGGCCGATGTCCCCGGCGGCGGCTACCACATCCTCGACCTGGACGGGGAAGGGGAGGGCGACGGCACCTGGACGATACCCCGGAAGAGCTTCTCGGGATCCGGCCACGTGTACACCCTGTCCTCCTGGACCGCCGTGGTCGACGCCTGGGGCAACGTCACGAAGAGCGTGAACTACGGTGCCACGGAGCTGACCGGTGACGAGGTGACGACCCACGCCGTCTTCGACGAGGCGCTGATCCACGACCTCTACATCCACCGCGTGCGCGAGTCGTGGACCAACGCGGCCTACGGCGTGGATCCCGCGGACGACGCCGACGATCCGGCGAAATTGGGGCGCACGATCATCACGTACCCGGCGTCCGGCCCGTGCCGTCACCTGCCCTCGAAGGTCGAGGTGGCCGGCTCGAGCGCTTACGCCTGGGACAACTTCCCGGCGCGGGTGGGCGGCGACCCGCCGACGTTCCGGTACGTGCGATCATCCGCGCGCTACGGCAGGTTCTGTCAGCCGAACCAGACCTGCACGGGTGCGGAATGCGGCGCGGCGACAGGGATCTTGGGGCAGGCGTGGGTGACCTACGACGACGAGTACGCCGTGTTCCCGGTGCGCGAGACGATCGACGTCTCGCATCCTGGGCACGACGGCCCGCAGCCCGCGATCCGCGCCGACGGCACCGGCTCGGTCCTGTCCACCTCGGCCACCTGGTACGCCGAGTACGGCGCGATCCACACCGCGACCGATCCGTCCGGCCTCACGACGTCTGTCGCGCTGGACAACCTCGGCAGGCCGGTCCGGATGTACGGCCCCGGCTGTGCGGAGCCGAAGGCGGCGATCGAGTACCACCTGGGCAGCCCGCTCTCGTACGTGCACACGGTGACCAACGAGGGGGAGTGCGGCGAGGGCGGCACGGACGAGTCGGGTGGCATCGGCGCCGGCATGGGCGCGGTGATGCAGGCCTTCGCATGGGTCGACGGCATGGGCCGTGCTCGTGGCGCCGTCTCCGAAGGCTCTTCCACCGATGGCCTGTCCGGCGGCAACTGGATCCGCTCCGGGATCCAGACGTTCGACGCGAAGGGCGCCGTGCAGCGCGCCTACCTCCCCAACGCGATCGTGTTCTCGGTGGCGTCTCCGGGCTCCTTCTCCCTCGCGCCGGATCCGACGACGCTGTATGCCCGCTCGGCCTATGACGCGTTCGGCCGGGTTACCCGTGCCTGGACGACGGACGGCACCGCGGTCGTCGCGACGCGCTACGGCGCGCTGGTGACGGACATCTGGGATGCCGGCGACCTCGCTCCCGGCATCTACAGCGGGACGCCGGCGACGACGTACGTGGACGGGCTGGGGCGCACGGTACGCACGGTCGAGCGGAACCGCTCGGAGGGCTCGACGGCGCTGGAGACTTTCGCCACCAACCTGCGGTACAACTCGATCGGAGCGGTCGTGGAGATGCAGCGCGGTGCCGTCAGCGGAGCAGAGCGCGATTCGTCGTTCGTCGGCAACGAGTTCGTGCTCAAGCTCCAGGACTACGACACCCTTGGCCGCCGCATCGTGAACCACGACCCGGACGCCGGGGACTACCGCTACGCGTACGACGCGATCGATAGACTTGTCTCGACCAGGGACGCGCGCGGCGTCATCAACCGGTACTGGTACGATCGCGGCGGCAGGCTCGTGGCGGAAGATCTGGGCGGCGAGGTGGAGTACTCCGCGACCGGCTGGACCGCGGCCGGCGGCGCCGACGGGGTGACGTGCCTGCTCGACGTGCACGACCTGCCGGTTCTGCCGCTGCCCGGCGGCGGCTGCTTCGACGTGCTGTACGGGTTCGACGAGGAGTTCGACCCACCTGCGGAGGCATGGACGACGGAGTGGCTCCCGGGTCCCGGTGCGAGTTGTGCCGGGCATCCCGCCCAGGGCCCACTGGCCGGTCGGCCGTCCTGGACCCGCGACCGTTCGGGGACGGTGGTGCTGGGCTACGACTGCCACGGGTGGGCCGTGTGGTCGGTCCGCCAGGTGAACCCCGACACCTCGGTCGGGTACCCCTCGTGGTCGACGTTCGACGAGGCGCAGCGGTTGCTGACGGAGAAGCACCCCGACGGGTCGATGTTCGACTTCGCGTACACCTCGCGCGGCCTGCTCCACGACGTGCAGTTCGAGGAGAACGTTCCGGACCCGGACGGATCTGGCACGATTCGCGCGTCGCGCCCGCTGATCCGCGAGACCCGGTACGACGCGCAAGGCCGCCGGGTCTTCGTCGAGTACGGCGATCGCCTCTGCACGCTGGACAGCGATCCGGACGATACGTGCGACCCGGCCTCGCCGCCGCCCGCGCCCGACTCGTGCGACTGCGACGAGGACGGCGGCACCGAGGAGTCGTACACCTACGACGCGCGCCAGCGCCTTGCGCGCAAGCAGGCGGTGCGCTCGGACGGCCTCGTGGTGCTGGACTACCGGTACACGTACGACGTCGCCTCCAACATCGTCCGCATCGACGATGATCGGCGCCCCGCCAGCGGGGCGTCCCGAGCGACCGAAGGGAGTCGAGGGGCCGATCCGCGGTTGCCCGACGGCTTCGTCCCCTACGACATCGAGTACAGCTATGACGCGCTGAATCGCCTTACCCGCGCGACGCCGCTCTACGCGGTCCCCCAGCCGCATCGGGTGCAGGAGCAGACGTGGTCGTTCGACTCGCTGGGCTCGATGCTGGAGTGGGACGACGTGACCGGCCACTTCTACGCATGGTCGCTCGGGCAGATCACGAACGGCCTCGAGCTGACCCAGCGTGGCGATGGTGATCCCGGCGTCGGCCCCTTGCCGCGAGTCGGCGGAGTCCCCGTCGACCTCCTCGGCCGCCCGGTAGCGGCTCGTGCCGGCCCTGCGCCGCACGCGCTCTACGAGGCGACCGCGCGCGGCGCCGACCCGGACACGCTGCGAGCGTACTACGACGCCGCAGGCAACATGATGGCCCTCGTGGTCCACCGTCCTGACGGCTGCGGCCGAGAGGACACCCCGGGGACCGGCGACGTGGCGGCGGGTGGCCCGGATGGCGCCGGCTGTCGCGAGGGTCCGGACTTCCGGCTGATGTTTGCGTGGGACGAGGTGGGCAACCTCCTGGCGGTGGAGCGCCAGACGCTATTCGACACCACGGCCGAGACCTGCGGCGCTCCCGGTGGCGCCTGGCCCGTCCTCGATGAGGACGACGAGGAGTACTTCGGCCCGGGCGAGGAGGCCGGCCGAGCGACGCACGCGTGGTGTCCCACGGCCCGCGTGGACAACACGTACGACTTCGGCGGCCAGCGGCGCCTGAAGTACGAGGAGAACATCACCGACGACACCGGTCGTATCCCCGAGCTTGGCTCGCTGTACATCAGCGCCTCCTTCGAGAAGCGCGAGGGGGAGCTGAACGAAACCACCTGGGTCTTCGACGAGGGCCTCACCGCGCGCTACCTGTGGAACGAGGCGGGTATCCTGTTCGAGCTGGACGCGCCGCGTGGGGACGGCCTGCCTCCTGGCGGCGCCGAGATGCCGCGGACCCGGCTGACGCTCACGAACCAGATCGGCTCCGCTTCTACGATCCTCGACGCCGACACCGGGGCCGCCGCCGAGATCCTGAGCCAGCTTCCGTACGGCGCCGAGGAGCAGACCTACCCCCGAGTCGAGGACATGGACGACCCCACCGCCTTCGCGCCGCGGTACGAATTCACGGGGAAGGAGAGGGACCGGGGGGTGGGGCTGGTGTACTTTGGGGCCCGGAGCTTGGACCCAAGGCTTGCTCGCTGGGTGTCCGTGGACCCCGCGACCTTGCACGCGGGAGTCGTTTCGGGCCAGTTCAACCCGTATTCCTTCCTCCTGGGTCGACCTCTTGCGAACCGGGACGCGTTCGGGCTCTGGGACTTCCTCGACAGCATCATCGAGGGCGTCGAGGCGGCGGCCGAGGCCGTCAACGAGTACGTCGTTGAGCCCATCAACGAGAACGTAGTGCAGCCGGTGAACGACGCTCTCCATACAGCCGGAACCGCGGTGATCGATGCCGCGGAGGCTGCCTATGACGGCGGGGCAGCTGCCGTCAACGCCTACGTTCAGCACTGGGGTGCCGTGAACGAGAACGGGCTCGTGGAAGGAATGTATCGTACGTTCACGGATTTCCCAGCTTCGACCGGGGCGGCAACAGTCGCCGGGTCGCAGGCAGTCGCCAACTACTACGGATACGAACTGACGGATACCGGCGAGCAGATCGCCTATACGACGGGCTACGTTGCAGGCGGTGTGGCTCAGGGGTTGGCCGAGGGCTACGCCACGAGCATCGCGTTCGAAGCCGCTGGGAGCCAGATGGTCGGCAGCGCCGCGCGAGCGGCATCTACTGAGCCGACGAACCCGGCGCCGGGTCCCCGACCGGCGACTGCCCCAGGTGCCGCAGCCGCGACCTCCTCAACTACGCAGGAGGCCGCCACGGCGACGACCGCAAGAACCGGTGCAGGGGCCGCAACGAGTCCCGCGCCGGCCACCCCCGCGGCCTCCGCGGGTGTCGAAACCCCGTCCGGTTGCTTCCTGGAGGGTAGCCCGCAGGCGTCGTACGCTCGTGCTGAGACAGCGCCCCGCGCCCACTACGAGCCACCCGCCGTCACCGGCACCGCAAGCGCAGGTCGGTACATCCAGCCGGATAGGTCGGCCACGGATGTGCTTCAGCAGAGCCAACATCCAGGCCTGGACGCCTTCTCCAGCACAACACACACGCACCCGGCCAGGATCGACGTGAATCCGAGCAATCCTTCCTTGGGATCGACCAGACTCCAGGACCCGCGCCCGGTGACCGGAGCGGAGGTGGACAACATCATGAATGGCACGGCGACCCGAGCTGGATCCCGAGGTCACTCATGAGCGTCGGACCGGAAGAGCTCATCGCCCACCAATTGGGGGACCACCGAGTCACCTCGATTGCTTGGTCCGATGACGGAAAGAACCTACTGTTGGCCGTTCGCCCCCCTGGCGAGATCGATGGCCGAGTTGTCATCGAGTTCGTGTGGGCGACGAATGTCAGGATCGACCTAGACTTTGGAACCTACCTGGGAGAGGCGTTGGTATGGGAGGGAAGGGTGGAGGCGATACCGGATTCCGACCGCCGTTCGGTGCGTATTGACTTCGGTGGAACTCCACGAGGCTTCATTCGCGTTGTCTGTAACGAAGTTCGCTACCCGCCCAACGACTCGCATCGCTGAAGAGTTGCGGCCCGGGCCCGGGCCCGGCCCCCCAGTCCCAGGCTTCCGCCATCGCGAGTCCCGGCAAACGCGGCGCGGCCCCCCGGACCCAGGCAATTCCCCTGCGATTCCCCGGCCCCGGACCCAGGCAATTCCCCTGCGGCCCGGCCCCCCGGACCCAGGCAATTCCCCTGCGAGCTCGCGTCAACAGCCCGCAACGAGCGTCCGGTTCCCGACCCCACGCCGCGATGTCGCCAGCGAGCTCTCCGATTCGGGGTTTCCGGCGGGGTTGAACGAGGGGTGGGCGCACCGGCGCTCTCGCCGGACGCCCGGCGGCCGAACCTGGGCCCCTCGGCCGGGATTAGCTCGGGGCAGGCCGACAAACGGCGTGGTGCCGGACCCGCATCAGCCAGGTGCCCCACGGGAACAACGCGCCATGGTCCCCCTCACGCCAACGCAGCCAGGCCTTCCGGTACTCCTCGAGGAAGGCCAACAACCGACCGATCGCGCCGACCCGGACCTCCGCGTCCTTCGCCGCGATCCGGGGGTTCATCCCGCGCCGCCGCTCCCACGTCCCGGGCCGGTCGCTCGGATCGCAACGCATCACCCCGTCCATCCCCAGGAACGAACGTCCCGCACGCCGGAACTCCGCCCGAACCTCGGTCTCGCGTGCGACGAGCCGCTCG
>JACRCX010000053.1 GCA_016218815.1 Deltaproteobacteria bacterium
CATCGTCTTCGGCTACGTCGTGGTCCACATGCTCGGCAACCTCCAGATCTTCCTCGGCCCGGCGAAGATCAACGGGTATGCCGCGTTCCTGAAGAGCAACCCGACCTTCCTCTGGGCCTTCCGCGGCGGCCTGCTCCTGGCCGCCGTTCTGCACATGATCGCTGCCGCACAGCTCACCCTGCAAAGCTGGTCCGCGCGCCCGCAACGCTACGAGGTGCAGAGGTACCGGGAGACGTCCTACGCGGCGCGGACGATGCGCTGGGGCGGGCCGATCATCGCCCTCTTCGTCCTGTACCACGTGCTGCACCTGACGACGGGTCGGCTGCACCCGACCGCGCCGTATTTCGACCCGCACGACGTCTACAACAACGTCGTGCTCGGCTTCCGGGTCCCCTGGGTCTCCGCCGTCTACATCCTCGCCGTCAGCTTCGTCGGGCTGCACCTGTACCACGGCGTCTGGAGCATGCTGCAGACGCTCGGCGCCGCGAGCCCGAAGCTCGACCGCTGGCGCAAGGCGGCCGCGGCGATCTTCGCCGAGCTGGTGTGGGCCGGCATGGTCTCCGTGCCGTGCGCGGTGCTGCTGGGCATGGTCAAGCCGCTCTGAGCTCCCGGGGAAGTTTTTTTCGAGGAACACCAACATGGCTCTGGACAGCAAGGTTCCCGAAGGTCCGCTCGAACAGAAGTGGGACAGCCACCGCTTCAGGATGAAGCTGGTCAACCCCGCCAACAAGCGCAAGTACTCCGTCATCGTCGTGGGCAGCGGCCTGGCCGGCGCCTCGGCGGCGGCGACGCTCGCCGAGCTGGGCTACGAGGTCCGCTGCTTCTTCTACCAGGACAGCCCGCGGCGCGCCCACTCCATCGCCGCCCAGGGCGGGATCAACGCCGCCAAGAACTACCAGAACGACGGCGACTCGATCTTCCGCCTGTTCTACGACACCGTGAAGGGCGGCGACTACCGCGCGCGCGAAGCCAACGTCTACCGCTTGGCCCAGGTGAGTAACGCGATCATCGACCACTGCGTCGCCCAGGGCGTCCCCTTCGCGCGCGAGTACGGCGGCCTCCTGGACAACCGCTCCTTCGGCGGCGCGCAGGTCTCCCGTACCTTCTACGCCCGCGGCCAGACCGGCCAGCAGCTCCTCCTGGGCGCCTACTCCGCCCTCATGCGCCAGGTCGCCGCCGGCCGCGTCAAGCTCTTCCCCCGCACCGAGATGCTCGACCTGGTCGTCGTGGACGGCCGCGCCCGCGGCATCGTCACCCGTCACATGGTCAGCGGCCGCCTCGAGTCCCACGCCGCCGACGCCGTCGTCCTGGGCACCGGCGGGTACGGCAACGTCTTCTACCTCTCCACCAACGCCAAGGGCTGCAACGCGACCGCCATCTGGCGCGCGCACCGCCGCGGCGCGCTGATGGCCAACCCCTGCTTCACCCAGATCCACCCTACCTGCATCCCGGTCGCCGGCGAGCACCAGTCCAAGCTCACCCTCATGAGCGAGTCGCTGCGCAACGACGGCCGCATCTGGGTCCCGCAGCAGAAGGAGGAGTCCCGCGCCGCCGACAAGATCCCCGAGAGCGAGCGGGACTACTACCTCGAGCGCCGCTATCCCGCCTTCGGCAACCTCGTCCCCCGCGACGTCGCCTCGCGCGCCGCCAAGCTCGTCTGCGACGAGGGTCGCGGCGTCGGCCCCAAGGTCGGCGACCTCCGCCTCGGCGTCTACCTCGACTTCGCCGACGCCTTCCAGCGCCTCGGCCGCGGCGTCCTCGACGAACGTTACGGCAACCTGTTCGAGATGTACGAGCAGATCACGGGCGAGGACGCGCACGACACGCCGATGCGCATCTACCCGGCCATCCACTACACCATGGGCGGCCTGTGGGTGGACTACAACCTCATGAGCAACCTGCCCGGCCTGTTCGTGATCGGCGAGGCCAACTTCTCCGACCACGGCGCCAACCGCCTGGGCGCCAGCGCCCTCATGCAGGGCCTGGCCGACGGCTACTTCGTCCTGCCCTACACCATCGGCGACTACTTCGTCACCGCCGGCAACAGCAAGGTCGGGACCGATCATGCCGAGTTCCGGGCCGTCGAGGCGGCGGCCAAGGGCCGCGTCGAGAAGCTGCTCGGCATCAAGGGCAAGCGCTCGCCCGACTCGTTCCACAAGCAGCTCGGCAAGGTCGTCTGGGAGTTCTGCGGCATGGGCCGCAACGATGCCGGACTGCGCAAGGCCCTGGCCGAGATCCCGAAGATCCGCGACGAGTTCTGGCAGGACCTGCGCGTGCTGGGGACCGCGGACACCCTCAACCAGAACCTGGAAAAGGCCTCGCGCGTCGCCGACTTCCTCGAATTCGCCGAACTGATGGTCCGGGACGCGCTGCACCGCACCGAATCCTGCGGCGGCCATTTCCGCGAGGAAAGCCAGACCCCCGAAGGCGAGGCGCTGCGCGACGACGAGCACTTCTCCTTCGTCTCCGCCTGGGAATGGAAGGGGGTGGGGGCCGAGCCCGAGCTGCACAAGGAGCCGCTCAAGTTCGAGTGGTGCAAGCCGAGCCAGAGGAGCTACAAGTGATGGACTTCACGCTCAAGGTCTGGAGGCAGGAAGGGCCCGACTTCAAGGGCCGGCTCGTCCCGTACGCCGCGAAGGGCATCAGCGCCGATACGGCGTTCCTGGAGATGCTCGACATCGTCAACGAGCGCCTGATCGAGAAGGGCGAGGAGCCGATCGCCTTCGATCATGACTGCCGCGAGGGTATTTGCGGCATGTGCGGCTGCGTGGTGAACGGGTACGCGCACGGTCCCGAGGCCGGGACCACGCTGTGCCAGCTTCACATGCGGCACTTCCACGACGGCGACACGATCTACATCGAGCCGTTCCGGGCCAAGGCCTTCCCCGTGATCCGCGACCTCGTGGTCAATCGCGGCGCGTTCGACGCCATCGTCACCGCCGGCGGGTACATCTCGATCCGCACCGGCTCCGCACCGGACGCCCACGCCGTCCCGGTGCCCAAGGAGAACGCCGAGCGGGCGATGGACGCCGCCGCGTGCATCGGCTGCGGCGCCTGCGTCGCCTCGTGCCCCAACGCCTCTGCGATGCTCTTCACGTCCGCCAAGATCTCCCAGTTCGGCCTCCTGCCGCAGGGCCAACCCGAACGCTGGGACCGCGTCCGCTCCATGGTCTCCACCATGGAGCGCGCCGGCTTCGGCGCCTGCACCAACCACGGCGAATGCGAGGCCACCTGCCCCAAGCGCGTCTCCATGGACTTCATCGCCCGCATGAACCGCGACCTGATGCTCGCCTCCTTGAAGTAGGGGCGCCACGTAGCCCTGAGCGAGCGCAGCGAGTCGAAGGGCGAGTGCGCCCGCGGCATCACGCCGGGCTGGCGACAACACCGGATCTTCCCTACCCTTCGCTCGTAGGGAGGTCCCCATGCGACAAGTCCTGGCAATCGTCACCCTGCTCGCGCTGAGCTCAGCCTGCTCGACCCGTCGCCCCGCTTCCGAAGCATCCACCACCACCACGGGCCCCTCCGGCGCCGCGCCGGGCGACGGCACGACCACCGGCCGAACCGACGCCGCTCCCAACCCCGACGCCGAACCCCGCGAACTCGATCGCGGCGTCTCCCTCCGCCTCGCCCTCGAGGACGACTCCCTCGACGTCGGCGACGACCTCCGCTTCACCCTCGCCTTCCACAACGACTCCTCCGACTCCGCCACCGTCGTTCCGCCCCTCGACGGCTCCTGGGATGACATGCGCCAACCGCTCTACTCGCTCGAGTTTTCCGACGAGGCCGGCAGCCCCGTCCCCTTCGCCCTCGGCTTCTACGAGCCCGGCCGCTGCGGCATGACCAACGAGCTCCAGCCTTCGGACATCCTGGACGTCGACGCCCACGGCGACCTCGCTATCGACGACCCGCTCCGCTGGGCCGCCCCGTTCACCGTCCAGCCGTGGGCCCGCCCCGGTACCTGGCAGGTTCGCGTCCGCTACCGCGCCGACGCCATCCCCGGCGTCACGCCCCTCTTCCTCGTCTCCAACGCCGTCCCGCTCACCCTCGAGGGCGGCGACGAGCGCCTCTGGGCCTGCCGCAACGCCCAGGTCGAAAGCGCCCGGCATCACGTCTACGCCAACGTCACTCCCGCCCGGCTCGCCCCCTGGGGCGACGCCTTCCTCGTCGTCGCCCATCGCTCCGAAACCACGGTCGCGTACCCCGGCGCCACGGACACGACCGGCTCCATTTTCCTCCGCCGCCTCTCTGCGGATCTCGAGCCGCAGGGCGACCCCGTGGTCGTCGCGGACAGCGACACCGACTGGCTCGGGCTGGTCGAGGTCCTACCCTTTCCCGATCGCCTTCTCGTCGCCTACACCGTCGCCGTCGATGAATCGCATCGCCGCGTGACGCTCGCGACCGTCGAAGAGCATGACGGCGCACTCGTGCCGTCCTCCCCCGTCGCGCTCAGCGACGACTCCGGCCGGCCGTACTACCTCACCCTCGCCCCGCGCGGCGATCACGTCGGCCTCGTCTGGCTCGGCCGCCACGGGGAGCAGGATCAGCTCTTCTTCCGCCTGCTCGACCTCTCTGGCGCCCCGCTCGCCGAGCCCGTCGCCCTGCCCGACAGCCGCGGCACCGCGTCGGGCCGCGTGTCCCTCCTTCCCCCCGCCGAGGGTTGGCTCGTGGCGTGGCACCAGGGCGGTCCCGAGGTGCGCTGGCAACGACTGGACGCCGCGGGACGACCGCTGGGCGAAGCCGTGCACGCCGCGCTGGACACCGGCGGCCTGGTCGCGATGGCCGAGCGCGCCGACGGCGTCGAGGTGGTCTTCGACGACAACGGCGTGGACAACCGCATCGCCGGCGACACGATGGGCCTGCACGTCGCCTCGCTCGGCCCCGACGGCTCCGTCCGCGACAACCGGCCGCTCAGCGCCCTCGACCGCGATACCGCCCGCTTCGGCGCCGCACTGTGGCGTGGCGAGCGCCTCGCGCGCGTGTTCCTCGAAGACAAGACGCTCGTCTTCGCCGACGGCCCCGATGCATCGTCGCCCCGCACCATCCTCAGCGAGACCGCCGGCGGCATGTTCGGACTGTGGCCGGCGACCGGCGACGATCGCGTGCTGGCCGCCTGGTCCGACTTCCGCGACGACGACCTGCCCCGCTGCCTCCCTGTGGATTGCGTCACGGACGTCTACGTCGCCGTGCTCGACCCCGGCGGCGCCGTCGTCGCAGGCCCCCGCCGCGTCACCGAGGGCGCATTGCCCGAACCCCTCGTCCTCTACCGCGAGGACTGGCGCGACTTCTGCGACCGGCCATAGCACCGCGCGCGCGAACCAAGAACCAAGACCCCCCTAACCAACAACCTCCCTATCCCCTCCCTCCACCTCCACGATCTCCACTCCCATCCCCCTCTTGCGCGCCAGCGCGATGGTCGCGGCCGTCCCGGATCGCGGATCCCCGTTCCAGAACGCCACCAGTTCCGTCGCCTCCGCTACCAGCCGCTGGTTGCGCAGGTGGTACGCCCTCCACCGGTCCTCCACCCGGATCGGATGCCCCAGCTCGACGATCTCGTCCGCCCGCCGGCTGGTCTCCCACGTCTCCTTCGGTTGCCCCTCCACCGTGTCCGGCACGACCACCACCAGCCGAGGTCGCTTCGCCGGCCCCCTCTGCGTCTCTGCGTCTCTGCGCGAGACTTCCCCTCTTTGCGTCCTTTGCGGTCTTTGCGGTCTTTGCGCGAAATTCCGGAATTCGAGCGCCGCCGCCAGCGCCTCCGTATCCGCCCCCGTCGCCCCGCCGAAGAAGATCGCCGCCACCCCCGGATCCCCGACCAACTCCCTCATCTTCGCCCGGATCTTCTCGCGGTCTTCGCCCGTGATGCCGCGGTTGCCCGTGATCGCGACCCGCCGCCCCTCCCCTTCCGGCCGCGCGATCGACAGCTCGACCTGCCGCCCGGACGTCACGGCCCTTCGCCGAACGCGGGAATGGATCCCCCGCCATCCCGCGCGACCCCGCCGTCCCGCGCCGGACGCTCCGCCGACCGCCGCAACTCCACGCGCAGGGTGGCGTCCCCCGCCAGCGACACGCTCTCCGACCAGACCTCGAACCCCCGCGCACGCACCTCGATCCTCGCCTCGCGGTCCCCCCGCGGCAGCTCGATCACCGACCCCGGCCACTCCTCCCCGTCCACCCGCACCTCGGCCTTCGCCGGCACCCCCTCCAGCGTGATGCGCACCGGCGCCGGCGCCTCGTCCCCCCCGTCCGCGAGCACGGTCTGCACGCCGGCATCCGTCACGAGCGGCGGCGCGCCCGCGTCCGTGGTGACCTCGCGGGTCGCGGGAACACCGGGCCCGCGCGGCGGTATCGGCACCACCGGCCGCACCGGCTCCAGCGGCACCGGCCCGGCGCCCGGATGCGCCCCATGCCACCCTTCGCCCCCGCGCTCGCCCGGTCCGCCGGCGTTCGCCGCCGACTTCGTCTGCCCCGTCACCGCGGCGGTGCTGGTGGTCTCCCGGACACCGTCCCCCCCGCGCTCCCCCCGTCCGACGATCCAGATCGCGACCGCCGCCGCAGCCACCACCGCAATCCCCGCGGCCGCCCAGGCCAGCGGGCTCGCACGCCGCGGGCGCGCCCCTGTCTCGGCCAGCACGACGTGGCCCCCGCGGCTGGCCGACAGCGCTCCGCCCTCCCCGCCGGACGGACTCGCCGGCGGCGGGGTCGCCGGCCCCACGCCGTTGCGCTCGACGCCCCCGACAGGCGACGACCGCGACCCCGGCGCGGGCGTCGCCACCGCCGCCGCCAGCGCCGGCGTCGGCGTGGGCGCCCAGCCCGATGGCGTCGCCGGCGTTCCGGGCGCGGAAGCGGGCGTCGAGGACAGGGGCAGCGTCTCGCCGGTGATCATCGAGCCGCGCTGGGCCAGCGGATCCGACGGCCGCAGCGACGTGCCGGTGACGACCACCAGCAGCGCCTCGCGCATCTCCGACGCATCGCGAGGGCGCTTCTCGCGGTCCTTCTCCGTCGCGCGCAGGATCAGCTCCTCCAGCGCGGGCGGCACGTCGGGGCGGAGCGCGGTCGGCCTGGGAAAGTCGTCGAGCAGGATCGATCCCAGAAGCTGGTTGTAGCTGTCGCCGTCGAACGGCGGCTTGCCGGTGAGCATCTGGTAGAGGATGGCGCCCATGGCGTAGACGTCGACGCGCGCGTCCAGGTCCTTCATCCCGCGCGCCTGCTCCGGCGACATGTAGTACGGCGTGCCCAGGATCGTCCCGGTCTGGGTCAGCGTGGCGTCCGGGCGCTGGTCGCCGATGATCTTGGAGATGCCGAAGTCGAGCACCTTGACGAAGTCCTCGCGATCGCCCATGCGCACCAGGAACACGTTGTCGGGCTTGAGATCGCGGTGGACGACCCCCGCGGTGTGGGCGGCGCCGAGCGCAGCGAGGATCTGCGCGCTGACGTCGACGGCGCGGCGCAGGGAGAGTCGTCCTTCCCGGCGGATCACGTTGCCCAGCGAGCTCCCGCGCAGGAGCGGCATGACGATGTACGGCACGTCGTTCTCGCCGAAGCCGACGTCGATCACCTCGCAGATGTTGTCGTGGCCGATCCGCCCCGCCGCCCGCGCCTCCCGATCGAAGCGCACCCGGGTGTCCGCGTGCTGCGCCGCCTCCGGCGATAGCAGCTTGATCGCCACCGTGCGCTCCGTCTGCTCGTGCACCGCCTCGAAGACACGGCCCATCCCCCCCGCGCCGATCTGGCGGATCAGTCGGTACTTGCCGCCCAGCGTGGTTCCTTCCAGGCCCATCGTCCGCCTAGAACCTCAGCTCCAGCCCGCCGAGGCCAAACCCGAACTGCACGGTACTCCGGTCGCCGCTCGCCTCGCCGGTCTCCACGCCGGGCATCGGCATGGCGGCACCGGCGGGCACCGCAACCAGCCGCTCGGGATGCTCGACCGCCACCTTCCCCAGGTCCAGCGCATCCACGATCATCATGATCACGCTGCTGCCCAGCAGCGCACCGCCCAGGAGCCACGTGAAGAACGACATCCACGGCATCTCCCAGGCCCCGCTCTCGAACTTGTCCTGCTCGTGCAGGACGTACACTAGCGTCCCCGTCAGCGTCCAGGCCAGCCCCTGGCTGCCGGAAAGGATGATCCCCATGTCGAGATCCGGGTTCTCGCGGTTGCGCTCCAGGATCCAGTTCGCCAGAGGCTGGTGCCGTCCGGTCGAGTACACGTAGTCCTCGTAGGCGGAATCGCTGATGCCGTACCAGTCCTTCTCCGCGATGCCGGCCGGCGGTCCGTACAGCGGCTCCACCGGCGCCGGCGGCGGAGGGGGAGGCGGTGGCGCCGCGGCCGGCAGCTCCTCCAACGCCAGGGCCACCGACGCGGTCTCGGCGGGCGTCGTGTTCACCCGCTGCGGCTCCCCGCGGTAACCCTCGCGCCGGGCCTCCACGACGTGCCAGCCGGGGCCGACCTCGAGCGCTCCGGCCAGCGGCGACATCCCGGAGAACTCGCCGTCCACCAGCACCTCGGCCCCCTCGACGTTGACGCGCACCTCCAGCCGCCCGAGCTGCGTCCGCATCTCCACCAGGAGCGTCTCGGCCTGCGCCCGCAGCTCCTCCGGCGCCTCGGCCCCCGCCTCCCGCAGGTACTGGTCGAGCGACCGGACGGCGGCGCCGAAGTCGCCGAGCGCGTGCTGGCAGAGGCCGAGCGAATACAACGTGCGCAGCGACGCGAACAGCGCGTAGCTCTCCTCGAACTTCGTCCGCGCCGTCGCGAAATCCCCGCCGTCGAACGCCGCCGCCCCCGCCTCGTACAGCACTCGCGCCTGCTCGCGCGCCGACGTCGGCTCGGCAGCCCCCGCCTCCTGCGCCTCCGCACCCGACGCCACCCCCAGCGCGAGCACCGCCGCGCACGCGCCAGCCATCCACCCGCTCATCGCTCCCTCGCGCCGCATCACCCGCATGCTACCAACTCGACCCGCAGAGGTCGACCCGTTGCCGCAGCCTCTCCACCTCCCCAGCCGGCCTCTCCCGCTCTCCTCCTCCGGTCCGCAAGAGCCTGACGCGTCGTCATCAGCCGCGGGATGGGAGTCTCAGTAGAAGATCACCGTGCGGAGCTGGTAGCCGGTCATGTCGGAGTAGGTGTACGGGCCCAGCCCGACCGGGAAGCTCTCCACCGCGTAGGTCGTCGGGTTCATCTTCAACGCCGCATTTCCGCCCTGCGAGACGGCCCAGACGTTCCCCTGGAAATCGATCGCCACGCCGACGACGGCCTCCGGCCCCACGTGCTCCTGGTGCACGAACGTCACGTCGGACTCGCGCACCTGCACCACCTCGCCCGTCGTGCTGGCCACCCAGACCGAGCCGGCGTTGTCCACCGCGATGCCGCGGTAGAACTTGAGCAGGCCGGGTGCGCTGTACGTCACGCTCTCGCCCGTCCCCGGGTTGAGGCGCGTCACGCACGAGCCCGCCATGGTCTTTCCCGACGTCCAGACCCGGTCGAAGGCGTCCACGGCGATGCCGTAGCCGCACGGCACCGTGAAGTACGTCGCCTCCAGCGTGGTCGTGTTGACGCGGGCGATGCGGCACGCGCCGATCGTGCACATCCCGCCGACGATCCAGAAATTGCCGGAACCGTCCATCGCCCCGCCGTACGGCTGGTTCGTGACGTGCGTGCGCTGCACCACGGCGCCGGTCTCGCCGTCGAGCTTGAACACGCCGCCGGTGTCCAGCGCCCCGATCCAGACGAACCCGCCAAGCCCCGTGTACGAGTCCTCGCTGCCGTCCCACGCCGTCGCCCGCGCGCCGATCGGGCTCGACGACCCCGCGTCCGGCAGCGTCGTGTTCCAGATCATGCACTCGTCCTCTCCCCACGCCTTCACGTCGGTCGGTCCGCTCGAGGTCTGGATCACCGTGTCCCCGTTGCGGTCGATGCAGTCCTCCAGCTCCGCCGCGAACTTCGTCACCGACGAGGGGCCCGACGGTGTCTCCCCGCCCGGGCTGCGGTTGGTCACGACCATGTCGCCGTGCAGGTTCACCGATGTGCGCGACGGGTCCCCCGACGCGCCCAGCGGGCTGGTCGCGTAGCGCCCCGTCTCGACGCCGTCGAGCGTGCACAGCTTGGAGAGGGTCCCCTCGGCCGAGTTGGCGATCCAGATGTACGAACGATCCTCCCCGCAGCGCGACGGCAGCGGCGGCGCATCCTCCCTCGCGGCATCCTCGACTCCCCCTCCGTCATCGACGGCCGTGCCGTCCTCGCCCGCCGCCACCTCCGCGTCCGGCTCGACGTCCTCGCCGCCGTCCACCGGAGGATCGCTCGAACAGGAGCACGAACCCCCGGCGGCGCACTCGCCCCGATCGAAGCCCGCCGCGGCGCAGCGCGTCGCGCAATCCGCCGGGTCGCACGCCCCGTCGCCCCCCTCGAGGATCACGCCGTCCGGCGATCCCGCCTCCCCGTCGCCACTGCCCTCGCGGCGCGCGTCACTCCCCGAATTCCCCTCGTCGTCCGCCGGCGAACACCCCGCCAGGACCGCCAGCACCAGGCCCGCCCACGCCGCTCCGAATGGTCGCCTCGCCATGTTCCTGTCCTCCCGACCCGCCGAGTCTACCACGTGGGAAGGGTCCTGGCCGATAGCGCCGAGGAGGTGTACGCTTGCGCGGTCGATCGTCGGCCGGATGCCCCGGCGGCGGTCCGCCCGGGGAGGGAGGCAGAAAAGGAGCCCGCCGTGCACCGTCCAAGAACCATCCCGTTCTTCGCCCGTCTCTTCCTCGCCGTCCTCGCCGCCTCGTGCGACTCCGGCCGCACGCTCGCCGGCGGCGGCGACACGCCGCCCGATGGCGTCGATTCCGCGGGCGACACCGAGCCCGACGCCGACTCTTCCACCGACGCCGACGCGGAGGCGGACGCCGATGCGTCCGCGGAGGCGGAAGCGGCCGCGGAAGCGACCGCCGACGCCGACTCGTCCGCCGACGCCGACGCGGAGGCGGACGCCGACGCCGATGCCGACGGGAGCGACGCCGGCGGCACGTGCGGCGGCGAATGCCTCGCCGGCCTCCGCACCGCCTGCACCTGCGACCCGTCCGATCCCTGCGGCTGGGCGAGCGACACGATCTGCGACGAACGCCGGTGCATGGACGTGGTCACGACGTACTTCGACGACGGCTCGGACTGCACCGGCCGGAATAGCTGCGGCGGGGACTGCCGCGACGGCACGTTCAACGCCTGCACGTGCGACCCGCGCGACCCGTGTCGCTGGTCGCCCGACGGCGCCTGCGACGAACCCGATTGCGAAGCCGCCGTGCCGGACGGACCGATCTTCGATGACTCCACGGACTGCATCGCCATGGTCTGCGACGGCGCCTGCGCCGGGTCCGTCCACGACGCCTGCACCTGCGCCGCGGACGATCCCTGCGGCTGGGCGGGCGACGGCTACTGCGACGGCGACCCCTGCGAGGCCGTGCTCCCCGGCGCCCACTTCGACGACGCGGCCGACTGCACCCCTCCAGGGTCGCTGACCTTCGCCGCCACCTCGGTGATCAACGAGCTGGACCGCAACGACATGGCCGTCTTCGCGGACGGCATGACCGGGCTCGGCTACTCGTGGATCGTCCGCGACGCCGACGTTACTCGCGCCGAGCTGGTCTCCTACCTCGAGTCGGACCTCACCGCCCTGTACCACACCGGTCACGGCAACGACGGCGTCGTCCTCACCTCCGATGGCACCCTCTCGCGCACCGACGCCACGCTCGCGGTGCGCAACACGATCTTCGCCACCTGCCTGACCCTCGTCCCCCCATGGAACTCCGCGATGGGCCCCTCCGCCGAGACCGTCCTCGGCTACACCGACCTCTCGTACGACTACATCGACGACGACGTCGTGCGGAACATGATCCCCGAGCTGGGTGCCGGCCGAAGCTGGATGTTCGCCTGGTACCAGGCGAACATCCCGATCCGCGAGCTGGCGGATCGCTGGGCCGGCTACGTCCGCGAGGGCGCCTCGATCGTCGAGTACTCGGCCCGCTCGGCGACGATCCCCACCGCTCCCGCGCCGCCCGGCGGCTGGGTGGCGCTCGGCGCCGGCGGACGCCTGTGGGCCTCCGCCGCCCTGCTCGCCGACGCCCGCACGTTCGATGTCCCCGACGCCCTGCCCGTGTTCCGTTCCAGCGTCCCGCGCTCCTCCACCGCCGTGCCCGATGCCTGGTCGCGACTCGCTCCAACGACGATGACTCGCGAAGAGGCCGTGGCGCTGGCCGAGGCGTCGCTGCCCGGATCGTTCGGCTCGGTCCCCGCGGACGCGGTCCTGGATCGTGCGTTCGCCGTCTTCGCCCGCCGCGAGGGCGAATCGCCCGTAATCGTCGGCTGGGTTCTCCGCTGGTCGCGCGAGCTGGACGGCGTTCCGATCCGTGGCAACGGCGTCGCCGATCACCTCGCCGTCCTCGTCGGTCCCTCCGGCGCCCTCGCGACTTCTTCCTGGTGGCCCGCCTTGGACGTCGCGCCCGCGTCCCCTCCCCCCTCCGACGTCCTCCTCGATTCATCCTCCGCCCTGCGCGCCGCGTCCGCCGGGCTGTCGCGCGTCGTCAAAGGCGACCTGCGCCTCGTCTCCGCCCGCCCGGTCTGGGGCACCATCGGCCCCGGCGGCTATGAGCTGGTCCCCGCCTGGGAGTTCACCGGCACCACCGGCTCCGCCGTCGTCATCGACGCCCTGACGGGCAAGCTCCTGCGGTAGCGAATTCAAACCCGCCTGCCCGGACCAAGGATCCTTGATACCCCCCTTTTCCTGCCCTCTCAGCGTTTGTCTCAGCGCCCTCCTCCCCCCACCTCCACCCCCCAGATCTCCCGCGCGTACTTCTCGATCGTGACGTCGCTCGAGAACCTGCCCATCCGCACCGCGTTCAGGATCGACATCCGCGTCCACCGCTCGGGATCCCCCCACACCCTCCCCACCTCCCTCCGGCACTCCCGGTAGCTCGCGAAGTCCGCCAGCAGCAGATACGTGTCTCCCCCCTGCAGCAGCGAATCCACGATCGGCCGGAACCGATCGGGCTCCTCCGGGCTCAGCTCTCCCCCCGCGATCGACTCCAACGCCTCCCGCAACGATACGTCGTCCTTCGCGTAGGCCCACGGATCGTACCCCCTCGCCCGCACCTCCCTCACTCCCGGCTCGTCCAGCCCGAAGAGGAAGAAGTTCTCCGCCCCCACCGCCTCCCGGATCTCCACGTTCGCTCCGTCCAGCGTGCCGATCGTCAGCGCGCCGTTCAGCGCGAACTTCATGTTCCCCGTGCCCGACGCCTCCAAGCCCGCCGTCGAGATCTGCTCCGACAGGTCCGCCGCCGGCATCAGCAGCTCCGCCAGCGACACCCCGTAGTTGGGCACGAACACGACCCGCAGGAACCGGCTCGCCTCCGGATCGCCGTTGACGGCCTGCGCCACCGCGCCGATCAACCGGATGATCCGCTTCGCCATCTCGTAGCCCGGCGCCGCCTTGCCGCCAAAGAGCACCGTCCGCGGCGTGCGGTCGCACGGCCGCCCCCGCCGCAAGTCGAGGAGCTGCGCGTAGACCTCGAGGATGTTCAGGAGCTGACGCTTGTACTCGTGCAGGCGCTTGACCTGTACGTCGAACATCGAGGCCGGATCGACCTCGACCCCCGGTTCGCGCGCGAGCCTCCGGCACAGGCGCAGCTTGTTCTGCCGCTTCGCCTCGCGCCACGCCTCCCGGAACGCCGCGTCCTCGACCAGCGGCTCGAGCTGCCGCAACTGCTCCAGGTCCGTGATCCAGCCGTCGCCGATCTTCGAGGAGATCAGGCGCGACAACGACGGGTTGCAGCCGAGCAGCCACCGCCGCGGCGTGATGCCGTTGGTCTTGTTGTTGAACTTCTGCGGCCACAACGCCACGAAGTCCGGGAAGAGCTGCTCCCGCACCAGCTTGCTGTGCAGCTCCGACACGCCGTTCACCGAGAAGCTCCCCGCGATCGCCACGTTCGCCATCCGCATCCGCCGCTCCGGCCCCTCGGCCACCAGCGACATCCGCCGCACCCGCTCCTCGTCCCCGGGCCATCGCCGCCGCACTTCTCCCAGCAGGCGCTCGTTGATCTCGTACAGGATCTGCAGGTGGCGCGGCAGGACCTGCTCCAGGAGCGACACCGGCCACTGCTCCAGCGCCTCGGGCAGCACCGTGTGGTTCGTGTAGGCGAAGCACCGCGACGAGATGGCCCACGCCTCGTCCCACTCCATCCCCCGCTCGTCCATCAGCAGGCGCATCAGCTCCGGCACCGCCAGCGCCGGGTGCGTGTCGTTGAGCTGGAACACGGCCTTCTCGTGCAGGTTGGCCAGCGTCTTGTGCCGCACCATGTGCCGCCGCATCGCATCCTGCAGCGTCGCCGAGACGAAGAAATGCTCCTGCTTGAGCCGCAGCTCGCGCCCCTGGCTGACCTGGTCGTTCGGGTACAGCACCCGCGAGATGTTCTCCGTCGCGTTCTTGTCGTGCACCGCCTCGATGTAGTCCCCACGGTTGAAGTTGTGGAAGTCGAACTCGCGCGACGCCTTCGCCGACCACAGGCGCAGCGTGTTCACCACCCCGTTGCGGAACCCGGGCACCGGCACGTCGTACGCCATCGCCATCACGACCTGCGTGTCGACCCAGTCGAACACCGTCCTGCCACGCTCGTCCTGCCGCATCTGCACGCGCCCGTGGAACCGCACCGGGAACAGCCGCTCGGGAAACGGCATCTCCCACGGGTTGCCGTAGCGCAGCCAGTTGTCCGGTCCCTCGACCTGCGCCCCGTCCACGATCGACTGCCGGAACACTCCGTACTCGTAGCGGATGCCGCAGCCCATCGCGGGAATCCCCAGCGTCGCCATCGAGTCCAGGAAGCACGCCGCCAGGCGCCCCAGCCCGCCGTTGCCCAGCGCCGCGTCCCACTCCGACTCCAGGACGTCTTCCAGATCGATCCCCATCTCCTCCAGCGCCGCCCGCGTCTCCCCCAGGAGCCCCAGGTTCACCAGCCCGTCGCGCAGCAGGCGCCCCATCAGGAACTCCAGCGACAGGTAGTACACCCGCTTCACCTCGGGCCCCCGGTTCCGCTGCGTCGTCTTGTTCCAGCGATCCATCAGCCGGTCGCGCACCGCCCGCGACAGCGCCTGGAGGAAGTCGAGCCGCGAAACCGAGTACTGGTCCTTCCCCTGCGTGTACTCGACGTGCGAGGCGAGCGACTGCTTGATCGCCTCGCGGTCCATCCCCAGATCGCGCTCCGTCAGGAAGCCCCACGTGTTCCTGCGCTCCACTCCCGTTTCCCTTCTGCCCCCCCTGGTCCCCGGACGCGGAACACACTATCATCGACCGCACCATGGGGGTGGTGCTCTCGCTCGATCTCGGCACGACGACGTTCAAGGCCGCCCTGTGCGACGACGCGGGCCGCCTGCTCGCCCGCACCTCGCTCCCCGCCGACTCCGGCCTCGAGTTCGACGCCGGCGTCGCCCGCGACCGGGCCCTGCGCGTCGTCTCCGACCTCGTGCGCACCGGCGGCGTCCCGCCCCGGGAGATTCTCGCGCTCGCCATCGCGAGCCAGCGCGCCACCGTGGTTCCCGTCGGCGCCGACGGCGAGGCGTCCGCACCCGCGATCTCCTGGCAGGACTCCCGCACCGGGGTCGCCGCCGCCGAGCTGGCCGCCGCGGTCGGGGCCGAGCGCTACCGCCGCGTCACCGGCCTGCCGCCGTCGTTCCTCTGGTCCGTGTCCAAGATCCTCCGCCTCCGGCGCGAGCGCCCGGACGCGTTCGCGCGCACCCGGCGCTTCGTCCTCCTGCACGACTGGGTGCTGCGCGCGCTGGGCGCCGACGACTTCGTCACCGACGCCGCCAACGCCTCGCTCACCGGCCTGCTCGACGCCGCGCGCGCGAATTGGAGCGACGAGATCCTCGAGGCGTCGCGGCTCACCCGCGACCTGCTTCCCCGCGTGGTTCCCTCGGGAACCCGGGTCGGCGGCCTCTCCCCGACGGCCGCGCTCGCGACCGGCCTCCCGGCCGGCACGCCGCTGGTCGCGGGCGGCGGCGACCAGCAGTGCGCCGCCCTGGGCCTCGGCGTCGTCGATCCCGGCCGGGCCGCCCTGTGCCTGGGCACCGCGGCCGTCGTGAGCTGCCCGGTGGACCGCCCCCCGGACGCCCCGCGCGGTCGCTTCTTCTGCACCGTCCACGTCGCGCCCCGCCGCTGGGTGCTGGAAGGGATCCACAACGCCTTCGGCGCCAGCCTCCGGTGGGCCGCCGCGGCGCTCGGCCTTCCCGGCGTCGATGCGCTCGAGGAGCTGGCGGCGGCCGGCGCCAGCGGCGGCGTCCGGTTCGTTCCGCACCTGGCCGGGGCCGGCTCGCCCGACATGGAGTCCGCCGCACGCGGCGCCTTCGTCGGCCTGTCCCTGGAGCACGACCGCCCGGCGTTGGCCCGCGCCGTGTTCGAAGGCGTCGCGCTCGAAACCCGCCGCATCCTGGAGTCGCTCGCCGCCGATGTCCAGATCGACCGGCTGGTCGTCTCGGGCGGCGCCAGCCGCGGAACCCTGCTGGTCCGCCTGCTGGCCGATCTCACCGGACGCACGCTGGAGCTCTGCGACGAGCCCGACGTTACCCTGGTCGGCGCCGCGCTCCTGGCCTGGACCGGCCTCGGGCGCTTCGGCGACTCCCGGGAAGCGGCGCTCGCCCGGACCGCGACCGCGGGCGCGACCGTCGCGCCCGCGATGGCCGCCGGCGAGCGGGATCGCATCTACGACGACTATGCCGGACGCGTCCGCGGCCTCCTGGCCGGCGGCGCGGGCGCCGGAGAGGGGGGTGGATCGTCATGAGCCCGCGTGACGGCCCGAACAACAACGAGCTGGAGGCGATCCGCGCCGAGGCGCTGGACTTCGCCGGCATCGGCCTCTACCGCTACCGCTGGGACGGCGTGGTCCTGTTCATGGATCGCGGAGCCCTGCGCATCCTCGGCCTGGAGGGCCGCTTCGCCGACCCGAAGGATGTCGTCGGCCGGGACATTGCCGACCTCATCCGGTACTCCGGTCCGCGCGGGTTCCTCCGCAGCCGCCTCCGGGCCGAGCGGCGCGTGCGAGGCCTGGAGTACCCGTTCCAGACGCTGGACGGCGAAGAGCGGTGGGCCGAGCACGACTCGTACGTGACGACCGATCCCGCCACGGGCGAGGAGCAGCTCCAGGTCATCATCCGCAACATCACCAAGCGCAAACGCCTGGAGCAGGGGCTCGCGGCGGAGCACGAACGGCTCGCCGTGACGCTCCGATCGATCGGCGACGGAGTGATCACCACCGGCACCGACGGCCGCGTGACCCTGGTCAACAGGGCCGCCGAAGCGTTGACCGGCTGGCCGCAGGAGGAGGCGGTGGGCCGGCCGCTGGACGATGTGTTCCGCATCATCGATCAGCGGACGCGCGAGCCGCGCGAGAACCCCGTGGCGCACGTCCTGCGCTGCGGCGGCGTCGTCGGTATCGCCAATCACACCGCCCTGCTCGCGCGCGACGGTCGCGAGCGCGTCATCGCCGACAGCGCGGCCCCGATCCGCGACCCGCAGAGCCGCACGATCGGCGTCGTGCTCGTCTTCCGCGACGTCACCGACAAGGAGCGGATGCAGGCCGACATGCTGCGCATCGAGCGCCTCCAGTCGCTCGGCGTCCTGGCCGGCGGCATCGCCCACGACTTCAACAACCTCCTGGCCGCCATCCTGGGCAACGTCGGGCTCGGCAGACTCTACGCCGGCCCCGGCAGCCAGATCGGCGACCTGCTCGAGGAGGCCGAAAAGGCGACGCTGCGCGCCAAGGACCTCACCCGCCAGCTCCTGACCTTCGCCCGCGGCGGTGAGCCGGCCCGCCGAACCACCGCCCTGGGCGCCCTGGTGCGCGACGCCGCGCAGTTCGCACTCCACGGCTCGACCTCGAGCTGCGACTTCGACATCGCCCCCGACCTGCACCAGGCCGAGGTCGACCCCGGCCAGATCTCGCAGGTCGTGCACAACCTGGTGCTCAACGCCGTTCAGGCCATGGAACAGGGCGGTCGCATCGAGCTCGTCTGCCGCAACGTCACCGTCGAACCCGCCAGTGCCTTGCCGCTCCCCCCCGGACCCTACGTCTCCGTCGCCGTCCGGGACCACGGCCCGGGCATTCCCGACGAACGGCTCGCCGCGATCTTCGAGCCGTACTACACGACCAAACCCCGCGGCACCGGCCTCGGCTTGACCATCGTCCACTCCATCGTCCTCAAGCACGACGGCCACGTCCGCGTCGAGTCCCGCGTCGGCGAGGGCAGCACCTTCGTCATCTGGCTTCCCGCGTCGCTGGCCGCCGCCGAATCGCCGCCTCCCGTCTCCCGCACCGCCCTCGGCGGCACCGGCCGCGTCCTGCTCATGGACGACGATCCCGCCGTGCTGGACGTCGGTGCCCAGATGCTCCGCCACCTGGGATACGGCGTCGACACGGCGACCGACGGCCAGGCCGCGCTCCGCCTGTACGGCGACGCGCACGCCGCGGGTCGGTCGTACGATGCCGTCCTCCTCGATCTCACCGTTCCCGGCGGCATGGGCGGTGCCGAGGCGATCCGGCGAATCCTCGCCCTCGACGCCGAGGCCGTCGCCGTCGCCTGCAGCGGCTACTCCTCCGACCCGATCCTCGCCAATCCCCGCGCCTTCGGCTTCCGCGACGCCCTCGCTAAGCCGTACGACATCTCCGCCCTCGGCCGCACCCTCGTCGCCGTCGGCCGCAAGACCTGAGCACGACAGCCGGGCAGGCCGTAACCGAACCGCGCCCTTCAGGGCGCGGCTCTGCCCGCAAGGCCGGCCGCGGGCTGAAGCCCGCGGTTCGGATCCCGGAGCTCACGCGCCCGTCGCATCACGGAAGCCCTTCGGCTGGTTGACACTTTCATCCTCGGGCGGTACCCGTGCCGAATGACGCGCGCCTACAAGGTTGATGCGAAACTGTGCCGCGGCGACGGCCTCTGCGTCGCCGTCTGTCCCAAGAAGGTGCTCGAGATCGCCGATGGGAAGGCCCGCGCCGTCGAGCGCCGCGTGCGGCACTGCCTCCTGTGCGGACAGTGCATGGCCGTGTGCATCCACGACGCGATCGAGGTCGAAGGCCTGTCGCGCGCCGACTTCCCACTCCTGCGCCGCCACACCTTCACCGCCGAGGATTTCGAGACGTTCCTGGCCGAACGACGCTCGGTCCGCACGTTCAAGGACCAGCCCGTCCCCCGCGAGCTGCTCGACCGCATTGCCCGTGCCGCCTCCCTCGCCCCGATGGGCTTCCCCCCGCACACGACCTCGGTCCTGGTCCTCGACCGGCGCGAGGACCTCGATCGGCTCGCCGCCGACCTGCGCAAAGGCTACGGGAAGCTGCTCGAGATGGTTCGCAACCCGTTCCTGCGCCTGATCATCCGCCTCAAGCGCGGCGCCGAGACGATGCATGCCATGCGCACGCACGTCCTCCGGATCGTAGAGGAGGACAACGAGCGGTTTCGCGAGCGCGGCGAGGACGGGTACCTCTACGGCGCGCCCGCACTGCTGCTGTTCCACGCCAACCGCTGGAGCGTCGCGTACCAGGAGAGCGCGATGCTCGTCGCCGCCTACGCCATGCTCGAGGCCCAGGCCCTCGGCCTGGGCACGACCGTCCTCAGCATCGTCCCCCCCCTGATCAACAACATGCCCGGCATGCGCGAGCCCTACGGCCTGGGCCAGGACGACTTCGTCGTGGTCGGCCTCATCGTCGGCTATCCCCAGTACAAGTACCACCGCTCCATCGAACGTAAGCTCGCTGCCGTCCGCTACCTCCGCCCCTGACTCACGGTCCCCTTTGCGTGCTTGGCGACCCTTTGCGCTCTTTGCGCGAAGTCCGGAATCCCGACCCGGGATTGCACGCCGGCCCGTCACACCGTATCGTGGTCGTCGATGCGCGGTTCCTTCCGCCGGTACGGCCCGCTGCCGGCCGCGATGCTCGCTGGCTGCCTGGGCTGCATGCTCCAGTCCGGCGGCCAGTGGACTCCGGACGAAGGCCAACCCGATTCGACCGGCGACGGCAGCGGAGGGTGGGACGGCGACGTGGGCGACGGTCCCCGCGACGATGCGCGCGAGGATGCCCCCCGCGACGACGCCTCGCCCGCGGACTCCACCGTCGAGGACGGCGCGCCCGACGACGCTCCCCCGGACGCCGACGCCGATGGCGACGACGCGCCGGCCGGCGACGCGATCGAGGACGACGCGCCCGACGACGCTCCCGGCGACGTCCCCTGCCCGCCCGGCGTGCCTGAGGCGTGCAACGGCCTCGACGACGACTGCAACGGCTCGGTGGACGACGGCCTGGAGTGCGCGCTGGGCACGGTCGCCCCCTGCGGCCCGTGCGCCCTCGGCCGACGCACGTGCACCTCGACCTGCACGTGGTCCGACTGCGCGGTCCCCTCGGATGCCTGCAGCCCGGGCACGATCGACGCCTGCACCCCGCCCGCCTGCGCCGTGGGGCACCACACCTGCCAGCCGGCCTGCACGTGGGGCGCCTGCGTCGCGGATCACTCGGACTGCACCCCCGGCGCGTCCCGCGGATGCTCGCTCGATCGCTGCGGCAGCGGCACCCAGGCGTGCCGCCCCGATTGCACCTGGGGCGGCTGCGACGGCACCTGCAGCGGCGGCCGGACCTGCTGCCCGGGCGACGGCTGCTTCGACCTCGGCTGGACCGACCAGCACTGCGGCGACTGCGCCACGAGCTGCGGCTTCCTCTCCATCTGCTGGGACGGCGACTGCACATAGCGCGCCGCCCGGCTCGCCTACCGCGACCGCTCGACCGCTCGCCCACGCCCGACCGCTCGCCCGCGCCGGTCTGTGCACTTCCGCTCGCTGCCGCCCGTTTGACCGCCGGCCGCCGCGAAGGCAAGCTCCGAACCGCGAAACACGGAGGTCAACCATGCGATTCGCACTCGTGGGTCCGACGAACGAAGAGAACCTCGCCCTCGGATACCTGACCGCGGCCCTGCGTCGGGCGGGCCACCAGGCGCTCGCCGTCGCCTTCGACGGCACCGGCGACACCGGCGGCGCGACGCGACGGACACTGGATTCCCAACCCGACGCCGTCGGTCTCTCGCTCGCCTTCCAGGCCGGCGCGTCCGGGTTTCTCGACCTCGCCGCGGCCCTGCGCACGCACGGCTTCGCCGGACACCTCGTTGCCGGCGGCCAGTTCGCCTCGCTCGCCGCCGAGGTTCTGCTGCAGGAATCGCCGGCGCGAGCGCTCCCCGCGAAGCGTGGCGCGCGAGATGGCGCTCCTGTGGCGCGAGCGCGGCACCCGTCTCTTCGTGTTCCAGGACGACGACTTCCTCGGCGACGGACGCGCCGCCAACCTCGAGCGCCTCGCGAGCCTGGAAACGGCGTTCGCGGACGAAGGGTTGCCGCCTGTCGCGCTGGCGATCAAGGCGCGCCCCGACAGCATCGATGCCGACGTCGTGGCCGGCCTCCGCCGCCTCGGCCTCGCCCAGGTCTTCCTCGGCGTCGAGACCGCCTCCGCCCGCGGCCTGAACGCGCTCGCCCGCGCCGTCACCCCCGACAAGGTCCGCCGGGCCCTCGAAACCCTCCACGCCGCCGACATCTTCGTCGCCTCCAACCTCATGCTCTGGCATCCCGACGGCACTTTCGACGACCTGCACGAAAACCTCGACCTTCTCGCCTCGTTTCCCGACCAGCTCTTCAACCTCGGACGTACCGAGCCGTACGAAGGCGCGCCCCTCACGGCACGCCTGGCCCGCGAGGGCCGACTGCGCGGCGACTGGCGCAACCGCGACTACCGCGTCGAGGACCCGGACGCCCGCCTCGCGCTGGAGCTGTTCGCCGCCACCCTGGCCGCACGGTGCCGCTCCGACGGCTCCATCCCGCTCGCCCAACGCGCCGGAACCGCCGCCGCCGCCGCGTCGCGCCTCCTCGACCCGTCGCAGGTCGCACCCCTGGCCCGGCGGACGCGCGCGGCGGTCGGCCGCCTCGCCGCCTCCAACCGCGGCATCCTGGCCACGATCGTCGAACTCGCCGCTTCCGGACGGACCGCGCGCGCGGACGCCGTCGGACGGCTCCGGTCCGAGCTGGCGGTTGCGGACGCGACGCTCTCGTCCGAGCTTCGTGGGCTGCTGGTCCGCCTCGAGGCTCTCGTCGTCTCGAACGGCCGGCGAGCCGTACGGCGGTCCCCGTGGCGTTCCCCCGCGCGACTCGCCGCCGTCGCCGCCGCCGGCGCCCTCGCCTGCTCGCAGCCGCAGGCCCCGGTGTCCCGTCCGGGCGAGCCCGAGGCGGGAACGAGCCGCCCCGACGTCTCGGGACCCGAAGTGGAGACGCTCGCCGGCCTCGACGTGGAGCTCAATACCGACCAGCGGTTCATTCCCGGCGGCCCGTGCTCCCCCCCCACGTTCCTCCCCTCGGCGGTCGCCGCCACGATCGCCGCGGACCCGGCCGCCGGGAGGATCGAGGCGATCGACGTGCGCGGCGGAGCGCTCGAACGCGCCCTCGTCGCGCCCGACGGCTCGCGCGCCGTGGCGAGCCTCGTGGCCGGCACGGAGACGGGCGAGGGGGAGCTGTTGGTCCAGATCCGGCGCACCGACGGCACCGCCGCCGTCCTGGCGCGAACGTTCTTCTGGGCCGGCGGATACGCGTTCGCCACCGACGACGAGCGGCAGCAGTTCCTCAATCCGCCTCCCCCGCCGTACCACGGCTTCATGGGCTGCGATCCGCCCGGGCCGATGCCGGTGATGCCGTTCACCCCGACCGAGTTCTTCGCCGAGGACGGCCGCGTGTCCTTCGCCATGCGCTACGGACGCCCCGTCGGCTGGGCCTTCGATCTGGGGTTCGCGGCGGGCGTGGCAGGGAACGAGGGGGCGACCGTCGAGCCGCTCCCGGCGATTTGCGAGTTCGGACGGCTCGACGTCGGCGTCCCCGTGGAGCGCGAATCGATGCCGCCGGGGTGGTTCGCCTGCGCGTTCTCGCCCTACAACGCGGAGGGTGTCACCTACCTGCGAGAGGGCTCGTTCGCCTGCACCGTCTCCTTCCGCCTGCGCTCCGGCGACGGCGACGAGGAAACCGTCTCCGGCAACCTGCCCGTCCACGTCGCCCCCGACGGCACCGTCACCCTCGGCGACCTCCCCCCCGACGCTCTCCCCACGGACTGACCCGCGACCCTCCTGCGGGGAGGGCTGGAGAGGGGCCGCACCGCCCAGACGTGGCGGCATCGCTGGGACAGCTTCTGCCTCGTGACGCCGAACGGGATCGTACGGCCCCCCGGAAGGCCGTACGACGGGACCGACCCCGGTGGTTTCATGGTGCGCGACGAGATCGTCGCCTTCCTGAGATCGGGATTCACGTCGGGGCTGGGGACGCAGTCTCGGCTCCCTTCTTCCGGCTGGCGACCACTTCCAACAACTGGTCAACGGTCCGGCGCAACTCCTCGGGCGCATCCGGCAGATCCTTCGGACGCTCTCCGCTCATCACCTGTGCGGCCATCCGCGCGGGACTCAGGAACGTGCGGTGTTCGTCATCCAACGTCCCCTCCAACCCCGGAAGCAACGCGAGCATGTCCGCGGGTCCACGCCGAGCCAGCAACTCCGTGACGAAGTTCACCAGCCCGGAACGGTAGGCGTCGCTGGATCCCAGAGCCTCTCTCGCCTCGCCCAGGCTCCGGATCACCGCCGGCAGTTCCTCCGGCCGATCCTTGTCGCAGCATGCCAGCAGTCCGATGGCGAGTTGGGCGCCGATCGCCAGGTCGGCGAGTGAGTTCTGCGCGTGGTAGGCAGCCAACGCTGCGACGCACTCGGCGGCTGCCTCCCGAAACGCGCCTCGCGTGATCAGCGCCTCGCACCGACCGCGAGCACAGTGGCCACGTCCGATCTGATCCGCGGCCTTCTCGTACAGTTTCTCCGCCTGCTCGAACGCGGCCAGCGCCTCGGTCATCTTCCCCATCTGGGACAACAGCCGTCCGCGACCAAGAAGACAGTTCCCGCGGCCGAGGTCCTCCCCGAGGTCCCGGAACAGGCGGTCCGCCTCATCGAGCGCTGCCAGTGCCTCCTCGGGTTGCTCCCGGCTCATGAGCACCTCGCTGCGTCCGATCAGGCAATTGGCCCGTCCCAGGTCGTGGCCGGCATCCTTGTACAACGCGGCGGCCCGATCGAATGCGCCCAGCGCCTCATCGTCCCTATCCCGATGGAACAACGTGATTCCGCGACCGTAGAGGCAGTTCCCTCGGCCGAGGCCGTCGCCCAGTTTCTCGAACACCCTCTCGGCCTCGTCGAACGCGGCGAGCGCGTGGTCGAACTTGCGGAGGAGGTGTAAGATGCGCCCGCGACTGCCGAGGCAGTTCGCCCGTCCGAGGTCGTCACCGGTTGCCTGGAATAGTTCGTCGGCATGGTCGAGGGCGGTCAGGGCGTCGTCATGCCTGTCCATGTGGAGGAGTACCTCGCCGCGCCCAACGAGACATTTCGCCCGCTCGAAATCGTCGGCGGCCAGTCGGCACTCCTTCTCCGCCAGGTCGTACGCGGCCAACGCCTCCTCGTGACGCCCCAGGTACGCCAGTAGGCCAGCACGGGCCCGTCTGGCCGATCCACGGCCAACATGGTCGCCGGGTTGGAGAAGCCCCTCCGCCTCGTCGAGCGCCTGGACCGCCCTGGGCAAGTTCCCTGCGCCCAGGGCGACGTACGACAAGCGCACGAGGTGTCTCGCGAGGTGGTCGCTGCCCGCCTTCCTCGCCCCTTGAAGCGCATCCTCGAACAGGCGAAGCGCCTCGTGGAGATTGCCGCTCAAGTACTCGGCCTCGGCCTTCGCGAACGACGCATCCGCCGGGCCGGCCGCCCCATCAGGAGGGGCGGCTTCCTTCGCCAACGTGCGCTGCTGAACGGTGAGAGCCACCTGTACGAGCTCGATCCGGGAAACGATGCAGGAGCGCTCGCCCGGCTCCACCGTCTTGTCCAGGCGCTGGCGCATGCAGAGGAGGTCCGACCATAGATCGCGCGGCGCGAAGACCGCGGCGATGAACTCGGCGTACAGCAGGAGCTGCTCCTGCTCGCTGCGCCCCAAACGGAATCGCCGCCAGACCCGGACCAGCGGCTCCGCGACGTCGTAGCGGACGGCGGAACCTGCGCCGCGCCGGCGCACGAGACGCCGCTCCATGAGCCGTTGGAGCAGGGTCGCGACCTGGTTCGGCGGCACGGCACGCAGCGTCGCCGAGAGATCGGATGGGCCCAACGGTCCCTCGGCCGAGGCCAGCATGTCCAGGACCTCCAGCTCGGCCTCGGGCAGGATCCGCGGACTGAACCAGCTCTGGAAGTAGGGCGTCTGTGCGTCGAGAAACCCTTCGAGGATCGAGCGCACCCCGGTCACGTCGGTTTCCGCGATCACGTCGTAGAGCAGGTGCGCGAAGCGGGGCAGCCCGCCGGTGTACGTCAACAGGCCGCGCATCGTCGGGACGCGTCCGTCGAACCCTGCTCGCAGCGCGAGCAGCCTGGCCCGTCGTTCCGGCGCGCCACTCGCTGCGGCAAGCTCCCACTCCAGCCGGCGCCGTACCAACTCGATCATTTCCTCGGGGCTCAACTCTTCCAGCTCGTGAACCCGGAAGAAGTCGTGGAACGGGGCGGCCTCCTCCCGGACCTCCCCGAACTGCGTCGGCGCCGCGGCCAGGAGCAGGATGTGCCGACTCTCCTGAAGCGCCTTCCGAAGCGCCCACTGTTCGGCCAGCGCCGTCTTGCGCGCCAGCCCCGGCCCCGCGAAAAGCAGGGCGTCGAGGTTCTCCGCGACGACGAGCAGCTTGGTGCCCAGCGATTCTGCGACCGCCCTCAGCGCCTCGATGGCCGACTCGAGCGCGACGCTCGCGTCCCGTTCCGCGCGCACGCGAGGCAGCTCTCTCGCGGCGACCGCCGCGGCCGGCGCGGCCGCGGTCGACGCACGGCCTTCGGCGATTCGCTGCAGCATCCTCAACAGCAGATCCGCCGGAGTGCGGGCGACCTCCTCCTCCGCCAATACCACGGGCGTGAATCCGGCCTCCGTCCCACCTCGGGACTCGATCCGCCTCGCGAGTTGCGTGAGAAGGTGGGTCTTGCCCGAGCCGCGCGGTCCGACAAGCAGTTGGTGCTGGTGGCGCGGGCGGTTTTTCTCCGCCAGGACCGCCTGCTCGATGGTGGCCAGTAGGCGCTTGCGCGATTCGCCGACCGTGATCGCCTCGAGCGTATCGGTGGAGAGATGCGACGGAGAGTACGGGAGGATTCCCATGGCCGTCTACTCCCCAGCCAACCACGGCTCGCCCATCGCCCAGCGGTCGCAGATGACCTTGCACCGCATCCGGTAGCGGCCGTCGGTCTGCACCAGGTCGAAGTCCTCCTGGGCACAGGCGAGCGCCGCCTCGTGGCTGCCCTCCAGCGCGGGCGGGACGTGCTTCGCAAATGCCCGTCGAAGCTCCTCGACCTCGGCGCCCGCCTTGGTCTTCGCGATCACGTTCAGCATCGCCTCCACGCCCGGCCGAACCTGGTCGGGATAGTCCTGCTCGTTGATCCGGTAGACCCTGAAGAACGTATTGCCCCAGGCCCCGAGAAGTCGTGTCTCATAGGCAACCTGGACGATCTCGGCCGTGAACTCGGTCGTCCCGCGGTCGAATTCCGCTCGAAGCGCCGCCACCAGCGCGTGCGCGAAGTAGGGCACCGGCTCACCCAGGCAGCGCTCGCACGCGTCGAGCACCTCGCCGCCCGGCCGGATCCCCGTCTCGTACAGCAACTCTTCCAGCAACACCCGTCCCTGGGCCGCCGGCAGCGGGGCCAGATCCACGGTGGCCAGATCCCTGACGAGGTCGGTCATCCCGTGAAACTCGACGTACTTGGTCAGCCCGGAACTTCCGGCCAAGACCATGGCCGCGCCCGAGCGCCGCGCGTCCGACAGCATCTCGCAGAGCATCCGCGCCTCGTCTCGCTTGCGCGGCAACATGAACCGAAGGGCCGTGCTGCACTCATCCAGCAGAAGCACCGCGCGCAGACTTGCCAAGGCCCCGAAGAGGTCCCGGGCCATGCGTGACACGTCGCCGGCGATCCGCTCTGCAAAGGCTTTCTTGGAAGCCGAGGGCGAGATGTCGGGCGAGGCGAATCCGCCGCGAGCAAGTGGCAGCGCCGCGAGCGCGTCACGAAGCGTCTCGACTCGTGTCGCCTCGATCGCGACCTCCGCGAGGAAGTCGACGACGCTTCGGGCCGCCGACACGTCGGGTACCACGCAGGCGCGCCCCCGGCCACGGAGATCCTCTCGTACCGCACCGAGCAGCGTGGTCTTGCCGTACCGGCGCGGCGCTCGAAGGTGAACCGAGCGTCCCGCCTCGAGGTGCCCGCGAAGGTGCTCGCGTTCGTCCTCGCGGCCGAAGAGGTCCCGCCCCTCGACCGGGGCTCCGGGCCGCAGGTCGTAGCGATGCGGTATCTCCGACCGCGCGAGAAACCCGGTCAGGTGCCGCGTGAGGCGGCCTTCGTTGACGGTGTTGTCGGAATACAGGTAGTCCGCCAGCCGTTGGACCAACGCCTCCGTCGGGGGCTCGGCCAACAGATCAACCGACAGGCCCACGATTCCCGCCTGCCTTGCGATCCCGTTCAGCCGCTCGACGAACGGCCCGCGGGGGCCACCGTCGAGGCGAATGACGAACCATCGACCGCCCGCGCCATAGCCCAGAAGCAGCGGCTTCATCGCGCACCCCCGTTGCAGATCGCGACGAATTCGGCCCAGTTCCGTGCTGCCTGGTCATCCACCAGGTACAGCGTCTCCGCCAAGGCCACGTCCGAGATGATCCAGCGATCCGGCAGGTCCTTCCCCTCGCGCGTCCACTCGTACACCGGATGGTTGCGCCGATCCCACGCATTCTGCAGCAGCGTCATCAACTGCACCTCCACGAAGACCGGGCCGTCGTTGGATTCCACCGCCGCCGCGAACTGCCAAGCCCGATGCCCGCTCTTGGGCTTGCGCAGCCGAAGGTCGTGGACGTAGTCCTTCACCTCGCCGGCAATCGGGTACTTGCCCAAGAGGCGGTTCCGAGGTGGCTCACCCAGCAGCTCGCGGATGGCTGCCTGCACGTCGCTGGCGTGCGTGCACACGACGCGGAATCGTCCCAGATCGTGGAAGGCGAGGACCATCCGCCGGACCTCGTCCAGCGTAGGGGGCGCCTCCGTCCTCGCCGCCGCCAACTCGCGCACGATCTTGGAACGGATCGCCGCCACGCTCTTCAGCAGCGATTGCCCGTCCTCGCCGGTCACGAACCAGACATCCCGTTTGCGTCCCTCTGCCGCCAGGACCTTCCGGCCTGCATCGTCAAGGGCGGCCATGACGTCGTCATGGACCTGCACGACCGCCGACATCACCGACATGCGTAGCTGCTCGACCCACGAACGAAACTCGGGATCGCCACGAATCTCTGGCGGGAGCATGACCTTGGTTTCAAGATCAAAGCCTCTGTCGTTCGTCTCATTCATGCCGTAATTATGACGACTACATTTTTGCTGTCAACAGATTTGTAGACCGCAAAAACGACGGCAACGAGCACCGCCATCCCTGGCGCACGATGGCTCCCCCCGCTGGTCACCTCAGAACAAGGAAGCTCAATCCCGGATCATCGCGGACTCTGTCGCTCGACACCCCAGGAATGCGGGAGCTGCAGCTGGTGGACGATAACGGCCTCGACGACGCCCGGGGAACCAACGGCCCCTAGCGGCTACCCAGCGTCCCGCGCTTCCCGAGGCCCTTCCTGCGTCGCGGCCGGAAAGCGGCGCCTCGGCCCGTGGAGGGAGGATGCGATGAACCGTCGGATTCTCCCGGCGCTCGCGGCCGTCGCGATCACGGCTGGATTGGCGGCGACCCTGACCGTCCCGAGGTGGGCGTGTTCCGGGGTCTCCGGGACCGCCGGCTCGGGCCCCAACGCCGGCGCCCGTCACCAGGGGAGCGGCGCCGACCCTCCCGCACTGGGATTTCCGGAGTCCCGCGACACGGCCGATCGCCGGCGGGAACGCGGCGCCGTCAGGGAACAGGAGGCAAGACTGCTCCCCTCCCAGGGGCCGCGGAAAGTGGGCGCAACGCTGGCCGGCCTCGTGCTCGACCCCGACGCCGCGCCCGTGCCGGACGCCGTGGTCACGGTGCATGACTTCTCCGGGTCGGTTGGTCCGCGTCCCTTCGGCCGAGGAGTCGCCCATCCCGGCCCCGCGATCGCCCAGGCCCGGACCGACGACGATGGCTTCTTCCGCATCACGGGACTCCCGGACGGACCGGTCACCGTCGAGGCCGTCCGCCCGCGCATCGCTCGCGCCGTGCAACCCGGCGTGGACCTCTCGGAAGACCGGGAGGCCTGGGTCGAGCTCGTCTTGCGTCAGAGCCTCTCGATCTCGGGTCGGGTGACGGACGACACTGGACGACCGATCCCGGGCGCCGCGATCGTTGCGGAGTCGCGCCGAGGCGACGCGACATGGGAGGCCGCCGGCGCCGACGGCTCCTATCGGCTGATCGGTCTCGGGGAAGACGCGTACCGCGTGCGCGCCGATGCGGCCGGTTTCGTCGAGTCCGCGCCACGCGACGTGCACGACGGAGCCGAGAACGTCGACTTCAGCCTCGCGCGCGGCGCCTCGATCTCCGGCCGCGTCGTGTGGCGCGGCGCCGGAAGTCCGGTCGCCGATGCCGAAGTCCGCGCCGCGAATCTCGGCCCGCCCGCCGGCAAAGGGTACGACTTCCACGCGGCCTCGCCGCCGGCGACGCGCACGGATCGCGCCGGACGCTTCCGCCTGGACGACCTGCCCTCGGGCCGTTGGGTCGTCCAGGCCGACGCCGCCGACCGCGCACCGGGCACGTCCCGGGAAGTCACAACCGAGGCGGGAAAGGCGGTCGAGGGCCTGGTCGTCGACTTGGACTCCGGCGTGGACGTGTCCGGCGTGGTGCGGGAGGCCGGCGGGGGGCGACCGATCCGGGACGCGGTCGTGCGGATCGAGGAAGCCGCCGCATGGCGGGCGGCATCGGACGACCGGCGGCCCGCACTGACCGCTGCCGTCGCGCTGGATGACCCCCGAACGCAGACCGACTCCGATCGGACGGCGATCACGGACGACGACGGCCGCTTCACGCTCTCGCACGCCGGGCCGGGCGACCGGCGGCTCACCGTGACGGCGGACGGGTACGTCGCCGCAGCGCGCACCTTCACCGTGCCGGAGAGCGACGACGTCGACGGCGTCGACCTCCGGCTCGAAGCCGCCGGTGCTGTCGCCGGGAGAGTCCGGCGCGCCCGGAGCGAGACCGCCGGGCTTCCGCTGCTCGTCGTCGCGTTTCCCGTCGGCGGCATGGACACGAGACCGCCTCGGTCGTCGAGGGTCGAGAGCGCGGGGACATACCGCATCGACGGTTTGATCCCGACCGTGATGTACGGCGTCCAGGTAGTCGAGATCCCGTGGAACGGGGACGAATGGCGGGCGGTCTCTTCCGCGATCCCGGTGTTCGTCACGGCCGGGGTGACGACCGAAGCGAATCTCGACGTCGTCGCCGGCGCGGTCGTTCGCGGCCGGGTGCGCCGCGGCGAGGTCGCGGCGGCCGGAATCGGCCTCGCGTTCGCGTCGGACGAAGACGTCCCGGGCCGGATCTTCACGATCACCGACGCCGCGGGGACATACCGGCTGGAAGGCGTCGTTCCGGGACTCTACGTCGCCTCGGCCGGACACATGACCAGGCGCGTGGAAGTGCCGGACATCGCCGACCTCGTGCTGGACCTCGAGGTGGCGGCCGGCGAAGACGCCGAGCGCGCGACGGCCTCCGGGCCGGTGCGATCCGAGCTTGCGTCGGGAGCACCGGCGTCGCTCGTCATCGTCAACGAATCCGCCGAGCCGATCTACTACATCCACATGAGCGAGTCGGCGCGACCGACGTGGGGCCCCGACCTGCTCGGTCCGGCGGACACGCTGGCGATCGGCGATTCGTTCAGCGTCTCGGGCATCGCGGCCGGATCGTGGGATGTCGGCGTATTCGATTCGAGCGGCAACTGCAAGTTCTTCATGCACGAGCGCTTCGACGATGGCGACCGCGACACGGTGGAGATCGACTCGATGGAATGGACGCCGCCGGATCTGTGCCCCATCGCGCACTGACGGCTCGACCGCGCGACTGGTGCGCCGTCGTCGCCCGCGACAAGACGATGGTGGACTCGTTCGGCATGGTCCTTGACCTCGGTCCGACGGAGCGGCTGGACCGCACCTGGGCCACCGACGTCCTCTCGTGTCCGAGATGCGGCGGCCCCCTGGCCGTCATTGACACGCCGACCGAGCGGTTCACAGAGGACGGTTGCATGTCCTTCGCCGTAGGCTACAGGCGCCCCGCTGGCTGGGCCTTCGACCGGGGCTCCGTTGTGTGCCTCGCGGAGATCCGGGACGCCAGCTCGAACGTCGCCTGCACCCACCACTGCTCGCGCTCCGCCACCGCGTCCCACGCGAATCGCCGCGCCCACGGCCGCGCCGCCGCTTCCAGCCTCCGCCGCAGCCCGGGCTCGCCCAGCAGCCGCTCCAGCGCCCGGCCCAGCGCGACCGCGTCCCCCGGCGGCACCAGCAACGCCGTCCCATCCGGGGCGAGGCTCTCGCGGAACCCGTCGGTGTCCGTCGCCAACACCGCCTTCCCCGCCGCGTTCGCCTCCAGCGCCGCGATCCCGAACCCCTCGAACCGCGACGGCGAGCAGAACAGCACGCAGCCCGACAGGAGACGCCGCTTCTCCTCCTCCCCGACGTTCGGCCGCACCTCCACCCGGCCCGCGACCCCGGCCGCCTCGCTGCGCCGCAACAGCTCGTCCACGTCGGCCGGCGTCCCCCTCCCCGCCAGCACCAGCCGCAGCGAGGGATGTCCCGGCGCCACCGCCGCGAACGCCTCGAGCAGCACGTCAAGGCCCTTCATGAACGGATCGAGGCGCCCGACGAACAGCAGGTACGGCAGCTCCGCGACCGTCGACGCCAGGTCGAGCAGCGCGGGGTCGAACCCGTTGGCCGAGTCGAACACGCGGGCTCGCGGGTTCACCTCGCGCATCGCGTCCCCCACCGCCCGGTTCACGGTCACCACGTTGCGCAGCCCGGCCCACAGCAGCCGCTCCACCGCCCACGGGATCCGGCCCGCCGCTCCGAAGCGCTCGAGATACCGGCGGCCGACACGGTGGTGCACGATGCCGAAGAACCGTCCCGGCCGCAGCAGCCCGGCGAGCAGCGGGGCATACGTGGAGACGTCGTTGCCCAGCACGTCGGCCCCGTCGAGCAGCACGCGCAGATTGGCGTGCAGGGTGAACAGCACCCGCGACGCCGCCTCGCTCCGCCCGCCGCCCAACGACTCGAACCGCACGCCCTCGACCTCGTGCGGTACGAAGCCCGGATAGTCGCCCACGTAGACCGTGATCCGCTCCCACGCCGGCCGGAAGCGACGCAGCACTTCCAGGTGCCGCAACGCCCCGCCGCCGCCGCACCAGGGGTTGCCGACATGGTCGTAGCTGTAGAACGACAGTGTGGCCACGGTACGACTCCTTTCCCACCCTCCCACGGCGCCGCCCCACGCCGGGGCGCCGGAATCACGGGCCGCGCCGGCCCTCCGCCGTTCCCACGCGCGGTCCGGAATCGGCAGATACGACGATCGTGCCGGCGGAGGTTGCACTCGTGGAGCTGGTGACGTGACGGACGGCGAGCGGCGGGCGGCAGACATCGGGCGCGACGCGCGCGACCTGCACCGCGGCCTGCGCCTGAACCTCGTCGGCTACGCGCTGCGCCTGCTCTACCCGCTGCTCACCGCCGTCGTGGTCGTCCTGTACGGCCGCCGCGCGTTCGGCCTCTTCACCGCCGCGCAGGCGGTGCTGCTCCTCGCGCTTCGCGTCTGCCTGCTCGGGCTGGACAAGGCCGTCCTGTGGTGGGTCCCGCGCCGGGCCCCGGGCGACGAGCGGAACGGGCTGTACGGCGTGCTGCTGCGCGTCGCGGCCGCGAGCGGACTGATCGCCGCCGCCGTCGCGATCGCGGGCGCCCCGTGGATGGCGTCCTGGGCCGGGCAGCCCGAGGCCGCCGCCGCCCTGCGCTGGATGGCGGTCGGTCTCGTCCCTCTCGCGGCGATGGAAGTCCTCGTCCAGGCCTGCCTCGGCCGCCGCCGCATCGAGGCCCAGATCTTCATCAAGGAAGGGCTGGGCTCGACCGCGCTGCCCGCCGGCGCGCTTCTGTTCTGGCTCGCGGGGGCGCGCGAGAGCGGGCTGGCCTGGGCGTTCGTCGCGGCCAATACCGCCGCCCTCGCCGGCGCCGCGCTCTACTTCCGCCGCACGTTCCGCGACGTCCCGCTGCCGGCGGAGCGCTGGGCGGTGCCCGGCGAGCTGTGGCGCTACGCCCTGCCCGCGGGCCTCATGGAGACCCTCAACTCCGCCCTCCTGCGCATGGACGTACTCGTCGTCGCGGCGCTCACGGACGCCGACACGGTCGGCGTCTACGGCGTCGTCGTCCAGGTGGGCAGCGCCATCCGCTCCGTGCGTACGGCGTTCGACCCGCTCGTCCTGGCCATCGTCTCGCAGATCGGCACTCGGCCCGATCCCGAGCGGCTGCGCGCCGCCTTCTCGCGCGCCACGTCGCTGGTCCTGGCGACGCAGGCGCCCATCTTCGCCTTCCTCATCGCCTTCAGCCCGTGGCTGCTCCCGCTGCTCGGGGACGGCTACGGCGCCGCGACCGCGCCCGTGGTGGTGCTCTGCGCGTTCTGGGTCGGGAACGGCGTGGTCGGCCTGAACAGCCTGGTGGTCCTGGGCTACGGCCACAGCGGCCTGGCCGCGTTCGACGTCGGCGCGACGATCCTCGCCGAGGGACTCCTGCTGCTCGCGCTCGTCCCGCCCTTCGGCCTGGTCGGCGCCGCGGTTGCCGTCGGCCTCGCCTTCTCGCTGCAGAACGTGCTCTGGGCCTGGCAGGCCCGCCGCCTCGCGGCCGCACCGCTCTACGACCGCGCCGTGCTTCGGGTGGCCCTCGCCGTCGCCGCCTCCTTTGCCGCCGCCCTCGTCGCCGGCGCCGCGGTCTGGCCCGCCGGCGCCGCCCCCGCCCGCCTCGCCGGCTTCGCCGCCTTCCTCCTCGCCGGCTCCGGCGCCCTCCTCGCGCTTCGGTCCAGGCGCGCGCGCCGTGCCCCCGGAGGGTCTACGGCGCCAGCACCCGGCTGAGGAAGGTCTTCATCTCGCTCCACGACTCGCGATCCGCCGCCTCGTCGTACGCGATCGGCAGCCCCAACGCGGCGCCCGTCTCCGTCGCCGCCGGATTCGTGAAGGCGTGCAGCGCTCCCGGATACGAGATGACCCGGAACGATGCGCCCGCCGCCGCCATCTCCTGCTCGAACGCCGCGACCTGCTCCGGCGGTACGAAGGGGTCGGCGCCGCCCGTCAACACCAGCACCTCGCCCCGGATCGCGCCCGGCTGCGCCGGCTCGACCGGGGACAGGGTCCCATGGAAGCTCACCACTCCCCGAAGCTCCGCTCCCTGTCGCGCCATCGTCAGCACCACCCCTCCGCCGAAGCAGTAGCCGATGGCCGCGATACGGTCGGGGTCCACCGTCGGCTGCGCCCGCAGGAAGGCCAGCGCCGCCGCGAATCGCACACTCGCCTTCGCGGGATCCTCGCGCAGCTCCGTCGACAGCCTCCCCGCCTCGTCCGGCGTCGTCACCGCCCGGCCCCCGCCGTACATGTCGACGACCAGCGCCGTGTAGCCCAGCTCGGCCAGCATCCGCGCCCGCATCCGCGGATAGTCGTTGACCCCCCACCATTCCGGGACGACCAGGATCCCGGGCCGCTTCGCTCCCGTGCTCGAGTCGTACGCCAGGTAGCCGTTCATCAGCTCTCCCTGCGCGTCATACGCGACCGCCTCCTCCGCAATCGAGGTCTCCACCCTCGGCGGACGCGCGCAGCCGGCCGATACAGCGGCGCCCAGCAGCAACCCGATGTGATTCCTCATGAGGAACCCCCTTTCACGGGCTCCCCATAACCAGCGGGCGACCGCACGGCAAACGTACGACGCGCGTCGACCCGACGCCGCCGCCCCACCCGCGGCGCGCGCCCGTGACGCCCGGCAGGCGGCGCGCGCCCCCTCGCCCGTCACGCGAACGGCAACGCCAGCGCGCTGAAGAGCTGCCGGTCCGCGTGCGCCCGGACGTACCCCGGAACGATGCGCGACGCCACCCGCGCCGTCCGCACCGACGCATACCAGTGCACGCTCACCGTCTCCGCCGCGACGACCGCTCCCAGTCGCGGCCGTCGACCCACCCGGAACCAGTGCTCCGAAATCTCCGGCGCCAGCGGATAGAAGACCGCCGGCGGGTGCACCACCGGCCCGCACCCGTTCGCCGCCTCGACCGCGTCCGCCAACAGGTGCGTCCCCAGCGCGAATCGCACCAGCCGCCGCTCCGCCGGCAGCTCCACCATCCGCCGCAGCAGCTCCAGGACGAACGGGTGCCCTGCCTCCGACCCCAGCACCGCGTTGTTCACCGCCGCCGGATAGTACCGCTCCACCCGCCGGAACGCGACGTGTCCCTCCGGTACGCGCCGCAGCACGTCGCGTACCCCCAGCCGCAAGCCCGCCACCGCCCACACCAGCGGGTTCCAGGACCCCACGACCTCCGTCGGCAGGACGATCCGCTCTTGCCCGCAGAACGCCCCCGTCCCCAGCAACGGCCGGAAGGAACGCACCGTCACCGTGTCCGTGTCCAGGTACACCCCTCCCTCCGCCGCCAGGATCGCCACCCGCACCACATTGGCCCGCCCCGCCGGTGCCGTCAGCTCGTCCAACAGCCGTCGCAGCGGCTCCGCCAGCCTCCCCAACGGCTCGAACGCCGACACCGCGTCGAAACGCCGGCATTCGATCCGCGGCTCCCCCCGCAGGCTGTTCGTCCCCTCCCCCGACTCCAACTCGTCGGCATGGTGCAGCACCACCTTCTCGAACTCCCCCCGCCTCGCCGCCGAACGCAACCCCAGCGCGTGCACCCACGGCAATCGCCGCCCGAACCACACGAAGTGCGCCACCGCCGGGATCACCCTTCTCCCTCCCCTCTATCTGTGTTCATCTGTGTCCATCTGTGGTTGTCCTTCCCCTCCCCATCTGTGTCCATCGGTGTCCATCGGTGGTTTCTCTTCCCCCCCTATCTGTGTTCATCTGTGTTCATCTGTGGTTTCTTTGCTCCCCCCCGCCATCCGCGCGAGGATCGCCTCCGCGCTCTCCTCCCAGCCCGATCGCAGCGCGCGCGTGAGCGCACCCGCCGCCAGCCGCGCGCGCAACGGCCTGTCTCCCAGCACCCGCAGCAGAGCCACCGCCAGCTCGCCCGCATCCCCCGGCGGCACCAGCAACCCCGAGCGCCCGTCGTCGACCGCGTCGGGCACGCCCCCCGAACGGCTCGCCACGCACGGCGTCCCGCACGCCGCCGCCTCCAGGAGCACCAGCCCGAAGCCCTCCACGTCGCCCCCGGGCTCCTCCCGCGCCGCCAGCGCGAACACGTCCGCCATCCCGTACAACGCCGGCAGCTCCTCGTCCGGAACCCGTCCCAGGAAACGCACCGGCACGCGCCGCGCCCGCGCCATCGCCGCCAGCCGCTCGCGATCGGGTCCCTCCCCCGCGATCACCAGCACCGCCCCCGGAAACACCGCGTGCACGACCCCGAACGCCTCGATCAGCGTGTCCACACCCTTGCGCGGCACCAGCCGGCCGGCCGACAACACCACCCGCCGCCCCGCCAGGCCCAGCCTGCGACGCAGCTCCCACGAGTCTCCCGGCCTGAACCGCGCGCGGTCTACCCCGTTGGGCACCACCGAAATCCGCTCGGCCGGGACCCCCAGCGCCCGCACCGCGTCGGCCGTGAACCGGCTGACCGCGAACACGGCCGCCGCGCCCGAAAACACCGCCCGGCGCCACCGCCGCTGCGGCGCCCCCAGCGGTGCCCACAGCACCTCGCGCCCGTGCGCCGCGACGTAGTAGCGGTCGAGCAGCCCCCATCGCACCGCCAGCATCGCGGCGCCGGCCGTCGCCACTTGCGCGTGGAACGCCACCCGCGTCCCCGTCCGCAACGCCGCCAGCGGGAGGGCCAGCGGCGTCACGGCGCCGAAGCCGGAGGTCAACAGGTCCTCGAGGACGCCCGCGCGCCCGCTCCGACCGTCGCGCGCCGCTCGCTTCCTGGGCCGCGCGCCGCTCATCCCCCACCACGGCCATCGCAGCACCGGATACGGCAGCCCGGCGTCGTGCGCCGCCGCACCCCGCAACGCCGGCGCCAGCACCGTCACCTCGTGCCGCCGGGAGAACGCGAGGGCCATCCGGTCGGCATAGGTCTGTACGCCTCCCACGGCCGGTGAAAAATCCTGGGAAACCAGCAGCAGCCGCACGGCGCGCCTCAACACCGCCCCGCGCCGGACGGGGCCTGCCCGCGCGGGACGAAACGCAACTCCCGCTGCGCGTCCCAGAACGCCTGGAACGCCTTCTGCCACGTCCGCTGCTCGGCGTGCAGCCGTCCCTGGTACCCCATCTCCTCCCGCAGGCCCCGATCGTCGACCAGCCGGCGCAGCGCCGAGGTGAAGTCCGTGACGTCGTCGGCCCGCGCCACCAGCCCGGTCCGGCCGTCGACAATCACCTCCTTCGGACCGCCCGCGTCCGTCACCACCGCCGGCAGCCCCGAGGCCTGCGCCTCCAGCACCGCCGACCCGTACGTGTCGGTCGTAGACGGGAAGGCGAACACGTCCGCCGACGCGAACAGCGTCGCCAGCTCCTCCCCCTCCACGAAACCCGTGAACACGACCCCGGGCAGCTCGGCCCACTTGCGCCGCAGCTCGTCCAGGTACGGCCCGTCGCCGACCACCACCAGCTCCACGTCGTCGCGCTCGCTGCGCAGCCGCCGGTACGACTCGCCCAGCACGTCGAGCCCCTTCTCGCGCGACACGCGACCCACGTAGAGCAGCTTCGTGCTGCCGTTGAGGTTCCAGCGCTTCCAGGTCGCGGTGTCGCGACGGTCGGGATGGAACAGCGTCACGTCGGTGCCCTTGGGGAAGATGCGGATGTCCTTGTCGCCCAAGCCGTTGTCCTGGAGCATCCGGCGATAGGCTTCCGTGAGCACGTAGATCTGGTCGACCTTGCCGTAGAGGAAGCGCACCAGGTGCCACGCCAGCGCCTCCATCGAGGCGTCGTCGGTCAGGATGCGCGCGTAGTGCGGGAGATCGGTGTGGTAGATGGCGACCGTGGGCACGTCCAGGATCTCGGCCAGCCACAACGCCATCAGTCCCACCGGGCCCGGGGTGGAGATGATGAACCGGGTGAACTGCTCCTTCTCGCACCACCGCAGCATCTCGAGCAGCGGCGGGATCGACAGCGTCATCGAGGCGTACTCGGGCAGCGCCGCGTGGAAGATCGGCTCGAAGTTCTTCAGGTGGCCGTGGAACGGCGGCTCCGTGGGA
>JACRCX010000051.1 GCA_016218815.1 Deltaproteobacteria bacterium
CGCCATCCAGAAGGCGTGGCGGATCTGCTGTCCCAGGTGTCCGGTGTCGAGCTTCCAGGAGTTCCGGGCCAGGACGAACACGGAGGTCGCGACGAAGAGGGCGAGGAGGATGCCGAGGCCCAGGGCGATCCAGCGTCCCGCCCCCGGGGTCTCCTCGTCGGAGAGCAGCACGAAGTCGTCCAGATCCGCTCCGGCCGGCGCGCCGGCCAGGGCGAAGCGTCCCGAGGCCGTCTGCGCGCCGCGGAAGAGGTCGGCGGCCGCCTCGTTGCGCGGTCCGGTCGTGCGCAGCACGGCCTCGGTCTGCCCGGCGTCGCCCGCGGCGACGCGTCCACGGGCGACGGCATCCAGCCCGGCGACGAGGTCGGGAGGCAGCGAATCGGATGTGGGGACGCCGAACGCTTCCTCGGCCGGCGGTGGCTCCGGAATCGGCCCCGAGTTCTCGATCGCCTCGGTCGCTGCCTGCTCCAGCGCCGCGTCGACCGCCGCCTGGGACGCCGCCGCCTCGGCCTCTTCGGCCGCGGCGCGCTCCGATGCCTCTTTCTGGGCTCGCACAGCCGCCTGCGCTGCCGCCGCCTCCGCGGCGCGCGCGAGCGCCTCCTGGTGTTCTTCGTCCACCGCGGGCGCCTCGGCGTACGACTCGTAGCCCTGGATCACCGGCTCGACCGGCTTGGGCGGAGGCGGCGGTGCAGGGCGGGGTACCACCGCAGGCGCGTGGCGCAATTGGGGGACCACGGGGGCCCAGGGGCGCGTGGCCGGCCCGGTCGATGCGGCGGCCGGACCCGCTGGTCCCTCCGAACCGCGGGCTTCAGCCCGCGGCTGGGATGCCATCGCAGCCGCGCCCTGAAGGGCGCGGTTCGGTTGTGGCGGGGCCTCAGCCCGCGGCTGTTGCGCCACGGGGGCCAGCGGCTTGGTGATCGGCCCGGTTGATACCGGGGTGGGGCGGGGCTGCGGCGCCATCCGAGCCGGCCGCGGGGGTGCGGGCGGCGCCTGCGCCGGCAGTCGCGCGATCGCACCGGCCTCGGCCTCCGACAGCTTCGCCGTCGCGACGTCGGCCAGGGCCGCCAGGTCCTGCGTGAACATCGACTTGCAGCGCGAGCACTTCAACTTGACCGTGCGGCTCTTGACCTTGTCTACGGGCAGGTTGAAACGTCGCTTGCAGCTCGGACAGGTAATGACCATGGACGCGCTCCCGCCCGGGACGGCATGCGAAACCTTCGCCCGGGCAGCGAACCGCGAGTGTATACTGCTCCCAGGGCCTGCGGGAAGCCGGCAGAATCCGGCGCCGGGGCGGCGACAAGGAGTCGGGCCGTGAACGACGATGCCCAGCGGCAGCCGCGCGTGATTCGTCGCTACGCGAACCGCAAGCTCTACGATACGTCCGAGAGCCGCTACATCACGCTCCAGGACGTGGAGGCGCTCGTCCAGGGCGGGGTCGAGGTCCGCGTCGTGGACAACCGCAGCGGCGAGGACATCACCCAGGCCGCGCTCGCCCAGATCCTCGCCGGCGCCGGCCGGCGCGGCGATCCGCGCTACTCGCTGTCCGGCATCCTCTCGCTCTTCGGCCGCCCCGGCCTGGAGAAGGTCCAGGCTTCGCGGGACGAGGCCGAACGGTTCATGCGGGACGTGTTCGGCGGGCTCGGACGGGGCCTGGAAGACATCCAGCGGCGGATCGACGAACGCGTGCGGCAGGCGGTCAACGAGATCGAGCCGCTGCGCCGCCTGAACGCCGAAGTGCACGGACTGGCGGAACGCCTCGCGGCGGTCGAACGGGCCCTGCGGACCCGCCGCCCGCGGGGCAAGGCGAAACGGGGCGCGACCCGTGAGTAGGGACGCCGCCCAGAGTGCCGCAGCCGACCTTGGCCGGGCAGCCTTGGCGGCCGAAGGGGACGAACCGGCGAACAGGGAATACCTTTCTCCTCCCACGGGTTGAGCCGTCCGGAGGGGCGCGGATGACGGCGACGGTGGATCCCAGACGTTTCGAGGAGCTGGCCCAGCCGCTGCTCGACGTGCTGTACCGCGTCGCGCTGCGCTTCACGCGAAATCGCGAAGATGCCGAGGATCTGGTCCAGGAGACGATGCTCAAGGCGTTCCGGGCCTTCGACCGGTTCGAGGAGGGGACGAGCCTGCGGGCCTGGATGCTCCGGATCCTGACCAACTCGTACTACAACAAGTACCGGCGGCGGGTGCACGAGCGGCGGGCGGCCGACCTGCCGGCGGACGACCCGTACCACGACGGTCTCGTCTCCGACGAGTCGCTCGCGTACCTCCGGGAGCCCGAAGCGGCGATGCAGCGGCCGATCCTGTCGGAGGAGATCGGCCGGGCGATCGACCGGCTGCCGGAGGGCTTCCGGTCGGTGTTCACGCTGACGGAGGTCGAGGGCCTGTCGTACCGCGAGGCGGCGGATGCCTTGGCGGTGCCGATCGGTACGGTGATGTCGCGGCTGCACCGCGCCCGCAAGCTCCTGCAGCAGGATCTGCTGGCGGGCGAAGCGTGGGAACAGGCCGGTGCGGACGAGGGTTGGAAGAGCGAGGACGGGGTCGCCGGGGAAGGCGGTCCGGAGGGTGAGGTCGTCCCGTTGAGGACGGCGAGTCAGGGGACGAAAGATGGAAACCGCACCGTGTAGCTGGGTTCGTCGCTTCGTGGGTCCGTGGAAGGACGGCGAGCTCGATCCCGCCGATGCCGCGCGGATCGAGAACCACATCGCCGTCTGTGCGGGCTGCGCGGCGCAGGCGCGGTTCGAAAAATGGTTTTCCGGCGAGGTGCGCCGGCGGGTCGATCGCCCGCAGGCGCCGGCGCGCCTCGCCGACAGGATCTCGCTCGAGCTGCGGCGCGAGTCCCGCCGGCAGCGTGTGCGACGGACGGCGCTGGCCTTCGGCGGCTTCGCCGCCGCCGCTGGGCTTGCCGCCGTCGTCGCCTTCGGGCTGCGCGACTCACCCACCGCGCAGCCTCCGGACGGCGTTCGCGCCGCGGTTCCGAGCGAGACGGGCGCCGGCAGGGATTCTCCCTCCACCCTGTCGGCGCCCCCCGGCTTCCTGCTGGCCAGCGAGCGCGACGATGTCGGCGTGGACATCGTCGACCGCCATGAGCGGGCGGTGCGGCACACGCTGCCGCTGGAGACGGCCAGCTCTGATACGGGGGCGGTCGCCGACTGGTTCCGGGACAAGGTGCCGTTCCCGGTCGTCGCACCGCGCTTCGACGATCCCGACGTCCGGCTGCTCGGGGGCCGGCTGACCCACGTGCGAGCGGAGGACGCGGCGCTCCTGGGATACGTCGTCGGCGACCAGTGGATGTCCGTCATCATCCTGCCCGCCGGCGCGGTCCGTGTCGGCGGCACGCCGATGGCGCTCGGCGACCGGACCGTCTACGTGTCGCAGATCGACAGCGCGACCGAGGTCACCTTCGAGCAGAACGGGCTCCTGTACGCCATGGTTTCGGACGTTTCGCCCGACATCCTCCTGCGCCTCGCCGCCCAGATCCGCTAGCCTTTGCGTTCTTTGCGTGACGTCGCTCTTTGCGCCCTTTGCGCGAAATCCCCCCGCGTTCGTCCCCGCGGCCTTCGCCCCGTTGACCGCCGGGGGGGATCGCGGCTATATTGTGCCCGCACGCCGGGTCTGTTCGCGGAGTCGGAGTTCCGCCGGACCTGAGGAAAGATGGCAGCGGCGGTCCGCGGGAGACTGCGGTGCCCAGGAGACTTGCAGATGGCGCAGGCGGCGACGTTCAAGGTAGGCGACAAGGCGGTCTGCCCGGCGCAAGGCGTCGCCGAGGTCGTCGAGATCGTCGAGAAGGAAATCGCCGGAAAGGTCGAACAGTTCTACGTCCTGCGCGTCATCGACTCCAACATGAAGGTCATGATCCCCGTCCGCAACGCCCAGGCCGTCGGCCTGCGCGAAGTCGCCTCCCGCGCCGAAATCCGCGAGGTCATGGCCATCCTCAACGAACCGTCCGTGTACCTCGACCACCAGACCTGGAACCGCCGCTACCGCGGCTTCATGGAGAAGATCCGCACCGGCTCGCTCTACGACCTGGCCGAAGTGTTCCGCGACCTGTCCCGCCTCAAGAACGAGAAGCAGCTCTCCTTCGGCGAGCGCCGCATGCTGGAAACCGCCCGCAGCCTAATCGTCAAGGAGATGGCGGTCGCCCGTGGCGTCGACGAAGAGAAGGTCCGCAAGGAGATCGAAAAACCGTTCCGGACCAACTAGGGGAGGGAGCCGGCATGGTGGCGCGCTGGGGCCTGTGCATCGTCCTCGCCCTCGGCGCCTGCTCCAAGGGGCGCCCGTCGCGGGACGGAATCGACGACGTCGCCGCCGCCTTGCGCGAGCTGGAGCGCATCAGCGCCGCAACCCGCAAAGTTCCGTCGCCTCCTCCTCCCGCCTGCCGGGAGAGTCATCCCGCCGCGGCGGTCTCGCCGCAGGAGGCCGGGGCCGCCTCGCCGTCCCTCGCCTGGGGGCCCGGGGTCGTCGGGCTGTCCTACGTCCGCGACGACGGTCCGCGATCCGTCCTGGCCTTCCAGCGCTTCGTCGATGGCCAACCGCATGGGCCCGTCGTCGAGCTCGGCGACGGCGCCGCCCGCGACCCGACCAGCGCCGCCTGGGACGGCACGTCGTTCGTCTTCTCCTGGGGCGAGCCGAAGGACCTGGTGCCCGAGGTCTACGTCGGGATGGTCGACGCGGCGGGCGAGGTCCACTGGGACGCCTCGCGCCTCACGGAGACCGTCCAGACGGGCCATTGGCGGACGGCGGGACGTACCGCGGTCGAGTCCAAGGACGCGCGGGTGGCGGCGTTGGGCGACGTCCTGCTGCTCACCTGGCGCACCCGGACGTTCCCGGAGGCGCATCCGCTGTACTTTGCCGCGGTGCACGGCCTCGAGGTCTCGCCCCCCGTGCCGGTCTCCGCGGAGACCGACGTCGTGCTGGACCATCAGGTCGTGTCGTGGGGCGACGGCGCCGCCATCGCCTATCTCGGCCGGTTCGCCAAGACGCAGCGCCAGGTGCGGCTCGCCCGCGTCGGCGTCTCCCCGCCCGTGGTCCTGGACGACTGGCTGGTCAGCGAGCCGTCGCACATCCCCGATTCGTTCGAGCTGGCTGCGGTCACCGTGGACCAGGACCTGGTTCTCCTGTGGCGCGGCCGGACCGAGTACAACTCGACATCGAACGTCGTCTTTGCCCGGGTGGGACCGCAAGGCCTGACGGGGCCGGTCGCCGACACGACCGTCGTCGAGGGGGCGTTGGTGTCCAATCCGCAGGTGAACCAGCCGCGCCGTTCGTTCGCGGTCGCGCCCTTCCCGCAAGGTTTCGTGCTTGCCTGGTCCTACCAGGACGATCCGGACCGCGGCGGCGAGTCCGGGTTGCGGCTCGCGCGCTACCACGTCGACGGCAGCCTGGACGGGTCGCCGCTCCCGCTCCCCATCGAGGGCCACATCGCCCGGGACCCGGCGCTCGCGCGCGGCGCGGGCGGCGAGGTCTGGTACACCTATTCGGTCGGCGACCCCCCCGGCGAGCGCGGCCGCGTCTACCTCGGCTCCGTGATCTGCGGGGAGTAGGCGCGGGTCGTCACGCCCGCAATACGGTGACCGCTCGGCCCTTCGGGCTGCGGGCTTCCTCGAACCGCGTGCGCTCGGCGATCTCTCCGGCGTCGGGTCGCCGGTCGAAAATCACGAGCGTTCCACGGTCGAGCCCCAGCCCCTCGAGGTACTCGTCGAGCTGCACCAGCCCGCGCTCGACGGGATCCGGCTTCTTCGGAGCCCACACCTTCAGCTCGATCGCCTCGCGCTGCCACGTCCGCACGCCGGTGGCGTCGCGGAACGGCCAACGGACGCACAGGTCGATGCGCCCGCGCCCGACGCCGTACTCGCGATCGACGTAGCCCCCGCCATTGACGACCCGCTGCAGAAACGCCATCAGGACGAGCTGCGGGGCGACCTCATGGTAGCCGATCCCGGATTCCAGCACCTCGCCGTGCTCGACCCAGAACGCGGCGAATTCCTGGAGCAGCAGGCGCAGATCGAGCCGGCCGTCGGGCAGCACGAATCGCCGGGGTTCGACCGTCACCTGGTGCTCGATCCCGGTCGCCAGCGCGCGCACGATGACCTCGCGGTAGATAGGATTGGCGACCCGTGCCGGTGCGCCCGGCGCCACCAGCCCCAGGTCGCGCACGAACTGGAAGTCGTCGTCGTAGGCGTCGCCGAGCACGACGCTTCCCGCCAGCAGCGGCTCGATGATCCGGCGCACGCGGGGCTCGTGCAGGCGCGCGACGAGCGAGTCCAGGTGCGTCTGGCGGGCGAGGACCAGGCGCTCCTTGGCTTCCTCGAGGTGCTCGGCGGTGATCGTATCCGCCGGGGGGACGCGCATCTCCTCGATCGCCTCGCGGACGAGGGCGTTGACCAGCCACGGTTGGCCGCCGGTCAGCTCGAAGGCCCGGACCAGCGCCTCCTCGGAGAACGCTTGGCCCGTCTCGGTGGTGTGTTGCCCGTACAGGGCCCGAACATCTCCCTCGTTGAAGTCACCGATCCGCAGCGACTTGATCTTGATGTTGAACGGACTGGAGGTGCCCAGGCGTGACGGGTCGCCGCCGGAGGCGGCCTTGTAGTCGCGCACGTCGCGCAGGCCGCACAGGGCGACCGACGCCGGGAAGGCCGCCGGGCGCCTGGTGAACCCGGCGCGGAGTTGCCGGAGGACCGAGCGCAGGCTCTCGCCGCGCAACGCGTCGATCTCGTCGAAGAACAGGACGACGGGCCGTGGACATGCAACGGCCCACGCGCCCAACGCGGCGGTCAGGAGCTGCTCCGGGTCCGCCGCAGGCCATGGATCCGGTGGCCGCAGCTCCGGCGGGAGCATCAGCGCCGCGCTCGCCCGGATGTCGCCCAGTACCGCGCGCTGCGCGCCGAGGTAGTCGTCCCTCGCCGGCTCGCCCGCCTCGCAGGAGAAGTGCAGCGCCGCGTACGTGCCCTCGGCCGTCAGCGTCCGCGCCAGCGCGCGCAGCGTCGTCGTCTTCCCGGTCTGCCGTGGCGCGTGGACCACGAAGTACCCGTTCTGCGCCACCAGCCCGCGCGCCTCCGGCAGCCGCGGCTCCGGCGGGAGCATGTAGTGCATCTCCGGGTCGCACGGGCCGGCCGTGTTGAACCGCCGCATCGAGGCCATCGTAGGGCCGGCCGGCGACGACCGCAAGCCGCGCGCTCAGCCCGGACGTCCACGCCGGCCGTCGCGCAGCCGGAGGTCGGCGGGCCGCTGCTCGGCAAAGAAGACCTCGTCCATCCGGTCATGCGGGTGCCACAGGCAGCGCACCGGACAGCTCGCGCACACCTTCTCGAACAAGCCCTCCGCGCCGACGACGGCGTACTCCGCCAGCAGCGCCAGCGCACCGCCCGGCAGTCCCGCGTGTGCGGCAACCGCGCGCTCGACGCGCCTGTCGATCTCGCCGCCGCCCGGCGGGTCGCGCGACGCTGCTCGCGCGATCTCGTGCTCCGCGAAGACGCTGCCGAGGTCCACGGCGAGGACGTCCAGATCCTCGTCTCGCGGCCGTTCGTGTCCGGCCAGCCGCGAGATGCCCACGTCGAAGCCCAGGCGAATCGCCTCGGCGAAGTCGAGCCGCGCCACATCGATTCCCTGGGGCGCGACGACGTCGGCGAAGAAGCCGTCCTTGAGCGTCTGGCGGATCGCCTCGCGGGCGGCCACCTTGCTCGGCCCGACCCGCCCCCGCACCGGATCGAAGAAGCCCTGGAGCATCGCTCGTGCCAGGGGACTCCGCACGAAGTCGGAGCGGAGTCCCGCGGCCACCGCGCACCACTGCCCGGACTCCGCCTCTGCCCCCGACCAGCTCGACCAGCGCGCCATGTACTCCGCCATCGCCACGAGTCGCCCGGCGACCCTGCTGCTCGCGAGCACGGCCAAGGCGGCCGGCATCCAGTCCTCCAGACCGCTGCGGTCGTCCGGGGGCGCCGGGACTCCGTAGCCCGCCAGGTCGCCCTCGTCGAGGAACCACGCGCCGAACGGACGCCGCTCGATCATCTTCCGGACCACGTCGATGCCCACTCCCGCGGCGGGGGACGGCAACGGCAGAGGCTCCTCCCGCGGGATCCGGGCCAGGAGATTCACCGCCGCTTCCGCCCCGTCCGGAAGCTCACATCCGGTCGCGCGGGTCCGCGCCACGGCTTCGTCCACCAACCAGGCCATCTGGCTGATCGGGATTCGCGTGAACGCGCAGCCGCTTCCGTCGCGGAGCTCCCGCATCACGCGGGCGATGTCGTCCGGCGACGCGCGCGGGACCACCAGGACGTTGCGCACGTCCTGGTCGAGCCGGAGGCAGAAATCGACCGCGGTGTGGCTGCCATCGGGGTTGGGAATGTCGACGAGAACGACGAGGGTCGCCTGGCCGTCAGGCGTTCCCGCCCACGCCTCGAGGTCCGATGGAGCCGTCGCCGCACGACCTTCCGCGCGCGCCGTGGCGATCCGCAGCAGAGCGGCCTGGAGCGCAGGCCGGGCGTCCGCCGGCGCCTTCATCCGCAGCGTCGCCAGCAAGCCGGGCGCGTCGGCGTCGGCTTCCTCGATCAGGCCCAGCAGGATTGGCTCGCGCAGCGCCGCATCACCGATGATCTCGGAACGGGCCAGCGCGTCGCGATAGGCATCCACGGCACGCACGCCCAATCTGCGTCGCGCCTGGCCGATCGCGTCCAGCGCGGAGCGCCGAGCCTCCGAGGGCGCGGACAGCACCATCTTCGTCACCAGCGTCGCGAGCGCCGGGGTGCCCTTGGCGTCGGCGAGGAAGTCCACGTAGGGCAGGACGGTGATCTCGTCCGCCTCCGCCGGGGGGAGACCTCGCAGCATCTGTTGGAGATCCGCCATCGCCGTAGCGGAAAGGACATCCAGCGTGGCCAACCGGGCATGGCACGTGGCCGCGGGGTCGGCGACCAAGGCGAGCAGGTCCTCGAGGATGCCCTCCGGGCCGACGCGGGTCAGTGCGGCGCCGGCGGTCTGGGCCTCGCCGCGGGTCAGGCCCGGGCGACAGAGCCGTGCGAGCATCAGGCGGCGCAGCGCGGCGGGCTCGATGCCGCGCATGCGCCGCGCCAGGTCGGCGTCGTTGAGGGGAGGCCGCTCGAAGAGGTCCTCGACCAACACTTCATCTTGGCCGGATCGGTTCTTGCGCTTGGCCACCCTGCGACGATAGGCCGAATCCGGAGGGTGGTCCACCGGGTCGGGCCCTACTTGAGAAGGTCCGTGATGGCGCTGAGCAGGGCGCGCAGTCGCCGGCGGTAACCGGAGGGCGTGCCGGCGACGAGAATCGCGAGGCGCCGTTCGATCGCCCGTCTCGCCGATGCGCTGCCGTCCGACGCGGGAGAAGTGATGCCGAACATGAGGTGCACCTGGCACGTGGCCGGTGGAAAAGGCCCACGATTCTGCGGCGAACGAGGCTTCCAACAGGGACTGGGGCGGGCTCCCTCGGGCAAACCGCCCTTCACCCTCGCAGCACGGTCACCTTCCGCCCCTTCGGGCTGCGAGACTCCTCGAACCGCGTCCGCACCGCGAGTTCCCCCGCGTCGGGCCGCCGGTCGAAGATCACGAGCGTTCCGCGGTCGAGCCCCAGTCCCTCGAGGTACTCGTCGAGCTGCGCCAGCCCGCGCTCGACGGGATCCGGCTTCCTCGGAGCCCACACCTTCAGCTCGATCGCCTCGCGTTGCCACGTCCGCACGCCGGCGGCGTCGCGGTACGGCCAGCGGACGCACAGATCGATGCGTCCGCGCCCGACGCCGTACTCGCGATCGACGTAGCCCCCACCATTGACCACTCGCTGCAGGAAGGCCATCAGCACCAATTGCGGAGCAACCTCGTGGTAGCCGATCCCGGATTCCAGCACCTCGCCGTGCTCGATCCAGAACGCCGAGAACTCCTGGAGCAGCAGGCGCAGGTCGAGCCGGCCATCGGGCAGGATGAAACGGCGCGGCTCCAGCACTACCTGGTGCTCGATCCCGGTCGCCAGCGCGCGCACGATGACCTCGCGGTAGATCGGATTGGCGACCCGTGCCGGTGCGTCCGGCGCCACCAGCCCCAGGTCGCGCACGAACTGGAAGTCGTCGTCATAGGCGTCGCCGATCAGCACCGTTCCGGCCAGGAGCGGCTCGATGATCCGCCGTACGCGCGGCTCGTGCAGGCGCGCGACGAGCGAATCCAGATGCGTCTGGCGGGCGAGGATCAGTCGCTCCTTCGCTTCCTCGAGGTGCTCGTCGGTGATGGTTGTCGGCGGGACCATCCCGAGCTTCTCGACCACGTCGCGGGCGAGCGCATTGACCAGCCATGGCTGGCCGCCGGTCAGCTCGAAGGCCCGCGCGAGGGCCTGCTCCGAGAACGCCTGTCCCGTCTCGGCCGTGTGCTGCGCATACAGCACCTTCGTTTCCGCTTCCGAGAAATCCCCAAGGCGCAGCGAGTCCAGCTTGATGTTGAAGGGACTGGATGTTCCCAGGCGTGACGGGTCGCCGCCGGAGGCGGCCTTGTAGTCCCGGACGTCGCGCAGGCCGCAGAGCACGACGGCGGCCGGGAAGGCCCGCGGCCGGTCGGGATAGCCCGCGCGGAGCTGCCGCAGGACCGACCGCAGGCTCTCGCCGCGCAGCGCGTCGATCTCGTCGAAAAACAGGGCGATCGGACGAGGGCACCTCGCGGCCCACGCGTGAAGCCCGTCCGACAGCGCATGCTCGGGCGTCGACGCGGGCCAGGGTTCCGGAGGCCGCAGTTCGACCGGGAACTCGATCGCTGCGCGGCCTCGGAGGTCGGCCAACACCGCCCGCTGGGCCGCCACGTAGTCGTCCCCCGCCGGCTCGCCCGCCTCGCAGGAGAAGTGCAGCGCCGCGTACGTGCCCTCGGCCGTCAGCGTCCGCGCCAGCGCGCGCAGCGTCGTGGTCTTCCCGGTCTGCCGTGGCGCGTGGACCACGAAGTACCCGTTCTGTGCCACCAGCCCCCGCGCCTCGGGCAGCCGCGGCTCCGGCGGAAGCATGTAGTGCATCTCCGGGTCGCACGGGCCGGCCGTGTTGAACCGCCGCATCGAGGCCATCGTAGGGCCGGCCGGGGACGACCGCAAGCCGCGCGGTCAGCTCGGACACCTACTTGAGCAGGTCCGTGATGGCGCCGAGCAGGGCGCGCAGCCGCCGGCGGTGTCCGGGGGGCGTGCCGGCGACGAGAATCGCGAGGCGCCGTTCGATCGCCCGTCTCGTCGATGCGCTGCCGTCCGATGCGGGAGAAGTGATGCCGCGAAGCTCGCTCGCGGTCGGGTACGGCTCCGCGGTCCCTCGCCTTGGCGCCGCGGAGCCGAGGAGTTGGCCGAGGTCGGCGCCGAGCCCCGCGGTGACGATGCGGTGCAAGCTGAGCACCGTCGGATTGCGCAGCCCTCGCTCCAGTTCCGACACGTAGTTCACGCTGACACCGGCGCGATCGGCGACATCGGCCTGCGTCAGGCCCAGGTCGCTGCGAGCGTCACGCAGTCGCGTTCCCAGACGGCGAAGAATCTCCTGCGGCCGGCGCGCCACGCATGCACCTCGATTCGGGATGCTCGCCCGCCAGCCGCCGCCACTACAGCCCATGATGGTGGTGTTTGACAACTACACCGTATCGTTGTAGTGCGTTCGGCATGGGGTTGCTGCGGGGGATCGGGAGCTTCGCCGGAATGCTGTCTCTCGGCATCGTCGCGTCGTGCGGATCCGCGAGTGGGGCGCGGACCGCCGATGTGGTGTCCGCGGATGCCGGATCCGTCTCGGCGGCCGCCGCCGCCTCCGACGTCGCCGCGAGTTCCGCGGTGCTCGATCTCGATCGGGATTTCGACGTGGGGGGAGGCGCCAAGCCCATCACCGGGGGTGCTGCGGGCGACGTATCGCCGGGCGATCCCGTGCTCCGGGCCGCCGGCATCTCGACCGGTGTCGGCGTCGCACCCGCCGCCGGTCCCCGGCGCTACTCCGGCACGGGGTTCGGCCCCGCCGGCAAGACGTGTGCCGGAGATATCTGCGTCTCGGGAGGGCTTGGGCCATGAACGCAGAGGGGGGGCGGGGCCGGCGCGATTCGAGTGGCGGTGCGGGGCGTGTCACCGTCTCGATCTTGGCGGCGATGTTGCTGGTCCGCTCGGCCGACCTGGCCGCGCAGGCCGGGGACGCGTCGGCGCCGGTCAACTTCCACGGCACGATCGAGGAGGGCGGGGCACCGGTCACCGGGGCCCGCGACGTGACCTTGCGGGTCTATGACGCGGCGAGCGGAGGAACGGTGCTGTGCACGACGGCCGGACCGGGGACCACCGTGACCGACGGCAGGTTCCAGGTCCCCCTGGCCCGAACCTGTCTGGAACCCCTTCGCACCCATGCCGACGTCTGGGTCGAGGTCCAGGTCGGCGCGACGATCATGCCCCAGCGGGTGTGGATCGGATCGGCGTCGCTGCCCGGAGGAGGGGGGCCATCGACGCCGCGGCCGCAGCCGGGCGGGACGGGTCTCCGGCCGGGATCGGGCGGCGGTTCGCGGACCGTCGCGGGCGCGATCGAGGCCACCGCACAGCCGGTCGATTGTCCCAGGCTGGTGGCGTACGGCGGGAGCGAACGCGCGTACCACCGCGAGGAGACCGACACGGAGGTGGTACGCTGCTCGTTCGGCAACGACTCGATGATCAAGGTGGGTTCCTACTGGATCGACCAGTACGAGGCGGCGCTCGTCGCGCAATCGTTCTGGAACGAAGGCGCGTGCGACGGGGCCGGGGTGCCGTACGGCTCTGCGGGGGGCTCGAATCCGGTGGACGACTACCCGGCGGAGATCGTCCAGGTCGACTCCACGTGGGCCACGCCCTACGATCGCCCCGGCGACCAGGTTGAACAGCCGCCGGTGGGCGGGTTTCCCGACGACGGCAACTGGTCGGTGCCGGTGTTCGCGTGTTCCATTGCCGGCGTCGTCCCGTCGCGAATGATGACGTGGTTCCAGGCGCAGCAAGCGTGTCTGTTGGCGGGCAAGCGGCTTTGCACGAGCAGCGAGTGGCACGCCGCGGCCGCAGGAGTGGCCGACCCTGGGGAGAACGATGGCACGACGAATAGCCGCTGCCACACGCACGTCGCCGTGCCTCGGCCGACAGGGAACGCCGGCTCGGATCCGGGCAGCAATTCCTCCTGCGTCAGCGGTTGGGGGGTGGATGACCTGCGTGGCAACCTCTGGGAGTGGGTGGCCGACTGGGTGCCGCCGACCTCCGCGTTGGCTCTTCTGGAAAGAACGCCGTCGGCGGATGCCTGGCGCTCGCTCTGGGGTCCGCGACTCGTGGACGAGGGCTCCGCGACAGCCCTCGGCGGCCGGGTGATCTGGGTGGCGGCCCTTCCGGTCGCGCCACTCCGTTCCGGCTACTGGTCGTACGGCACGTACGCCGGCGCCATCTCGCTCGCGTACCAGGAGGCGTCGCCCTACGCGGACACCGACATCGGAGTCCGGTGTTGCACGGGGGTGCCGTAGATGAGCGACCTGTCAGGAGGGGAGGCACCATGCGGCCGGGGTGGGTCGCCCGGCGCTCCGCCGGCGGCAGGGATGGGGTACCTGCGATGAAGGGGAGGACTCTCGTCTCGCTCCTGTGCACCACGCTTGGTTGCAGTCTGATAGCCCAGCGCGAAGATCCGGACTGGTGTCTCGTGCCCGACCGTCCAGGTGGGTATCCCGATCGAACCGATTTCCCGCAGCCCGTTCGCTTGCCCGGCTCGACGGACTGGAGGGTGCCGCCGGGCTACATCAACCCGGACAACGACTGCGAGGAATGCCGGCCGCGCGGGGATGATGACTCCGGTTGGGCGCCGAGAGCAGCAGGTGCCCTCTGCGACAGCCCCGAGTCGGAATGCACTCACGAGGAATACTGTAACGACGAGGGGGCCTGTGTCGTTGCCGTCCCGGACACCTCGTTCCCCTGCTCCCCACCTGGTTCGGTGGCTCCCTGCACTACGACCTGCGCTACCACGGGAACGGGGACATGCACGGAAGCCTGCACCATCCCGCGCGCGGACGAATGTACCCCGCCCCCTGAGTCGTGCAACGCCGTGGATGACGACTGCGATGGCGCGACCGACGAGGACTTTCCCTGCGTGCGAGGCGCGACAGTTGCTTGTCCGACGACCTGTGGAACCATGGGTTCGGGTGACTGCACTTCGGCATGCACGATCCCGACCGACGCCGGCTGCCTTCCGCCCAGCGAGGCATGCAACGGTGTCGACGACGACTGCGACGGCGTATGTGATGACGAGTTCGAGTGCTGCGCGGACCAAGCAACGTCCTGCACGACGACCTGCGGCAGCGTCGGCACGGGCACTTGTAGCTCGTCGTGCCAGCGCCCGGGACCCGTGGACTGCCCCCGCCCGGCGGAGACCTGCAACGGTGAGGATGATGATTGCAACGGCCTGCCGGACGACGGCTTCCCCTGCGTCCAAGGTCGGCCGGTGGCCTGTTCAACCGCGTGTGGTGCTGGCAGCGGGACCTGTACAGCCACCTGCGCACTACCAACCGGGAGCGCCTGCGCGGGGCCGGCTGAGGTTTGCAACGGCGCGGATGACGACTGCGACACCAGCCCAGATGACGGCTTCGCCTGCGTACTGGGCCAGCCCTCGCCATGCAGGAACGCCTGCGGGGAGTTGGGGAACGGCACATGCAGTGCTGGTTGCTCACCGCCAGGTGCGTCGGAGTGCCTCCCGGCGAGCGAGGGAATCCAGCTCTACAGCGACCACGCCTGCGGCACCCTATGGACCACCATAGCCTTCAGCAGTTCGCCGCGCCATTGCGACGACGTTTCGATCCCTGTGCCTAATGAAGTGCACTCGATCAGGGTCACCCTCGCTGCAACGCATCACGTGGTGGTCCGCCGCGAAGGCTGCTCCATCGGCTCGTTGCCCCCCTGTCCCGGACATGTCGCTTGGCAGCGTTGCTTCAGCGCCACGGACTGCGGATGTCTGGACTTGGCGGCCTCCGGCTGCGGCTCCTATCCGCCACCGGTCGCCTGCCAACGCGGGTCGGATTGGACGGCATCATGCATGTTCTCACCGGATCTGGATGAGAATCGGAACATCTCCGTAAGCTGGGATCCTTTCACATGTCCGTTCCTGTAGGGCGGCGGCGTGAAGGAACGCGGATGGGACGCGAGCAACCATCATCATCGAGAAGCCTCGATGTGGCGACGTACCGCGCTTCCGGTAGAGCAGAGGTCGGCGAGGCAGGACGGCGCTATGCACAGCCGGTTCGCAGCGTGAATGCCGTGCTCACCGCGTGCGTCGCGGTCTGGACGAGCGGAGCGGATGCGCAGGAAGGTAACGCGGCCGCAAGGGCGGACGTCGTTTTTGACCGCGCCGTCCGCCTGACCCAGACCGGCGACAATGAGCGAGCCCTCGCCGCCTTCCAGGAATCCCAGGCCCTGGAGCCTAGCGCCGACACCGTCTGGAACATCGCGATGTGCCAGCGTCAGCTTGCGCAACGCGCGGCGGCGGCGAACAGCTTCCGGGAGTGGGTTGAGGCCGTGGGGCCTGACATGACCGAAGAGGAACGCGGGATCGTGGACGCCATGCTCGCCGAACTGACGCCAGAAATCGGCAGGCTCGTGATCGTCGGCGCCGAGGACGGAGCGACGATCGAAATCGACGACGGCAACGTCGGTACGGCCCCGCCGCCGGACTGGATCGCCGTGGAGCCTGGACGTCATCAGGTAGCCGCAGGAGGCGCCGGGATGGCGCCCGCGCGGGCGACGGTGGATGTCGCGGCGGGAGAAGTGCTGCGAGTCGAGCTCTCGGCCGGGGACACGACCGTCGGCGAAGGCGAGGTCGTCACCACAGGCGGCGTGCTCGAAATCCCGTACGAGGATCCGTACGAACCGTGGTTCTGGAGCATGGTCGGGATCGCCAGCGCCTCCGCTGCGGCGATGATCGCGACCGGCACGCTCGCGGTGCTGAACTGGAACGACTGGTATGACGGGGGTGGGCTGGACGAGGAGTTGAGGGGCGACGGCAAGACGTACATGTACGTCACCGATGCCCTGCTCGGCCTCGGCCTCGCCGCCGTCGCCGTGGGGACGTGGCTGTTCTTCGAGTTGGGACCGCCCGAGGAGGAGTGGGAAGAAGAAGAGGTGATGCCGAGCCTCGACCTCCTGCCCTCCGGCCTGGTCTTGTCGTGGTAGGGGGCGACGACCGAGGGCGGACCCCCGGCGGCCGTGCCCGGCGCACCGCGGAACGCCGCTGCCCATCCGTTCCCCCACCGCCCCTGAAGAACCCCCCGCCCGCACGACCCAGCCCAGTCACCCCGCCCGCCAGACCCGGCGCCGCGGCGAGACGCCATCCCGCCGCCCCACCACCAGACCATGGCCGGATGCGGCCACACGCGCAGCCACCGGTCCCCGTTCCCGCCGCCGTCGACGAGGAAGGACCGACCGAGTTCGCGATTTCCGTCAAGACGCTCGAAGAAGCAGATGCCGCCCTCCGGCGGGCCGCTGCCGGCGCTCCCGCACGACCGCAAGGCTCGCCGCCCGGCGGCGCGCCGGCCGCCCACGCGGAAGGCGTCGAGACTCCACAGTCGCTCGTCGGACGGACGATCGACGGTCGCTATCGTCTGGATGCCCTTCGCGGCGTCGGCGGCATGGGCGCCGTCTACCTGGCCCGCCACGAGGCCATCGAGCGCGTCGTCGCCCTCAAGCTGCTCCTGCCCGAGTTCAGCCGCGACCCCGTCACGCGCGAGCGGTTCTACCGCGAAGCCCGCGCCGTCAATCGCATCCGCCACCCCAACGTCGTCGAAGTGCTCGACCTGGGCCGAACCGATGAGGACCGCTTGTACATGGTCCAGGAGTTCCTCGACGGCGAGTCGCTCCAGGAACGCCTCGCCCGCGGCGGACTGCCACCCGAGGAGACGCTGCGCATCGCTCGGGCCGCGTGCAGCGGCCTCGGCGCCGCCCACGACCTCGCCATCATTCACCGCGACGTCACTCCCTCCAACATCTTCCTCGTTCGGCGCCCGGGCTCCCAAGGGGAAGAACCCGACGTGAAGGTGCTCGACTTCGGCATCGCACTCCTGAAGGGCGAGCAACGCCTCACCAAGACCGGCCAGATGCTCGGCACCCCCTGCTACCTCGCGCCGGAGATCGTCCTGCACAAGGAAACGACGCCCGCGACGGACATCTACTCGCTGGGCGCCGTCCTGTACGAGGCGCTCTCCGGCCGCGCGCCGTTCCAGGCGGACAGCGTGGCCGAACTCCTGGTCATGCACGTGTCCGAGAAGCCCCGGCCCCTCGCTTCGGCCTGCCCTGGCCTGCCGCCGTCCGTCAACGACCTCGTGATGAGCTGTCTGGAGAAGCGACCCGAGGACCGCCCGCAGAACATGCACGAATTGGCCGGGCGCATCGACTCCCTCCTCGAAGCCATGGCCACCTCGTCCCGAGAGGAAGCCGCGGCCGTCGGGCGCGCCCTGACCGTCGAGCACGACGCCTTCCCGGCCGCCGATGCCTTGATGCTCCGCGTCTCCACGACCAGCATCACCGCATGGAAGGAGTTCCTCCAACGAGCTTCCGCGTGGGCGCGCCGCCAGCGCGGAGACGCAGGCATGAAGGTCGCCGAGCTGGAGTTCGCCGTGAACGGCATCGAGAGCGCCGGCCTCGAAGCGCGGACGCTCGAGTCGCGCTTGGCCGAACAGGGAGTCCGCGATGCCGCCGCCCGGGAACGCTTCGATCGTGCGTTGGAGGCGCTCTGCACCGAGCGCGACACACTTGGCGGACGCATCCCCGGCCTGGAACAGGCTGAAGATGCCGTCCGCAAGGCCCATGCCGACGCACGCCGCAGCCTCGTCGAGGCGCGCGTACGGCTCGTGGCTGCCGACAAGGGCGCGCGTGGTGTCCGACCGATCAAGGCTGAGCCCAGCGGCGACGATGCGGCAGCGTACGAAGCGCTGCTGGATGCGTACATCGGAGCGGGCGAGGCGGCCTCCCGCTGCCGCATCGCCATGCACGATCACCACCACGCCCAGGAGGCGCGCGAAGCGGGGCAGGCCGAGCTGGCGGACGTGCAGTTCCAGCTCGAGCAGCTCGAGGCCAATCGCGGCGAAGCGTTGGCGAAGCTGGACGCCGATGCGCGCGAGGCGCGAGTCCGGATCGAGGCGCTCGAGCGCCGCTGTGCCGAGCTGTACAGGAAACTCATCGATGCCGCGGCCCACATCCCGATCCGGTAGCCCCGGCGGCGATGCCGAATCCGGGCACCGAGGCCTGCGAGGCCGCTGATGCGCCCCGAGGATCTCGTCGGCAAGAACGTCACGAATCGATACCGCGTTCGGCGCCTCATCGGCGAGGGCGGCATGGGCTTCGTCTACGAAGCAGAGGACACGCGCCTCGGCCGACACGTGGCGCTCAAGGTGCTTTCGCCCGACCTGGCCGCGGCGCCCCGGAACCTGACGCGGTTCCAGCGCGAGGCGCGTGCCGCGGCCGCCATCGGACACCCGGGCATCATCGAGGTACTCGACTTCGGCACGCTCGACTCCGGCCTGCCCTTCTTCGCCATGGAGCTTCTTCACGGGCGTTCGCTGGGTCAGGAGTTGGAGGCCGAACACCGGATCGCTGTGCCTCGGGCCATCGACATCGCCGGCCAGGTGCTCGACGCGCTCGCCGCCGCGCATCGTGCCGGAATCGTCCACCGCGACATCAAGCCCGACAACATCTTCCTCTGCCCGCGCCTGGATGATTCGTGGCTCCGGCGGCAGCCCGGAGTGCTGCCGCGCGAACAGGTCAAGGTCCTCGACTTCGGCATCGTTCTGGTGAACGACCCCGCCGGCGCCCAAGAGCCTTCTCAGCCGCCGCGCCGCCCACACATGAAGCTGACCAAGCCCGGCACGTTCCTCGGCACCGCGTGGTACGTGTCTCCCGAACAGGCGCGCGCCGACCCGACCGTGGGGCCCGCCACCGACATCTGGGCTGTCGGTGCCATCCTGTACGAGATGCTGGCCGGCGTTCCGCCCTTCGACGGCGCCGTCGATGTCGAGGTGCTCTACAAGGTCCTCCAGATCCGTCACGTCCCGCTGGCGGAGGCGGTCGCCGGAACGCCGCGTGGCCTCTCCGAGGTCGCGGACCGTGCGCTGGAGAAGAGGGCGAGCGACCGCTATCCGGACGCGGCGGCGTTCATCGAGGCGTTGCGTCCGTTCGCGGAGGCTCGTGCGTCCGCCGCGGTTCTGGCCGGTACTCCGGGAGTCGGGGCGCCCCCAAGGGTCGTGCGCCGGTTCCGAGCGCCGGAACTCGCCCCGACCGTCGTCGCACCGGGGCCCGACGTCGGTCGCAGCGACGACTCCGCCGGCGCGTCCGTCACCTCGGGGCCGATGCGCGCAGTTCGCCGCGCAACCGGCGTCGACGGGCTGGCCGCGACCGTGGAAGCGTCCGCTCTTTCCTTCGTCGACGACCGCATCGAGACCCCCGCGATGACCGCACCGACTCCCGCGAGCGCCGCAGCGGACCGGGACGCCGTGCCGGTCCCCCCCGGACTGAGCGGCAGTCGCCCGACCGATCACGGCGACACCGGACAACTCGCCGTCCACGCGACCACCACGCACACGTCGCAACCGCGACGGGCCGTTGTGCTTGGCGCGATCGTGCTTGTCGCGCTGGTACTGGCGGTCGTCGTGATCCGGAATGCGACCCGAAACTCCGGGCCCCCGTCCCACGCCGGGGCTTCCCGACCAGCCGACCCGGCCGAGCTTCTTGGTCCACCGGATGTTGTCCAGGGCGGGCGCCCCTCGCCGTCGTCGGCCGGCGGCGCGGAATCCGAAGATGCGTCCACCGGCGCCGAGCCGGACCCCGCCGGTCCGGACGAGGAACCCGATGGCGAGGCCGGAACGATCGGGGACCAGCCTCCGGAAGCGGAGGCCGCTGCGACGGACGTCGCCACCGTCGATTGGACCTCCGGGGGCGATGATGCCGGCGTGCGCGACGTGCACAGGCGAGACGACTCCCGCGACATCCGGGACGCGGGGGCCGTGCTCCCCGACGGGGATCGCGAGGTGACGCCAGGGACGGGACCGGACGGCCCGTCGACCCCCTCGGCCGACCGGACCGCCACCGCCGACTCGACCGATCCCGGAAGGACTGAACGGGATGGAACCGCGGATGCTTTCGAAGGAACGCCGCCGGACACCGCGACGCCGGCCGATCCCGGGGCCACCGTGGATGCGGTCGATGCCGGCGCGCCGTCCGTCCCCGACGCGTCCTCCGCAGGCATGCTCGTCGGCCCGGACGGCATGCTGATCCGGCCGACGCGGCGCGATGCGGGCCGATAGCACCCTTGCCACGGGTCACCGCTCCTGGAACGCCTCCCACTCGAGTCCAAGCCGGCGCGCCGCCTCCCGATACTTCACGGGCGGGCCACCACGCTCTCGAACCAGATCGGCGAGGACGCCGGATCCTGACGCAGATGCGCCGGAAGCTCCCGCCCCTGGTCCTCGTAGATCTCGATGACCGCCTCCAGGGCATCGCGGACATTCGCCAAGGCTTCCTCGACCGTGTCCCCTTCCGTGACCAGTTCGGGAAGGATCGGGCTCGTGACCACGTATCCGCCTTCCGGCTGCGCCGAGAGGATCAGTGGCATCTTGAACAACTCTGCCATCACAAACCCTCCTCCCACCGGACACGATGGCTCTCGCATCCCAGCCTGTCAACGCGACCGCGTGTTCCTCCGCTCCGTCGTCCGCCCGCCCTCTCCCCCCCCTCGTCCGCTCGTCGGCTCGTCCGCTCCCCTCCGCCGCCCCCCCGCCCCTTCCACCGGCTCCGGTGACGGCGAGGCGGATGGCGCGGCCGAAGGCGCCGTCCCGCTGGGCGCCGTCGGTGATGGTTCGCTGCCTGTGCTATGCTGGCCCGGACGGGACCGGGAGATCCCGGTCCCCGGGCGAAACGGGCCGTGCGCGTCGGGCGACGCTCCCAACCCCGTTTCCTTGCCGGGCTGGGGCTGATGGTTCGATCGAGACGCCAGCGACTGTACCTGGACACGTCGGTCCTCTCTGCCTACTTCGATGGCCGCTCGCCCGAGCGGCGCGCCCTTACCGTTCTGTTCTGGGATCTTCTGGATCGGTATGACACGTGGATCTCGGACCTCGTGCTGGCGGAAATCTCCGCCACCGACGATCGCGGGTTGGCCGACGGAATGCTGCGGCTGGCCGCTGGGTTGCAGACGTCGTCCGTGGGCGAGGAGGCCCGCGTTCTCGCGCGAGAGTACCTCGTGTCGGGAGCCGTTCCCGGCTCCGCTTCCGTGGACGCCGTCCACGTCGCGGTGGCGACGGTGCTGGAGGCGGACGCGGTGGTGAGTTGGAACCTGCGGCATCTGGTCCGGCAACGGACGCGGGACAGCGTGAACCTGATCAACTCGCGGTTCGGCTACCGGCCTCTGGTGATAACGACACCGGCCGAGTTCCTGGAGGAATAGGATGAGCGATCCTGGTCTGTCGGCTCCGTCGGAAACGGACGAGGACATCTGGGCGGCAGCGCGTCGGGAGTTCCCGGACGACTATGCCCTCCAGCAGGTGCACGTGGCGAGACGACGGCTCCTGCGCGAGATCGGCCCCGTCGATTCTCCTCGCTTTCTCGCCCAGATCGCCGAATTGGCCCGCCGCGTCCGCGAACGAAGTCCAGGGTAACGGCACGCCTTCCCTGTCCCACCGCGCCACCGCGCCACCCCTCCACCGCACCCGTCCGGACCAACAACTCGTCCCGTTCGACCCACCAACAACCAACAACGGTACCACCCCTCTACCGCTCCACCACGTACGGTCCGAAGATCTCCCCCACGTTGCCGGGGGCGACCCAGCCGCGGCGGCCGGCCTCGTCCACGACCTCGCTCCACTCGCCCGCGTGCGAGACCACGTGGACCACGTCGCCCTCGAGCAGGCGGATCGTCTCGGGCGAGCCGTTCGTCGGACCCTCGTGCAGCGCCGCGCCCGTCGTCGAGACGATCACAGCCTCGGCGGCTCCCGGCTGCACTTCGGTCTTGGCCCACAAGAGGATGCCGGCCGCGACGAGCAGCGCGGCGGCGACCGGGGCGGCGATGCCCAGGCCAAGCCGCAGGGCCTCGCGACGCGAGAAGCGCCGCACCCACAGGACGCCGAAAGTCAGCACCGACAGGAGCACCGTCGCCACCGCGAGGTCCCGCTCGCGCAGCTTGGCGGCCGCTGCGTGCAGGAAACCGCGACGCGGGAAGATCCCCGCGGTCCCCTCCCCGCGCCGGCGCGCCTTGCCCAGCTCCGTGCGGATCGCGTCGAGGAACCCGCGGGCGTCGGCATCCCGGGGGTCGAGCACCAGGAGACGCTCGAGCGCCAGGATCGCCCGCCCCGGCTGGTCCGTTCGCCGGTAGGCGACCGCGAGGTCGTACAGCAGGTTAGGGCTCTCGAAGCCCAGCGCCACAAGGTGATGGAACCCCGCCAGCGCCTCGTCGTTGCGGTCCGCCGCCAGCGCCTCCGTCGCCTTCCGGAACGTGTCGCCCACCGACTCCTGCGCCGCCGCCGGCCGCGCCACGGCCAGCCCCACGGCGACGATCAGCAGGAGGGCTTTCACGACCGTACCTCCGGCGCTTTGGGCAGCTTCACCCGATCGATGTCGTCCAGGACCTCCAGCGCCCCGCGCGCCGCGTCCGCAGCCCCTTGTTGGCGGCTCTGCGAGGGGGCGAAGCGCCCGAAAGCGCAGGTGTCGAGGGTCGCGACCAGACGCCCGAGGGTCGTGTCGGGGAACCCGGCGACGGACAGGCGCCGGTGCAGCTCCGTTGTGGCAAAACCGCGCAGCGGCTCGCCCACCCGCGCCTCGAGGAAATCGAACAGCGCCGATTCGATCGCGCCGAGCTGCGCCGCGGCGTCGCCCTGGCCCCGGCCCCGCGCCACGCGCCGCAACACCGCCCGGCTGCGCCGCAGCACGTCCGACGGGCGAAGCACCCCGCGCCGGCTGCGGATCGCCTGCGCCGCCGCGGTCCCCGCGTACAACCCGCCGAGCGAGACGGGCGGCAGGAGCAGGAGGACCCAGAACCACCAGTGCCCGGAGAGCGGCGCCCCCGGGCGTCCCAGATCGTTCCACGGACGGATCGATGCCGCCGGACCGCCGGGGACGCTCGGCGCCGACCCCGGGGACGCGGTCGTCGAGGCCGTCCCGGGCGCCGCCGGCAGCACCGCCACCCGCAGCGGCTCGCCGTTCGCGCGCGCGTACCGCTCCTGGAGGTAGTCGAAGTACGACACCCCGAAGCCCGACAGGTCCAGCTCGCCCGCGGCCGACGGCGTCACCAGGAACGTCACGGTCCGCTTCGCCGTCAGATCGTCCTGCGTCGGCTCCACCGGCCGGTCCGACGACTTGATGATCGTTGCACCCGCAATCTCCGGCGGGTCGATGCGGAAGCCGGCCAAATTCCCTTCGCCGGTGAGCGCCAAGGTGACCTCGATCGCCTCTCCCGCACGAACGGTGGCCGGCGAGGCGTGGACCGTGACGGTCAGGTGCGCGCCGACGTTGTTGGGGCTGAAGTCGTCCGGCTTGCCCGCCGACGGCAGCACCAGCACCTCGATCGGCAGCGCCGCCGTCCCGCGCCGGATCTCCCGCTCGCGCCAGAAGTCGCGCAGCGTGACCACCGCCTCGGCCGGGCCGATGGTCAAGCGGCCGATCCGCGTGGGATACAGGAGCTTGTCCCGGATCGTCGTCCACAGGTAGGACCGACCCTGGACGAACTGCGTCTCGACGCTGATCTCCGTCGGCTCCAGGTTCGTGCGCTGGAAGCCCTCCATCGCGGGCTCCTTGCGGATGAGCTGCGCGAAGAGCTGTCCGGCCGAAAACCCCACCATGTCCGTCTCGACGAACGCCCGGAGCTGCATCCGCAGCGGCTCGCCCAGGTAGACCCGCGCGTCCGAGGCCTCGAGCACCAGGAACACGTCCGGCTGGACGAGCAGGCAGATCACCTCGCCGTCCGCGCCCTGCGGCGGGAGTGGCGAGCCGTCCGGCCGGCGGCAGGCCGACAGCGGCACCTCCTCGGCCTGAGGCTCGGGCGCGGCCGGCGGGTTGGCCGGGATCGGCCCCGGCCCGCCGGGTCCCACGACGTTGCCGCTTCCGGGCGCGACCTGCACCTTCACCGACCCCGAGGAGAAGACCCGGCTGCCGAGCTGCACCTGCACCGGCCCGATCGTCTGCGTGCCGGCCTGCGCCGCCTGCAGGGTGTAGGAGCGCACGAGCGTCACCTGCTGCTGGCCGCCCCCGCCCATCCCGAAGCTGAACTGCATCGACTGCGAGGTCTGGACGCCCGCCTGGACGAAGCCCGCAGCCGGCAGCTCGCCGATCGCGTCCGGCATCCCGGCCGAGGAGGAGATCTCGACATCGACCCGCAGGTACTCGCCCACGGAGACCGAGCTGCGCACGGGACGAATCGTGACCGAAACCTGGGCCTGCGCCGCGGCCGGAACGAGCCACGCGGCCACCAGGACGCAAAACACCCCTCCGCCGGCGGCGGCACGTCCTGGTCTCGCGCTGAAGCTCGCCCGTCTCGCCTCGCTCACCAATCCCTCTCCGGCGCCTGACGGTCCTGCCGCGGGACGAGGAACGGCTGCTGCTGGTCCTGCTGCGATTCCTCGCGCTGCCGCATCTGCTGGAACAGCTCCTCCTGGTCGCGCAGGTTCTGAAGCTGCTGCTGGATGTCCTGCTGTTCGCCGTTCTGCTGTTGTTGCTGTTGCCGGCGCTGCTCTTCCTGCCGCTGCCGCTCTTCCTCGCTCTGCTGCTGCTGCTGGTCCTGCTGGTCCTGCTGCTGCCGGTCCTGCTGTTCTTGCTGGTCCTGGTTCTGGTCCTGGTTCTGGTCCTGGTCCTGGTCTTGGTTCTGGTCCTGGTTCTGCTGCTGATCCTGGTTCTGGTCCTTGCACTTCTCGGCGGCCAGCGCCTCCAGAGCGGCCTTCTGGGCCAGCAGGGTCTCCTTGCGATCGTCCAGCTCGCGACGCCGCCGGACGGAAAGGGAGAGATTCCACGAGGAGTCCTGGTCTCCGGGCCGCTCGACCAGGGCCGAGCGGAACTGGTCGACGGCCTTGTCCAGCGGTGCTGCGGCGTCGGCGAAGGAATCGATGACCTGCTGCAGGGCCTGCAGCGCGGCCTGGACGTCCTTGCACTCCTTGTCGGCCAGGTCGGGGATGGCCGGCGGGTCGGGAGGCTTCACGTCGTCCGCCTGCAGGAGGTAGACGTTGCCCAGGCTGTGGAAGGCGTTGGCTCGCAGGCCGGGGTTGTCGCGCGAGCCGGTGGCGCGGGCGAAGGAGGCGGCCGCCAGGCGCAGGCACGCCGGGCGGGTGCCGGCCAGGCACAGCGAGAGGTCGTCCGTGGGTGTCGCGGGCGCAGGCGCGGCCGTCGCGCCCTCGGGCGTGCCCGGCTGGCCGGGCGTCACCGCGCCCGTGCCCGGCCCGCCCTGAGCAATGTCGAGGGGCGCCGCGGCGGGAGGGGCCGGCGCGGCGGGCGGTGTCGCGAGGGTAACGCTCTGGGCCAGCGCCAGCGCGGCCAGACCGATGTCGTACTGCACCTCCGGCCGCTGGCTCATGGGGGCCGAACGGTAGGAGTCGATCGCGTCCCGGGGCGCCTGCGCCAGGAACCGCTCGTTCCCGCGCTCCACCGCCGGATCCTCCGACCAGAACGGATCCCACGCCAGCGCCCCCGGCGCCCACAGCAAGAGGACGAGGGCGACGGCGAAGGATGGCACCCACTTGGCAACCGAACCGCGCCCTTCAGGGCGCGGCTTGAGCCGCGGCGCCAGCCGCGGGCTGAAGCCCGCGGTTCGGAAACGGGAGGCCCGCCCGTCGGGGTGTGGATGGCAGTCACCGTCTCTCATCGCCGTTCCCCGTCCTCTCCTCCGGCTTGCGTGTGGGCTCCGTTCTTCTCCGCCGCCGTCTCTCCCACCCGGCGGGAAGCAGCCCATCGGCCGCGAGGAGCGCGGCGGCCGGGAGCAGAGCGACCCAGTATAGCTCATCGTAGAGGGTGACCTTGCGCGCTTCCATCTCGCTGCGCCGCAGCTTGCGGATGTCCGTCTCGATCGCCCCGGCCACCGAGCCGTCGGCGCCCAGGCGCCGGTAGTAGCGGTCGGTCGAGTCCGGCGCGGAGGCCGCGCGGGACGAGGCCACTTCCTTGAGCTTGTCCTCCATCTGCGGCGTGAGCTCGGTCGTGGCGACCTCGCCCGAGCGCGTGTGGTGGAGCGTGATCTCGCCGGTCAACGGATCCTTGATCGGGATCGTCGCGCCGCCCAGCTCGCCGACCTGCACCACGAAAACCCGCGCGCCCGATTCCTGCTCCGCGCGTCGCGCCGCGGCGACGGGATCGCCCTCCTGGTCCTCGCCGTCGGTGAAGACGATGATGATCCGCGCCCGGTCATCCTTGGGCTTGGCGGGCTCGGTCGAGCCCGCGGCCGGCTTGTTGACCTCGTCCAGCAGCGTCTGGCTCTTGCGGATCGCGCGGCCGATCGCCGTCCCCGGCGGCTCCATCGTCGCGGGATCGAAGTTGCGGAAGAACGTGTTGACCAGCGAGACGTCGGTGGAGAGGGGGAAGGCGATAGCGTCGCCGGCGAACGCGACGGCGCCCACGCGGTTGCCCTCCAGCTCCCGCAGCAGCAGTGCGATCTCGTTGCGCACGCGCCCGATGCGGCTGGGCACGACGTCCTCGGCCAGCATGCTCTTGGAGAAATCCACGGCGACGACGACGTCGAGCCCGTACTGGCGGATGAGCTGCTCGCGGCCGCCGTGCTGCGGCCGCAAGAGGGCGAAGAGGAAGCCGCCCAGGCCGAGCAGGAACAGCGCGCCCTTGATCGTGCGCAGGCCGGGGGCCCGGGAACGCAGCGACGCGCCGAGCGCCTGGACCGAGCCGAGCCGGCGCAGGCGCCGCCGGCGCTCGAAGTAGCCCGCCACCAGCGTTCCGGCGGCCACCGCCAGCACGGCGCCCAGGACGATCCACAGCCAGAGCTGGTCGTGCCCGATGCGCATCAGGCCAGCTCCCGGAGCCACAGGTGGCGCAGCAGGAACTCCAGACCGAAGACCGCCGCCGCCAGCCACAGGAAGAACTCGAACCGCTCGTTCGCCAGCTCCACCCGGCTCGACCGCTCGGTCTTCTTCAGCGCGTTCAGGATGTCGTGGAACGCCTTCTCCAGCTCCTTGCGCTGCGCCGCCTCGAAGAACGCCCCGTCCGTCTTCTTCGCGATGTCCTTCAGGAGCTGCGGATCGGTCGGGAACTGCTGCGGCGCCCCCAGCCGGATCGGGTTGCCCAGCAGATCCACCGCCTGCGGCACCAGCACCTGGCCCTGCACCCCCAGGAGCACCGTGTAGACGCGGACGCCCTGCGTCTTCGCTTCGGCCGCCGCGTCGAGCGGGTCGATGTCGCTCTCGTTGTCCATGCCGTCGGTCACCAGCACGATGACCCGCGAGGCCGCATCGCTCTTGTCCAGTCGCGCCAGCGCGCTCGCCAGCGCGTCCCCGATCGCCGTGTTCTGCATCGTCTCCGGCATGTGCTCCAGCTCGAGGTCGGCCAACATCTGGTCGAGCAGCGTGTGGTCCGAGGTGAGCGGGCAGAGCGGGTAGGCCTCGGAGCCGAAGACCACCACGCCGATCCGGTCGTTCTTGCGCTGGCCGATGAACGAGCGCACCACGTCCTTCTCCACCGAGAAACGGTTGGGGAACATGTCGGGCTCCTGCATCGAGCCGGACATGTCGAGCGCCAGGACGATGTCGATCCCCTCGGAGCTGGTCTCCCACAGCTCGTGCGAGCCCTGCGGGCGGGCCAGGGCCACGATGCACAGGCCCAGCCCCGCGGCGCGCAGGACCACCGGCGCGTGACGCAGCCGCACGCGCCAGGAGACCGGGCCCTCGGCGGCGAGCAGCGCCAGGGGGAAGCGCCACCGCGTGGTCTGGCGGCGCCGCGTCCACAGGCCGAGCGCCAGGATCGCGGCGGGAACGAGCAGCCCCAGCAGCGCCCAGGGCCAGTGCAGGCGCCAGTTCTCGCCCAGCTCCCGCACGTGGCTCCGATCGAGCCACAACGGAATGGCGACGAGCGCCGCGGCGAGCAGCACGAAGCCCGCCAGGGGCAGCAGGCGCAGGATCGTCCTGCGGTTCACGGCGTGCCTCCCGCGGGCGGCGTCCCCGACCCGGACCTGTTGCCGGGTGCGCCGTCCGGCCGCACCGCCGGCAGCACCTTGGGCGTGGGGAACTCGTCCGGCCGGAGGACGGGCGCCGCCGGCGGGGCGTACGGCGGCACGGCGGGCGGCTCGACCGGCGCCACCGGCGCGAATCCAGCCCCGCCTTCGCCAACCGAACCGCGCCCTTCAGGGCGCGGCTGCAGCGGGACGGCGGCCGCGGGCTGCGGCCCCAGGTTCGGTTCGGAGGGTCCGCCCTGGGCCGCGATCGCCTGGGCCGCGGCCGCCTGGGCCGCGGCGCGCGCGGCATCCTCCGCCGCTCGACGCATGTCGACCTGGACCATCGCCCGCTCGACCTGCTCCACGATGCGCTCCCCCGTGCCCAGCACGTCCAGCGCCTCGGGCTCCGTCGGCTCGCCCCGCGCGAACTTCACGATGTCGCAGCTTCCCAGGAACAGCTCCATCTCGACCCGCCCCAGGCCGCCGGCCGGGCGCCGTTCGAGCGCGTCGAGCAGCTCCTCCGAGGTCATCTCCAGCGCATCGATATCGTGGCGACGGCCCAGGTACTCCTTGACCGCGTCGGCCACCTCGATGTGGAACGGCTTGGCGCCCATCCGGACGTAGGTGCCGGGCACGCGCAGCATCGCGAGGCGCTCGCGGACGGCAGGGTAGGGCGGCACGGGCGGCGGGCCGGAGGGCAGCGCCGCGCGACGCCGCCGCAGCACGGCCCGCGTGACGAGCGCGGTGATCCCCGCGACCAGCAGCACGCCGCCGACGATTCCCAGCACCCAGGCCAGCGTCCAGTCGCGCACGTACACGACGTACGGGCGGACGCGGTCGGTCCGGCCGTCCGCGCCCTTGGCGCCCTTCATCTTCAGATCGGCCAGCGGCTCATTGGCCGTCGGGTCGGTGACCTCCGCCGCCACGGCCGGCGCCGCCAGCTCGTACGCCTTCCCGTCGGGCGAGACGAGGCTCACGGCGAGCGGCGGGATGCCGCCGGAACCCGGTTCCAGCGCCACGACGTCGAAGGCGTAGGTCGAGGCGACGACGAGGCCCTCGTCCTGGGCGCCCTGCGCCGGCGTTCCGAGCGCCTCGAACGGGCCGAACGGCTTGGAGCCGCGCGCGGGAAGCTGGACGCGGTCGCCGCGCGGATGGCGGATGGTCAGGGTGTAGATCGCACGCCCACCGAGCGGCACGCGCGCCGGCTCGAGCTTCGCGGCGGCGGATCTCCCCCCCGGCGCCGTGGAGGATGCCCGGGCGGATGCCTGTGCCGGGGATGCCGGCCCTGCCGCTGCGGCCGACGGCTGCGCCCCGGGCGCCGCTGCGGCTTCCGCCCCCGTCGCGTCCGCCGCATCCGCGGAGGCGTCAGGCTGGGCCAGCGCGACGGAAGAAAGGAACCACAGATGAACGCCGATGAACACCGATGGAAGTGACGCCAGGTAGCGAGGACGCGGCCGGCGGGCGGAGGGTGCGACGTTCGGCAGCCTGGTCCGGAACCGAAAACCGAAAACCGAAAACTGAAAACCACGAACCGCGCTCATCGCCCGGCCCTCGCTCTGCGTTCCCGCACGCGGAAGAACTGGCGCAGCGTGGTCAAGTACGGCTGATCGGTCCGGATGCGGACGAAGTCGATCTTGTTGCGGCGGAAGAGGCGGTCGCGGGAAGCGCCCAGCTTCAGGTACCGGTCGCCGAGCGCCTCGCGCGTTCGCCGCGACGAGAGGTCGATGAAGACCAGCTCACCCGTCTCGGGATCCTCGATCGGGACCAGGCCGGCCAGCGGCGGCACCTCCTCCAGCCCGTCGCGGATCACGATCGGGATGAGGTCGTGCCGCGCGTTCGCGCTCTGCACCGCGCGCTGGTACCCGCCGCCCAGGAAGTCGGAGATGAGGAACACGATCGAGCGGTGCTTGGAAACCCGGTTCAGGAAATCGAGCGCCCCGCCGATGTCGGTCGGCCGCTCGCGCGCGCCGTCGTCCCCGTTCCCCCCCTCCATCCCCCGCAGGATCTCCGTCACGACGCGCAGCACGTGCTTGCGCCCCTTCTTGGGCGGTACGAACCGGACCACGCGATCCGTGAAGGCGATGAGCCCGACCTGGTCGTCGTTGCGGATGGCGGAGAACGCCAGCAGTGCCGACAGCTCGGCCGCGATCTCGATCTTCGGCTGCGCGTGCGAGGCGAAGCGCATCGACGCCGAAAAGTCGACCACGAGCATCACGACCGCCTCGCGCTCCTCGGTGAAGACCTTGACGAAGGTGTCGCCGAAGCGCGCCGACACGTTCCAGTCGATGAAGCGTACGTCGTCGCCGACCTGGTACGGCCGGACCTCGTCGAAGGCCATGCCGCGGCCCTTGAAGATCGAGTGGTACTGCCCCGCAAGCTGCTCGTCGACGAGCCGGCTCGTCCGGATCTCGATCTTTCGCACCTTCTTCAGCAGCTCGCGCGGCAGCATCTTGCGTTCTCAGTTCTCGGTTCTCGGTTCTCAGTCCGGGCCAGGTTCCCTTCTCCCTTTGCGTCCTTTGCGGTCCTTTGTCCTTTGCGCGAAATCCGGAACCCTTCGCTACGGTACCGGCACCGTCTCCAGCACCCGTTGCACGACGCGCTCGGCCGTCACCTCCTCCGCCTCGGCCTCGTAGGTGAGGATCACGCGGTGGCGCAGGACGTCGGGGCCGATGGCCTTGATGTCCTCGGGCGTGACGTAGCCGCGGTGGCGCAGGAAGGCATGGGCCTTGGACGCCTTCGCCAGGGCGATCGAGGCGCGCGGACTGGCGCCGTACTCGATGAAGTCGACCAGGTCGCCCAGCTTGTGCGCCTTGGGGTCGCGCGTCGCCAGGACGATGTCCACGATGTACCCCTTGATCCGCTCGTCGATGTAGACCTCGTCGACGACCTCGCGGATGCGCAGGATGTCCTCGGGCGTCAGCGCCGGCTCCGGCGTCGGCGGCTTGCCGGTCGCCATCCGGTCCAGGATCAGGAGCTCCTCGTCGCGGGCCGGGTACTCGACCAGGACCTTCAGCATGAACCGGTCGACCTGGGCCTCGGGGAGCGGATAGGTCCCTTCGTGCTCGATCGGGTTCTGGGTGGCCATCACGAGGAACGGCTCCGCGAGCGGGTACGTCGTATCGCCGATGGTGACCTGGCGTTCCTGCATCGCCTCGAGCAGGGCGCTCTGGACCTTGGCGGGGGCGCGGTTGATCTCGTCGGCGAGCAGCAGGTTGGTGAAGATCGGGCCCTTCTTGGGAGTGAAAGTACCTTGCTGCTGGTTGTAGACGACGGTGCCGATAAGGTCGGCGGGGAGGAGGTCCGGGGTGAACTGGATACGCTGGAATTTCGCGGAGATCGACTGGGTGACCGTGCGGATCGCCAGGGTCTTGGCCAGGCCCGGGACGCCCTCGAGCAGCACATGCCCGCCGGTCAGCAGCGACACGAGGATGCGCTCGACCATCGCCTTCTGTCCGACGATGACCTTGGCTACCTCGTACATGGCCCGGTCGATGGCCGCGGTTTCCTTCTGCACCTTGTCCTGGATCGCTCGTACGTCGGCCTGCATGCCGTCGGTTCTCCTTCCTTCTTCCCCCCGGTCGCTCCCGTCCGGGAAACGCCGTTCCTCCCGGAACCGCAACGGATAGCGCACCCGGACTATTCCCGGCAAGGGGCGGGAAGCACGCGGGTGGGAGGAACCGGCGAATGAGGGAGGCCTAAGTAACCAGTCCCGCCACCAGCTCCGGAAACCGGGGATGCGCCGCCAAGTACGGCAGAGCGCGGAACGTCACGCTCGGGTGCGCCCGCCGCGCCGCCTCCACGACCGCCGGGTACCCGCGCGCCGCGTGGTTCCCCGTCAGCACGAGCAACGGCAGGAAGTCGATGCGGGTCGCGCCCGCGCCGACCAGCGCCGCGACCGCCTCGGACACGGCCGGTGCGGCGTACTGGAGAAAGCCGTAGCCGACTCGCATCGGCGCCAGCCGCGAGCCCAGCGCGTCCGCAATAGCCGCCGCCTCGCGCGCCGCCTCCGGCTCGCGATTCCCGTGGAACACCAACACCAGCCCGTCCATGGCGGCAGTCTAAGGCCCGCCGCCAGGGAAGTCAGCCTGGGTGCAGCCCGCTGTTGCCGTGTCGCGCCGGGCCAAGTCCCTCGCGCGGCGTCTCGCCGCGCAAGGGCATCCGCGCCCGGACCTTCCCCACCTCTCCAGCCGCTCTCTCCACCTCTCCTCATCTCGTCCGGAAAAGGCCGACGTGTCGTCACGGCCCCGCAGGGACTCGGCGGCTCCGCGCCGAACACCGCGGGATTGGCGGTTCGGCGCCCCCCGCGCTCCGCGCCCCTACCCCCGCCGCCACGTCCCGATCTGCAGATCCAGCGGCGCCGACTGCACCGCGCACAGCGCCGTCGCCGCCGCGCCGTCGTCCGGCAGATGCCAGACCGCGCGCGCACCGCCGTCCACCGGCTCGATGCGGCCCGCCGACGCGTACCACAGACGCGACGGTTCGTGCGCCAGCGCCGGGGGACACTCGGCCTCCAGCAGCACCGCGTCCCCGTAGTCCGCCAGGCACCGGACGTGCACCGCGTAGCGCAACGGCAGCGGAAGGTCGGGGTAGGGCGCGCGCTGCGAAAAGTCCGTCAGCGGTGCCGGTTCGGTCCCCTCGCTCGGCTCGCCCGGCGCCCCGGCGTCGGTCCCCGCGCCGCCGGCGTCGGGCCCCGGGCCGATCTGCACGTTGCCGTCGGCATCGATGCGGATGTGGATCTTCCCGCGCACCTCGCGCTCCTCGCCGCCGTCACGTAGCTTGTAGATGACCTCGCACGAGTGCTGCCCAGCCTCCAGTCGACCGTCGCCGCCGGCGGGTCGGGGATCGAAGCTGATGTCGAACGGATCGCGCAGCGCCGGCGCCGAGGGTTGGCCCACCGGCGCCGGCCGGTTGTAGCTCGGATAGCTCTCGCGCGCGTAGGCCGTCCCCGTCGTGCAGGTGACCGTCGGATTCCCTACCCGCTCGCCCCGCACGTCCTCCCGCAGCCCGACCGTGAATCGGAAGGTCTGCGCCCATCCTCGATCCGCCGAGTATGCCTCCAACGCGAAGACCATCGGTCCCGCATCCTCCAGCAGCGTGTCCGGCGGTGGCGCCGCCATGTCGCAGATCTGGTAGCACTGAGGCTCCGGCTGCGGGTCGGATCCCGGCGTCGCCACGCCCTCAATCCCCTCCCCCGGCGGGCCGTACTGGTAGAACGCCTCGGACCGGCGGATCGTACCGGCGCCCTCGGCCGCCAGTTCGAAGACTGCCGTCACCGTCTGTCGCCCCACGCGGTCGCCGACGCGCAGCTCGCCGCGCGCCCGCCTCCCGTCCGGCGCGACCCACACGTTCTGGATCTCCCCGTCGCTGGCCTCGAACCGCGAGAAGCGCGCCGCGGGCGCGCCCGGCTCGAGCAGTGCACCGAGCTGGAAGCTCGACGTGCGCTGCGGCCCGCCCTGGCAATCCTGCCAGCTCGACGTCTCCGCCGATGCCCGGAAGTCGATGTGCTCGCTTTCTGCCGCCGGCACCGTCGATGCCTCCGCCGCAGCGGCGTCGGCCGTCGCCGAGATGTCCGCCGGTGGCTCGCCCGCGTCGAGCGGAGTCTGGGCGGAGGCATCGGCGGCGACGGGGACGTGCTCCGGCGCGTCTCCGCCCGGCGTCGTTCCCGCACCCTTCTTCGCGCAGGCCAGAAGACCAGCCGAGGCCGCCAGGAGGGCCGCGCGTCCGAGGCGTCGCACCGGGCGCCGCTCCTCCGGGATGCGGACCGCTTCCGGCTCACCTCGTGCGCATCGCTCCAGGACGAGCTGCGCGGTCCTGATCTCCGCCAGGAGCGTCGCGTCCTCCGAGCGTACGGCGCGCGCGAGGTCGAGTGCGAACTGCAGGACCTCCGGGTCCGGTCCCACCGTCGCGACCTCGGCCCAGCCCATGATCCGCTCCAGCCACAGGCGCGTCGAGCCCGCGACGCGGCCGACCACGGCCAGCGCCTCACGCGAGAGGACCTCGGCGCGCTCCGACGGGTGGAAGCGCCGGAGCAGGTGGGCGTCGTAGCCGAGGCCCATCGCCGCGTTGACCACGCCGTGCAGCGGGTAGCAGCGCTCGCCCAGCGCCACGCGGAAGACGCGCCAGGCCAGCTCGGTGCGCAAGTCCGCGACCAGGTAGTCGCGGCCCAGGTAGTCGCCGCGCAACCGCCCCGCGGCCGCCATGCGCGCCGTGAGCGGCGCGCCCTCGTACAGCTCGGTGCGGGCGAGATTGAAGATCTGCTCCGGGAAAGCGGCCAGGAAGTCGAGGTTCGCGCGGAGGTCCTCCAGCGTGGTGTCCGGCTCCCAGAGGAGCAGGTTGGAGCAGACGAAGACGTCGCGGCGGCGGAGGATGCGCAGTGCGCGGCGGTTGGCGCCGGGGTCCAGCGTCCGGCCGAGGGCCCTCAGGCCGGCGGGCGCGTCGGTCTCGATGCCCAGGAACACGCGAACCAGGCCGAGCGCGACGAGGTCCCCGATCAGGCCGTCGTCGATGTCGTCGGGGCGCGCCTTGACGATCAGGCCCGCCGGCGGAACGTCCCGCGCGGCCAGCTCGGCGCCCAGGCCGCGGGCCCAGGCGCGATCGGCGTCCGCGTCGCCGGAGAAGAAGTCGTCGTCGTGGAACACGAAGATGCGCGCGCCGCGCTCGCGGTGCAGCGCGGACATCTCTTCCGCCACCGAGGCGGGCGAGCGCACGCGGCGTGCCGGCCCGTGCGACAGTTTCCCGAAGGTGCGGATCGAGCAGAACGAGCAGCCGCCGCGGCAACCGCGGCTGGCGACCAGAGGCGCGGCGGGCATGCCGAGGTGCCTGCGCGGCGGATCGTCGCGTGCCGGCGGGGCGAGCGTATCGAGGTCCACGCGCTTCTCCGGGCGGGGGCCCAGCACCGTGCGGCCGTCGTGCCGCAGGACGATCCCGGGGATTGCGTCCAGCGGCCGGCCGTCGTGCAGGGCGTCGGCCAGCGTGACGAGTGAGTCCTCGGCCTCGCCGCGCAGGATGGAATCGAGCGATCCGTGGTCGCGGAGGATCGGCTCGGCGGCGACGGACGCCCAGTGCCCGCCCGCAGTCAGGTGGCCGGCGAATCCCGCGCGGCGCAGGCTCGCGGCCAGCGCGAGGAACCCGCGCCCGCGGCTCTGGAAGGTCATCGACAGGCCGACCGCGTCCGGGGCGAGCGCCGCGACCCTCGCCGCCACGCGCTCGTGGTCGCCGTCATGAGTGAACGCGACCATTGTCGCCTCGTGGCCGCCGCGCCGCAGCGCCGCCGCCAGGTACGCCAGGGAAAGGTTCTCCTCGACATCCGGTCCGATCAACACGATCCGCATGATTCCCTCCGTCGGCGCATCGTACCCCACGACCGGTCCGTACCAATAACTCGTTCCGATCGACCCACCAACAACCACTCAGTCCCGTCCGGACCAACAACGTGTCCCGATCGCCCCACCAACAACCAATAACCTCCCCCTCCCCCTCCCCTCCGTGGTAGAAGGACTGCCGTCGATGGACAAGCCTGGGTGCCGCGCCACGGGGGACTTGGAAACGGGAACGCGGGAGTCCTTGGGGCCGGTCGGCCTGCGCCGGGCGGCCGGGCCCGCGCGCGGTGGCGTCGCCGCCGTGCTGTTCGCCGGGTTGCTGTTTCCGGCGGCCGCCGCGGCGCAGCGGTCGACGGAGGTGCTGGTCGATCGGGTGGCGGTGGTGGTCGAGGGTTCGACCAGCCGCGATCGGGATCCGCAGCTCGCGACGCTGTGGGACCTCTACGTGGCGGCGGCGATCGATGTCGTGCGGCGGGGAGGCCCCGAGGCGTTCTCGCTGCCGATCGACCTGGATGCCGTCCGGGCGGCGCAGGCGCGCGCGGCCGAGGATCTGGTGGCGCTGCGCGAGGCGACGCGAATGGGGCGCGGCGAGCTGGCGCCGGGGCTGGTGGACGAGGCGCGCGATCGGCTCGCGGAGCGGATCGGCGGGCACGACGCGTTGCGCGCCTTCCTCCGGGAGCGGGCCGTATCGATGGAGTCCGTGGACGAGGCCCTGCGGCGCGAGCTGATCGTGGAGCGGTTCACGCGGGACAGCGTGCACCCGCCGGCGGCGGCCGACGCGGCCGAGCTGGAAGCGCTGTTCGCGGCGGGCGACCATCCGTTCGTCGGGTCGGCGTACGCGGACGTCGCGGCGGAGTTCGAGGCCTGGGAGCGGCAGCAGCGTTTCTCGGAGTTCCGCGCGCGCTGGCTGATGGACCTGCGCAGTCGCTGCCGGCTGCAGGTCTACGAGGTGACCGAGGACTTGGCGCTGGCCGAAGGAGGTCCGTAGACCATGGCTGGCAGCCGGCGGACATGGCGGAGCGTTGCAAGGACGGCCGAGGGAGGTCCGTAGGCGATGGCGGCGAGCCCGCGCACGGCGATCGCGGCGACGCTGCTGGGCGACCTGGCGATGTCCCTCGCCAAGTTCATCGCCGCCGCCCTCACCGGCTCGCCGGCGCTCCTGGCCGAGGCGGTGCACTCGATCGCCAGTGCGGGCAGCCAGGGTCTGCTGTTGATCGGCATCCGGCTGTCGCGGGCCTCCCCCGCCGACGGCTCGTCGTTCGGCCTGGCGCGGGAACGGTACTTCTGGGGTTCGACGGCCGTGTTCGCGATCTTCGCCGTCGGTGGGGCGTTCGCGGTGCACGCCGGTCTGGTCGTGCTCCTGGGCGGGGGCGTCGCGTGCCGGAGCCCGGCCGCCGCCTACGGCGTGCTGGCGATCGCGGGAGTGTTCGCCGTCGTCTCGACGCACGGCACGCTCCGACAGTACGTCCCGGGCCTGCGCGGCCGATCGTTCCGCGAGGTCTTCTTCGAGTCGAAGGATCCGACGGTCGTGATGACGCTGGTGGAGGACGCGACCGGGTTCCTCGGCGTCGTCGTCGCGCTCTTCGGCGTGGCGCTCGGCCAGTCCACCGGCAGCGGGGCGCCCGAGGCGGCCGCGGCGCTGGTGATCGGCCTGTTCCTGGCGTCCCGGGCGACGCTGACCGCGCTGAAGGCCAAGCGGATGCTGCTCGGACAGGCGGCGTCGGCCGCGGACCAGGAGAAGGTGCGGCGCATCCTGGCCCTGCAGCCGGGGATCGAGAAGGTGAACGACGTGACGGCGGTTCACCTCGCCCCGCACGACGTGCTCCTCGGCCTGTCGCTCGATTTCCGTCCCGACGTCGGCGCGGAGGAGGTGCGGCGGATCGTGTACAGCCTCGAGTACCGCATCCGCGAGGCGCTGCCGCACATGAAGCGGGTGTACATCGAGGCCGGAACCGTGGTGAGATCCTGGGAGCGCGCGGCGGACCGGAAGACGGGGAGCGGATGAACCTCTTGATCCTGCGCTGCGGGGAGACCCGGCTCGCCTACCGGCTGATGCTGGAGGCCAAGGGGATGGCCGCGGTGTCGGGAGAAGTCCGCCGCATCGGCGGCGAGGCCGAGCACGTCTACTCGTATCCGCGAGGGCGGGGCGAGGGCGGGGCGGATGCGGCCACGTTCACCGCGGCGACGGCGCGGCTGGCGGCGCTGCTCGGGGACGTGGAGGTCGCGCCGGGCGAGGTGGAGCAGGTGGAGACGGTCGCGCACCTGTTCCCGGTCGGCGGCACGACGCCCGTTCCCGTGACCCGCGTGGATGACGGCCTCGTCGCGCAAGTCTCCAAGGCCGGCGGCGCCCCGGGAAACCGCGGAGCCATCGAGTCGCTGGTCGCCTCTCGCGACCTCTTCGCCCGCTCGCAACACGTCGTCGTGTGGGACGACGCGTTCTTCTGCGACCTGCCGCCCGAGTCGCGCGGATACCTCCTGCCCGAGTCCCTCGACCTGCCCTTCGACCTCCGACGTCGCGGCTACCGCGGACTGCTGCACGCGGCGGCGCTGAACCGCGTCACGCGCCTCATGGGCTCGGCCGAGCCCCCGCGCCGGAGCGCTCCGCGCATCTCGCGCCCGCCTGCGGACGGCCAGCGCATCGTGCTCTGCTTCTTCGACCGGCACGCCGGCGTCACCGCGGTGCTGGGCAACGCGCCGGTGTGGACGACGTTCGGGACCGGGCCCGGCGACGGGCTGCCGGGCGAGCGCGGCGTCGGCAGCATCCCGCTGAGCGCGCTGGAAACGGTGCTGCAGCACACCCGGCTGCCGTCCGAACGGCTCCTGGCCGTGCTGCGCAACGACGGGGGGCTCGGCGCACGCGAACCCGAGGACGTCGAACGCGTGGCGCTCGAGGCGTTCCGCGGGGCCGAGCCGTCGCGCACGGTCTTCGCGACGTTCGTGCGCGAGGTGGTCGGCGCGATCGGCGCCGCCGCCACGATCCTGGGCGGGATGGACGCACTGGTCTTCATCGGCGAGCGCGCGCTGGCCTCGCACCGCTTCCGCACCGCCGTGTGCGCGGGGCTGGCCGCGTGGGGCGTGGATCTGCCGCACGAGGGTCCCGTGGCGACGTTCGAAGTCACGCCGCTGCACGACCCGGCGCGCACGCCGGTCTACGCGGCATCGGTGAACGAGGACGAACTGGTCGCACGCGAAGTGGGGCGTTTCGTGGGGGACGCGGACGTCGGTCCCTCCATCCCCCCGGCCGGGTAGGTGCGCGATGGCCGTCTCCAGTGCCGCCGCCGAGGCGCCCCGCCTTCGCCTGGCCGATGCCGGCGACCTCCCCGGCATCCTCGCCATCGAGCGCGCCTCGTTCCCCTCGCCGTGGACCGAGGCGATGTTCGCCGAGGAGCTCAAGAACGATTGGTCGCACGTCTGGGTGGTCGAGGCGGGGCCGGAGCGCGCGATCGCGGCCTTCTGCGTCTTCTGGGTCGCCGCCGACGAGATTCATCTCCTCAACATCGCTGTGGCGCCGCCGTGGCGCCGCCGCGGCCTGGCGCGCCACCTCCTCCAGGCGATCATCGCCTTCGCCGAGGCCCGCGTCGCCTCGCACGTCGTCCTGGAGGTCCGCCCGTCGAACACCCCGGCGCAGCGCTTGTACCGCCAGTTCGACTTCCGCCCGGTCGGCGTGCGTCCGAACTACTATGCGGACAACGGCGAGGACGCCATCCTCATGCTGCGCATGGTCGCCGGCCGGCTCTCCTGACGCCCTACGCCAGGTGCTCGGCCAGGATCTTCACCCCGATCCCAACGAGGATCACTCCGCCCGCGGCCTGGACCCGGTTCCCCAGCACGTCGCCGAAGCGGCGACCGACGTAGACGCCGCCGAGCGAGAGAGCGAACGTCACCCCGCCGATGATCGCCACGGGCAGCACGATCGACATCGCCAGCATCGAGAAGCTCATGCCCACGGCCAGCGCATCAATGCTCGTCGCCAGCGCCAGCACGCAAAGCGTGCCCAGCCGGAACGGGTCCGGACGCGTCTCGCACGAGTTCCGCCGCAACCCCTCGAAGAGCATCTTCCCGCCCACCGCCGCCAGGAGACCGAAGGCGACCCAGTGATCAAACCGGGCGATGTGCTCGACCAGGCCACGGCCGGCGAGCCAGCCCAGTACCGGCATCAACGCCTGGGAGCCGCCGAAGAAGGAGGCCATTCGCAACGCCTGGCTCGCGCTCACGTTGGGCAGGGCCAGACCGCTGCACAGCGACACGGCGAGGGCGTCGAGCGAGAGACCTACGGCGATGAGAAGTGTGGTCGGAAAGTCCAAGTGGGAGCCGCCTCCGGCGGACCGCCGTAAATGCAAAACGCAAAACATGCAACGGAAAATGCAAAACGGCGGGGACGGTCAGAGCGCAGGGAGGCAGGCGCCGTGGGCGGAGGTCGAGCCGTCGAACGCGACCGGCAGGCAGACGGTGCCGGCGGCGCACGGCTCGAGCGGACTGCCGGGGGGTGCAACGGGATCACAGGGACGGGCGCAGAACGACGCGAACCCGAGGCCGGGGTCCTTGGTCACGCAGGCGGAGCCCTCGGGACAGGAGCGCCCCGACAGATCGCAGCGCTCGAAGAGGCACACGCCCGGTTGTCCCGCCGCCGCTCCCTCGGCCGAGCGCCAGCAGCGCGCCCCCGCCGGACACTGCGCTCCGATCGTGCACGAGTCGCCGATCGCGGCGTCAGGGTCGGTCTCGTAAACGCACTCGAACGTGTGCGGGTCGCACGTCGCCGCGCACCCCGCCACGGGATCCAGCTCGTCGACCTGCCGCACGTCGTCGCCGTTGAGGTCGACCCACTCGGCGCAGCACTCGTGGTCCGCCACGCAGCCCGGCACGCAGACCTCCAGGCTCAGGTCGCAACGGTACCCGGCGCGGCAGTCACAGTTGGCCAGGTACGCCTCGCCCGCCTCGGACGCGGCCGAGCAGGCGTCCAGGCAACGGGGGGACAGGCCGGCGCGGACGCAGCGGGCGCCGGACGGGCAGGCGTCGGCGGCCGCCAGATCGCACGTCCCGCCCGGAGGCAGCCGCGGGACGCAGTAGCCGTCGGGGTAGTCGGTCCAAGGCGTACCGGCGGGATCGGAGTCGGTGTACTCGGGCACGCAGGAGAAGCCGTCGCCGCAGTCGTCGTCGGTCCCGCACGGCGTGCCGGTCCGTCCGTCCTCCGGGTCGGTCGGGCAGTTCTCGTCGTAGTTGACCCCACCGTCGTCCGCGGTGATGCCGTCGGTCGTCTCGGCCTCGCCGGCCGAGTCCGCGTCGGCGTCGGCGTCGGCGCCGGACTCGGCCTCGGAGTGCCCGTCCCAGGCAACGTCGTCGCGCGCGTCGGCGCCCGCGTCGCCGCCCCAACCGTCCTCCCGGCTGGTCCCGTCCAGGCCTGGCGGATCGGGCTGGGGAGAAAGCAGGCAACCGCTCCACCCCCAGGCGAGGGCGGCGAGGAGCAGGACGATGGCACGGTCGACACGCATGCCCGCTTCGCGACGTGCCAGAAGTCTGCCACGCGGAAAGGCACCCGGCAAGGAGGCTCCGCGCCAACCCGGATCGGCCCGATCCTCCGCTGTTTTCGCCGATGATGGTGTTCCGTCGCGACCTGGGAGACCCGACCCGGGAGCCTCCGCCGTGCGGCGCATCCTGGCACGGTCGGTGACAAGCAGGCCAAGGGGGAGGCCGGCGGCCGGTGGCCGGTAGCTGGTAGCTGGTAGCTCCGGGTCCCGACCCCGGACCACCCACCACCAGCCACCAGCCACCAGCGTCCGTGATCTTGGGGCGTCGCCGTGCTACGCAGCCGGTTCGAGGAGGAACCGGATGCCGACGTACGACGAGCTGCGGGGCAAGGTCGTGGTGGTCACGGGGGCGAGCCGGGGGATCGGGCGGGAGCTCGCACTGGGGTTCGCGCGCGCCGGGGCGAGCCTCGTGCTGGCGAGCCGGAAGGCCGCGGCGCTGGAGTCGGTTGCGGCCGAGGTGCGGGCGCTCGGCGCGCGCGCGGAGGTCGTCCCGACGCACGTGGGGAAGGCGGACGAGGCGCGGCGGTTGATCGCGGCGACGGTCGAGAAGTTCGGCCGGATCGACGTCCTGGTGAACAACGCGGCGACCAACCCCGTGTTCGGACCGACCGTGACGGCGGACGAGGCGGTGTGGGACAAGATCTTCGAGGTCAACGTCCGCGGACCGTTCGTCCTGTGCCGCGCGGCGGCCGAGAAGATGGTCGCGCAGGGCGGGGGTGCGATCGTCAACATCGCCTCGGTCGCCGGCATCCGCCCCATGATGGGTTTGGGGATCTACGGCGTCAGCAAGGCGGCGTTGATCCATCTCACCAAGACCCTGGCGCGCGAGCTGGCCCCGACGATCCGCGTCAACGCGGTGGCGCCTGGCCTGGTGCAGACCGACTTCTCCCGCGCGCTGCTGGACGATCCCGACGTGCGCAAGATCGCGCTCGGCGACGTCCCGCTGGCCCGTCCCGCCGCGCCCGCGGAGATCGTCGATGCCGTGCTTTTCCTGGCCTGCGATGCCTCACGGTACGTGACGGGCGAGGTGGTCGTCGTCGACGGGGGGAAGATCGTGTAGTCGCGGGGAGGCGGAACGACGCGGCGGGGTTCAGTCCTGGTCGACGCGGATCAGCGTGCGGACGATCTCGCGGAAGAACGACCGCGCCTCTTCCAGCGTCGTTTCCGGCTCGGTTCGGGGCCATCCCGGCAGCCGCTCCACCTTGAGCAGCGCGGTCTGAAGGATGTGCTCCAGCGCCGGCCATCCGAACTTGCGTCGGCAGTCGTCGATCACGCGCGCCAGCGGAACGTCGTCGCGCCGCAGCAGGAACAACAGATCCGCAAAATCCTTCGGCTCCAGGCGCTCGATGACCGCCGACAGCTTGTTCGCCGCAATATCCCGCAGGCCGTCGACGGCAATCCGGCCGTGGTGCGTGCCCGTCGTTTCGATCCGGTCGAAATCGTAGTGCACAAACTCCACGCGCACCCGTTCGCTCTCGATGAGGACCGTGAACTCGTAGCGGTCGCCCGTCCGGTGCGGAACGACGGCGCCCGCGGCGACCTCGTTCAGCCAGCGCACGACCCGCTTGGGATCGAACGGCAGGCGCGAGAACAGATCCAGGTCCAGGCTGTCGCGATGGTGCAGGTGGAAGGCGGAAAGCGCCACGCCGCCGGTCAGGTAGAACGAGGAGGCGAGCTCGGACGCGTCGAGCCGATCCAGCAGCGCGCGCTGCGCCGGCGTCAGATCCCCCGGACGGCTCATCGCTCGCCTGCCGTCCGGCGATGCCACGCCTCCTCGTACATCTCGATCAGCAACCGCCGTTCCGGTTCGAGTCGCAGCTTGTCCCTGCGTGCGAAGAGCAGGGCGACGGTCCTGCGATCTCGTCCGTAGGCAGGAAACGCCTCCGCGATGCGCTGGAGCCGCCACATGAGGTCCGCCGGGGGCTCCGCATAGTCCCACACGAGATCCCGATCGATGGGTACCTCGGGTTCCACGAAGCAGAGTGTATTCGTCGCCCGGACAAGCCGCAACTGGCGTCGGGCACTTGCCATCCGCCGAATCCGGACACCAGACTTCGAGAACCCGCGCTTGTCGCCCTCCGCACGGCGTGTTACCAATTCCCCATGAGCGCGCCTGCGCGACGACCGGCTTCGTACGACGACCTGATCGCACTTCCCGAGCACCTGGTCGGCGAGATCGTCGACGGGGAGCTGTTCGCCAGCCCGCGACCCGCCTCGCGCCACACCCACGCCTCGTCGGTCTTGACGATGGCGATCGGGGGGCCCTTCCACTTCGATCCCCACGGTCCGGGCGGCTGGTGGATCATGGACGAGCCGGAGCTTCATTTCGGGGCCAACGTCCTGGTTCCCGATCTTGCCGGCTGGCGGCGCGAGCGCATGCCGGTCTTCCCCGACGTGGCGTTCTTCGAGCTTGCGCCGGACTGGGTCTGCGAGGTCGTGTCGCCCGCGACCGCGCGGCTGGACCGCGTCCGGAAACTTCCGATCTACGCTCGAGAGGGCGTCGCAAACCTGTGGCTCGTCGATCCCCGCGCACACACTGTCGAGGTCCTGCGGCTCCAGGACGCCCACTGGCTTCTCGTCGCCACGTTCGGCGAGGACGACAAGATGCGCGCCGAGCCCTTCGCCGCCGTGGAGGTCCCCCTCGCCTCGCTCTGGATCCCCGACGCTCCCAACCCCGGGTAGCTCGACCACGCTCCGCCACGGCATCCCTGGTACCGGATCCGAAGACCGAAAACTGAAGACTGAAAACTGAAGACTGAAGACCGAGAACCTCTTCCCGGTCGAGAAATCGTCGGACGTCGACCGACCGTCCGGCTTGGCGGTGACCTGAAGCGGGTCGGGCCTTGGTATCGGCCCTCGGTCTACCTCCCCGCGATCTCAGGTCCCCTCCCGGACTCGCGTCGCCGCGTGCGCCCCGCCGCCCGTGCCCCATCGGCCCGGCCCCGGCCCCAACACCATCCACCATCCATCCCCGGCCCTGACTCCTCGCGGACTGCGCCGCGCGGCTCTCGCCGTGCACGAACGGTACGGTGCGACGCCCGACGATCTCCCGTCAGGAAGTCTCCCTGTCACCCGCGCGGCCGCGCGGCCGCCTTGCGCACCTCCTCCCGGTCGTCGAAATGCCGCTTCTCGCGGCCGACGATCTGGTAGTCCTCGTGCCCCTTCCCCGCCACCAGCAGCACGTCGCCCGCCGACGCCTGCGACACCAGCGCCTCGATCGCGACCCCCCGATCGACCTCCCGCGCGTACGCCCCCGCCTCGCCCCCCAGCTTCGCCAGCTCCACGCGCCGCAGCCCCGCCTCGCGAAGGCCCGGCTCGATCTCGTCGAGGATCGCTTCCGGGTCCTCCGTGCGCGGATTGTCGCTCGTCAGCACGATGCGATCGCCCCCCGCCGCCACACGGCCCATCTCGGGGCGCTTGCCGCGATCCCGATCCCCGCCGCAGCCGAAGAGCACCCACAGCCGCCCGCGACAAAGCGGACGCAGCGTGGCCACCGCGTGCGCCAGCGCGTCCGGCGTGTGCGAGTAGTCCACGAACGCGTGGACGCCCGCGCGCACCGGCACCCGCTCCAGCCGCCCCGGCACCGCCGCCACGCCCGCCGCGCCGCGCACCGCCGCCCCCAGCGGCACGCCGGCGGCGTGCGCCAGGCCCACGGCGGCCAGGAGGTTGGCGACGTTGTGCTCGCCGATCATCCGCACGTCCGCCTCGTGCCGCTCGCCGAAACAGCGGAGCACCGCATGGGTGCCCGCGGCCTCGTAGCGGACGTCCTCGACCCCGAGGTCCGCCTTCGCGCCGGGCCGCGTGGAGAACCGCGCGACCCGCGCCCCCGCCTCGCGCGCGGCGCCGGCGAAGCGGTCGCCCGCCGCGTCGTCCAGCGTGATCACGGCCAGGGCGCCCGACTCCAGGTGCCCGCGGAACAGGCGGAGCTTCGCCTCCTCGTAGGCGGCCAAGGTCTGGTGGAAGTCCAGGTGGTCGCGCGAAAGGTTGGTGAAGGCGGCGCCGCGGAAGCGCAGGCCGGTGACGCGGCCGAGCGCCAGGGCGTGCGACGAAACTTCGATCGCGACGTGGGTTACGCCGGCCGCGACCATGCGCGCCCCCAGCTCGGTCAGCGCCAGCGCGTCGGGCGTGGTGTGCGTCGCGGGCGCGGCGCGCCCGCCGAAACGGAACTCGATCGTGCCGATCACGCCGGGCACCAGGCCCGCGGCCGCCAGCGCGCCCTCCAGGAGGTAGCTGACCGTCGTCTTGCCGTTCGTCCCCGTGACGCCGAGCAGCACGAGCCGCTCCATGGGGCGGCCGTGGAACGCGGCGGCGATCGAGGCCAGCGCCGCGACGGGGTCCTCCACCTGGACCCAGACCGCGCGCCCGCGAAGTTGCGGGTCGAGCGGGGCGGCGGCGACGACGGCGACGGCGCCGCGGCCGACCGCGTCGGCGGCGAAGCGCACGCCGTCGACATTCGTGCCCGGCAGGGCGACGAAGCAGGTCCCGGGACCGGCGCGGCGGCTGTCGAGGGCGACGTCGGCGATCGCGACGGTGTCGTCGCCGTGCACGGCGAGCACGCGGGCGCCCTCGAGCAGCACGCGCAGGGCGATCATCGCGGCTCCTCCCCGGGCAGCTCGAACTCCACCGTCACGGTCGCGCCCGGCGGGACGCCGGTGCCGGGCCGGGGGTCCTGGGAGGCGCCGAGGCCGGCGCCGCGGATGAGCAGCTCCAGGCCGAAGTCGCGCGCGATGCCCAGCGCGGCGCGGATCGTCTCGCCCGTGAAGTCGGGGACCTCGATCATCCCGGCCGCGGGGAGCGCCAGCGGCACGCCGGTCACGCCCAGCGCCCCGCCCTCCACCGCGTCCGCCTCGTCGGCCGGCGCCGGCGCCGGCTCGTCCGCCCGCTGCGGCGCGACGCCGAGGTAGCGCAACGCACGCTCGGCGATGCGGCGGAACACCGGCGCCGCGACGATGCCGCCGTAGTGGTTGATCACCGGCTCGTCGATCGAGACGCTGATCACCAGCCGCGGGTCCTCCGCGGGCACGAACCCGACGAACGACGCCGTCCACTTGTCCTTGGAGTAGCCCGGCGCGTCCGGATTCGCCTTCTGCGCCGTGCCCGTCTTGCCGGCGACGTCGAAGCCCGCGATGCGCGCCTCGGTGCCCGTCCCGCCTTCCTCCGTCACCGAGATCAGCATGCTCGCCACGAGCCGCGCCGTGCGCTCGTCGATCACCCGCCGCCGCGCGGTCGGCGGGTAGTCGGCCACGAGCCGCCCGTCGGCGCCGAGCACGCGGCGCACCAGGATGGGACGCATCAGCACGCCGCCGTTGGCCACGACCGAGACGGCTGTGGCGAGCTGGAGGTTCGAGACGGAGATGCCCTGGCCGAACGAGATGGCCGCCAGGTCGACCTCGTACCACTTGCTGTAGTGGCGCAAGAGGCCGCTGGTCTCGCCCGGCACCGGCACCCCCGTCCGCTCGCCGAACCCGAAGCGGCGCAGCGCGTCGTACAGGCGGCTCTTGCCCAAAACCCCCGCCAGCTTGGCGAGGCAGACGTTGCTCGAGCGCTGGAGACATTGCGTCAGCGTCAGCCACTCGTTGCGGTGCGCGTCGTGGATCTTGTAGTCGCCGATCGAATACACCCCGTCTTCGCAGTAGATCTGCTCCTCGAGCGGCACCAGGCCGGCGTCCAGCAGGGCGGCCATGGTGAAGATCTTCAGCGTCGAGCCGGGCTCGAAGCGGTCGGTCAGCGCCCGGTTGCGCCGCTCGTCGGCGTCGAACTCCGCGTAGCGGTTGGGATCGTAGGTGGGGCCGTTGGCCAGCGCCAGGACCTCGCCCGTGCGCGGGTCCATCACGACCACGCTGCCCGCCTTGCCCTCGAACGCCGCGAGCGCCGCCGCCAGCTCCTGCTCGGCGATGAACTGGATCGTGCGGTCGATCGCCAGCTCGACCCGCTGCTCCTGCGGCACCTCGACCCGGCCCAGGCCGTCGGCGAAGACCATGCGCCCGCGAGCGTCGCGCACGCCGCGCCACACGCGCGGCTCGCTGCGCAACGCGGCGTCGTACTCGTGCTCCAGGCCGTCCAGGCCGCGGGAGTCGTAGCCGACGAAGCCGACAAGGTGCGCGGCAATGTTGCGGCCGGGATAGAAGCGTTTCGGCTCGCGCGTGAGCTGCACGCCCGGCAGGGCGAGCTTGCGCACGGCCTCGGCCTCCGCGGGCGTTACGAGGCGCTTCAGCCAGACGAAACGGGAGCCGGAGTGCAGGCGCAGCGCGAGCGTCCGCACGTCCATGCCCAGCGCCCGAGCCAGCTCCTGCGCCGCGACGTCCGGGTCCTCGAGGTCCTTCGGATTGGCGAACACCGAATCGACATCGACGGTCAGGGCCAGCGCCGCCCCGTTGCGGTCGACGATCGGGCCGCGCCACACCGGCGGCTGGAACTCCCGCCAATGCTGCTCGTCCGCCATCTCCTGCAACGTCGGCGCCCACTCGATCTGGAGCTGCGCAGCACGGACGCCCAGGTAGGCCAGGCCGATGCCCAGGAAGACGGCGAGAAGGATGATCCGCTTGCGCACCGCGGCGGCATGCGCGTCGTCCGCGGCCGTGCGCGCCCGCTGCGGCTTCACCTCGCCGTGGAACAAGCGCCGCAGACGCGCGCCGAGGCTCTCGGAGACCACCGCGGGCGCGGCACCGGAAGGCGGCACGCGGACGTTGCTCACGGCAACACCTCGGCGCCGCCGGCGGCCGCGCCCGGCGCCGCCGCCGGAGGCGCGGGGCTGGTGGCCGGTGGCGCTTCAGGGCGCGGCTCCACGTGGACCTCTGCCGCGGGTTCGGGCCCGCGGTTCGGCTCCGGTCGCACGCGCCCGCGTCGGCGCGGAGCGGGCGGCGGAACTGCAGGAGGAGGCGGCAGGCTCGGCGTCACCGCCGTCGACGCGTGCCCTGCCGCCGGGTCCGAGCGCGGGAAGGCGGGCTCCGGCGGGCGGACGCCCGCGGCGCCTCCGCCGGGCGTCGCGACGGACGTCGCACCCTCCGGGTCGGCGGGAGACACCACGACGGTAGCGGCGGCCCGGTCGGGCGAGCCGGGCTCCGGAGCGGTCGCCACCTCGATCATCTGATCGTCGCGCGGAACGTCGAGGCCCAGGGCGTCGCGGGCGACCTGCGCCAGGTCGGCGGGCGCCTCGAGCGACGCCAGCTCCAGCTCGAGATCCCGCTGGTCGTTCTGGAGCTGGGCCCGCTGCGCGCGCTCCTGGCCCAGGCGGTAGCCCAGGTCCACGACGCGATGGCGGACGTAGATGTGGCTGGCGAAGGCGGAGACGGCCGCGGCCAGGGCGAAGAGCCAGTAGCCGTAGAAGCGCAACGGCGAGCACACGGGTTCGGCCGAGCCGGTCGCCGAGCGGAAGGGAGTCTCCGGCGCGGCGGCTTCCCGGTGCTGCGCGTCGGGCGCGCCGGCGTCCGGTTCGGGGTCCGCGAAGGAGTTGGTGCGGCTCAGCTCGGCCACTATGCCACCTCCGCCAGACGTTCGATCGCGCGGAGCTTCGCGGAGCGCGCGCGGGGGTTGACCGCCGTCTCGGCGTCGGACGGCCGCTGGGCCCGCCGCGTCAAGAGGCGCAGGCGCGGCGGCTCCTCCCGCTGCGCGAGCCCGCGCAAGGCGTGCTTCACCAGCCGATCCTCCCCGGAGTGGAAGGAGAGGAAGACGGCGCGCCCGCCGGGCCGCAATAGACCCGGCAACTCGGCCAGCAGCGCCCCGAGCGCCTCGAGCTCGTGATTGACGATCATGCGGAGCGCCTGGAAGGCGCGAGTCGCCGCATCGATGCCGCCGGCGCGGGAGCGCCCCAGCGCTGCATGGACGGCGTCGCGCAGCGCGCCGGTCGTCGACAATCGCCCCGCACGACGCCGCTCCAGCACCACGCGCGCCACCCGCCCCGCGAAGCGCTCGCCCCCCAACCGTCCGAGCGCGTCCACGAGATCCGCCTCGCGGATCGTGTCCAGGACGGAAGCCGCGTCACGCGGGGACGACGGGTCCATCCGCATGTCGAGCGGCCCGTCCGCGCGCAGGGAGAAGCCGCGCGCGGCGTCGTCGAGCTGCAGGGAGGAAACCCCCAGGTCGCAGAGCAGGCCGTCGACCGCGCGCAGACCCCGCGCCGCCAGGAGCGCCCGCAGCTCCGAGAAGTCGCCGTGCACCAGCACGCAGCGATCCTTGAACCGCGCCAACCGCTCCGCCGCCAGCGCCAACGCCGCCGGATCGCGATCGACGCCGACCAAGCGCCCGTCGGGCGAGGACCGCTCGAGGATCGCCTCGGCATGCCCGCCCAGTCCCACCGTCGCGTCGACGTACACGTGCGCTTCCCCGTCCTCACCAACGCCGAGCCGCGGATCGAGGTGCCCCAGCACCTCGTCCAGCATCACCGGAACATGCCCCGCCAGTTCCCAGCCCCCGTTCCCTGTCCCCCATCCCGTCCCGCGCTCGCCGGCTCCCCGTTCCCTGTTCCCTGTTCGCCGGTTCCCAGACCTGCCAGCCCCCAGTCCCCAGTCCCTTTGTCCCGATCGACCTACAGCCCCTTGTCCGCCAGCGCCTTGGCGACCGCGGCCGGGTCGGACAACACGGTCCGCTGCACGTCGCCGAAGCGTTCCGGATCCCAGATCTCCAGATGGTCGCCCACGCCGACCCAGACCACTTCCTTGCCCACACCCGCCCAGGCGCGCAACGCGGGCGGCAACAGCACACGTCCCTGGCCGTCGACCGTCAGCGCGAAAGTCCCGCCCAGGTACCAGCGACGGGCCATGCGCGCCGTCGGGTCGTGCTCCGCCGCCATCGCCGCCAGGCGCTGCCCGAAGTCACGCCAACGAGCCGTCGGGTAGGCGACCAGGCACGGATCGAGCGACTGCGCGACCGCGAAACCCCGCTCGTCCCCCTCCGTCAGCTCGGAACGGAAGTTTGACGGGACGCTCGTCCGGCCCTTATGGTCGACACTCGTGCGGACCTGGCCGTGGAACATGGCTCGAGAACCCCATCAGCCCCACCAAATGCCACCGGGGGCCACGATGTGGACAGACCGTACGCTCCCATGAATTCGAGGTCAAGTTCTTTTTATTGATTCCAGGGGATACGACAAGTGGGGATTGGTGGGTAAACGGTGGGAAACGAGCCTCTAGACGGCACGAAACTGCCGGAAACCAGCCCGGCGAGCGATCCCTGCCCGCGATGCGGGGCGGAAACGAAAGGACGCGACGCCTGCGCGCGTTGCGGTCTACATCGAGAGCATCGCGAACGCTTCGCCGCGGATACCGCCCTGCCGCCGGGGCTCGCGGAGAAGTGGGACGCCGTCCTGGCCGCGTGGGACGACGCCGCGGCCCATGCGATCTTCCTCGAGTCCTGCGTCCAGGCCGAGGCGCTCGATCTGGCGGCGGCCCGCTACCGCGCGTTGCGCGCCGACCCCGCGCGCGCCGAGCGCTGCGGCCGATCGCTGGACCGGATCGTGGCGCTGGCCGAGGCCGGACTGAAGAAGACGTCGAGCGGAGCGGAGAAGGTCGTGCGCAACCGGCGCATCATCTTCGCGGTGGCCGTGCTCGTGATGCTCGCCTTCCTTTCCCTCGTCGCGTGGGCGGTGCTCAGCCGGTGAACCGGTGTCGTGAGTCGTGAGTCGTGCGTCGGCAGGCTGCCGTCATCCCGCGGACGACGTGCCGAGGACGTGGACCACGCCAAGGGTCCACACCAGCGAGACGGCGACCGCGGCGGCGGCGAGCCACCAGCGCCAGCGGCGAAGAAGGAGCGCACTGAGCAGCACGGTACCGGCGCCGAGGGCGCCCAGGCGCAGAGGCCAGACCAGATGCGCGACGACGTTCTTCGGCAGCGCCGGCAGCTCCGAGGGGAAGTAGGCCGTCGCCTGGGCCAGCCGGGCGCCGCCCGCCAGATCGTGCGCGCAGACGGCCAGGAGGCCGAGACCGGCAACCGTCAGCGCCGCGTCGACCGCCGACCACTCCCCGTCGAGCTTCCGCGCCACGTACAGTCCGATCAGGACGGCAACCGGCACGACCGTACCGTACGGGGCGTGGTGGAAGCGATCGCCGAGGATCGCGGTGGTCCCGACGGCCGCGACGGCCCACAGCACACAGGCGAACTCGAAGGCGCGCCCGCGCTCCTCGCCTTCACCGTCGACCTGTCCAGGACTGCCTGCCGCATCCGAACCGCGCCCTTCAGGGCGCGGCTCCGCGGCGACGTCAGCCGCGGGTTCAAGCCCGCGGTTCGGTTCCGAAGATGCGCCTCGGCGGCGGAGCGACAGCCCGATCAGCGCCGCGGGCGCCAGGACGCTCCAGGGGAAGGCGCCCCACGCCAGCGCCTCGAAATCGACGTCGGCGCCCATGCGGTCGTCCGGTTTGCCCCGGTCCTTCAGCTTCTCTTCGTCCGCGGGGCTCTCCTCCGCAACGTCCGGGCGGAGGAAGGCGCGCGTGACGGCCGCGCCGTGCAGGACGAGCGCCGGCACGATCAGCGGGGCCGCGATGACGACCGCGATGCCGAGCCCCGCGAGCGGGCGCAACGCGCCCCAGGCCGGACTGCGCCCGCCGAAGGCGGCGAACAGGACGATCGCCGCCAGGGGCGGCACGGCGGCGGGCAGCCCTCCCACGCCCGCGGCCAGGCCGAGCAGCGCCCAACCGGCCCAGGCCACGCGCCGCGGCGTCCCCGGGTCGACGGCCGCCGCGGCCAGCGCGAGGAACGAGGCGCACGAGGCCGTCACCGCGAGCGCGTCGGGCAGGGCCGAGCGGAAGAGCAGGGCGCACAACGGCGTGGTGGCGAGCACGCCGGCAACGAGCGCTCCCGCGCGCGCTCCGCGCCCGCGGCGAACGAGGACGAAGGCGGCCCACACGAGCAGGATGCCGGCGAGGGCGGAGGGCAGGCGCGCCGCGAACGCGCCGGGACCGAAGACACGCACGGCCAGGGCGCCCGGCCAGTACGCCGCCGCGGGGCGTTCCAGGTACGACTCGTCGCCGACGGCAGGCGTGAACGCGCTCGCCGGCCCGTCCTGGGCCATGCGGGCCGCGACGGCGGCGTGGTGCGCCTCCCACGGGGCGCGCAGGTCGCCCTGGCCCAGGCGCGGCAGGAAGATCAGCGCCGCGCCCAGCGCGAGCCAGTGTGCCGGCTCCAGACGACGAAAGAAGTCCGTCACAGACCGCTCAGGATCTTGTAGCCGTCCGGCGTGCGGCGCAGCACGAGGCGATTGTCGCCGACCTCGCTGAACCAGCGCGACTCGTCGTCCACCGCGCCGGAGACCTGGAAGCGACCGTAGAACGAGTAGTACACCTCGACGCGATCCGGGAAGTACACGACGCGCCGGTAGCGGATGTCGTATCGCACTTCCTCGACGCGGGCGAAGCGTCCGGCGAGCCGAGCCTGCAGGCCGACGCGATCGTAGTCGTCGTTGCCCGGCGGCGAGGCGCCGTCCTCGTAGTAGTCGTCGGCCGTCAAGGCGACGATCTTGGCGAAGTCCTTGGCCTCCAGCGCGATGCGGTACTGCTCGCAGAAGTCGATCACGTCCCGGTTGTCCGACGTGTTCTCGACCTCCGTGTTGGGGATGAGATCCTTGGCGCAGCCCACCAGGGCGAGGAGCACCGGGACGAGTGCGGCAGAACGAACCATCCGACCTCCAAGCGGCCCGCGGCCGGCGAGCTTATAGCATGAACCGGTCCGCGAGGCGATTTGTTCCCGCCGTCATCGGATGCCGTACTCCTTCATCTTGTACAACAGCGCCCGGTGGCTGATCTCCAGCAGCTTCGCCGCGGCGGTGCGGTTGCCCCCCGTCTCCTCGAGCGCCCGGCGGATGAGCGTCTCCTCGACGAATCGCTCCGTCTTCTTGACCGACAGCTCGCCCGAGGCCAGGAAGGCGCGAATCGGATCGCGGCCGGCGAGGATCCGCCCCGGCAGGTCGCTCGCCCCGATGCGCTCGCCCTCCGCCAGCACCACCGCCCGCTCGATGGCGTTCTCCAGCTCGCGCACGTTGCCGGGCCAGGGGTAGTCGAGCAGCGCGCGGCGGGCGTCGGGGGCCAGGTCGATGCGGTGCTTGCCCAGGTTCGCGCACTCCCGGTCCAGGAAGTGCTCGGCCAGGATCAGCACGTCTTCCTTGCGCGCGCGCAACGGCGGCAGCTCGAGGGCCAGCACGTTGAGCCGATAGTAGAGGTCCTCGCGGAACCGGCCCGCCGCGACGTCCTCGGCCAGGTCCCGCCCCGTGGCGGCGACGAAGCGGACGTCGACCTTCCGGTCGGCGGTGTCGCCCAGCGGCCGGATCGTCTCCTCCTGGAGCACGCGCAGGAGCTTGACCTGCAGCGGCGCCGGGATCTCCGCCACCTCGTCCAGGAACAGCGTCCCCTGGTCGGCCTCCTCGATCAACCCGCGCTTGTCGCGATCGGCCCCCGTGAACGCGCCGCGGCGGAACCCGAACAGCTCGCTCTCCAGCAGCGTCTCGGGGATGGCACCGCAGTTCACGGCCACGAACGGGTGCGAAGCCCGCAGCGAGCGCTCGTGCAGCGCGCGCGCCACCAGCTCCTTGCCGGTGCCGCTCTCGCCGCTCAGGAGCACCGTCGTCTTCACATCGGCGAGCTTGGCGACGGTCTTGAAAATGCGCTGCATCGTGGCGGAGCGCGCCAGGAGGCCGGAAAACTCGATCGGCGGCTCGACCGCCTGCGACGACACCCGCCGCCGCAGCTCGCGGTTCTCCCGCCGGAGCTGCTCCCGCTCCTCCGCCTTGCGCAGCGTGAGCAGCACCTCGTCCGTGCGGAACGGCTTCATGATGTAGTCGTACGCGCCCGCCCGCATCGCCTCGATCGCCGTCTCGACCGTGCCGTACGCGCTCATGACGATGACGGTGGTGGGCAGGTCGAGCGCCGCGATCTCGCGCGACAGGGTGATGCCGTCCATCTTCGGCATGCGGACGTCGGCGAGCACGAAGTCCGGCGGCTCCTCGCGCGCGCGAGCCAGCGCCGCCTCCCCGTCCGCCGCCTCGTCGATCTCGAAGCCGTGCGACGAAAGCAGCGCGCGCAGCATCTTGCGCACGTTCGGCTCGTCGTCGACAACCAGGATTCGTGCCACGCCCGATGACCTCGGCGCCGGCGGACCGCGCCCGCCCGCGCTGCCCTCCCCCTACCGTTCCGCCGGCTCCGCCCCGAACCGCGCCAGCGCCGCCTCCACCCGCCCCACCACCGCCTCCACCTCGGCCGGCGCCGCCACGCGCGCCCGCTCGTCCTCCGTCCGCCAGTCGTCGCCTTCCGCCATCGCCGCCCGCACCGCCCGCGCGTCCTCGGCCATCCGCGCCAGGACGTGCTCGGACAGCCACGCGTTCTCGTACCCCGCCAGCGCCAGCGCATCCACCGTCTCCACCCGCTCCGCCAGCCGCTCGTACGCCCGTCCCCCCCCCGTCCGCATCCCGTCCTCCGCGACGCAGACCGCTTCCTCCGACGGCAGGTCGAGCCGCTCGTCGAACTCGATGCTCAACAGCTCCACCACCGCCGGCGCCTCGCGCGCCACCCGCTCGATCGTCCCGAGCTTCACCAGCAGGCCCGCGATCCGCCCGCGCGCCCGTGCCAACGTTTCCTCCGACACCTCGTACGCCCGGTATCCGCCCGTCTCCTCCCACATCGCCTCGACCTCCCCCCAGACCGCGTCCGCCTCCTCGCCGAGTCCCGTGGTCGTCGTCCCCTCGACTCCGCTCGGGGCAAGCGTCGTCGTCGTCGAGCCGCCGTCGGGCTCGACCGGTGCCGGCGGACATCCCACGGCCGCCACCGCGAGCCCCAGGACCATCACGCAGAGAACGGTTCGGTCCACCGCCGCACTCCTCCCGAGTCCGCGAGTCTGCCCGCTTTCGCCCAAGGCGTCAAAGCGGCTATCCTCCACCGCGTGCTGCGCGACGGTGGCCGCGCGCCGGAAGAAGAAACCACCGATGGACACCGATGGACACCGATGACGGGGGAACGGGGCGAAGCTCGGAGGGCCTCGACCCCCGCTCGATGACCCCCGCGGTCCTGGAGCGGGAGGTGGCGCGGCTGGGCGGGCGGGCGGAGCACGCGGCCAGGCTCCTGGCCCACGTCGTGAAGCTCGGACGGGTCGTGCCGGACGGCCTGGCGCGCATGCCGCGGCGGGTCGTGGACGCCGTGGCCTGGCCGCTGCCGCGGTTGCGTCTGGTCGAGAAGCGGGTGTCGAGCGTCTACCCGTTCCACAAGCTGGCCTACGAGACCCACGACGGCCGGATCTTGGAAAGCGTGCTCATCCCGGTCACGCAGGGACGGTTCTCGGTCTGCGTCTCCTCGCAAGTCGGCTGCCGCCGCGGGTGTCTCGTCTGCGCCACCGCCCGGATGCCGCATCCGCGCGACCTGGCGGCCTGGGAGATCGTCGACCAGATCGTGCAGGGCGTGGCGCAGGCGCCGGGTCCCGTACGAGCCGTCGTCTTCCTCGGCATGGGCGAACCCCTGGACAACTACGACGAGGTCATGGCGGCGGCGGAGATCGCCAGCCACCCCGCCGTCGGCGCGGCGCAGGCCAAGGCCATCACCGTCGGCACCGTCGGCATCGTGCCCGCGATGCGCCGCTTCGCCGAGGAGCGGCGACGGTTCCGCCTCGCCGTGAGCCTGGGCTCGGCCGATCCCGAGCGGCGCGCCCACCTCATGCCGGTGGCACGGCGATGGCCGCTGGCCGAGCTGGCCGAGGCCGTGCGCGCGGTGCACGGGGCGCAGGGCGAGCGGCAGATGATCGCGATGACGATGCTGGGCGGCTACAACACGGGAGTCGATGAGGCCGAGGCCCTGGCGCGGTGGCTGCCGGACGTGCCGTACCGCCTGAGCCTGATCGACGTCGCCCCCGGTCCGCACCACCCGTTCCGCCCGCCGACCAAGGCCGAGTCCGACGTCTTCATCGAAGCCTTCCGCCGCGTCGGCATGCCGTTCACGCGACGCCTCTCCGGCGGTGCGGACATCGACGCCGCCTGCGGCATGCTGGCGGGGAAGCTCGCCGGCGCGGACTAGCTGCTTGGTCGAGAACCCCGTCCGCGTCCCACGTGATCAGGAGTCCGCACCTCGCGCAGTCTACGTCACCGCGCGCCCGACGCGCCGCCTTGATGGTGGGGTCTTCCTCGGGGCCGGAGTCATCCCGGTCGTCGTAGGCCACGAATCCCTCCGCTGCGGAGGAAACGTACCAGCGCAAGTCGGTCTCATCAAGCGTTCGGACCGTGCCGGCCGCACGTGCGATGCCGCGATCGGGCGGCACCGGCGTCGATCGCGGCGAGCATCGTCCCAGCCGTCGACCGGCGGGCGACTCGGCGGATGCGACGGCGTCACGCGCCGGCGCCCTGACCCCGGTAACGGCTCGAACAAGTTGAGGCGATCTTCCAATCCATCGAGGACCCGAGACCGGAGGGCGGGCGAGCCCTGGTGTTCTAACCGATCGCGCTGTCGTTGACTTCGTGGACCTGCCAAGTATGCTGCCGTTGAGGCGGTTCCGAGAGGGTGTGATGGGTCTAACGTCGTCGAGGTCGCTCGCGCTCGCCGTCGCGCTGCTCGGCTGCTGGACCAGTCATTCTGGCTGGATGGAGCCGGATGAGGGTGGTTTGTCCGCCGACGGCCGGCCCGACATCGCCGGCGACGCGGTGACGAGCGACCTGGGGCGCGAGGACGACGGCGCCCTGCCCGACGGGGATCCGGACGCGGCCGATGCCGTAGAGGCGGGCCGCGAATCGGGAGCGGACGACACCGGCGCGGGGAGTTGCAGCCCCGCGTTGGAAGTGACGCTGCGGGCGGAGGACGACTGCACCGACTACGAGATCCCCGGCGACGCGCCGACCACCACGATCGGGTGCGTCGGCGAGACCGGCTTCCTGGTGGTCGTGCACCGACCGGACCCCGCGCCGTGCTGCATCCTGACGAGCGCCGCGGCCGAAGCCGTCTGCACGGCGGGCTTCGAGGCCCCAAGCGTGCCCTGCATCTGCGCGAATCCGGCCGAAGCTGGCTGCAGCCGCACGACGGGCGATCCGCCGGCCAGCGGGCGCTACTACACAAGCCCGACCTCGACGATCACGTACGTCCTGCGCCTCGACGGGTGGGACGGCTCCCCGGTGCGGCTCCGGATCTGCCCCTACCGTGCGGCCTGGTGCTGAGTCGTCGCGCGGCCCTCCCCGAACGGATGCCTTCGAGTACCACAAGTAGGCGCGCCGCGCCGTCGGCTCGGAAGGCCCCGATGAGTTCCACCTCCGTCGAAGGGCTCCCAGCCAACGTCGCTTGCACCGCCTTCTCTCCCGAGTTCCGCATCCTGCCGTGTACGAAGTCCGCGATCCTGCGGCTCGCCATCATCCGCGGCTCGACGCGCCGGAGGCCACACCGGCTTCGGAGGGACACGGTGATGCCGCGGGGGCGCTGCGCGCGGTCGCGTCGAGTCACCGGCGATTGGAAGAACAGTAGGCATCGTCGAGCTTGCAGGCGAGTGCCCTGTAGTACGCCGCATCCTCGCTGTCGACGGCGCCCTGGGGCCCTTCGAGAACGTCTGCGATGAAGGCGCAGGCTGATGCGACATCGTGTTCGCACATTTCGCGGGCCGTCATCGGAAGAGCCTGTTCCACCTCCTCCTGCCTTGGCGCCGCGTCCTCCTCGCTTCGAGGCGCTCGATCAAACAGCTCCAGAACTTCCTGGCACGCCGGCAAGTACTCCCCGTCGCAAACCCGGCGCGCGATCTCCTCGGCCTCGCTCGCGCGGTCGAGGCCCTCCAGGACCACGACCAACAGCGTGCAACTCGACGGCTCGCCGCCGTCGCAGAGCCGGCGCGCGACCGGCTCGACCTCCCCCCGCCGGTCGCGCTCCGACAGCAAGCGATCGAAGTCGGTGCACACGAAGGGGTCGTATTCGTTCTCGCATTGCTGTCGAGCGAGATCGATCGCCTCGTCCTCGCGCCCGGTCGAGACCAGCAAGTCGAAAAAGTCGTCGCAGAGGTAGGATTGAGGCCCGAGGCAAGCGGCGCGCAGCAAAGGCTCGGCTTCAGCCGTCCGGTCCAGGGTGACCAATGCGGTCCCGAGCGCGCCGCAGGCGAGTTCGTCGCCGGAGTCGCAGCCTTCGCGCAACGCGCTCTCCGCTCGCTCTCGTCGCTCAGGATCGTCGGTCATCCCCAACCAGTCCTCGCACCCCGCCCACGCTCCGAGATCGCACGCTTCCGAGAGGACGGCCTCGGCACCTTCCCGGTCATCGTCACCGGCCAACGCCTGAGCCAGGTAGACGCAGGACCAGCCATCGCCCTCGTCGCACCGCTCCCGAAGGACCTCTCGGCTCCGCAGGTGCAGCCCGCTGACCGCCTCCATTCGCAAGAGGTTCCAGCAGTACACTCCGCCCAGGTTCGTGCACGACTTGGTGAAGGCGGCGGCCGCCGCCCCGAAGTCTCCGAGCCGGGCTGCCAGTTCAGCCAACGGCAGACAAGCCCACTCGCTATCGTCACATGCCCGTCGGAGGATCGACAGGGCCTCCTCCACCTCCCCGCGTAGCTCCAGAACCTCCACAAGCTGCAAGCAGAACTGCGAATCGCCGTCCTGGCAACCGTCACCCACCAGATCGACGGCGTCGCCACCCCGCCCCCGGGTCTGGAGTAGACCGAGCAGAGCACGGCACGCCCGACGAAGACCTCGCTCGCAGGCAGTGCGCAGGATGGCCTCGGCGTCTTGATCGCGACCGGCGGCCGCAAGCAGCCGTCCGAGGCGTTCGCAGGCGCTGGCGTCTTCGGCGTCGCACGCGTTTCGCAGGGCAGCTTCGGCCTCGTCCGGGCAGGGCTGCATCTCGCCCGCATCGCAGGCGGCGCCAGCAGCACTTTCGCTGTCAGGCCCGACCGTCGCGGGCCTGTCGTGAAGCGACGCTACGGCGAGGGCGGCACCGGACGCCGGATCCACCGGGGCGCCCACGGCGACCGGCGATCCAGCGCACGCGCATGCCGCGAACGCCACCCAGAGCGCGGTGAAGGTCAAACTCCACGGGAGGCACCGAGCACCTCTCGTTCGGTATGCGTCTGCCATTCCTCACCCCCGCCGGCAACTCCGAGATCCGCGAACCTGCGATCCCAAGATTGCCGCCGGCCGGGGCCTTCGTCAACCCGAGAGGGCGATCGGTTGGCGAGGTCTCCGAGGTCCAGCAGTAGCCCACCAGGCCAGCGCAGTCCCTCCGCCCGGCGTCGTGCCGCCGCGCCGCCGGCAGGGCCCAGGGCGCCTCGGGTGCTTGCCCGGGGAGGGACACGGCGCCCCGCGCAAGGGCGGCGCGGATGTCACGGTGGAGGGTCGACCAATGCCAGGAACGACAGGGTCCCGCAACGAAGCCGCTCGCCGATCGCGACCGGCCCGTCGGACGGCACCTGGGCGATCTCGAGCCATGCCCAGCGGGGCTCCCCGCCGGCTGCGAGACGGACGAGGTGTGAGTCGGCGCTGATTGCCGCACCGGCAGGTACCCCGGATCGCACGGCCGCGCCGATGCGAATGGCGTTGTGCAGGGCCGTCGGGTCCGCGACGAGATCCTGTCCCTCGCGTTCGAGGAGCATCGGCTGCGCCTCCCAGTCCCCCACCCACCAGCCCAACGGAATCGGGGACCTGGCCGCGCGAGGCGCGCGGATGACCCCCCGCAGGACCAAGACAGCCGCCGGAGAGTCGTCGGCGCCGGCAACGACAGCGGCAAGCCGGTGCTCGACGTCCCAGTACGGGACCCCATGGTCGAGGCACCCGTCGCCGAAGTACCGGGAGACGACGACGGCCTGAACGACCGAACCGGTCGCGAGGGTCCCGGCCAAGCGCTCCCGATCGACCGAGCACCCGAATGCGGCCAGGTAGTCCGTGCGGGTGGAGTCCTGGGAACTCCGGCAAGCGAAGTCGGGTGCACCTCCGGCCGAGCCCAGCGGTTCGCCGCTGACCAGGTCGACGAGAAGCAGGAACCGATCCCCGGCGCCACCGGCTTCGTGGAGTTCGTCCTGAACGATCCGCATCGTGGCCGACACGGCGGAACTACCGAGGCATCGCCCGGCGTTCCCCGGCAGGTCAACCCGGGTGACCGACGCGAGCGCCGCGCACGCCGGCATCGACTCCACCCGCGACCCGAGGGGCTCGATGCGCGCGAGAACGCCACGACGTACACGCGCCATCTCGGCCTTTGCCGCCAATTCCAGCGACCGGCGCAACATGTAGTACCGCAGCGACGTGCATTGGGGCAGTTCGGGAAGGGCGGGATCATCGTGGCACTCCGCATACTCCGGTGCGGCCTTCACCGCTTTCTCGACCTCGTCCATTCGCCGGCGAATGCTCGGCAACTCGTCGACGAGGACTGCGCGCCAGGCGTCCTCGAACAATGCCTCCAGCGCCGTCTGGCAGTCCCGGTAGTCGGCGGCTGTGGCAGCATGCTCGCGGACCAGGCCGGGAACGCCGGACACGCGCGAGAGCAACTCCGTCACATCGACCGCCGTGCAGTCGGCATCCGCGCACAGATCCTGGTGCGGGATCGGTGAACCGGACGACGGATCTTCTTTCCCGATCACCCCCGCCCAGATTTCCTCCCACGGAAGGCCGGCCTCAATGGCAACGGGCCAGCCCGAATGCCGTTGGAAGCGTTCGAGGGCCCACCTGCGGAGATCCTCACGCGCCAAGCGACGGAAGAGGTCCTCGTGGTCGAGCAAAGGGCGTGCACGAATGAGGTCACGGATCCTGGGCGAGTTCGTCAGGGCGCGCACGTCGTCCACCATGCTGTCCGCGCGCGCGGACTCGTCGGCCACGGTGCGTTCAGCGAGCGCCCGGGCCTCCTCGAACAGCGGCGCTCCCGGGACGGAGTCGGATGCTGCATCCGGAACGGGGGCGCTTGCGGCGCCGTCGCCGGGCCTGGCTGACCGATACGAGTCGGGCCCCGACGTCTCCGTGCCTGGGCGAACGCCGTTCCGGCAGCCGATGATGGTCAACAGCGTTGCTGTCGCGATGCAGACTCTGGGTGACGTCCCCCGCGTCCGCATTGGGCCGTGGCGATACCCCACGCGCCGACGTTGAACCTGGACGGCGTGAGCGTCAAGTCCGTCAAGAGTCGATCACGCCGGCTTCCCCGAACCCCGGCAGCGCACGACGACGACCTCGACGTTCATCGGCATGACACCCGCCTCGACGCATCCCCGTCGCGACGCCGGTCAACGGGGTAAGCCGGGCAGGCGTACTCGTCCGCCGTATCGAACCGAGCGTCAGACCCGGCTGACCGAACCTCGACGCCGGTGCGCATGCACCGGATGCGGGTAGCACGTCCGGTACGCGGCGACGCATTCCTCCAGGCTCTCGAATACCGAGTCGCAGTCGTCGCCGACGCACCGGCAGTTGCAGCCCACGTTGGCGTAGTGCCGGCCCTCCCAGCGGAACGGCGGGTCACCGATCGCCGGGCAGCACGTCCCGGACGGGCACTTCGCATCCATCGGCCGGCAATCCGGGACGACCGCTTCGGGGCTTCCGAGGGCCTCCGCCAAGACTCCGCCGAGGTCGGAGGCGGCGTCGGCCGACGGGCCTCGTCCATCGGCCGCTTCCTCGTCGGGTCCGGTCAGCGCGACGCCCGCGGTGCAGGCCAAGCCCACGACAATCGGAGTGAAGACCGGCCCAAGCCGGACTCGCCGGCTTGCCCGTCGCCTGGGTCCGAGCGCATCATCGTCCCGTGGTCAGGTCCCTCAGACCCCCGTGCCGCAGCATCGCGCCCGTAGCCGCCCTGTGCATCGCGGCCTGGTGCCGCGCCGCGAGCGCGAACTTCGCGCCGCAAGACTTCGGCGACCCGGCGGGTGAGCCCGCCGTCGCCGAGTGGGCGGCAGACGTGAGCGTCGAGCACGAATGGCTGCGCATCGACCTCCGGCCACTCGAAGACGAAGAGGACGCGCGGGTCGAGGTCCGCTACCGGGTGCGGGTGTCTCACGAAGTGCCCTTCGCAGAGATGGTCTTCGCGTCGCCCGGCGTGGAGAAGGGTGCCGTCACCTTGGATGGGCGCACCGTGGGATCCACGTCCGTCTGGAGGGTCTACGACACCTGGCGGTTGACCGGCGAGCCGATGCCGACCATCGACGGCGGACAGCATCCGTTCCACGTCGGAGCGCGGTTCTCCGTCCCCAATCGAGAATCGGGCGGTTCCGGCTCCACGGGCGCGCTGCACTTCACCGCGCGCCTCACGGCCGGCGTCCACGAGTTGGCGGTCGAGTACCGGGTCTCTCCGATGGACTACCAGGGAGTCGGGTTCTTCCCGCAACAGGACGTCGTCTACCTGCTGTCTCCGGCACGGTCCTGGGCGGGATTCGGTCGTCTGGACGTCGTTGTCGAGTTGCCGGAGGACTGGGACGCAGTCTCCGTGCCGGCGCTGGCTCGACGGGGTGATACGCTGGTCGGCGAGTTCGACGGGATACCTCGTGACGAGTTGCTCGTGGGCACCCGTCGACCCGCGCCGTGGTGGGCGTTCCTGGTCGCAGGATTCCCGTGGTTCATCGCTGCCCTCGGACTTGGGTCCGGGTTCTGGGGCGGACTGCGCAGCGGGCGACAGCTGGCCATCGGACGCTTCGCTGCCCGCTGGGTCGTGGTGACGCTGCTTGCGGTTGCCGCGCCTCTTCTCGGTATCGCGACGTTCGCCGTGGCGCTGGGGGGAACCATGCTGGGTTCCTTCATCGCAACGCCGGGATGGATGGCGGTGTACGGCGGAGGAATGCTGTCACAAGGCGTCGTCGCGGTTCCGCTGGCCGTCGTCGCTTGTGCGCTGGTCGGCGGAACCCTGGGGTTCCTGCGGGGCAGACGTCTGGTGCGGTCGGGGCCGGCTGTCGCCGGCGACGAGGGGTCCGCTGCGGCCGAGTCGGATTCTCTCAAGTGGGCGGCGACCCTCGCTCTCCCCGGCGCGCTCCTCGGAAACCTCGTGCTCGTCAACCACTCGTCGTACGACGGGATGTTGTGGAGCGTCGCGGCTGCGCTGATCGGCGGAGGTGCCTTGGGAATCCTGCTTGGCCGGCTCGCTCGACGCTCAGACAACCCGCGGGGCAGGCTCGAGCGTTTCTTCTGGGCCCTTGGCGCAGGTGCGGGTGTGCTGCTCGGGCTGCCCCTGCTGGTGGCGCTGTTCGAAGGACGCGGACTGAACCCGAGCATCGGCCCGGCAGCAGCGGCGGTCTTGGCCGCCCTGGGATGAATGCTGGTGGCGGCGGCAATCGTCCTCGCGATTGCGGGCCGGCACCGTGGGTCGGACGGCCACGACGCCGGTGACGAGCGCTGACCTGCGACCACGCGCGCCTCGTGTGTCCCTCCGTAGCCGGGTTGGCTCACCGGCCTGCGCCCTGGGCGCCCATGAGTCGGCCACCGTGCCCCAGAACCGGGAGTCGCTCGAGTTGTCGCGGTCATCGCCCATCACGAGGCCAGAACCTCCCCGGCGTTGCCGACTCGGCATTCGACGGCAGGATCCCCGAGGACTCGACCGGTCCGCGAGCGGAGGATGCGATCGGCAGCGGCTTGCGGCTCCGGCCCAGCCGTGCTGAACTCCCGGCGGATGAAGACGGGTCGCCAGCCGAACGGGAGGTCGCGCGGGGTCAGCCGCACCTCGCGCGCGTCGGTGAAGCAGGGGCTCGGGGGTACCGTGACCCTCCTCGCCGCCCTGACTGTTGCCGGAGCTGCGTTCCTGTCTTGCCGGAGGAACGCGAGCGACAGCGTACGACCGACTCGACTGGCGGAGGCCGACGTGGCCTTCGTGTTGCTGCGGGAAGCGCGCATGGCCGGACCGGAACAGGTGATAGCGGCGTTTCGGTCGGTTGCACCGAATGGGCCCACGCTGGAGGTCGACCTCTCGGAGGCGGATGACGTGGCACTGCCCGACGGCGGAGCAGCCGTCGGCGGTCTCCAGCTTGAGGCCAACACCTTTCGGCTGGACAAGGACGACGTCCTGCACGTCATGCTGATGCCCATCGCAATTCCCAACAACGAGGCCGAGGGCAACGCGTCCCTGAGCCCCTCGGGCTGGAACCGCGACGACCCGTTCCCGCCGTACAGTGCGCATCTCGCCGTCGTGTACAAGCCTGCGGCCGGCCGGACGCAGATTCAGGGGCTCCAGCACCTGACGTTTGCGCTTGCCGCCCTGGCCGAGGCGAACGGCGCGGTCGGCGTGTACTGGAAGGGCGTCACGCACCGCACCGCCTACTTCGTCGATATGGCGCGCACGGTCGAGAAGCCGGTACCGCTGTGGGTCGGTGTGGGTATTGCCCGCGACGGATCGGACCGGATCAGCATGTTGAGCTTCGGGATGGAGGAGTTCGGCCTGCCGAACCTCCGGTTGACGGCACCCGCAAGTGCCGGTGCGGGTGCCGGGCTGATCGGCGACTTCTTCGACATGCTCGTCTACGTGATCGACCGCGGCACGCCGATCCCCGCCGGGGACTCGGTCGGAAGAACCGCGGACGAGCGCATTCCTGTCCGCTACGAGCCGTCGCCGGTGCACCCTGACACGCAGGTCTGGCGGGTGGATCTGGAGCGGTAACCCCGCGGACGCTGGCGCTCACGTGCCATCCGGCGGCGTCCTCTCGAGTCCGGCGAGTCCCGCGCGGGCCAAAGCGCGTCTGGCGGAGTTCCGATGTCCGGGTCGAAGGCGCGCGCACGCTTGAACATCTCCCATGCCCGGGTCTCCTCACCCTGCCAGACGTAGACTGCCAACTCCTGGGCGGCGTCGTAGAGCTCCTGCAGTTATGGTCGGGCGACGTCGCCCCCGCACCGAGCTTGACGATGACCGACGGTGCGGGTCATTCTCCTCACCGTGGTTCGCCACAACGGATGGACCAGGTCCTGGGTGGTCGGGTTGCTCGTGCTTGCGGGCGCACCTGCCGTCCGTGCTGGGGAAGAGACCGAGTGGCGCTACGGCCTGGAGGCCGTGACCGATTTGCCCCTCGACGTCGCGGCCCGGTTCTGGGTGGAGGGACCCTTCCGACTGCACCTGGACACGTCGATGGGCTGGCTGCCGACCGCGTACGTGGAGGCTGCCAACGCGGCGCTGGTGGCCGCAGACGCGTTCGACCAGGCGACCGCCGACCTTGTCGCGGGCTCGCTGGGCTCATCGATGGTCTGGCGCACGCACTTCGGCTGGCGCCCGGTCGACGGCTGCGGCTTCTACTTCACCGCCGGGTACGGACTCGTGGTGCTCGGCGGGACCACCACGACCATCGACGCCTTCATCGCCGTCACCCACCAGGAACGCCCGCCGTGGAACAGCGCGCAGTACGGCACGATGTCCGTGCTGCACATGGTGGACGCCGAGCTGGGCTGGTACTGGCTGCTGTGGGAGGAACGCATCTCGCTGCGCGTGGCGCTCGGCTTCGCCGGGACCGTCTGGTCGTCGACCTCCGTCTCCCCGACCGCTCCCTCGGAGATCACCGGCGAAATCGCCGCGCGACTCGACGAGGTCTACCGCACCTACCTGTTCCTCCCCGTGCTCTCGCTCGCCGCCGGCTGGAACTTCGCCGGAGGCAAGCGCGAGGAACACGTCCACTGGCAGTAGGCCGCAGGTCCGCCCGGCATCGTCAGAGGTGCCGGCCACCGCATGGCGGCCCCCCGACTTCGCCGGAAACCCGGTACGAACTTGCGCGCGGCTGTTCTAGTCCCCGAACGCCTCGCGGATGGCGGCGACGGTCTCGTCGAGTGACTTCGCGGGGGCGTAGCCCAGCTCGCGGCGGGCGCGGCGGTCGTCGACCATGCAGACGTAGCGCAGATAGTCGATCTCGCGGCCGGGGAAGTCGGTGAACCCCAGACGCCACAGGCGGTCCAGCAGCCCGCGGGCCAGGACGTGGGGCACGGGCGCGGCCGGACGGCCGACGCGCGCGATCACCCGCGACAGCGGCAGCACTCCCGGTCCGCCGATGTTGTAGATGCCGCGCACCCCCGGCCGCAGCGCCTGACGCAACGCCTGCACCACGTCCGCCTCGTGCACGAACTGCATCATCGGATCGAAGCCCAGGAGGCGCGGCGTGATCGGCAGGCGGAAGTAGCTGTAGATCTCGTTGTGCACCTCGCCCACGATGAACGACGGCCGCAGGATCACCGTCTCGCACTCCGCCGCACGCCAGAAGAACGTCTGCGCCAGCATGTCCAGCTCGACCAGGTCGCGGATGTCGGAGACGCGCCCCGAGGCCAGGAGCGGGGCGTCCTCGAGCAGGAACTGCGCGTTGTCCGGCCGCGCCCCGTAGACCGCGGCGCTCGACAACAGTACCAGCTTCGGAATCCGCATCGCCGCGACGTACTCCAGCACCCGTCCGAAGCCCTCGACGTTCCAGGTGTGGCGCGTCTCGGCGGAGATCCGCGGGTCGTGCATCACGCCCAGATGCACCACGGCCTGCGCCGGCTCGCGGCGGAACACGTCGCGGCACGCCTTGCGGCGGATGTCGAGGCGGTAGTGCACCAGGTCCGGCGGGGCGTCGGGGAAGTCCCGCCGGTCGATCCCCACGACCCGGCCCTCGCGGTGGAGCTGCCGCAAGAGCAGCCGTCCCAGCCGCCCGCAGACCCCCGTCAGGATGACGGAACGCTCGGCCGCGCGCGCGCCGCCCTTCGTGGTCTTCGTCCTGGTTCGGGCCCCCGTCGCCATGGCGAACCCGAGCCTACGACGGAGCGCGCCGTCGCGTCCACTCGCCGGCGCCCGCGACGCTTCCGATCTCCCCACCTCCCCAGCCGCCCTCTCCACCTCTCCTCGTCCGTGCCCTCACCCTCCCCACCTCCCCAGCCGCCCTCTCCACCTCTCCTACCCGAAGATGCTCTTGCGCTCGTCCAGCGTCCGCCGCAGGAGGTCCTGGATCGCGGAGCGCACCACCCGAACGTGCTCCGCTACCTGCTCATCGTCCTCGTCCCCCTCGCCGCCCAGCACGATCGGACGTCCGAACGTGATGTGGTAGCGCGTCGGGAGCGGGAGCAGGCCGAGCGGTCCGAGCAGGAAGAGGGGGCTGATGGGCACGGCAGGGGCCCCGATCACGTCGGCCAGCGCCCGGAGGTTGAGCACCGAGGGATACTGCTCCTCGGCGCCGACGACGGCCACCGGGACGATCGGAGCGCGGTTCTCCAGCGCCAGGCGGACGAAGCCCGCGCCGAACTCCTCGAGCTGGTAGGCGCGGTCGATCGTCTTGGAGATCCCGCGCGCTCCCTCGGGGAAGACGAGGATCAGCTCCTCGCGCTCGAGCAGGATGCGGCAGTTCTCCGGGATGCCGACGACCTGGCCGCAGCGGGCGAAGAACGTGGAGACGACGGGAAGGGTCGCGGCCCACTTCTCGATCATCGAACGGACGAGGCGGGGGGGCTGGTGGTCGAGGATGAGCGCCGTGGCGATCATCATCCCATCGATGGGGAGCTGGCCGGAGTGGTTGGCGACCAGCAGGGCGCGGCCCGGCGGGACGTTCTCCAGGCCGCGCACCTTGCAGCGGAACCACCGGCGGTAGAGCGCCGCCGCGAAGTGCACGGCGTAGCGGGCGTAGCCGAGGTCGAAACCGAAGGGGTCGAAGTCGCCCGGCCCCAGCTCCGCGAGGATGCGCTCGTACTGCCGGTCGAACTCGGAGTCGATCGCCGTGCGGAAGCGGTGCGCCAGCTCCCGGGTCACGCGGCCGACGGCGCCGCCCCGGCCGTGGAGGAACTGGGCCGACGGGGCACGGACGACCGGCGCGGTGGGCGGCGGCTCGAGCGGTGCGAGGGAAACGTCGCCGCCCAGACGCGAGCGGGGCGAGCGGGGCTTGCGGGGAGGGGAGGGACGGCGTCGCGGAGCCGGCACGGTCAGGGTGTGGATTCCTCGGCCTCGGCGAAGCCGAAGTTGTAGACCGAGCCGAAGATCGGGTTGATGTAGTCCGGGCAGTTCTCCTTGATCTCGCAGACCATGCTCGGCGTCAGGTCCATGGTCCAGCCGAGGAAGCCCGTGCGGCTCTGCGACACGAACTTGACGCGGAACTCGTAGGCCTGCTGGGTCTCCATCGCCTGCTCCCAGGTGACGCCGGCCGCGGGTCCCAGCATCGCGCGACGCCGCGTGAGCAGGTCCATCGGCGCCAGGTTGTACGACGAGGTGAAATTGATCAGGTCGTCGAACACGCAGGCCATGTTCGCGTCCTTCTTGGCGTCCGCCTTCGACCAGAACCAGCGGATCAACAGGTCCATCAGCATCTCGTCGGCGACCTTCTTGATGTCGTAGCCTTCGCCCTTCGAGATCGCCGCCTTGAGCTCGGGCCCGATCTTCTTGTCGGCCAGCAGGGCCTCGCCCGTGTCGCTGCCCGACCGCAAGGCCCGCACCTGGTCGATCGCCTTCTTCACGTTCTGCGGGTCGTCGAAGATCTTCAGGTGCGCGTTGGTGATGTCCTTGACGATCTCCGGATCGAGGTCATCGACCCTCTGGCGCGGGTACTTGTCCTCGATCTCCTTCTCGACGTCCTTCTTGAACTGCTCGAGATCGAGGCCGAGCGTGACGGCGGCGATGGCGGTCATGAGCAGACGCCGCTGGGCCGGGCCCGCCTCGCAGACGATGTTGCCCTGGCCGCGCAGCTCCTCCTCGATCGCCACGCGCTTGGGCGAGCCGAAGACCTGGTCGCGCACGTACCACTTGAGGACCGGACCCATCAGCTTGAAGAAGTTCGCCGACGGGTTCTCCTCGTACAGCGCCCGGCACTCCGGCACGTCGACCACGCAGTCGCCGAAGACCCGGCTGTAGCGTCCCGGCGTGCGGTCGGCATCGACTCGCGGGTCGCTCTTGGCCTTCGTGCAGGCCTCGATGCAACGGTCGTACGCCGCCGCCTCTTCCATCGCCACGTAGTTGTCCGCGTACCCGGTGAGCGGGAAGAACAGGCCCTTGCGCGAGGGCTGGTCGGCGATCCACACGTGCGGCGTCATGCTCTGCCCGAACTCGTCGGACGCCGGCTTCGTCACGTTGACCACGTAGCCCTTGACCGTGATCTCCGCGTCCTTGATCGCCGCCTGGCGGTCGGGGCTCTGCGTCACGACCCACAGGCCGTAGACCGTCCACTGATCGCCCAGCTTCTCCGGCGGCGGCTTGTCCGGGAGGTCTCCGGGCACCGCGCTCAGCTGAGGGTTGAACGTGGTCTTCACGATCTTGGCCGTTCCGTCGGAACCCTTGCAGGCCCACAAACCGGCGGCCAGTACTCCGAGCACCAAGACCTTTGGCATCGTCCGCTCCTCCCAGTGCGGCGGGAGGTTACCACGGGGTCCAAGGGCGATGGAAGATGCAAGACGCGCATCCCCCCTCCTTGTAAGGGGTGCACCGGAGGCGCTAGCGTGTCGCCGATGCGCGCACGCGCCATCGCCCTGGGGGCCCTCGGCTGCGCCGCGGCGCTCGCCGCGCTCGGCTGCCGCTGCGTCGGCGGGGAGGCGAAGACCCGCGGCGGCATCCCGCAGGGACGCCCCTGCGACTGCTCGCACCACCCGCTGGCCGGCCGGCTGGACGCCCTGGCCCGCGCGGCCCGCGTCACCGACGACGGCCCGGCCCGCGACGGCGGCCGGCTCGTCGTCCACCTCGAGGCCGAGCCCCCCCATCTCATGTCGCTGGTCCGCTCCGACGCCTGGATCCGACGCCTCACCGGGCACGAGGTCTTCGAGAGCCTGGTCCGCACCGATCCGCGGACGATGGAGGTCGTGCCGGAACTGGCCGAGAGCTGGGAGACGTCGCCGGACGGCCTGCGCATCGTCTTCCACCTGCGGCACGACGTGCTGTTCCACGACGGAACGCCGCTCTCGGCGCGCGACGTCGAGTTCACGTTCGACCGCGTGTTCGATCCGTCCGTCACGGCCGACTCGCTGCGCGAGGATCTCAAGGTCGTGCGCTCCGTCAAGGCGACGTCGGACTACGACGTGGAGCTGCTCGTCGAGCGGCCGTATTTCCTGCTGTTCGAGACGCTCGGGTTCGTGCCCATCCTGCCGCGGCATGTCTACGCGACGGGCGACCTGAACAAGCACCCGGCCAACCGCGCTCCCGTCGGCAGCGGGCCGTTCCGGTTCGAGACCTGGGACACGGGGGAGCAGATCGTGCTGCGGCGCAACGAGCGCTGGTGGGGCGGCCGGGCGCACCTGGACGAGATCGTCTTCCGCGTCGTCCGCGACCGCGCGATCGGGTACCAGATGGCCAAGCGCGGCGACATCGACCTCCTGCCACGGGTCACGCCGGACCAGGTCGAGGAGTATCTCGCCGACCCGGCCATGGTCGCCCGCTTCGCCCCCGTGACGCTCGACACCCCGGACTTCGCCTACCTCGGCTTCAACACCCGGCGCGCGCCGTTCACCGATCCGCGCGTGCGCCGCGCGATGACGATGCTGGTCGACCGCGGGGCGATCCTCTGCTCGCTGGAACGCTGCCTCTCGCACATCGTCGCCCAGCCGTGGCCCGACGGCCACCCGGCGCACGACCCGTCGATCGAGCCGCTGCCCTACGATCCCGCCGCGGCCCTCGCCCTGCTGGCCGAGGCCGGCTGGGTCGACCACGACGACGACGGCCTGCTCGACCGCGGCGGGATGCCCTTCCGCTTCACGCTCCTGGTGGCCGTGCAGTCCAAGACCATCCAGCAGATGGCGACCATCGTCCAGCAGGACCTGGCCATGGCCGGCATCGAAATGGACCTCGCGCTCCTGGATTGGTCGGTCTTCTCCGAGCGCTGCCGCAAGCACGAGTTCGACGTCGCCGCGGGGATGTGGAGCCTGCGCTGGGAGAACGACTTCTTCGGCATCTTCTCCACCGGCGGCGCCCAGAACTACGGGCAGTGGTCCGATCCGCTGGCGGACCGCATCCTCCAGGACGCCCGCGCGGTGCTCGACCCCGCCGAGCGGAACGCGCGGTTCCGCGAGCTGGCGCGGGAGATCGACCGCGAGCAGCCCTACGTCTTCACCTTCTCCCCGCGCGTCGTCTCGCTCGTCGATCGACGCCTCGTCGGCGCCCGCCCGTCGCTCGAGTGGTTCCGGCTCCCGGCCCTGGGCTGGCGCGACGGCCCGGTGCCGGACGGCGAGCGCGCGCCGACCACGCCGGCGACGACCGGCACGGAGGCCCGGCCGTGATCCGCTTCATCCTGCGACGGCTGTGGCGGATGATCCCCGCCCTGCTCGGCATCGCGCTGGTCACCTTCGCCCTGGTGCACCTGGCGCCCGGGGATCCGGTACAGGCCGAGATGTCCGGCGAGACCTCGCGGGGCGAGCTGTCCGACGAGGCCGTCGAGTCGTTCCGCCGCTCGTACTTCCTCGACCTGCCGCTGTTCCTCAACACCGAGATCAACGACCTGCCGCGACGGATGCAGGCGCTGCTCGGCGCGCTGGGCGACCCCGGTCGGCGCGCGGAGAACGTGCGGGCCATCGCACGCGTCGGCGGCGCCGGCCTCTCGTTCCTCGTCCCGCGCCTGGAGAGCCTCGCCCCCGCCGCCCGCGACGTCGCGCTCGAGGGTCTGGGGCTCGTGGCCGAGCGGATGGGCATCGCGGAGGATCTGTCGCGCGGCGGCCCGCCGCTGGAGGCGTGGCGCGACTTCTGGGAGGAGGTCCACCTCGATTTCAAGCCCGGGCGCGCCCGCCGCCTCGCCCTGGGCCTTCTCGACCGCGACAATCCGCACGCCGAGGCCGAGCTGCGCCGCCTGGACACCTTCGCGCTGGGCCAGATCATCCCGATGTTCGAGGACCTGCCGTCCGACGCGGACACGTTGCGCCTGGTCGAGCGGGTGGCGGAGGCGACGGAGCGCGACGTGGTCTACGATCCGGCGCAGAAGTTCCAGGACCGCGACCGGGTGCTCGAGGACTGGCAGGAATGGTGGTGGCTCCACCGGCTCGAGTACACCCAGCTCTCGAACGAGGAGCACCTGGTCGGGGCGGTCGCGGAGACCCAGTTCGCCAAGTGGCTCGCCCGACTCGTCACGCTCGACTTCGGCGACTCGTCGCGCGACGGCCGACCCGTGCTGGAGAAGATCAAGAGCAAGCTGCCCGTGACGCTGCTGCTGTCGCTGACCGCGACCGTCCTGGCCTATCTCCTCGCCGTGCCGCTCGGGGTCTTCTCGGCCCTGCGCGCCGGCCGGCGCTCCGACCGCGTCGTGACCCTCGGCCTCTTCGTCCTGTACTCGCTGCCGTCGTTCTGGGTCGCGATGCTCGCGATCCGCTGGTTCTGCGGCCTGGGTCACCTGGACTGGTTCCCGCTGCGCGGCCTGCACAGCGAGGGCTGGCAGCTCTGGCCGTGGTGGAAGCAGCTCGTCGACACCGCGCACCACATGGTGCTCCCCGTCCTCTGCCTCACCTACGGCTCCCTCGCCGCGCTCTCCCGCTACCAGCGCGTCGCGATGCTCGACGTCGTCCGCCAGGACTACATCCGCACCGCGCGGGCCAAGGGGCTCTCCCGGCCGCGCGTGATCTGGAGCCACGCCCTGCGCAACGCGCTCATCCCGATCGTCACCCTGCTCGGCCTCCAGATCCCCTTCCTCATCGGCGGCTCCGTGGTGATCGAGCGCATCTTCAACATCGAAGGGATGGGCCTGGAGACCTTCGAGGCGATCCGGCAGCGCGACTACAACTGGATCCTCGCGGTCTCGGTGATCTCCGCCGTGCTGACCATGATCGGCCTCCTGATCTCCGACGTCCTGTACGCCGTGATCGACCCGCGGATGCGGCAGGGCGTGGAAGGGAAGGGGATGGAGGGAGGGGGAGGGGGATGAGCGGTTTTCGGTTTTCGGTTTCCGGTTTCCGGTTCCGGAGGCGGCGTGCGCCGGTCCCGCGTCACCGGCCCGTGGCCGAGGCTCGGCCGGAAGCGCCCCGGAGCGTGCGATGGGCCTAGGGTCCCGGCTGCGTTCGTGGAGCGGCGCGTCGGGAGGCGCCGTGCGCCGCGTCGGTGCGGCCGTCGCCGGCTTGGCCGGCCGCATTCCCGGCCCGTGGCGTCGGGGTGCCGCCGGTCCGGACCGAGAACCGAAAACTGAGAACGGAGAACGCGGCGCGGCTGCGCCGCTCCGCCGCTCCGCCTTCCGCGCCTTCTGGCGCTCGCCGTGGAACCGCGCCGGCGCGATCGTCGTCGTGCTGCTCACGCTCGTCGCGCTCGGCGCCGACTTCCTGGCCTCGGACAAGCCGATCTGGCTGAAGCTCGACGGGCGGCACTACGCGTTCCCGAACGTCATCGACTACCCGGAGCTGCGTCCGCTCACCAACGACGTGCTGCGGAAGATGATGGTCGAGGGCGAGGACTGGGCGATCCTGCCGCTGGTGCCGTGGGGGCCGCTGCAGTCGAAGGCCGACGGCCGGATCGCGCCCCTGGAGGCGCCGTCGGCGAGTCACTGGCTGGGCACCGACGATCGGGGGCGGGACGTGCTGGCGCGGCTGGTCCACGGCACGCGGGTTTCCCTCAGCGTGGGGCTGGTCGCCGTCGCCCTTTACGTCTTCATCGGCGTGTTCCTCGGCGCCGCCGCCGGCTTCTACGGCGGGTGGCTCGACGCCGGCGTGACCCGGCTGGTCGAGGCCTTGATGGCCTTCCCGGCCTTCTTCTTCGTGCTCATCATCCAGGGACTGCTGCCGGCGGCGTCGATCCTGCAGATCATGGTGGTGATCGGGCTGACGCGCTGGACCGAGGTGGCGCGGCTGGTGCGCGGGGAGGTGCTGCGCCTGCGCTCCGCGGAGTTCGTGGTGGCCGCTCAGGCGCTGGGGCTGCCGCCGCGCCGGATCCTCGTGCGCCACGTGCTGCCCAACGCGATGGGGCCCGTGTTCGTGTCCGCGACCTTCGGCATCGCCGGCGCCGTCCTGCTGGAGAGCGCGCTCTCGTTCCTCGGCTTCGGGACGCCGCCGCCGACGCCGAGTTGGGGCGAGCTCCTGACGCAGGCGTTCGCTCACGAGGGCAAGTGGTGGCTGACGGCGTTTCCCGGGTTCATGATCTTCGTGACCGTGACCGCCTACAACCTGGTCGGCGAAGGCATCCGCGACGCCGTCGACCCGCGCATGAGCACGCATCGCTAGTCCGTTGACGCCCGCGAACATGCCCCGTATGCTTCGGCCCTGCGCCTCCGGCCGGACTGCCCGGGGGGAAGGAGTGGAAGATGGTACTCGGATTCATCAAACGCGGCGTCAAGGAGATGATGATTGCCCGGCCCGACGAGGCGAAGCAGTCGATCATCTGGAAACACCCCGACGAGACCGTGCCGATGTACTCGCAGCTCACGGTGGACGCGGACGAGGTCGGCGTGTTCTTCCGTGACGGCCAGGTCGTGGGCACGCTGCGCGCCGGACGCCACACCCTCGACTCGTCCAACATCCCGTTCCTGGGCAACCTGATCGACAAGTTCACCGGTGGCAACGTGTTCAAGGCCGAGGTGTTCTTCGTGTCGATCCGCGAGATCCCGAGCATCAAGTTCGGCGGGCGGATCGGCAGCCAGGAGGACCCCAAGACCGGAATGGCCGTGGAGACGATGGTCCACGGCGACTTCTCGTTCCGCGTCGTGCAGCCCGAACGCCTGATCGTCGGGCTGGCCGGCATGGCCAAGGTCGAGAACGAGGCGTTCGTCGGCTGGTTCCGCGACCTGTTCCTGAAGACGATCCGCGACCGCATCGCCGAGCTGCTGGTGAAACAGAAGTGGCCGCTGCTCGACGTCACCTCCGGCGCCTACACCGAGGAGATCGAAGAGGAGGTGCTCAAGTCCGTCGGCAAGCACATCGACAGCTACGGCGTCCAGATCATGCGCATCGGCAACTTCGTCGTCTCCATCAACGAGGACGACGCCAAGGAGCTGAAGAAGCTGCTCAAGGACGCCGCCTACATCCGCATGGCCGGCGGCCTCGGCGGGTACCAGCAGCTCGCCATGGGCAAGGCGGTCATGGGCGCGGGCGAGGGCATGGCCAAGGGCGGCGAGGGCGGCGGCATGGCGATGGCCGGCGCCGGCATGGGCATGGGCATGGGCATGGCCGGGATGATGGCCCAGCAGCAGATGATGGCCCAGCAGCAGGCGATGCAGCAGGGCGGCTTCCCGCAGGCCGGCTATCCCCAGGGCGCTCCCCCTCCCGCGGGCTATCCGCAGCCGGGCGTGCCCCAGGGCGCTCCCGCCGCCGCTCCGCCGGGCGCCGCGCCCGGAGCCGCCTCGGGGGCCGGCGTCGTCTGTTCCGCGTGCGGGAAGACCGTGCTTCCCGGCAAGTTCTGCGCCGAGTGCGGCAAGCCGATGGCGCCCGCCAAGAAGTTCTGCCCGAAGTGCGGCGCCGAGGCCGCCGGTGGTGCCAAGTTCTGCGGCGGCTGCGGCAGCCCGATCGGGTAGCGAGCGATCGCCCGTCCCGCTTCCGTTCTCCGGTTTTCCGTTTTCAGTTCTCGGTTCTCAGTTCTCAGTTCTCAGATCCGGAGGTTGCCGGGGTCCGGACTGAAGACTGAAGACTGATCTACTACCTTCCGATTCCTTCGCGGCACGCGAAGGAACTGTCGACTCTCGACTGTTGACTCCCGACGCGCGGCCAGGGGCCGCGTTTGGTTGCGGCCCCTGGCCGCGCTATGAACCGAGAACCGGTGGCTCGCAATGCATCGTGTTGCCAGGTTGGCATCGTCAACGACGGGCGCCCCGGCCTCGCGCTGTCATCCCGTCAGCCGCCGCCATCGCCTCCCGCAAACCCTTTCGACGGTCGGCCGCGTGATCGCGCGAAATCGCGGCGATCCGGGCAGGACCGTCGCGCCTCGCGCCCGCTGGCACGCGACCCGCAAATGGCACGACCGCGGAGGTCGTGACATGCAAATCATCGATGTCCTGGAAGCGGTCGGCGAGCGGGCGAAGGCCCTCCCGGAAGACATGCCCCTGGAGGCGGTCGTGCGCGTGCGCTTTCTTCGCCGTCGGGGCGTGATCGAGGCCGACGTGCGTCTGAGCGACGGGCGGCGCAGCTACCGGCGCACGGGGCGAGGAGTGACCTCGCGCGAGGCGCTGCTGGACGCGGTAGCGTAGGATGCGCTAGCCGAACTGCTGTTCTTCGCGCTCCTGCGCTTCCTTGCAGCGGATGCACAGCGTGGCCTCGGGTCGCACGCGCAGCCGCTCCAGCCCGATCGGATCGCCGCACTCGTCGCACTGGCCGAACGAGCCGGCGTCGATGCGCTGGATGGCGCGCTCGATCTTCTCCAGGTAGGTCTTCTCGCGGCCGCGCAGACGCAGGTTGAAGTACTGGAGGTACTCGCTGGAGGCGAGGTCCATGTCGTCCGGAAGCTCGGCGGCGTCGAGCCGGATGCCTTCGCCGAGCGTCTTCTGGGCGTTGCGCATGACCTCCTGACGGCGCTCCTCCAGGATCTTGCGCATCTCTTTCAGCTCGGCCTTGTTGAGCCGCCGCGGTCCGTTGGCTGTGGGCCCCGCGTCCGCGTCGAACATCCTGACCGGCGTCGAGCGTTTGGCCGGCGGCGCGGTCGGGCGCGCCTTGGCCGGCGGGCGAGAGGTCGGCCGGGCGGACTTCGCCGTCTTGCGAGTGGATGCCGGGAGGGTCGAGGTCTTCGCGGTGGTCGGTCGCTTGCTTGCGCTGCTCATTTTCCTGCTGCTGCCCCTCTTGGTGGCCATCTGGAACCCCCGTCTCCGGCCGCGCCTCCTGAGCGCGGCGCAAGCACCTAGTGTCCATCTGGGCCGCGAGGCATGTCAAGGGGAAGACGCACCTCGAGGAGTGCTTGACAGTGCGTGGGGGGGGTGGGATAGTCCCGCTCCGCCGCGCGGATGGGGGAAGGACGCCGGCTGGTGCGGGGTGGAGCAGCCTGGTAGCTCGTCGGGCTCATAACCCGAAGGTCCCTGGTTCAAATCCAGGCCCCGCTACGAAGCGAAACGCGAACCTGGTCGAAAGCCGGGTTCGCGTTTCTGTTTCCGGCGGACCGCCCGCCTTGACCTGCCGGCCGGGCGAGTCCATGCTCAGTCGCCCGCGCCGGGGGGACGCGACCGTCCGCGCCGAAGGAGTTTCGACCCGTGCAGGTCGACATCGCGCATCGGGAGATCGGACTCAAGTTCGTCTACTACGGGCCGGCCCTCTCCGGAAAGACGACGAACCTGCAAGCCCTGCACCGGGTCATGCCGGAGGGGACCGCGGGCCGGCTCCTGTCGCTCGAGACGCGTGACGACCGTACGCTGTTCTTCGATCTCCTGCCGTTGCGCGTCGAGGTGGGAAGCGGGCTGAAGATCAAGCTGAAGCTGTACACGGTGCCGGGCCAGGTGATCCACGACGCCACGAGGCGGCTGGTCCTGCAGTCCGCGGACGGCGTCGCCTTCATCGCCGACAGCCGGGTCTCGGAGATCGAGTCCAACGCCGAGTCGTTCCGCAACCTGGCCGAGAACCTGCGCGCCAACGGCCTCGATGCCCGCACGATCTCGCTGGTCATCCAGTTCAACAAGCGCGACCTGCCGGACATCCGCACCGACGGAGAGATCGACGCCATGGCCCGCGCGGGCCGGGAGCCGGTCTACAAGGCGGTGGCGACGGATGGAAAAGGCGTGATCGAGACCTTCCTGGGCCTCTTGCGGCTGACCTGGTCGCACCTGCAGGCCGAGCACAAGTTCGAGGAGCGGTTCGGCGTCGATTCGCGGCAGCTCCTGCTCAAACTGGCCAGCCAGCTCGGCCTGCCCAAACACCTGGCCGCGGATCGGGACGGCGACCGGCTCTGGCCGCCGCCCTCGGACGGAGAGAAGTAGGCCGTGCAGCTCGAACGCAACCTCGGCCTGGTGGACCTCGTCGAACCCTCGGCGCTGCACGATGTCTGCACCGCGTTCCGCGAGCTGTTCGGGCTCGGGCTGCGCGTCTTCGCGGCCGACGGCTCGCTGCTCGCCGAGTCCGTGTCGGACGAGGCCTTCTGCACCTACGTGCGGGAGTTCGGCGAGGGGCGGCGGCAGTGCAACCAGTTCCGCGCGCAGCTCGCGCGCTTCACCGCCCAGGGCGCCGAGCCCCTGGCCGTGCGCTGCTTCGCCGGCTGCGCCTACCTCGCCGCTCCCGTCCTCTTCGAGGGCGACGCCATGGGGAAGGTCGTCTACGGACCCTACCTCCCCGCGGACGCCACGCGCCTGCCGTCCACGCTGATGCGCCTCGACACGGAAATCGACTCCGCCGTCATTTCCGAGAAGTCCGCCTCGCTGCGTCGCGTCCGCCACGACACCCTCGACCGCATCGTCCACGCCTTCCAGCGCGTGCTCGACCTCATCCTGCACAGCGGCCAGCGCGCCACCCTCACCTCGGAAACCCACCTGGCGACGATCGAGGAGTCGTACCGCGAGATCGCCGTCAAGAACAAACGGCTCGAGGAGACGACGGTCCGGCTCCAGGAGCTGGACCGCCTCAAGTCGAACTTCCTGGCCACCGTCAGCCACGAGCTTCGCACGCCGCTGACCTCGATCATCGGCTACAGCGAGATGCTCGCCCAGGGCCTCGCCGGACCGCTCGCCGAGGAGCAGCGCAAGTTCATCGGCACGATCCTGGAGAAGGGCGAACACCTGCTGCGGCTGATCTCCGCCGTGCTCGACATCTCCACCCTCGATGCCCGGCGTCTCGAGCTGCGCCGCGAGCCCACCGACATCGCCGACCTCTGCGCGCGCGCCGTCGAGAAGGCCGTCGCACAGGCGGGCCGGCGCGACGTGCGGCTGGAGATCCTCCCCGTGCCCCAGCTCCCCCTGATCCCCGTCGATCCCGACCTGATCGAGAAGGCGCTCCTGCACCTCGTCGACAACGCCCTCAAGTTCTCGCCTCCGGCAGGAGCGGTCGAGATCGAGCTTCACCTGACCGAGCCGCGGGCGGACGGCGAAGCGTCGATCGGCTTCGTCCTGCTCGCGCCCCTGCGACGCTTCCTCCGGGTCACCGTCCGCGACGCCGGGCCGGGCATTCCGGAAGGCAACCTGGATCTCATCTTCGAGGCGTTCTTCCAGGAGGACGGGTCGGCTACCCGCGCCCACGGCGGCCTGGGCCTCGGCCTCGCCCTCGTGCGCCAGTTCGCCGAGGCGCACGGCGGGAAGGTCGAGGTCGAGAGCGAGCCGGGGAAGGGCTCGGCCTTCCACCTGCTGCTGCCCGTCCCGCCCTCCGCGTCGATCCTGCCCGGAGCGCCGCCGTGATCGACGAGTTCGAGCTGCTCGAGCGCATCCGGCGCGCCGTCGCCCGCCCCGACGCCGCCGTCGAAATCGGCATCGGCGACGACGCCGCGGCGATCCACCTGGGCGGCGGACGGCGGCTGCTGTTGACGACCGATGCGCTGGTCGCCGGCGTGCACTTCGACCCGGCCGCCGAGCCGCCGGCCGACGTCGCGCGCCGCGCGATTGTCGCCAACGTCTCCGACATCGCCGCCATGGGCGGACGCCCGCGCTGGGTCCTGCTTTCCCTCGTCCTGCCTCCCGAGACGGACGCCGGATGGGTCGAGACGCTGCACCGGGGGTTCGCCGAGGCGGCGACCGAGGCCGGTGCGGTCGTCGTGGGCGGCAACCTCGCCCGCGGCCGCGACCTGGTCCTCTCCGTCACGCTCGCCGGCGAAATGCAAGCCTCGCCGTTGCGCCGCGCAGGCGCCCGCTCCGGCGACGTCCTCTTCCTCACGGGCCCGGTCGGCGCGTCCGCCGCGGGACGCACCGCCGTTGGGGCCGGACCCGCCGCCGCCCACGAAGGGCGCAACCTGCGCGCGCGCTACCTCCGCCCGCCGTTCCGCCTCGACGCCGCCGCCGTCCTCGCCAGGACCGCCAGCGCCGCCATCGACATCTCCGACGGCCTCGTCCAGGACCTCGGTCATCTCGCCGACGCCTCCGGCGTCGCCGTCGCGCTGCACCTGGCAAGATTGCCCCTCGCCTTCGGGCACCCCCGGGACGCCGCCGACCGCGGCCGCGCGCTGGCCCTGGGAGGCGGCGAGGACTACGAGCTGGCGGCGACCGTCCCGCCGGCGAACCTCCCGCTCCTCTCGCGGCTCGCTGCCGAGGCCGACGTCGGCCTCTACCGTGCGGGCGAGGTTGTTTCCCACCATCCCGCCGGCACCGTGCTCGGCGTCGAGGCCGACGGGTCCGAACACCCCCTGCCGCGCGCCGGCTTCCGGCATTTCGGGTGAGCGCGACGCAATGCTGGACAACCACCCGCCACGCTCCCGGTCTTCCGTTTCCGAACCGCGGGCTTCAGCCCGCGGCTGGTCCGACCGACTCAGCCGCGCCCTCAAGGGCGCGGTTCGGTCCCGACCAGTCGGCGGGTCGTAGATGCTGGAACGCCTCCTCCGCCCCGACCCGCTGCGCGTGACCGTTGTCCTGTTCGAGGTGACGGCGCGGTGCAACAACCGTTGTGTCTACTGCTACAACGTGTGGAAGTGCGACGGAGGCATTTCTCCCGCCGACCTGCCTACGGCCGAGGCGCTCGACCTTCTCCGTCGGGTGCTGGCCGAACGCGACCCGTACCGGCCACGGCAGATCAGCTTCACCGGCGGCGAGCCGCTGCTGCGCGACGATCTGGAGACGCTCGTCTCCGCGGTGACCGGCGCCGGCCTGCCGACCAACCTCATCACCAATGGCCGGCGGCTCGACGCGGAGCGCGCCCGGTCGCTCGTCGCTGCGGGATGCCGGCTGTTCGAGATCCCGCTCCTCGCGCGGACCGCGGACGAGCACGACGCGCTGGCGGGGGCGGCCGGGGCCTTCGAGGGCGCGGTGCGGGGGATCGGCGCGGCGAAGAAGGCCGGCGCCCACGTCGTCGCCGCGTTCGTGGCGACCCGGCGCAACATCGGCCAGGCCGAGGACGTCGCGCGGCTGGCGCTGGCGCTGGGCGCCGACGGCCTGATGTTCCTGCGCTTCAATCCCGGCGGGGTCGCGCAAGCGAGCGTCGCCGAGCTGCTGCCCGACCCGCCGCAGATCCTGGCGGCATTGCGCGTCCTGCGCGAGCAGCGACGACGCGGCGGGCTCCCCGTCTCCGTCTCCGTGCCGATTCCGCCCTGCGTCGTGGACCCGGCGGAGACCGAGGGCCTGGGAATCGGCTTCTGCGGGGCCGGCACCGAGCGCACGTACCTGGCGCTTTCCCCGCAGGGCGAGGTGCGGCCGTGCAACCACTCGCCGACCGTGCTGGGCGACCTCCGCCGCACCACCATCCGCCGCATGCTCCGCGGCAGGTCCTACCGCGGGTTCTGCGCCGCCGTGCCGGTCGAGTGCCGGGACTGCCCGCACCGCGAGGAATGCCGGTCGGGCTGCCGCGCCGCCTCCGAGGCCTGCTTCGGCGACGTCGCGCGGCTCGAGCCGCTGGCGGCGGCCCACGGCCGGTTCCCCTGGCGGTGAGCGTCGGGGCAGACCGGAAGTCCGGCGCCGTCCGTAGAATGCCGGTCGCGGGAGGGTAAACCGATGCCCGGCGTCCTCGAACGGTTCGTGATCGCGTTGGCCGTCGCCGCGGCGGTCGTCCTGCTCGCCCTGGGATTGGGTCGCCGCCTTCGCGGGCCGTCGTCCGCGGCGTCCGCGGGCCCGGCCCCCGGGCGGGTGCGGGCCGCCTTCTGGCTGACGATCGGACTGCTCGCCGGCGCCGGCGGGCAGGCCGCGGCGCAGGAACGCGTACCCGCACCGGGCGGCGGCGTGACGAAGACCGAAGCCGACCGGGCGGAAGGCGCGCGCCGATTCCTGGAGCGCGTCGAGGCGCGCCTGGAGGCATGGCGGCTTCTGGCGCCCCAGGCACCGCCGGTCGTGGTCGAGCGGGCCAGGGAGACGCTGCGCGAGGACCGGGCGCGGCTGGTCCGCTCGTTCGGGCTGTCCGCCGCCGCCGGTCGCGAGGCGAAGGTGGAGATCCAGGGCACCGACCCCGAGAGCGGCGACGAGCCGCCGGAGCCTCCCAAGCCTCCTCCTCCTCCTCCTCCCCCGCCGCCTCCCCCTCCTCCCCCGCCGACCTGCTACGCCGTGGGTCCACCCCCGCCCCCTCCTCCCCCTCCTCCTCCGCCCACCTGCTACGAGATGCCGGCGCCGACGTGCTACGACGCGCCTGAACCCCCTCCCCCGCCGACCTGTTACCGCGGCGTCGCGCCCGACGACGGCGAATCGCAGAAGCAGACCGAGTCCGTCCTCGCGTCCGATGCGCTGCAGCGGCGCGCCCGGAGCATCGTGGCCGAGATCGATCACCTCCTCGACGACTGAACTCTCGACTGTCGACTGTCGACTCTCGACTCACGGCCACCGGCCGCGCTCCCCCTCCCCCCCCCCGGTGTCCACGGACACCACCAGGGGCTTTCGCCACCTGTTGACAACGGGTCCGCTTCGCGCTTAGATGCCGCCCAGCGTTTGCCGGCAGTGGGACCACATCCCGGAGACGCGAACGAGGGTGGGGTCTGAACCCCAAGAAGGAAAGGAATGGAGGAGGACAGGTCATGAATTGGAAGCATCTGATGGTCATCGCGTTGGCGGCACTGTTGGCGATCTCGGCCTGCAAGAAGAAGAAGACCGAAGAAGCGCCGGCGACCCCGCCCGCCCCGACCGAGCCGGCGACGACGCCGACCGAGCCTGCGACGACGCCGACCGAGCCCGCGACCACGCCGACCGAGCCGGTGGCTGCGCCGACCGAGCCGGTGGCTGCGCCGACCGAGCCGGTGGCCGCTCCGACCGAGCCCGCAGCGGGTGGCGACCCCTGCCAGGCCTACATGGACAAGATGATCGCCTGCGCCAGCGAAGGGCTTCCGCCCGAGGCCGTCGAAGCGGCTATCGGCCCCATGAAGGACGGCTTCAAGATGGCGTGCGACGGCTTCAAGGCGATGCCGGGCTTCGGCCCCGAGCTCTTCACGAAGGCCATGGACGCCTGCAAGGATACCGCCTGCGGCACGGGCGGCATGGACTGGTCGATGTGCTTCTCGACGAAGATCACCGAGGCCGTGACGGCGGCGGCGATGGCTGCTGCCGGCGCTGCCGTCCCGTAGTTCCGCGCTTCGGAACGATCTCTCCTCACTCAACGAAACCAACGCAAGTCTGACACGGAACCAGCAATGGTTCCGTGTGCCTACTCACGCTCAACGCCGTTCTTGGCAAAGGGTAGCATAATGTAGTACAATCTGCCCCAATGAAGGAGGGACACGCAATGTACGTTCGGCACGAGGTTCGGAGGGCGGTGCGGGTTCCCGTCGAGCTGGTGTGTGCGGACTGGGACGAGCCGGTGAGGCTGGAAACGGCGGACCTGAGTCCGCGTGGCTGTTTCCTGCCGGCACGGGTTCTGGTGGAGCAGGGCACGCCGGTGGTCGTCTCGTTCCGCATCGGCGACGGCGGGGACGAGTGGACGATCTTCGGGGAAGTGTCCCGGGTCTCGTCGTGGCGTCGCCGGAGCGACCCGCAGGAGCGGGGGATGGGCGTCCGCTTTCTCGGGACGGGTCCGTGGGAGCGCATCCGGATCCGCGAGCGGCTGCGCGGCGTGCCTCCGCCGTTGCCCCGTCGCGGTCCGCCGCCGCTTCCCGACACCTGCGTCGCTTCGTAGGGGCGCCACATAGCCCTGAGCGAGCGGAGCGAGCCGAAGGGCGAGTGCGCCCGGCACGCCCCCCTACCCTCACTCGACCGTGACGGTCTTGGCCAGGTTGCGGGGCTGATCGACGTCGGTGCCCTTGAAATCGGCGATATGGTAGGCGAGGAGTTGCAGGGGCAGGACGGTCAGGAACGGGCTGAACGGCGGAAGGGTCTCGCCGACGGTCAGCACTTCCTCGGAGAGCGACCGCAGCTCGGGATCCTCCCGGTCGCTGACGGCGACGACCCGGGCTTCCCGGGCGTGGACCTCGTGCACGTTGCCCATCATCTTCTCGAAGTGCTCGTCGTGGGGGATGACGACGACGACGGGTACGTTGCGATCGATGAGGGCGATGGGTCCGTGCTTCATTTCGCCGGCGGCGTAGCCCTCCGCGTGGATGTAGGAAATCTCCTTCAGCTTGAGGGCGCCCTCCAGGGCGATGGGGAAGGACCAGCCGCGGCCGAGGTAGAGCCAATTGCCGGCGGGGGCGAGCCGCCGTCCCATCGCCTCCACGTTCGAGGTGCGGGCGATGGCCTCGCGCATGCGACCGGGGATGCGCAGGAGGGCGGATGCGAGGCGGGCCAGCCCGGCGGCGTCGAGTCGGCCCCGGGCATTGCCGAGGCGGAGGGCGAGGAGGGCGAGGGCGGCGAGCTGGGCGACGAAGCACTTGGTGGAGGCGACTCCGATCTCCGGCCCGGCGTGGGTGTACAGGGAGCCGTGCGCGAGGCGGGGGATGGCGGAGTCCAGGACGTTGGCGACGGCGAGGATGCGAGCGCCGCGGTCGCGAGCGAGCTTCGCAGCGGCGAGGGTGTCGACCGTCTCGCCGGACTGCGAGACCGCGACGACCAGGTCGTGCTCGCCGACGATCGGGTCGCGTCCGCGGAACTCGCTGGCCAGCTCCGCCACCGCGGGAACGCCGGCGAGGCCTTCCAGCCAGCGCTGGCCGGACATGGCGGCGTGGAACGAGGTGCCGCAGGCGATGAGGACGACGCGGTGGAACGAGCGCGACGTCTCGTCGTCCAGCTCGGCCCCCTCCAGGAACACGCCCGTGCGATCCGCGACGATCCGGCCGCGCAGCGTGTCCTCGATCGCGCGCGGCTGCTCGTGGATCTCCTTGAGCATGAAGTGCTTGAAGCCGCCCTTCTCCGCCTGGAGCGGCGACCAGTCGATCCGGCGTACCGCGCGCGACACCGGCCGGCCCGCGGCGTCCTCGATCCGCACGCCGTCCCGGGTCAGCTCCGCCAGCTCCCCCTCCTCCAGCGGGATGACGCGGTTGGTGTACGGCAGGATCGCCGGGATGTCGCTGGCCGCGAACATCTCGCCCTCGCCGATGCCGATGATGAGGGGCGAGGCGTTCTTGGCCACCACGAGCCGGTCGCCCGTCCGGGCGTCCACGGCGGCCAGGGCGTAGGAGCCCTCGATCTGCCGCACCGCGCGCCGCATCGCCTCGACCAGCGAGGCCCCCTCCGCCAGCGCCTCGTCCAGCAGGTGCGCCGCGATCTCGGTGTCCGTCTCGGAGGCGAAGGTGCGGCCCTGGGCTTCCAGGCGCCGGCGGACCTCGAGGTGGTTCTCGATGATGCCGTTGTGCACGACGGCGACGCGGCCGACCTGGTGCGGGTGCGCGTTGCGCTCCGACGGCCGGCCGTGGGTCGCCCAGCGCGTGTGGCCGACGCCCAGCGTCCCCGGCGGGGGTGCGCGGCGCACCGCCTCTTCCAGTCGGGCGAGCTTCCCTTCGCATCGGACGACGGCGAGCGTGCCGCCGCCGGAATCCGAACGAACCGCGATGCCCGCCGAGTCGTACCCCCGGTATTCCAGGCGTCGCAGGCCCTCGAGGATGAGCGGTGCCGCCTCCCTGGGCCCCACGTACGCGACGATTCCGCACATGCGCCGTCTTCCTTCCGCCCCCCGCCCCGGGCACCCCCGCAGTGTTGTTGGTTGCTTCCACCAGAGTCAAATTCGAACCGGAACTGGGAGTACGGCGCCCCCCTCCGAACCGCGGGCTTCAGCCCGCGGCTGGACCGACCGACGCAGCCGCGCCCTGAAGGGCGCGGTTCGGTTCGGGGGGAATGGCGGCCCATTGTCGATGCGGGACGACGGTGGTACGGTCCGCCGTGATCGCGGGGGGCGGAGGTGCGATTGCGGATCCTCGCCTGGCTCCGGGACGCCGAGCTGGAGCGCCGGCTGGCGCGGTGCGCCGACCGGACCGCCGTCGCCGTCGAGCATCCGTCACGGGCCTCGGACTTCCGCGCGGGCCTCGACGGCCTGGACACCGGCGTCGCGCTCGTACGCGGCGGTGCCCTCGACCGTGCGACTCGTTCGAGCCTGGAGCGCTGGCTCTGTCTTCCCGCCGCCGCGCCGTCCCCCGCCGGGCCGGAGCCGTCGTCCGTCGCCGTCGGGCCCGTCGCTCGCGCCGTGCTCCAGCTCGGGGGGGCACCCGTGGTCGCGGATGCGAGCTGCCTGCTCTTGCCGGCTCGGCCGTCGGAGGCGCTCCTCACGTCGTCGCTGCGTTTCCTGGCCGCCGCGCTGCACGGCCTGACCGACGCGCGCCGTCGGGCCGAAGGGCTGGCCTCGACGCTGGCGCTCACCCGCCAGCTCGCCGAGCGGCACGATTTCGGCGATATCCTCTTCACCGCGGCGCGACGTCTGGCCGACGTCGTGCGCGTCGCCCGCGCCTCGATCCTTCTGGCGGACGAGGCGGCCGGCGAGATCCGGGTCGTGGCGACGAGCGACGACCCGTCGATCCACGATCTCAAGCTGGAGCTGGATCGCTATCCCGAAGTCCGCGAGGCGCTGCTCGGGTGCTCGCCGGTCTACGTGGCCGACGTCTCCACCGATCCGCGACTGGCGCTGGCGCGGCGGCTGTTCGGCACGCCGCGGGCGACGGCGAACTACCTCTTCCCGGTGGCGAACGAGCGTGACGAGGCGTTCGGCATGCTGCTGCTCAAGACCGCGGCGCAGGAGCGGCTGGACGACGAACAGGTCGCCGCGTGCCAGGCCGTGGCGACCGCCTGCGCGCCGGCGCTGCAGAGCGCCCGGGCGATCCGCCTCCTGGAGCGGCAGGCCCGCGGGAGCGCGCAGGAACGGCTCCGGGCCGAGCGGGAGGTCCACGCGCTGTCGAAGTACGCCCAGTTCTTCGAGAGCGCGGCGGACGGGCTGATCGTGATCGACCGTGCCGGGGCCGTGCTGTACGCCAACCCCAGTGCGGCGGCGCTGCTCCACGGCGAGTCCGGGGTGCCCGGCAGCCTTGCCGACGCGCTCGACGACGCCGGACGCGCGGCCTTCGCCGGGCTGCTCGAGGGTTTCGCCGCCGACCGCTTCCCCAAGCTCGACCTGGCGCTTCCCCGGCCCGGAGCCGCCCCCCGCGTCGTGCAGATCTCGACCAGCCCCGTGCAGAACGGCGCCGGAGCGACGCTGCTCTCCGTCCGTGACGTGACCGAGGACCGGGCGATGGCGGCCGAGCTGCATCGCATCAAGACCTTCCTGGAGCGGGTCGTGGATTCCTCCGTCGACGGCATCGCCGCTGCGGACATGCGGGGGACGATCATCCTGTTCAACCGGGGCGCCGAGCGGATCACGGGGTGGAGAGCGCCCGAGGTCGTGGGCCGGATGCACATCGGCACGCTGTACGGCTCGCAGGAGGATGCGCGGACCATCATGGGCCGCCTGCGCAGCCCCGACCACGGCGGCGTCGGCCGCCTGATCCAGAGTCGCGTGCGTCTCCGCGGGCGCGACGGCGAGGACATCCCCGTCGCCGTCTCGGCCTCGATCATCTACGAGGGCGAGAGCGAGGTGGCGACCTGCGGGATCTTCACGGACCTGCGCGAGCGCATGCGCATCGAAGAGCGGCTGGCGCAGGTGCAGGAGAAGCTGTTGCTCAGCGAGAAGCAGGCGATCGTCTCCGAGATCTCCGGCGCGATGGCCCACGAGCTGAACCAGCCGCTGACCTCCGTGATGGGCTACGCCGAGCTGCTGCGCAAGACGGTCGGCGACGACGGCCGCGTGCGCGGCTACGTCGAGACGATCCTGCAGGAGACCGAGCGCATGGCGGAGCTGGTCAAGAAGATCGGCAATCTCTCGCGCTACGAGACGAAACGTTACGTCGGCGGCGCCCAGATCCTCGACCTGGACCGTTCCGCCGGCGACCAGGGACGGAACGCCAAATGACCGAACCCATTCTCGCCGGCGACCCCTCCATCTCCGTCCTGGTCGATGCCTGCCGCCGGCTGGCGCGCCGTGCGGACGACGAAGTGCGCGAGGACGCGGTGCTCCAGGCGTTCGCCGACGTGGTTCGCGACGCCTTCCCCGGCCTGCTCGTCTCCATCCGCCTGCTGGACGCCGCGCACCGGCTCTCGCTGGTCTACGCCACGGGACGGCTGCGCCCGGAGATGCGGGAGCGGCTCTTGTGGTCGGAGGCTCCGGCGGCCGGCGAGGCCGACGCGGCGGCGCTGGTCGAGGCGGGGCTCGCGCGGGGCGAGGGGTACCTGCCCGTGTTCGCCGACGGCGTCGGCGGTCTCGGCCTCCCCCTGCTCGACGGCCGGACCGTGCTCGGCCTGCTCAACGTGGAGTGGACCGACCCGGCGGGCCCGTCGCCCGCGGTGCGCGACGCCCTGCGCGCGCTGGCCGGCCACCTGGCCGCGGTCCTCGGCGGTTCGCGGCTGTACGCGGAGGTCGCACAGCTTCGCGGTCGTGTCGACAAGCTGCTCGACCACGCCGACGCGCCGATCTTCGTCCTCGATCCGCAGCGTCGCGTGCGCCTGGTCAACCGCTGCCTGGCGCGGCTGGTCGGGCGCACGCGGGCCGAGGCCTCGGGGCGCGACTTCCTCGAGCTCCTGCCGCGGGAGGAGCAGGCGCGGTTCAAGTCGGTCTTCGCCGCGGCGGTGCGGGGTCGGCCGGCGACCAACTTCGAGCTGCGGCTGCCGCGAGCCGGCGGTACCGGCTTCGTCAGCCTGGCCTTCAACATCGCGCCGGTCGGCGGTACGGGCGGGGAGGGTGTCGACGAGGTCGTGGCGGTGGGGCAGGACATGACGGAGATCCACCGCCTGCAGCGCCAGATGCTCCACACCGAGAAGCTGGCGACCATCGGCCAGCTCGCCGCCGGCGTCGTCCACGAGATCAACAACCCGCTGACCTCCGTTTCCATCCACGCCGACTACCTGGCGCGGCTGATGGAACGCGAGCACCGCGCGCAGCAGGAGGTGAGCTTCATCAACCGCATCCGCGAGGCGGTGGCGCGGATCCTGCGGTTCACGCAGGATCTGATGAACTTCGCGCGTCCGGCGGGTGACGAGCCCGAGCAGATCGACCTGGGCGCCGTGCTCGACCAGTCGGCGGCCTTCTGCGAGCACGTCATCGCGGGGGCCGGGGTGACGCTGGAGCGTCGTTTCGCCGCCGCCCCGCGCGTGTACGGCATCCGCGGGCAGCTGCAGCAGGTGTTCATCAACCTGATCACCAACGCCTGCCATGCGATGTCGGGCGTGGAACGCGACCGGAAGCTGACGTTGACCGTCGCCGACAACGGCGACGGGCGGGTGCGGGCCGAGGTCCGCGACACGGGGGCCGGGATACCGGCGGAGATCCGCGAGCAGATCTTCGAGCCCTTCTTCACGACCAAGCGCGAGGGCGAGGGGACGGGGTTGGGGCTCAGCATCGTGCGCAACATCGTCGACAAGCACCAGGGGGAGATCCGTGTCGACTCCGAGGTCGGGGCGGGGTCGTGTTTCACGCTGCTGTTCTACTCGGCCTGACCGTCGTTGGTTGACGCTGCGCCCGCCGGATGGTATCCGCCATCCGTGGGCATCTGTGCCCGCCCCCGGGCCGCGGGATGAGGTGAGCGACTGTCATGGCGCGTCCGAGCCGCCTGTTTGTGAACGTCGATCCCTTCGAGACTCGTGTCGCCTTGTCGGAGGAGGGCAAGGTCACCGAATTCCACATCGAGCGGGCGGTCGAGCGTTCGATCGAGAACGCGGTCTACGCGGGGAAGGTCCAGCGGGTCCTGCCCGGCATGCAGGCCTGCTTCATCGACATCGGACTCGACCGCGCCGCCTTCCTCCAACTCGGCGACGCGATGAAGTTCCTCGACGAGATGATCGCGGAGACGGGCGGCGACGAGGGGAGCAAGGCCCGCGCCCATCGCTCGATCCGCGACATCCTGCGCGAGGGCCAGGAAGTGCTGGTCCAGGTCAGCAAGGCGCCGATCAGCACCAAGGGCGCCCGCGTCACCCCCAACATCGCCCTGCCGGGCCGGACCCTGGTCTACCTGCCGCAGGTCAGCCACATCGGCATCTCGCGGCGCATCGAGGACCAGGCCGAGCGCCAGCGGCTGCGCGGCATCGTCCAGGGGCACCGCGACGGCGACGAAGGCGGCTTCATCTGCCGCACCGCCTCCGCCGGCCGCCCCCGGGAAGCGATCGAATCCGAAATGGACGGGTTGCGCTCGGAGTGGGAGGTCATCCAGAAGGCGCGCGGCTCCGGCGCCGCCCCGATCCTCCTGCGCCAGGACCACGACCTGGTGATCCGGGCCTTCCGCGACCTGTTCTCCGGGGCCGTCGACCGCGTGGTGATCGACGACGCCGAAGCCTACCGGAGATTGTCCGACTACGCCCGCCGCTACATGCCGGAGGCGACCGCGGCGATCGATCTGTACCAGGGCGACGAGCCGATTTTCGACGCCTACGGCATCGAGGAGGAGCTGAAGCGCGCCTTGCAGCGCCGCGTGCCGCTCCCTTCCGGCGGCTCGCTGGTGATCGATCAGGCCGAGGCGCTCACGGCGATCGACGTCAACACCGGCAAGTTCACGGGCAAGCGCAACTTCGAGGAGACGATCCTGCGCAACAACCTGGAGGCGGTGGCCGAGGCGGCCTACCAGCTCCGGTTCCGCAACATCGGCGGCCTCATCATCATCGATTTCATCGACATGGAGTCGACGCAGAACCGCGACCAGGTCTACCGCGCCCTGCTCGACGCGTTGCGCCACGACAAGGCGCGCACCAGCGTGATCCGGATTTCCGAGCTGGGACTGGTCGAGATGACGCGCAAGCGCACCCGGGAGTCGCTGGGCCGCACGCTGCACGAGCCGTGCTGGTACTGCGACGGCACCGGCGCCGTGCGCTCCAAGCGCACCGTGTGCTACGAGATCCTGCGCGAGGTGCGGCGCGAGGCGGGGGGACGCAAGGGCGGCTCGTGGGTGCTGCTGGTCCATCCCGCGGTGCGCGACGCGCTGCGCGGCCCCGAGAAGTCGTACCTGGAACGAACGACCGGGGCGCTGGGGCTGAACTTGCGCATCGAAGCCGTTCCCGAGTATCACATCGAGGCGTTCACGATTCGCAAGGGGTGACGGGCCATGAACGACGACGACAAGAGGCGCGCGGAACGCGTCGTGATCAACCGGGAGTTCGAGAACTTCGAGACGTTCGTCGAGGAGTACGTGACGAACATCTCGCGCACCGGCGTCTTCATCCGCTCCAAGGCGCCGCTGCCCGTCGGGACGCGCGTGCGCCTGCGATTCTCCGTGATCATGACCGAAATCGAGACCGTGGAAGGGGAAGGGGAAGTCGTCCGCGTCCAGGACGACCCGCCGGGCATGGGCGTCGTCTTCACCTCCCTCACCTCGTACTCCGCCGGGCTGCTCGAGAAGCTCCTCACCCGCCGGCCGCACTGACCGCGATGTGGAAGCGGGTCTCCCGCCTCGTGCGTGCCGAGGTCGAGCACGCCCGCAGGTCGATCACGGACCGGCTGCGCCGTTCGCGTTCCGAGGAACGCTACGACTCGCCGGCCCCGCCCGGGGCCCCGCCCGCTACGGTCGACGCCGGCGCGCCGCCCGACGAGGTCCGCCGCGCCTTCGCCGCGCTCGAGCTGCCCCTCACCGCCGGCGCCGACGAGGTCCGGCACGCCTGGCGCGTGCTCGTGTCGCGCTACCATCCCGACCGCCATGCGACCGATCCGGAGCGGGAGCGCGCCGCCACGGAGCTGACGCGCAGGTTGACCGAAGCGCACGACCGCGCGCTCGACTGGCTCGCACGGCAGGCGGGGAAACGGCCCCCATCCGTCCGGTAGGGGCGCCACGCAGGGCCGCGAGCCACGCGAGCGGCCCGAGTGCGCCCGCGGGAGCACTCGGCCCTCGCCCTGCGGGCTCGTGCCTACGTGGCTCCCCTACTTCGAAACGCTGACGTAGCCCTTCTGGATCAGCAGCACGATTTCCATCGCCACGTCCAGGTCGGTCATGTCCGGGAAGACGTCCATCACCCGGGCGAGCTGGCCCTCGTTGTGCACGGCCTGGAGCAGATCGAGGGTGCTGGGCAGGAGATCGCGCAGCTTCGGCGCCAGCGGACGGACCAGGGTCAGCGTGGCCTCGTCGTCCGGCAGATCCGGGCGCAGGCGCTCGATCTCGTCCAGCTCCCGGAGCCCGTCCATCAGGAGGTGCTCCATCGGCTCGTCCAGGCGGTCGCCCTCCGGCACCGACTTCGACGGCCGCAGCTCGAACGTGCCGCTCTTCCAGCGCAGGACGCGCAGCAGCGTCTTGCGCGAGCGGCTCTCGGCGCTGCCCTCGAGCCGCGCGTGCACCACCTGGCCGTTCTCGATGTACAGGTTCGCGCGGCGCGCGCCGCCGGACTTGACGACCAGGAGGCCCGTCTTCCGGCTGGCAGCGAAGAGCTGGAGGATGTCGGGCAGCGGGATCTCCTCGATCGAGCCCGCGACGGTCTTGACGCTCCCGGTCGACTGCCGCGGCTCGCGCGGCTCCATCCCGTCGACCGGGGGCGCGGTCATGTGCGTCGTCACCGGCGGCGCCCCGCTGCCGCCGACCGACGGCCGCGTCGGCACCGAACGCGCGGTCGGGATGCCCCCCGAACCGCGTTGCGGGCGCCCGTCCGGCACCTCGGTCGCCAGCACCTTCATGATCGACGTGCCGATCAGGATGCGGTCGCCGACCTTCACGTCCGCCGCCTTGACCCGCTCGCCGTTGACGAACGTACCGTTGGTCGAACCGAGATCCTCGATGCGGATCTGTTCGCCCTTGATCGTCAGCCGCGCGTGCTTGCGCGAGACCATGTCCTCGGCCAGCACCACCGGCAGCTCCGCCCCCCGCCCGATCAGCACCTCGCCCTCGGCCGGGAGGCGGAACTCGCCGCCTTCGTACTTGCCGGCCACGAACCTGAGCTTCAGCGATCTTGCCATCGGTCGGTCATTCCCCGGCACGGGTGCCGCCCGCGCGGCGACGTTCCCGGGGCCGCAACGGTCCGTGCAGAATAGGGGAAATCCACCCGGAGCGTCAATTCCCCGCCAGCTCGAGGTCGGTCACGAGCACCGAGCCGCGACCATGCCCCGCCGCCGACATCTCCAGCTCGAAGCGGCCCAGCGCGCTCAAGTCGAACCCCGGCGTGTGGGCCGCCACCGTCGGCAACGGCACGCGCACCGTCTGCAGCATCTCCTTCACGTCGTTGCTGGTGTACAGATGCGGCACCCGCCGCACGTCCGTCAGCGGAAGTTCCACGGTCGTCCCGTCCGCGTCCACCAGCCGGACCAGGAAGAGCTGCTCGCTGATCCCGTCGTTGAGCGTGCTGCGCCGCGAGACCACCCGGAACGAGAAGTCCGCCGCCCCGGAGGCGTCCAGTCCGCCCAGGTCCCAGGAGGCCACCGGCGTCCCACCGTCCCATGACAGGTACATCGCGTCGTGCGGGTGGTCGAAGCTCGTGTCGCACCCGTTCTGCGAGCACGACCGGCTGGTCGAGTAGCCGGTGAAGTTGTTGGGCCGGCCCAGCAGGTTGACGGCCGGCGCGCCCGCGCCCGAGAAGTCGTCGATCGCGATCCGTTCGGGCGCCGCGTGGGACCAGCGCAGGTCGAGGTCGCTGTTCGCCCACGCCTCGATCCCCAACGGCGTCTCCCCGTCCGCCCGCAGGAACGGCTCCAGCTCCCCGCCCGGCGCCAGCGTCCCGTCGAACCAGGCGGCCAGCGTCGCCTCCAGCATCCCGCGCTGCGCCCGCGCGCCGATCTCGTCCCAGCTCCAGCACGTCATGGACAGCAGATTGTCGTCGTACCGCCACTCGGTACTGAAGTAGTTGTGGTTCGCCGCCACGAAGAACACCTGGCTGCGCGGCTGCCCCGCCGGCAGGAGGGAGCGATCGTAGATCGCGATCCCGTGGCCCAGCGGCACGTCGCCGTCGCATCCCGGCACCAGCACCGCGTAGGGCACCGACGACGGCGACGCGCCGTGGTAGTCCGTCGGCGCCGTGGACCACACCGAGCCGATCGCCACGCCCGCAATCGGGGTCGCCGCCAGGCGCGCCGGCGCCAACGCCACCGCCTCGCCGCCGCGGGAATGGCCGACCAGCCCGACGTGCGCCATGTCGACGTGACCGACGAACGTCGAGCCGAAGGGGGCGCCCCCGCCGCTCGACCAGTCGCGCCAGCGGCGCAGGTGCTCCAGGATCAGCTCCACGCGCTCCGGGATGTAGTCGTCGCGGCAGTTGAGCGCGTTGGCGCTGATCGTCGTCGCCACGTACCCGTGCGCCGCCAGCGTCTCCGCCAGGTAGGCCATGCCTTCGGCGTTGGGCGTCGTCGTGTATCCGGAGCGGTGGCAATCGTGGTCCGTCGTCTCGGCGCAGTCGTCGTCGCCGATCGAGCGGGTTGGCCGGCAGTTGCCGTGGTTGCCGTGCAGGAGGATCACCGGCGGATAGGGCCCGAAGCTCCAGTCGACCGGATGGCGGACCACGCCGTACAGCGTCGTCGAGAACGGCACGGTCGGCACGGACTGGTCGCGCAGGTCGTACTGCGTCGCGGCGATCGACAAGGCGCGCACGGGCGTCGTCGCGCCTCCGTCCAGGCCCCCGGCCAGCGCGACCACCCGGTACCACGCCGCCGTCCCCGGCAGCGCCGGGTCGGTGAAGACCAGGTTCGCGCCGTCCACCAGCCCCAACGCCGTCCAGGGCCCGCCCGGCGCCGCCGCGCGGTCGACCCGGTAGCCCGTCACGTCCGCGCCGGTCGACGGCTCCCAGGCCACGACGATCGACGTCGAGCCGTCCGTACCGAGGCGCGCGCTGGCCACGCGCGGCCAACCCGGCGCGAAGGCGTCCAGCACCGTCGCCGTCGTCGCACACGTCGCTTCGTTCCCCGACGTGTCGGTCGCGGCGTACTCCACCGGGTACGTGCCGCGCGGCAGGGTCGCCGGCGTCGCCGTTGCCGCGACGACGCCCTGGCAGGCGTCGGCCGCCGCGAGCGCCGGCGCCGGGGCGTCGGCCGCGGGGTCGGTCCGGACCGCGGTCACCGACGGCGGACACGTCAGGAGCGGTGGCTCGCCGTCCGTCACCGTCACGACCGTCGTGCACGTCGTCGAGAATCCGGCCTCGCCGCTCGCGGAAAACGTCACCGTCGTCGTTCCGCCCGGGAATCCGCCGGCCGGCGCGTCGCTCGAGACCGCCCCTACGACCGAGCCGCACCGTGCGTCGACGGTCGGCGCGGGCACGTCGACCGCGGTGCCCGGCCCGGTGCACGCCGCCGTGACGCCCGGCGTGCAGCTAAGGTCGAAGCCGCCGTCGCGAACCGCGTGCACGGTGAACTCGCAGCTCGCGGTTTCGCCCGACGATGACGTCGCCGTGCAGTGCACCGTCGCGTCGCCGGGGACGAACGAGTCGCCCGACGCCGGGGTGCAGTCGACGTCCGGTGAGGGGTCCGAGCAGGCGGATGCGGCCGCGGCGAAGTCGGCGGGCGCGCCCGCGAGCGGGACGCAGCCGAGGTCGATGCCTTCCGGGCACTGGATCACCAGTCCCCCGGAGCCGTCGGAGCAGTCCGCGTCCGGCATGCCGTCCGGGCGCGCGTCGGTCGAGCCGTCGCCCGCTCCGTCGTCCTCCGCGTCCGACGGACTGTTCGTGCTGTCGCCGCACGCGGTCGCCGCGAAAGCCGCGACGAGCAGCGCCGCCGCGGCGAAGATCCTCCCTTCGGCCCACGGCTTCCGGAGGTTCGCGCGAAGGACGCAAAGAACCGCAAAGGACGCAAAGAGCGGAAGGAGGGCGGGCAGGGTCATGGCCGAGACGAGGGTGATGGCCGCCGCCGCCCACGGACCTGCGGTGCGGCCGGGATGCATCGGGTGCCTCATGGCGTCACCTGCAGCGCCGGCACGACCGGAATCCGATCGCGTCCGTCGTCCCGCCAGCGCACGGAGACGGGGGCCCCCGCGGGGAGCGCGTCGCCGTCCGCGGCGACGTAGCGGAGGATCCCGAGGTCCGGGTGCGAGTAGTGGTGGAAGCGCAGCTCGCCGACCTCGAGCACGGGGTCGAGCGCGACGGGGTGGGTCGCGGGAACGCGATTCCCGCGGCCGTTCTCGCCCTCCGCCGCATCGATCGGGTGCACGTCGAGGGCCAGGATGGTCACGGCGGGAGCACGGGGCATCGCCGAACTGCCCGGCGCGCCGGACGCTGAAGGTGCGGTCGTTCCAGCGGACGGTGGTGCTCCGGACGCTGCGGATGCGGCGGCTCCCGAGGCAGGTGCCGCGCCGCGCGCGGTCGCAGCGGGTTTCGTGGCGGCTGCGGCCGGATGCGCCGTCACGCTCGTGGCGGCCACCGCGGCGGGGTGATCCACCGGGCGGCGGTCTTCTTCGTCGCTGTCGCTTCGGCAACTCGCCGCGAGAGCGGCCACGACCAGCGCCACCAACCAACGTCGTGCGGGGAACGTCATGCGCCGAAGGGTACGCCGCGAAGGTCGGTGGGACAAGCGGAACGGCGGACCGGCGGACCGGTGAGCGGCCGAGCCGGAGGACGTCCGTGGATCCGTCACGCCCGACACACGGGTTGCCGGCTCAGTCGGATTCGCATCCGCCGAGCAGGCCGACCGCCGTTGCCCACGCGACGAACTCGCCTCCGGTGCAGGGAAAGCGCGCGCCGACCCGGACGAGATCGTCCACAAGGACGGCGGCATCCCGCCTCGACAGCAGCCGGACCCGGACGCCACGCGCGATGAGCGCGAGCGTTCGTTTCACCTCGACGCCCCGTTCCCTGCCGACCTGCACGGCGGCCTGGTCGTCGATGAGCGCGATGCCGGCGTTGGCCTCCGCCCACGCCAGCACGGATGCCTCGCCGACGTTCCGCTCGCCGGCCACGAGCCTGCGGGAGTACTCCGCGAACAGCCGCAGTTCGTCGAGGCCGTCAACCGGAACCGGCTTGATCCAAGGGAGCTTCAGCGCGTCCCGCACCAGCGTGGCCATGCGTCAGCCCAGGTCCAGTTCCGACCCCATCGAGTCGATCGGCACGACGTCCTCGGGCGGCAGTTCGTCCACGGAGACCGTGCCGCGCAGGATCTCGACCGCACGCGCCGCGCTCAGCTTGTGTCGCCGGTACGCCTTGACGACCGCCGCCCCGAACATCGGTGGAACGGCGGGCGGGACCAGGTCGTCCCGAAGGAGGATTCCACCCTCCACGTAGTCCGCCTTGCGGGGTCGGTCGTGCTCGAACTGGTCCCGCTTCACCTCATCGATCAGGCCCAGGTTCCGGAGTTGGGCGCACGCCGCCGTCCAACTCACGCCGAACTCGGCACCAAGGACCACGGCGGCCGGGCGCGGATCACGATCCCCGCCGAGTGCCTTCCAGCGGCTCGTGACGGCGTCACGAGGCATGAGGAAGTGGACGGCGAACGCGTTGATCAGGCGCTCGCGCTCGCCGCCGCCGACTCCCAGGATCCACTCGTCGGAGTACTTGTCGGCGAGGATGTGGTGACCGAGTTCGTGGGCCAGCGTGAAGCGGCGTCGCCCCGTCGGCGTTTCTCCGTTCACGACGGCCGCACCACCGACGTCCAGGGCGACGTAGGAACCGTCGAGTGAGTCGGTCTCCAGCTCGATGCTGAAGGCGTAGAGCCCCGCCTGCTCGACGACGCGCTGCAAGTCCCAGACTGGCGCTGGAACGAGTCCCAGCTGCCGCCGAAGGTCACCGGCTGCGGCTTCGGCTGTTTCCACGGTCTCGACGGGTGCGCCGGGGCGGAACGGCGGTCGCGGCGGGATCAGCAGGTTCAGCTCGATCATCAGCGCGACGTCGCGCGCGACGGTCTCCAGCAAGACATCGGCCTGGGAATCGTCGGCCGTGTCGCGGCTCGCACGCCGGCTCACGATGCTCGGCGGCGGCGGGGTGACGAACCAGTCGATCGGCCTGCCGAGCACCGTGGCCAGTCGAGCCAGTTCCAGCGAGTCAACCCGACGGTCGCCGCTCTCGATCTTCGTGATCGCCGTCCGGTCGAGTCGCAGGGCGGCGGCGACGTCCGCTTGGCTCAGGCGCGCGGTCCTCCGCGCATCGGCCAGCCGGCTGCCCAACTCCTGCCACTCCTTGGGTGCTTGCGACATGGTGCGAAAATAGCACATGCGGTTGGCAGGTGCAACGTGCCGAAAAGAGGGAACGCGGGCATGCCCCGTCCCCGGCCCAAGCCGACGACTGGGCGGCCAGGCCGATGGCGAGTCGGTGGGATCGAGGCGAATTCGTGTCGAACCGAATCCGGTCGACTGCTTCTCGGATGAGGTGCAGCGAGATGTGTTACGGTTGCGGCGCGTGGTGGTAGAGGATCCCGGTGCTTCCGCCCTCGCCCAGCTGATACCCGACCGCCCAGACGTCCGTCGTTGACGTGCCGTGCACCGCGGTGAACATCCGCAGGTACGGGGCGCCGATCTGCTGGTGCGCGACCTGGGCCCACGACGCACCGTCGAAGTGTGCGATCGCCCCCGCGCTGCCGGCGGCCCAGAGATCGTCGGGCGCGGACCCCCACACCGCCGTGAGGTCGCCGACGAGATCGCCCGTCTCCACCTCCGCCCAGGTCGTGCCGTCGTAGTGGCCCAGCGTCGAGCTGCCGGTCATCAGCCAGACGTCGTCGGCGCTCGTCCCCCAGACCTGGCCGTCCCCCCCCGCTCCGGCGAACGACACCTCGCTCCACTCCGAACCGTCGTAGTGCACGAGGTCGAAGGTGTCGAGCGCGTAGACGTCCGTCGGGCCGGAACCCCAGATCGAGGTCTTGAACGGCGAACCGGCGATGGTGCGGCTCCACGAGGCCCCGTCGTAGTGGGCGATGATCGCATCGTCGCCGACCATCCACACGTCGGACGCGGACGAGGCCCAGATGTCGGTCAGTCCGTCGAGCCCGGTCGGCCCCGCGACGTCCACGGCGGTGAACGTGGAGCCGTCGTAGTGCAGCGCCTGGTCGCCGGCGCAAAGCCACACGTCGCTCGCGGAAAGCGCGAAGATGCAGCTCAAACCTCCGGCCGTCGTCGCGAGGGTCGAAAACCCCGCGCCGTCGTACCGATGCACGTCCGGACCGCCGTCCACGAACCAGACGTCGCCGGGCGAGAAAGCCCAGACGTCGAGGAAGGTGGAGGCTGTGGGACCTCCCGATACCGTAACCCAGTCACCCCCGGCGCCGGATTCCCCACAACCGCAAACGGCGACCACCGACAGGGACAGAAGAGCAGCGCGTCGCATCCGCGAATCAGACGTCGCAAGGTTCGGGATGTCAAGGAAGCGACCCGCGCCGAAACGACGGCGCCGGTCGCCGGTCGATGGCTGTGAACCCTTCCTGTCCCATCGGTGTCCATCGGTGTCCACCGGTGGTTCCTTCCTTCCCGCCCTCCCGCCTCTTCCCGTCCTTCCCGCAGCCGTCCATCTGTGGTTTCCTTCCTCCGGATGGTGAGGAAGCGGAAAACGGTACTGTCGGAAGACGCGCCGGGCGCCGTCCACGTCCTCTGGTCCACCGCCAACTGGGCCCGCGCCGTTGCCGCGCTCCCCCTCGAGCCTCCGCTGCCGGAGGCGACGGTCATCGTGCCCAACGAGCGTGCCGCGCACGCGCTGCGTCGCGAGCTCTGCCGCCTCGGACTCGCCGACCGCCTGCCGGGCGTGCGCTTCGTCTCCCCCTTCACCGCCGCCCGCGAGACGCTCCTCGCCGCCGGCGTGACGTTCACCGCCGGCGAGGAGTCGCTGCGCCCCCTCCGCGTCCGCGGGCTCCTCCGACGCGAACGCAGGATGCGCTACTTCGATCCCGTCCAGCTCCGCACGCGACCGGGCTGGGATGAGGCGTTCGCGCGCACGATCACCGAGCTGGAGGGCGCCGGCGAATCCGCGCGGGATCCGGCACTTGCGGTCGACCTACGCGAGGCGGATCTCTTCGCGCTCTGGCGCGAGCTGGACGCCGAGGCCGGATCGTCCTGGAGCGCGGCCCGCATCCTGCGCGAGGCCGCCGAACGCCTGCCTGCCGCCTGCCCGCTCCACGGACCCATCCTGATCGCCGTCACCGGCCATGAGACGGCCGCGCACGCGGCGTTCCTGCGTGCGTTGCCGCGGCGCCGCCTCGCGGTCCTCGCCGCCCGCCCCGTGCGCGAGGAGCACGTGGAGCGGCTGGGGCGGCTGTTCGGCGAAGAGGCGGCCGCGGCTCTGCGCACGGCGCGCGCCCCGCAGGACGGCGCCACCGATCGCGACCGGCTCGCGTCCCGCCTGTTCGAGCCGCCGGAGCGGGCGTCGCCCCGGCCGCCGGGCACGTCGCTTGACGGCAGCGTCGGCCTCGAGCTCTCCGCCGGTGTCGAGGACGAGGTCGAGGCCGCCGCCGACTGGGTCGCGCACGAAGTTCTCGAGCACCGGACGCCGCTCGAGGAGCTCGCCGTCCTGCTCCCGAATCTCGACCCCGTCGCCGGAATGCTGGTCGACCGCATCGAACGCCTCCCCTGGCCCGACGGCGCGCTGCCCGTCTGCGTCCAGGGCGGACTGCCCGCGACCGCGACCGCCGCGGGGACCCGGATCCTGGGCCTCCTGCGGGCCCTCGGCGACGCACTCCCCGCCTCGCGCGTCGCCGTTGCGCTTCCCTGGCTCCGGCTCGAGGGCGACGACGGGCACCTCTCGACCGGCGAGGCCGTCGAGCTCGCCTTCGCCCTCGGCACCGTCGGCGGCACCGCCTCCAACCCGCGCGGCGCGCTCGAATGGAAGGCGCGGCTCGCCGAACGCGACGAGGAATTGCAGCGAACTGTCGACTCTCGATTGTCGACTGTCGACTCCCCTCCCGAAGCCCCTCCCGAACACCGCGAGGTTCGTCGCAGGCGCGAGCGCCTCCTGCGCAACCTCCGCGCCGTCCGCGCGTCCTTCGCGGCGCTGGCCGATCTCGCCGAGCGCATCCTGGCCGGCGAGCCGCTGCAGGGGCTCCACGGGCAGCTGGCGAGATTCTTCGAGCGCCACGCGCGACTCCCGGCGGCGGGGGACGAGGCGGTGCCCGCGCTGTTGCTCGGCGCCGTCGGGGCCGCCTGCGCCGACGGCGAGGTCGCCGAGCTGCGCGGAGCGGACGCGCTGGGTTTCGTCGAGTCGACGCTCGCGGCACTCCGCGTCCGCGGCGGGCGTTTCGGGGAGCCCGCGATCTACATCGGCACGATCGCCGGGTCCGCGCCGCTTCCCTTCCGCGCCGTGCGGGTCGTGGGCCTGGCCGAGGGGCATTTCCCGAGCGCGGAGCACGTGGACCCCGTGCTGCCGGCGGAGCGGCGGCGCGGCGCCGGGCCGGGTGTCGTCGAGCCCTCCGACCGGACGCTGTCGCAGCTTCACGCGTTCGATCGGATCGTCCGCAACACCTCCGCGCGCCTCGTGCTCTCCGTGCCCGCCTCGGACGTCAACGGCACGGAGCGCGAGCCGTCCGCTCTGCTGCTCGACGTCGCAAGCACGATCGTCCCGGACGAAGGCGGGACGGGTCGCGCGAAGGTCGCAGTACCCGGCCTGGCGGACATCGACCGGCTGTGGTTCGCGCCGGCCCGGGTCAAGCGGCGGGCGTGGCGTTCGGAGCGGCCGATCGGTCGGGCCGCGATCCATGATGCGGCGGCAGCGGCCACGGCGAAAGCGACCGTCTTGGGGGCTCCCGGCGGAGGCGCCGGCCCGATCGTCGTTCCGGGCGGATGGGCGGGCGCTCGCGAGCTGGAGCTGGCGCGGCTGCTCGAGCCGGAAGCCCGTGGTAACGAGGGCCCGATGGGAGGATTCGTCGCGTCGGCGTCGGTCCTCCCGGTCATTCCCGGCCTGTCTTCGAAGAGACCGCTTTCGCCGACAGCCGTGCGCACGCTGCTCCAGTGCCCGTACCGCTTCCTGCTTTCCAGCCTGCTCGGCTGGCAGGAGCCCGTCTCCGCCCCGTCGGGGCTCGACCTGGATCCCCTCTCGTTCGGCTCCCTGTTCCACCGCGTGGCCGAGCTGTTCGCCCGCGAACATGGGGCCGAGTTCGGCGCTCGCGCGCGCGGCCCGGACGAGTGGAAGAAGGCGGCGGCCGCAATCGCGCGGCGCGCGTTCGACGACCTGGCCCGCGAAATCCCCCTCGCCGGTCCGGACGTCCGTCGCCAGCAGCTCGACCGGCTCCTCGCCGCGGTCGCGGTCTTCGTCGACTACGACTGGAACGGCGGCCGCCCGCGCACGCTGTTCGCCTGCGAACGGGCCTTCGGCGAGCCGGAACCGTTCGAGCTGCGGCTGGGCTCGAACACGTTGTACCTCCACGGCCGGATGGATCGCATCGATGTCGAGGGCGATCGCACCCTCGTGCGCGACCTCAAGACGGGTCGGGCCCACCTGCGCGCGGGCCGGGAGGCCGACCCCGAGCCCAGGCTCGACGTGCAGCTCGCGCTCTACGGCCTGGCGGCCGAGCGGCTGGCGGGGGAGTGGGGAACGCCGGCCCGGATCGAGGCGGCCTACGCCTACGTCGAGCGCCGTCCTGCCCTCGAGCGCGCCTTCCGCGACGACGAGGAGCTGCTGCGCGACGCGTCGCTGCGTTGGCTCGACGTCGCCGCGCGACTGCTCGCCGAGCGCTCGTTCCCCCGCACGCCGGCGGCGGCGGACTGCGACTATTGCCCGTTCGTCGCGGTGTGCGGCGAGGCGGCGCCCGGTCGCCGGTTCGCGCCCGAGCCGCCTGCCGCGGGCGCCGCGGCCGACTTCCATGCGCTGCGCGCCGAGGAGGCGCCCGGGCCATGATCGCGAGGAAGGCCGGACGGACCGCGCCCGACCAGGAGCACCGCGACCGGGCGGTCGCCGAGCGTGCGCGCAACGTGCTGCTCGACGCCGGCGCGGGGACCGGCAAGACGACGATCCTTATCGAGCGCCTCGTCCGTCTCCTCGCGCCCGAGGACGACGCGCGGCCGATGGAGGTGCACCGCATCGCGGCGGTGACGTTCACCCGCCGCGCCGCCGGCGAGCTGCGCCTGCGGCTGCGGGAGCGGCTGCTCGCGGAGCTGTCGAGAGACGGCCTGGGCGAAGCGCGAGCGGCCACCCTGCGTCGAGCGCTCGCCGGGGTCGATTCGGCGTACGTGGGAACGATCCACTCGTTCGCCGATCGCCTGCTGCGGTTGCACCCGGTCGAGGCGGGGCTCAGCCCGACGTACGAGATCGCCGAGGAGGCGGGGGAGCTGGTCGACGAGGCGTTTCGCGACCTGCTGCACGGCGTCCAGACGGGGACCCTCGCGGACCTGCTGCGCGGGACGGCGGCGGAGTCCCGGGCCGACGAGGCGCGCGACACCGTGCGCGCCGCCCTGGCCGCCGGCGTCCCTGCGGGCGGCAGGGACCTGCGCTACCGCACCGTGTCGGGGCTGCGCGAGCTGCTGGCCGAGTTCGCGAGCCACCGCGACGTCCCGCCCGTCGAGCCCGGTCCGGCGCGGTTCGACGCCCCGGCATTCCGGGCCAAGGTCGGCGAGCTGCTCCGGCTCGTGCACGGCGTCCCGGACGAGTCGCGCCCCGAGGGCGTCGTCTGGCTGCGCGAGACGGCCGCGCTCCTGCGGACCTATCGCGACGAGACCGATCCGGTGCAGGCCTATCGCGAGCTGTACGGGCAGCTCAACAACGCGCCCCACCGCAACGGCCCGCGCAAGAGCGTGGAGTTCGCGGGCAACCCGGCCGCCTGGGACGCGTGGAAGATCTTCGCCGGGAAGCAGACCGGCGGGCATGCGGGGGAGCCGGCATTGCGCGACGAGATTCTCGCCCCCTTCCGCGAGTGGCTGGCCGTCGGCCTCGTCCGGACGTTCCCCGTGCTCGTGGCGCTCTACGAGCGCGTGAAGGCGCGACGCCGCGTGCTCGACCAGCTCGACCTCCTCGCCAGGCTGCGCGACCTCCTGCGCGACGACCCCGGCGGCGTCCGTGCGCGCTGCCAGCGGCTCTTCGACCACGTGCTGATCGACGAATTCCAGGACACCGATCCCCTGCAGGCCGAGATTGCCGCGTTCCTGTGCGAGGACGGGTCGCGCGCCAAATCGTGGGAGGAGACGCGCCTGGTCCCCGGCAAGCTGACGATCGTCGGCGATCCGAAGCAGTCGATCTACCGTTTCCGCCGCGCCGACGTCGCGATGTACGACGAGGTCCGGAGGCACGTCCTGGAAGGGGGACCACTCGTCGCTCCCCTCACCGCCAACTTCCGCAGCCGCCCGGCGCTCATTGAGTTCTTCAACGACCGCTTCCGGAAGATACTCGGCGAGGCGCCCGGGGACGTCCTCTTCGACGCCGCCGCCGGGACGGTCTTCCACCAGGACCTCGAGCCGGGCCGCGCCCAGCCCGCCGATGGGGGTCGCGTGCACGTGCTGCCGCTGGCGCCGTCCGAGGGCAAGCCCAAGGCCGGCGACTGGCGGCGGATCGAGGCGCGGGCGCTGGCCCGCTACCTCGGCTGGCTCGTCGAGCCGGCGCGCAGCGGGATCACCGTGACCGACCCGGTCACGCGGGTCGAGCGCGCGGTGCGGTACGGCGACTGCGCCGTGCTCGCCATCTCCACGCCGACGCTGCCGCTGCTGTTCGCCGAGCTGGACGAGGCGCGGATTCCGTGGACCGCGCGCGGCGGGAAGCTGTTCCTCGAGGATCCCCTCCACCGCCGGTTCCTTCTGGCGCTGCGGGCGCTGGCCGACGCCGACGACGGCGCCGCCGAGGCGACTCTCCTGCGGCCGCCGTTCTTCGCGCTCGACCCGGCCGAGCACCGGGAGTGGCGCGGCCGCCTGCGTGAAGTGCCGACGGTCGCGGTGCGGCGCGTGGACGCGGCGCGCGGGCTCGTCGTCGAGCTGCGCCGGCGACGGTTCGAGCGCTCGCCGGGCGCGACGGCCCGCGACCTGCTGGAACGCAGCGGGCTGGGCCGCGCGGTCGCGCTCTCGGCCAACGGCGAGCAGCGCCTCGCCAGGCTGCGCGAGCTGTGCTCGCAGGTCGAGCGGTTGGCCGCCGCCGAGGGCCTCGACTTCGACGGCGTCAGCGCACGCCTGCGCGCGTGGGTCGATGACCCCGCCCAACTGGATCCGCCCGCTCCCGTCGGCGTCGAGGCCCTCCAGGTCATGACCGTGCACCAGGCCAAGGGTCTCGAGTTTCCCGTCGTCGCGCTGTGGGATTGCCGCGCCGAGCTGGGCCAGCGGGCGACCGTGGTGCCCGCCTGGGCCGTCTCGCGCGACCGCAAGCACTGGATGCTGTCGCTCGACCGCGTCGAGTGGGACTCCGGCGAGGGGTTCCTCGAGCGCGAGAAGCTCTACCGCAACGCCGAGCGCCTGCGCGTGGTGTACGTGGCCGCGACCCGCGCCCGCGACCTGCTCGTCCTGCCGATCTCGTCCGACGGCGACCAGGGCCCCGCGGGCGCCAACCCGCGGACCGTGACGGGGGCGCTCGTGGCCGGTGCTCCCGCCGGCACGATGCACGTCCTGGAGCCGTTCCGCGGGGACGGCGGCGCGCCGTGGGCCGTGACGCCGTCGCCCGCTGCGCCGCCGCTGGTCTTCGCCGCGCCGGCCGCGGAGGCGCGCCGGGACGAGCAGTGGGCGAGCGCCGCCGGTGAAGCGTCGCGGCCGAAGTGGGGCCCGCGGGGCGTCGCGGCGGCGGCGCACGAGCCGCCGACCGCGGCGGAGGACGAGACCGAGTCGCCCCGGACGGTCGAGGGGGCCGTTTCCGCGCTTCCCGCGGCCGCCGCGGCTCGCGACGCGCCGGAGCCGGCCTCCCGCGGTGGGCGGCGCGGACGGTTCGGACCGCGGTTCGGCGATATGGTCCACCTCGCCATCGGCCACGTCGTCGGCGGCCTCGACGTGCCGGAAGCGGTGCGGCGCGCGGCGGCGCGGACCGGTCAGGCGGATCATCTCGCGGACGCGGCGACGGACGTCTCCCGCGCGATCGACGCGCTGGCGTCGGCGGGTCTGCTCGGCCGGCCCGGCGTGCAGGTCCGACTGGAGTACCCCGTGGCGGGTCCCGGACCCGGCGGCACGCTCGTCACCGGGTACGCGGATTTTCTCGCGGCGACCCCCGCCGCGCTCACGCTGGTCGACTTCAAGACCGACCCGCCCCCCGAGGGGTCCGTGGGGGAAGCCTACCCCGCCTACGTCGCGCAGCTCCGGACCTATTTCGGGCTGCTGACGCCCGTGGCCCGCGCCGCCGGCCTGCCGCTGCGCGCCTACCTGCTGTTCACCGCGTCCGGACGGCTCGTGGAAGTCGAGCCGCCCGCCAGCTGATCCGCGACGTTCTGTCGCCTATCGCCCGTCGCGTATCGACTGTCGACTGTCGACTCCCTCCCCCCTCGCCCGTCGCCCGTCGCTTATCGACTGTCGACCCTCGCCCTCGCATCGAAAGGTCGAGTCACGCGCCGGAGGTGGCCGTGTGCCAGGCCTCGAGGCAACGGATCAGGTCGTCGCAGACCGGTTCGGAAAAACAGGTGCGCAGGGCGGCGAGGACGTCGTCGCGCCACCAGCTCGTGGTCTGGTCCAGCTCGGCCCGCAAGCCGGGATCGCATTCGACGCCGCAGGTGGTGTCGATGACGCCGCACGTTTCCTCGCCGAGGTTGCCGGGAAGGAGCTCCGAGTAGCAGGTGGCGGCGCTGCGGTCGCACGGGACGGCGGCGCGGCAGTCCCAGGTCGACGCGATGTCGGCGCGGAGCACGCGGGAAAGGCGATCGCAGTCCACGGGCGCGGTCTCCTGGCCGCAGCGGCGGTCGCGTTCCAGGCCCCGGAGGCAGGAGTCGAGGACGGCGGGGTCGACGTCCGGGGAGGGTTGGAAGGCGAACGAGCGTTCGGCGCAGGAGTCGTTGCACCACGCGTCGTAGCAGGGGCCGGAGTCGCATGATTCGAGGCAAGTGCGGAAGCAGTCCGGGGCGTCCTCGCCGGCCGTCGGGTCTTCGCAGGCGGCGAGGCAGGTATCGCAGCGGTGTTCGGCGTTCGTGCGGCACTCCTGGCGTTGGCGTTCGCACGTGGTTGCGGTGCAGGTTTCCTGGCGGGTCATGGGGCGGCCGTCGTCGTTGTCGAGTTGGGCGGCGCAGGCGCCCGCCGCCGTTCCGAGCGTCACGATCCCGATCCACGAGCGTCGCATCCTGCACCTCCCGCGGTCGTGGTGGCGGGCATGCCTTGCCGTCCCGTCCGCCGTCCGCCCCGTCCGCCGTCCTCCATCGCGCTGGCGGCGCGATCCGTTGCGCGGTCGGATGGCGGTTTGCGGACCGCGAATGGTCGAATTCCGAGCCGCCGTTGGCTTTCGGCCGCGAAACGGTCACCAAACGGCGACGAAACCCGCTTGACACCTCGCGGCCTTGCAGAGTAAAGCGCCCTTCGCGCCGCGTGGCGCGTGCGGGAGTAACTCAGTGGTAGAGTGCCACCTTGCCAAGGTGGACGTCGCGGGTTCAAATCCCGTCTCCCGCTCTCCGAAAAGCTAAAAAGAATTGACTCGTTGGGCCGTGTGGTCGAACAACCACACGTCGCCAGATTCGAGTTTCGGACTCCATTTCGGACTCCACCACTCCCGAAACGGCCTCCGCGCCGATGGATCCGCGATCCCAACCTCGCCCCAAATGGGGTATCCAGGGGTCGTCGCCGACGAGGCCGGGACGATGGCGTTCGTCATCTTGCTCGCGCTCGAGCACGACCAGCCGGATGGGGCGGACCGGCGCTTGGCCGACCGCCAACCCGCCCGGTTCGAGCATGCGTGCAAGGACCGAGCGGGCGGCGGAAGGCGGGACGAGGCCGGCGTGCGATGCGCTGGTGCCGAGGCGGGTGGCCTACTTCTTGATCGGGTCGGCCTTGGGCACGACGAGGCGTGCGAGCCGGTCGACGGCGGCGAGCTTCTCCTCCTTCGTGACGTGCGAGTAGTGCTCGGTCATCTTGTCGGAGCTGTGGCCGATGGTGGCGTGCAGCACGGCGCGGTCGACGTGCTCCTGCCGCATCAGGTTGTTGTACGTCCGCCGCATGCCGTGCGGCGAGAAGCGCATCTTGATCTGCGCCGCCTTCAGGATCCGCGCGAACGGCCGCTTCAGGTACGACGCCCGGTGGCAGCTGCCCTTCCCGCTCGGGAACACGAGGGCTGCACCCATGACAGGGAGATTGCGAGCGACGAGGGCGGCGCGGTGCGCATGGAAGGCGTCGAGGATGATCGGGTGAAGCGCGGCGGACCGCGTCTTTCCGGTCTTGGTCGTCGTGATGCGGTTCCGCCACACGGACTGCCGGATGTGGATGAGACCCTCGTCTTCCGAGACGTCCTTCCACCGCAACGCGGCGATCTCGCCGAACCGCATGCCGGTGAAGAAGCCCAAGACGCAGATGGCGTACACCTCGGGCTTCTCCTTCGCCGCCGCCTCCAGGAACCGTCGCAGTTCGTCCGAGGCGAGGGAGTTCGGCTCGTCCTCCGTCACGCGAGTCGGCTGGCTCGAGAGCGCCTTCACGCCCATGGTCGGATCGCGTTCGAGTTCGAGATCGCCGACCGCATCGCGGAGCAGGGACTTGAGGATCCTCAGCCACGCGTTCACGGTGGCATGCACGCGAAGGCGCCCGCGCCTGTCACGGCTTCGGGCCGCCCACGACAACCACGTCTTGATGTCGGTCCTCCCGATCTCGTCCACGTGCTTACTGCCCAGGACGGGCAGGATCGCGTGCTCGAGCGCGTCGAGGTACCGCGCCTCCGTGGACGGCTTCATGCCGTTGGTCTTCTTCTGATCGAGCCAGGACCGCGCGTAGTCCGTAAGGGTCTGCCTGGTCGTCCGCGCCGCCGTCCCCGGGGCCCCGGGTTGCAGAAGTTCCTCGCGCAGGCCCTCCAACAAGCCGAGGGCGTCCCGGACGCTTGCCGCTTCGACGACCCGCCGGATCGCGCGCCGCTTGTCCGAGACCGGGTAGCGGGTCTGCACCCGCAGTTCGAACAGCCCGGGTCCGAGTTGCCGGATTCCCGGGACCTGGATCTTCCGAGGCATGGTTCGACTCCACCTCCATCTTCTCGTCGGCGGGCAAGGGGACCCGCGCCGCCTGGGTCTGGTCGGGGCCTGCCTTCAAGGCATCGACGGCGGTACCCCGCATGAGGAACGCGTCAAGGTCGTCCCGATGGAACATCAACCGGCCGGCGCGGCGGCCGCGAGCGTCGAGTTGGCCGCGGGCTACGAGCATCCGAACGGCGGAGCCGGATCGGTAGCGGAGGTAGACGGCGGCCTCCTCGCAGGTGAGCCACGGCGACCAGACCGGTCGGCCGGATTCGGACAGTTGCGGCGCGCCGCTCGGACCGGTCCCAGCCGTCTGGCGGCGCGGGATAGGCTCGCTCACGCCAGCCCCCATCGGTCCGGTCGGTTCCGTGCTGATGCCGCGGAATCGTCAGCACCCTCCTTCTCGGGCAGCGCCGCTTCGATGAGCGCGAGTTCGACGGCGTCAGGGGCCCCGCCCTCCCTTCGTTCGATTCCGGGGATCCTGGCATCTGCAAGTCCGCAGGCGTTCGCCACGTCCCGGATCCGAAGGCCCGGACTCAGGCTTTGACGTCGGAGTCGTGAGGGTCGCCGACCGAACATGCTGTCCGTCCCGAGTATTCGGCCGCGGCCTTCCCGCGCGCGAACCGAGAGAACGACTGCTCCGCGTTTCCGCCCGGTAGAGCCGCTCCGACGTAGTTGATGGCATTGGACGTGGCGGTCCCGTCGTCGAGCGCGCGTCGACCGCAGGTCCGGGCGCTCCTCGACCGTCGTATCCGACGGGACGAGCCTCGCGATGACCGCGTGGACGAGGGCCAGCGATCAAGCCGTTCGCCGGTCGTAGCGGTGATGAAGTCCGCCGACCTCGGGGAACTCGATCACCTTGCCCATCTCCGGCGGCTGAACTTCGCGGTGCTCCGGCGCATCGCCGTCGAGCGACATGTGGCAACGGGCCCCGTGGTAGTAGGCGATGTACGAACGCAGGACGCGCCGGAGGTGCCGCTCGTCGAACACGACGACATGATCGAGGCAGTCGCGGCGGATCGAACCGATCAGCCTTTCGATGAACGGACTCTGCCACGGGCTTCTTGGCGCGATGAGGACTTCCTCGATGCCCATCGCCTTCACGCGGCATCGGAAGATGTCGCCGTAGATGCCGTCCCGGTCGCGGATCATGTACCTGGGCATCGTGTCCCATGGGAACGCCTCGGTGATCTGCCGGGCCGTCCACGCTGCGGTCGGATGCTCGGTGACCGCGACGTGAAGGACGCGCCGACGAAGATGCGCCAACACGACGAAGACGTACAGCACGCGGTTCCGTGCGGTCGGGACGACGAAGAAGTCGATGGACGCGAGGCAGGAGACGTGGTTCGCGAGAAACGGGCGCCAGGTCGGGGAGGCCGGCTTCGGCCGCTTCACCATGTACCGCTCGACGGTGGACTTCGCGACATCGATGCCGAGCATCTTCAGTTCGGACCGGATTCTCGGGCTGCCCCAGCACACGTTCGCCGACGACATCTGGCGGATGAGATCCTGGATCTCCTTGGGGACCGGCGGGCGACCTGGACCCGGTCGGCCGGAGAGCCTGGCCCAGTACTCGCGGAACTTCCGGCGTCGCCAAGCGATCACCGTCGCCGGCCTCACGATGACGAGCACCTCGCGCCAGCGAGACCAGAGCCGCGAGAGCCAGCACCAGAAGAGGCGATCCCGAAGGCGGAGACGCGGGCGCGGAATCGACCGCTGGTAGATCGCGAGTTGCTGGCGGAGGACGAGGACCTCGACCTCGAGGTCGACGGTGGCCCGGAACGGCGAGGTGAAGAGGCGGAGCAGGAAGGCAAGGAAGTCGGGCATGGCGGCGGACCCTACGGGTGCAGGTCGCGGCGGGCAAGGGCTTCGTCGAGGCTCATCGCGTCGACCCGGAAGCGCCGGCATTTCGACGACCGGCCACCTTCCCGGAAGCGCCCGGCCGCCGGGCCGCGCTGCGCTCCTTGCTGCCCGGCGCGTCAGTCCGTACACTACCTCCCAGGCTCGCGAAGGGCAGGCGAAGACCGGCGCTGGCAGGACGTTGTGGCGGCTCGAGGTCGTTCGGTCGCGATTCGCGGTTCCCGGGGGAGCGCGAAGGGAGGGGGCGATGAGGCGAGGAATCGGGAGCGGTGCCGCGCTGGCCGTGCTGTTCGTCGTGGCGACCTGTGGCCGTGAGCCTTCGCCCGTCGGCGGTCCCGGGGAGAGCGTTTCCGTGCGCCTCGACGTCGACGGCGGCCGCGTCGAGTTCGGGGCGCTGACGCTCGAGATTCCCGAGGGCGCCCTGGCGGACGCGACCACGATCACCGTGCGCCAACTCGAGGAGCCGCCGTGGGGCACGGTCGGCGCAGCCTACGATTTCGGCCCCGATGGCCTCTTCTTCGCGGTGTCCGCGCGACTCACCGTCGCCTTCGCAGAGGACGAACTCCCGGCGGGCACGCGGGCCGAGTCGCTGGGGCTGACCGTCCTCGAGGACGGCCGCTGGATGCCCCTCGACGGCGGCGAGGTGGATGTCGAAGCTGGCACGGTCTCCGCGCTCGTGAGCCACTTCTCGACCTTCGGGATCGTCGCCGACCCGACCGCCGACGCCGGCGCGGGGACGCGGTGGGAGGCGAACGGCGTCGTTGCCGAGTCATCTGCCGAGGTCGTCACCCGGCTCTGGGTATCCTCCGACATCGTCACGCTGCTCGTGGATGGCCAGGGGACGATGGCCGCGGACATCACGATGTCCGGGTTGCCGACGGACGCGCCGGTCCACGTCTACGTCGACACCGTCGAGGACGAGCGAATGCTCGAACCGGCGGACCGCGGGACGATGACGCTGCACCTCGAACTGGACCGGCCCCGGTTCGTGTGGCTGCAGTTCCACCACTCGACGACCGGCATCGGCGGGCCGAACGACATGTGCACGAACGCCGGCGTGGACGGCGTACGCGTCGGGAACACCTGCACCCTGACGCACGATCTGGTCGGGACGGTCGAGATCGGCGACAGCGACCAGGTGCTCGACTGCGCGGGCTACAGGATTGCGGCCGACCCGGCCGCGGTCGGCGAGGGGTTCGGCATCCGCATCGTGGGCTGGCACGGCGTCGAGCTCCGGAACTGCGTCGTCGGCGGACCGAGTGCCGGGTTCTCCATTGGCTTGGGAGCGGAGCTGTCGGGGTGGCCGGCCGACGGCTCGTCGGTCACCATCACGGACTGCACGTTCGAGGACAACTTCACCGGCGTCCGGCTGGAGCAGGTGCGGTCGGCGACCGTGCGGGATTCGGCGGTGCTACGCTCGTGGAGGGGGGTGGAGGTCGCGTCGAAGTCCGAAGCCGTGGTTTTCGAGCGAGTCCGAGTCGAGCCGCCGGCGGTGGCAGTCAACAAGGCGATTGGGTTCTCCACTGAGGGATTCGTCGGCAAGGGGGGCGTCTTCTACATCCCGCAGGACTGCGGCTTCCTCGATGGCGACGTCGAGGGTGTCGGGACCGGCGTGGCGCTGGGGATGTCGCGCGAGATCGAGGTCCGCGACACCGACCTGACGGGCGTTGACACCGGGCTTCTGGTGCGCGACGGAGCCACGGTGGGAGCCGACCCGACGGCGCCGCCGGAGTGGTCGCACCGCTTCTGGCACAACAACGTGCAGGCGACCACGGTGGGCGTCTCCTCGCCGGTCGGGCCGCTGGAGGTGAGTTGGTCGTCGCAGGGGTCCTTCTGGAACAACTCGTGTCCCGGCCCGCTCTTCGAAAGCGGCGTCGACAGCGATCGCATGGATGTCGTGGACAGCTTCCCGTACGGGGCAACCGACGCGTGGGCGGCCGGTGGCGGGCCGGGGTGCACCGGCGACGCAGACGGTGACACCGTTCCCGACGTGGCGGACAACTGCCCGACGGTACGGAATCCCGGGCAGGAGAACGAGGACGCCGCAGGGGAAGGGGACGCGTGCGACGTGACGGCGCCCGAGGCGCCGGTCATCGCAAGCCCCTCCGCGTGGTCGGCGTACGGCACGAGCGTCGTGGACATTCTGGGCATTGCGGAACGTCGGGCGCTGATCGAGTTCCGCGACTTCGACGAAGTCCTCGGGACCACACGCGCTGGTGTCGGGGGCGACTTCGCGCTCCGTACGTCCGCACTCGCCGATGGAATTCACCAGTTCGTGGCGACGGCGACGGATGCCGCAGGCAACGTCTCAACGCCGTCGGCTGCGGCGCAGGTGGTAGTCGACACCGTACCGCCGGAGGCGCCGGTGATCGAGTCTCCCCGCCAGGGCGAGGTGCTGGAGACCGCCATTCCGGTCGTCGTCGGGCTCGCACCGCCGGAAAGTCCAGTCCACCTGTGGGAGGGAGACGTCGAGGTGGGCTCTGGGATGGCCGGCGGCGCTGGCGGGTTCAGCATTCCGGTGACAGCGGCGCTCGTGGCGGGCGACCACACTCTCACGGCAACTGCGACCGACTGGGCTGGGTCGGTTTCCCCGCGCTCCGCGCCGGTGACGTTCCGAGTGATGATCGTCGACGACTCATCGCCGATGGTCGGGGAGCGCGGGAAGTTGCGCTTGGTCGCGCTGTCCGACCAGCCGGATCCTTTCGATCCGCTCATCGCCCAGAGCGCAGTCCTCGCCGTTGACGCGGAGGTGGACGGGGTCAGCGGCTTGGTCGGCTCGTCTCCGAACCATCGCTTGGAGCTCAACGTGAGTTGGAACATCAAGGATGCCGCCACGGGGTCGACGGTGGTGGCGGTGCTTGCCACCGCGGAACTCTCGCGGGAAGCGGCGGAGGAAACCACGCACGTCGTGGCGCAGTGGGACGGCAAGAACGTCGGAGGTGACCCAGTCGAGCTCGGCAAGCTCTACTCCTACGACATCGAAGTCAACGTGTTGCGAACCTGGATCGGCGCGGGTCGAGGACCCCGTTGTTCGCGGGACGAAGACGAAGCGATGACCGGTGCAGGAAACCGGGCGTGCGTGGTGGACAGGCTGTCGTCGGCTGGGGCGGGGACGATCAACGTCGCGCATGACCGGTTCCAAGCCGGCGCGGGACAGGTGCTGCGGGAGCTGCGCAGTTTCGCCAAGGCTCATCGTGGCTCCGTCCGGGACACGCCGCCCTGGATGCAGCCCGACACCGCGGCATTCCTGGCGGACCTGCGGTCATCCGTGGGCACGACGCTCGCGGATGCGGATCATTCCTTCAGCAGCGATGGCGTCGTGCGGTCCGTGAACGCGGTCGGGATGGCGATTCCCATCCAAGTCCAGCCCGGCGCGAGCCAGGCCGAAGTCGCGCTTGCCGCGCTTGGGCAGCACCGACTGCTGTTGGGACTTGACGTTCCGCGTGAAGAGCTCGAGTTGCTCGACGTGCGAACCGACGCTGCCGGAGGAAGCCACGTGCACTTCCGTCAGGTGGAGTCTGGGCTGCCGGTGTTCGGTTGCGGCACGACGGTCCACCTGACGAGCGATCGGCGGCTGGCGGGTATCCAGGGGCTGATCGTGCCTCGGGGCCGCGTCGACTCGTTCGCGCCGCTAGTCGTTCGGGACGCGGCTGTGGCTCGCGCTCGCGCCTACCTCCCAGCAGGAGCCGGACCGATCGACGAGCAGGCTGTCCTGGGCGTGTTCGCGCCTGAAGCGCTGGCCGGGGCCGGCTCAGGTGGCGTACTGGCGTGGAGGGTTCGCTTGATCCTGGACCCGCCGTCCGATTCGCTGGCGGTGTATGTCGCAGCGACTGACGGTCGTGCTCTGCTTGCACGCTGGTACGGCCCTCCGGCACTGGAGCGCAAGATCGTCTACCAGTGCACCGGTTCCTGCGACTGGTCGACGGCACCCGGCTCTGAACGAGGCATTGTTGGCGGTGAGTTCCTGTGCGACGACGGGTTGCCTCGGGTAGGGTGCTTCGATCTGGAAGGCGGGTTTCGAGACGAAGCCCGACGGGTGGTTCACGCGCTTCACGCGACCTACGGATTCTACCACGACGATCTCGGAGCGCTCGGACGCGATTCGTGGGACGGCGCCGGGGCTTCGCTGATCGCTGCCGTGGTCTTTCCTCCCGATGCTGACGATCTCTTCCCCGTGACGAAGTGGCAGAGCGAGCGAGTCGCGGATGCGTACGTGGGGGTCCGGTACGACCAGTCCTGCCCGGAGGCGATCGCGCACGAGATGACGCACGGCGTCCAAGAGGACGTCCATTACGCCGTCGCCGACGACCGAGAGGAATCGGGCGAGGTTCAGGAGGCCAACTCCGACGTGCTTGGGGAGTTGGCGGGAGCGTTTCGGGGAGGATCCGAGTCACCGGAGGTGCTTGGTGGGACGTTCGACTGGAAGATCGGCGGCGTGAGCGGTCGAGGGTGCGAAGAGACCATCCGAGACATGGGCGGCCCAAGATGCGATGAGCCAACCGGGATGGACCCGCTAGGGTTCTTCCCCGACAACTACCGCGACTACAGGTACGGCACCGACCTTGGGATGGTCCCTATCTACCACCACAACTCCACAATCCTATCCTCTGTCGCGTGCTTCGTTGCCGGCGACGTTCCTGGCCTTCCTGACGATGTTCGACGTCGCTGTCAGTACGGAAGCAACCGGAACGGAATCAACCTGCTTTCGAACCTCGATCCAATCCTGTTCGGACAGATCTGGTACGACGCGGCGATGATTCGAATCGACGCGGCCAGCAGCCCCCTGCTGCGAGACATGGTGCCGGTGAGTCTCCAGGCGGCGCTCGACGACGGTGGCCTGCCCGGCCTCCGGTCATACTTCTTCGGCCTTGCTGCGGCCGGCTTCTGGAGTGCCGACTTCCTGCCGGAGATCGGACTTTCCGACTCGACGATGCTCTGGTACGGCGGCGTAGCCCACGCGGTGTTCCCTGTGACCACCGACGACGGGCCAGGTCCATGGCACCACGCGTTCTACGTGGCGGGCGCCGGCGAGCGCGATCTGCCGTACACGTTTCTCGTGCATCAGGGGTACCCGGCCAACGGAGACCGGACCTGCCCCGTGACGTCATCGGCGTGCTGGACCGAGCCGTACCTGATTGCTCCCGCCTTCGGGACGCCGGCCGCAGTGGTTGGACCGCCCGTCGGTGGATCGGACGACGAGATGTGGGTCTTCTACGCGGAACGCCAACTGGGGCACGACGTGCCGACGTGCGCGCCCGTCCGGTACGTCACGATGAACCGCAGTGGAGCTTTTTCCAGCGCCTCGGGACCGCCTGGGGAAGTTCCAGGAGCATTCGCCGGGGTCGACGCCGATCCGATCGGAGTGGCTCCGTCCACGCCCTTGCCTCGACCCATCGCCGTGAGCGCGGCCCGACGCGAGGGGAATGTGTACGTCGCGTTCCGGCAGTGCGGTGAGGCAGAGCAGCCCGTGGTGATGGGCTACTGCACCTTGGGCAGTTGCCACTTCTCGACGTACGCGCGGACGGAGGACGGAGCGCAGATTCTGACCCCCTTTGAGCCAGCTATTGCGGCCGGTGCGGGCGACGCGTGGTGGTTGGCCTTCGCCAGACGCATGTGGGTCGTTGACGGCCCACGCGACGTCGTGCACGTGTCGCGAAACCCGATGTTGACGGTCTCGGGGCCAACTTGGTCGGCGCCGGTGCCCGTTGGCGCAGAGCCGGGAACGCCTCAGATCCGTGACGACGTGAGCTGCACTGCGCAGCCCTACGGGACCATGGTGCTCCCGGGGGTGATTGATGGACCGACCGCGGTAGCGTTCAAGGATCGGCTCCAAGTCGGTGTCCGGGCGGCGCCGTTCGAGCATCCCGAGTTGTCCGGCGTCGAGTTGGGCACCGTATTGCTGGCAAGTTCGCCGACGCCGCTGGACCGGGCATCGTGGTCGCTCATCGTTCCGCAGCGCGCGTACGGAACGAGCGCGCCGGACCCGCGGTTGTCGGCCAACCCGGGCGTCGCTCTGTTCCTCTGGCAACGAGTGCTGGAGTTGACGGCAGACGAGACCGACGTGAACTCGGCCGTGGCGACCGTTCGCGTGAGGTTCAGCGAGTGACCGTCGGCCGACAGGTGGTGCGGATGGCACGGTCGGCATTGGTGGGGGCGATTGTTGTGGCCGCAGCGGCTTGTTCGCCCGGCGTACCGCCCGACTCCGTCGACGCCGAAGACGGCGGGGCCCGCGATTGGACGGCGGATTCGAACGAGTTCGCCGAAGACGTATCGGATCCGGACGCTAGGGATGACGGCGTCGCTGGCGACGACGGCCTTGAGACGGAACCCTGTCCGGGGGCCGAAGGCGAGTGCGGTTGGCGGTGCTGCGCCGGTGACCGGTCGGTCTGGGACCCGTACGGATCCTGCGAGGACTCCCTTGGATCTCCCGTGGGTGACACGATCCTGCGCCTTCCCGACGCCGAATACGTCGGGGCAGGTGACGTTGGGTCGGTCGTCCCGCCACTGGGCGGGTGGGCGTGGCACGCGGACGAAACGGAAGTGGCGATCCTCGGCGCGGTGGCGAGCTGTCGTTGGGCTCTCGAATGCCAGAACTGGTGCTGGCAAATTGGAACGATGGTCTTCGTGGTCGACGTACGCACGCACCGGCAGGTGCATGCGGAGTTCATGCGCCGCGCTGACCCAACCTCGTGGCCCTACGCGCTCGGACGCGACATCCCTCCGCCCTGCCCATCGGACGTCCACGGAGGTGCCTGCTTGTGGCTCGAACTGCCGGCGCGAGGTATCGCGTACGCCTTCTGGTATTCGAACAATTTCATCTACGACCTGGAAGCCAGATTGGCCGATCTTCCCGTGATTCGCGAGGTCGTCCTCGTGTACGACCTCGCGACACATGAGCAACTCGGGGCCGTTGACCTAGTCGTTCCCGGGACCATTTGTGGACCTCATGATTCGGAATGCCCGTAGGGCGAGGCGTGGCGGTTCAGCGACGCAGACTCCACCGTCCAGGTGACGGACTCCATTTCGGACTCCTAAGCTGTTACAGCCTGTGACGGCCTGTTGCGGCCTGTTGCGGCAAGTCCGCGAAACGCCTTGAATACGTCAATGGTTCCGAGAGGCATGGGAGTATTGCCAAGGTGGACGTCGCGGGTTCAAATCCCGTCTCCCGCTCTCCGAAAAGCTAAAAAGAATTGACTCGTTGGACGGTGTGGTCGAACAACCACACGTCGCCAGATTCGAGTTTCCGCCGGCGCCACGCGATGACGGTGGATGGCTTCACGATGACGAGCGCCTCCTTCCACCGCGACCAGAGGCGGGAGAGCGAGCACCAGAAGAGGCGGTCGCGAAGACGGAGGCGGGGACGCGGGATCGACCGCTGGTAGATCGCGAGTTGCTGGCGGAGGACGAGTACCTCGATCTCGAGATCGACGGTGGCTCGGAACGGCGAGGTGACGAGGCGGAGCAGGAAGGCCAGGAAGTCGGGCATGAGGGCGGACCCTACGGGCGCCGGTCGCGGCGGACAAGGGCTTCGTCGATGTTCATCGCGTCGGCCCGGAAGCGCCGGGATCCCGACGGCCGGCCGCCTTCCCGGAAGGGCCCGGCAGGCGGGCCGCGCCTTGCTCACCTTGCTGCCCGGCTCGTTGACCCGTAGACTGCTTCCCAAGCCCGCTGAGGGCAGGCGAAGACCGGCGCTGGCAGGACGTAGTGGCGGCTCGAACGCGAGCGGTCGCGATTCGCGGTTCTCGGGTGGGGACGCGACGGGAGGGAGACCATGAGGCACATTGGTGATCAGATAACGTGTGATATCCATTGGTTGCATATGTGGTCACACTTCTGGCGCCTTGGTTGTTCGGAGTGGCGAGGCGATGTGGACAGATGACGGTCGAGTCGCCGGGTCAGTGCTGGGCGAGCATGCCCCAC
>JACRCX010000054.1 GCA_016218815.1 Deltaproteobacteria bacterium
GACTTCGGCCACGGTCATCACCGATCGCGAGACGGGCCGTTCGAAGGGCTTCGGGTTCGTCGAGTTCGCGAGCCCCGAGGAGGCCAAGAAGGCGATCGAGGGTCTGAACGGCAAGGAACTGCAGGGCCGGACGATCACGGTCGCTGAGGCGCGTCCGCGCGAGGAGCGCGGTGGTGGCGGCGGCGGCGGTCGCGGCGGCCGCGGTGGCGGCGGCGGCGGCGGTTACCGCGATCGGTACTAGCCCGAACCGGAGAAGCTCCCCGGACCCGCTCCGCCGCCGTAGGGCGTGCGGAGCGGTGCCGGGGTCGTACGGCCTCGGGGGGCGAGCGACGGGGCGAGGCATGAGCACCAGGGAGCCGACCGACAGGCGGTCGTCCGACCGTGCACTGCCGGCGCGGGCCGGCAAGCCTGCGCGGAGCGTCGCGACCGCGGCGGCTCCGGCGGACGACGACGACGAGTCGGCCGTCCCGGGGCGCTCGAACGACCCCTTGCGGCAGTTCCTGGGCAGAATGGCGACGGTGCCGGTCCTCACGCGCGAGGGGGAGGTGGCGGTAGCCCGGCGCATCGAGGCCGGCGAACGCAAGGTCTTGTCCACGCTGTTCCGCTCGCCCGTGGCCCTGCGCGAGATCCTCGAGTTGGGCGAGGGGCTGCGGCGAGGCTCGATTCGCGTCCACGAGGTCGTTCGCCAGTTCGAGGACGAGGAGGGGGACGAGGATTTCGACGAAAGCGCTGCCGTGCGGCGGGTGGTGCGGCAGATTGACCTGGTGCGGCGACAGGCTCGCGCGATCGCGCACGCCCGGGCGCGCCTCGGGCGGGCGGGGGGGGGGCTCGGGTCGCGACGGCGGGCGACGCTGGACGCGATCGAGGCCCGGCGCGGCAGTATGGTGGAGACGTTGTGCGCGTTGCGTCTCACCGGGCGCCACGTGGCGGCGATCGTCGGCCGGCTCGAGCAGTTCCACCGCCGGGTCGAGCGGGCGCGTGCGGAAATCGCCGAGCGCGAGCGCGCGGCCGGAATGGACGAACAGGCGCTGCGGCGGACGATTCGCCGGATGCGCTCCGGCCGGGCGGTGGAGCGACGGCTCTCCCGCAAGCTCGGTGCGCGGCTGGACGAGCTGGTGGAGGCCGAGCGCGCCATCCGCGGCTCGCGGCGAGCGATCGCGAAGGTCGAGCGGGAGGCGAACCTGTCGGCCGGCGAGCTGACGGGGACCTTCGACGCGATTCGCGACGGCCAGCGCGAGGCCGAGCAGGCGCGGGGGGAGCTGGTGGTGGCCAACCTGCGGCTCGTGGTCTGGATCGCGAAGCGGTACGTCAACCGCGGGCTGCAGTTCATGGACTTGATCCAGGAGGGGAACATCGGGCTGATGAGGGCGGTGGACAAGTTCGAATACCGCCGCGGCTACAAGTTCTCCACCTACGCCACCTGGTGGGTGCGGCAGGCGATCACGCGAGGCATCGCCGACCACGCGCGCACGATCCGGGTTCCGGTGCATATGATCGAAGCCATGCACAAGGTTCTCCGGACGACCCGGCTGCTCGTCCAGGAGATCGGGCGCGAGCCCACGGCCGAGGAGCTGGCCGCGAGGATGGAGGTGCCTCCGGACCGCGTGCGCAACGTGCTGCGCGTCGCCCGCGAGCCCATCTCCCTGGAAACGCCCATCGGCGAGGAACAGGACAGCCACCTGGGCGATTTCATCGAGGACAAGGCTGCGGTCTCGCCCGCCGACGCCACGGTCGATGTCGATCTGTCCGACCGCATCCGCGACGTGCTGCACACCGTCACGGGACGCGAGGAGAAGGTGCTGCGGATGCGCTTCGGCATCGGCGAGCGCTGCGATCACACCCTGGAGGAGGTGGGCCGGGAGTTCGGGGTGACGCGCGAGCGCATCCGGCAGATCGAAGCCAAGGCGCTGCGGAAGCTCCGCCACCCGACGCGCAGCGAGCGGCTGCGCGTCTTCCGGGAGCCGGTGTAGCGGGCGTCTTCCCGGGACCGGCCGCAGGTCCTGTTGCGCCCGGTCGAACCGTGCTACCACGCAGGCAGGAGGTCCCTTGAAGACAAGACCATCCATCGTCAAGAGGCAGAAGGAGATCGCGAGACTCGAACGCCAGCAGGCCAAGGCCGAGCGGCGCAGCAAGCGCAAGCAGGAGCGCGACGCGCATGCGCCGGCTGCCGGCCCGCAGCCGGGTACGCCCGAGACCGTGGTCCAGCCGCCGTCCGATGAGAAGGTTGCCGGCGGCTGAGTCCGGGCATCGCGCCCCGGCGAGCGCCGCGCCGGCCGCGCGACGGCCGGCGGCAAGCGCTTCCCACGCATTCGCCTTCCGTTGCGCCGCGTTCGCCCTCGCGACCGCCGTCCTGGCGTGCGGTTCGTCCCCCGATGGGGGCACGGGCGACGCGGACGGCGCCGACGCTGCCGCGGAAGCGGCGGACGTACCGCACGAGATTGCGGCCGATGTCCCCGGCGGGGAGGACGCCGGCGCGGACGAATCGGGCGGCGGGGATGTCGCCGAGGCACTCGAGGACGAGCCGGACGACGAGACCGAGGACGCGGGCGACCCCTGCCCGCCGCTCATGGCCCTGGTGGACGACGCGTTCTGTATCGACATCTACGAAGGGAGGCTCGAGGAACAGGACGCCGCCGGCACGTGGTCCGCGGCCGAGCCGTACTTCACCGTGGGTGCCCGCATCGTGCGGGCCGTGCCCGCCGAAGGCGCGGTGCCGCAGGGCTACATCTCCGGCGGCGAGGCCCAGGCCGCGTGCGGGCGGTCCGGCAAGCGGCTGTGCACCTCCGACGAATGGCTCGTCGCGTGTCAGGGTCCCGCCGGCCACGTCTACCCGTATGGGGACGAACACATCGACGGCGCGTGCAACGACCGCTACGCGGGCGGGCACCCCGTCGTGGACTACTTCGGCACCAGTGAAGGCGTCTGGGATATGGCGCACATGAACGATCCCGGCATCAACCGGCAGCCGGGCACGGTGGCGCCGGGCGGCTCCTTCGCCGACTGTTCGAGCGACTGGGGAGTGCTCGACATGCACGGCAACCTGCACGAGTGGGTCGCCGACGCCGACGGCACCTTCCGCGGCGGCTTCTACGCCGACGCCGTGCTCAACGGCCCCGGGTGCCTGTACCGCACGACCGCCCACGACAGCACCTACCACGACTACTCGACCGGCTTCCGCTGCTGCGCCGATCGTTGACACCGCCGCGCCGAACCGCGAGAGTTCCGGCCAGGAGGTGCGGGCATGAGCGAAATCACGCGAGTCGTCGCGCGCGAGATCCTGGATTCGCGCGGCAACCCCACGGTGGAAGTCGACGTGCACGTCAAGGGCGGCGCCCTCGGCCGCGCCGCGGTCCCCTCGGGGGCCTCGACGGGCGAGTTCGAGGCGCTCGAGCTGCGCGACGGCGACAAGAACCGCTACCTGGGCAAGGGCGTGCGCAAGGCGCTGCGCAACGTCGCGGTGCTGGGCCGCGCGGTGAAGGGGCGCGAGGTCTCCGATCAGGCCGGCGTGGACGGGATCCTGCTCGAGGTCGACGGCACGCCGAACAAGAGCAAGATGGGAGCCAATGCCATCCTCGGGGTGTCGATGGCCGTCGCTCGCGCCGCCGCGGCCGAGCAGGGCCTGCCGCTCTTCCGCTCGCTCGGCGGAGAGAAGGCGAAGCTGCTGCCCGTGCCGCTCATGAACGTCGTCAACGGCGGGGCGCACGCCGATTCGAGCCTGGACATCCAGGAGTGCATGATCGTGCCGCACGGATTTCCGACGTTCGCCGAGGCGCTCCGCGCGGGGGTGGAGGTCTTCCACGCGCTCAAGGGGCTCTTCGGGGCGGCGGGGCTGGCGACGAGCGTCGGGGACGAGGGCGGGTTCGCGCCGAACGTCACGTCCAACGAGGCGGCGCTCAAGCTGATCGTCGCGGCGATCCGCGCCGCCGGCTACGAGCCGGGCAGGCAGGTCGCGCTCGCGCTCGACCCGGCCGCCTCGGAGTTCTACGACGCCGACACCGGGCGCTACGTGTTCAAGCGCGAGGGGCGTTCGTTCACGTCCGAGCAGATGGTCGGCTACTGGGCCAAGCTGGTCGAGAAGTACCCGATCCTGTCGATCGAGGACGGCATGGCGGAGCAGGACTGGGACGGCTGGGTGCTCCTGACCGAAAAGCTCGGCGCGAAGATCCAGCTCGTCGGCGACGACCTGTTCGTCACCAACCGCGAGCGGCTGGCGACGGGCATCGAGAAGAAGGCGGCCAACTCGATCCTGATCAAGCTCAACCAGATCGGCTCGGTCACCGAGACGCTGGAGACGATGAAGATGGCGGCCGCGGCGAAGTGGAGCCGCGTCGTCTCCCACCGCTCGGGCGAGACCGAGGACACCTTCATCGCGCACCTGGCGGTGGCGACCGGCGCAGGGCAGATCAAGACCGGCTCGGGGTGCCGCTCGGAGCGCGTGGCCAAGTACAACGAGCTGCTGCGCATCGAGGAGGCGCTGGGCAAGGACGCCCAGTTCGCCGGCCGCCGGACGATCGTCGGGAGGAAGTAGCGTCGGCGGTCGGCGGTCGACCGGCGGAGCGTTCACAACCGCTGGATCAGGTACAGGTACGCCGGCAGGCGGAGGTGCGGCGCGATGGAGCGGAACGCGGCGCGGAGGCGGCGTCGCGAGTCCTCGCCGCCGGCCGCCTCGTCCGCCAGCGGCGAGAGGTAGATCGTCCCGCGTTCGTCGAAGCCGCCGAGCGTGCGCGCGCAGAGCGCCGCCAGCGCCGGCAGGTGACCGGGCGGAAGCCTCTCGCCGAGCACGAAGTTCGCCGTGACCTCCACGCGCCGGTACGTGCGGTCGATGGCCAGCATCCGCTCGAACGCCGCCGCGACCTCCGCGGCGGCAACGGGCTTGCCGAGCGCGGCGAGCGTGTCCGCGTCGGCCGACTCCATCCCGACGTTGACGAAGCTCCGGAACGGCAGGCGCTCCAGCGCCGCGAACGGGGCCTCGCCGTGCTCCAGGAGGGACCGTACGCTGCCGAAGAGGAAGAGGTGCGGCTCGCCGACCAGCGAGTGTGCCAGCCCGAACAGCTCGAAGGCGCGGCGCGCCGCGTGCTCGAGCGCCTCGGCACCGGCGCCCAAGGCGTCGTGCTGGGCGAGGAAGACGCCGGCGTGGTTCGGCAGATCGTCGCCGACCAGCGCGGCGACCTCGTCGATCTGCCGCGCGACGTCGGCCTCCGACCGCACGCGGAACTCGCCGCGCGAGCGGACCGAGCAGAAGCGGCACCGGTGGCGGCAGCCGTCGGCGACCAGGACGGGGAGGACATCGTAGTCGACATGGCGCGCGTCGGGCGGCAGCACCGGCAGGTCGTCGCCGAGAATTTCGTGCAGCCGCCGCGCTCCGGCCGCCGTCCGGTCCCGGTCCTGGGCCGCGGCCCGCGCCAGGAACCCGGCCACGGGCGGCGGGGCGTCCCCGACGTCGATCCCGCGCAGCCGCCCCGGGAGCGACTCGGCGGCCCGAATCGCCTCGCGCACCGCCGGGTGCGCGAACGGCTCGTCCCACAGCACCGCGTTGCTCGGGTAGGATAGGCAGGGCAGGTAGTGCTCGCCCAGCAGCGTGTGCAGGTCGCGGTAGTCGGCAGCCGAGTAGTAGACCCAGTCGCCGCGGGCCGTGCGCTTGAGCCAGTCGGTCGGGTGCGGCCAGGTCGGCCCTCGACCCTGGACGAACCGCACGGCACCGCCCGGGCCGCAGTGGAAGACGTGGCCCGAGGTCCGGATTTCGGAATAGCGGCCGAAGCGCAGCGGTGCGCCGACCTTCAGGTAGCGGTGGGCGCCTTCGAGGTCCACGCGCACTTCCAGATCACCGGCTTGCCATGCGTCCATCGTCGAAGATCGTCTCCAGCTCGGCGGCCAGCCGTTCCAGCTCCGGCGCCGTCTCGGCGTATCCGTTGAAGTGGATTGTGAGGTCGCCGCAGAAGCCCGTGGCGGTGAGAACGGGAATGGGGAGGCCGCGCACCGACGGCCCGACGAAGGTCGCGTCCCGCACCAGGTCGCCGAACGGGGCGAGGCAAGGGTCCAGCGGACCGATGTTGGTGACCAGCAGTCCGCGGGTGAGCAGCCGCCGGATCCAGACCGCGAAGACCAGCCGCGTGAGCCGCCGCACGAGCCCGTGCGGCAGGCAGAGGATCAGCGGGAGGTTGAACAGGAGCGCCGCCAGACCGTCGACGTCCGGCCGGCGGCGGGACGTACGCCGGGCAACCTCGGCCAGCGCGTCGGGAAGCGAGGCGGCATGTGCCCGCGGCAGCGAGACCGAGATGACCGCGCTCAGGTTGGCGACCCGTGGCCGATCGTCGGGAAGGCGGCGGCGCAGGTCGGCCGTGTAGAAGCACCCGCTCCGCCCCCGCGTGCTCACGCGCCGCACGAGCACGGCCAGCGCCGCGACCAGCAGGTCGTTGACGGTCGCGTTCCGGACGCGGCACAGCTCCCGCAACGCCGAGCCCTCGCCGACGTCGACCCGGACCGTGCGCCACGTCGCCGGGCCGGTCGGAGGCGGCCCCGCGGTCGCGGTGCGGGCGAGGAACGGGACCTCGAACGGACGCGTCGTCTCGCGCAGCAGCCCCGCCGCCAATCGGACCAGTCCCGCCGCTCCCAGCCGCCGGAAGAGCATCCCGACATGGCGCTCGACGGGGCAGGGGCGTTCGACCGTCGTGCCGCCCATCAACAGGCGTGCCAGCTCCCGCACGGCGGCGAGCGTTCCCGCACCGTCGGCCGCCACGTGGAGCACGCTCACCAGCAGCCGGCAGCCGCGCTCGCCGGGCAGCACTGCCACCCGCCAGGGCCATCCCGCCCGCTCGTCGATCTCCCGCGCCAGCCACTCCCTCGTGGTCGTCTCGGGGTCCGCGGCGGGGTCGAGAAGCTGCACGGCGTCGGTGGCGGACATGGTCGGGTCGGTCACCCAGCGGTCGCGCCAGGCGCCGGGCACGTAGCGGCAGCCGAGCAGGGGGAATGCGGCCACCGTGCCCGCGACCGCGCGCTCCGCTTCGTGTCGGTCGATGGGGCGGTCGAGGTCCACGATGACCTGAAGGTGCTCGCGCCCCAGCACGGTCAAGGCCACGTCGAGCGGTTGTGCGGGGTAGGAAGAACGAGCCTCGCTCATCCCGTCACCTTCCGGCCATTCCAGCACGCGCCCCGGGCCGCGGCAAGCACGCGGTCGCCGCCGCGCCCGTTCGTGATTGACCCGCCTCGCCGATCGGCCCGACACTCCCCGGATGCTTCCCCTTCGACCCGAGACCCGCCGCGTCGTCCTTCCCGGACGGCCGTGGCCGCTGGGCGCGACGCCGCGCGACGGCGGCGTCAACTTCGCGCTCTACTCCCAGCACGCGGAGGAGGTCTTCCTGCTGCTGTTCGACCTGGCGGACGGCGAGCCGACGGACGTCATCCGGCTCGACCGCACCACCCGGCACATCCGGCACGGCTTCGTCGCCGGCGTCGGACCGGGCCAGCTCTACGCCTACCGCGTGCGGGGACCGTACGACCCCGCGCGCGGGTTGCGCTTCAACGAGCACAAGCTGCTGCTCGATCCATACGCGCGCGCGTTGACCGGCAAGTGCCGCACCGGCGACGGCCGCCTCCTGGGCTGGGACGAGAACTCGTTGGAGCACGACCTCTCGTTCGACGCGCGGGACAGCGCGCCGGCGATGCCACGCTGCCTGGTGGTCGACGAAGCCTTCGACTGGCGTGGCGACGCGCCGCCGGACTTGCCGTTCGAGCGTTTGGTGATCTACGAGGTGCACGTCAAGGGCTTCACCGCGCACCCGTCGTCCGGGGCGCGTCATCCCGGCACGTACCTCGGCTTCGTCGAGAAGATCCCGTACCTCGTGGACCTGGGGATCAACGCCGTGGAACTGTTGCCGGTGCACGAGCACGCCGTCGAGGACACGGTGGCGGCGAAGGGGCTGACCAACTACTGGGGTTACAACACCGTGGGCTTCTTCGCGCCCGAGTGGTCGTACTCCACGCGGTCGCGTCCGGGCTGCCAGGTGGAGGAGTTCAAGACGCTCGTGCGCGAGCTGCACCGCGCGGGCATCGAGGTGTTGCTCGACGTGGTCTACAACCACTCCGCGGAGGGCTCCGAGCTGGGGCCGACGCTGTCGTTCCGCGGGATCGACAACCCGACATACTACGTGGTGGAGGGGGACGCGACGGGGCCGGCGCGCCGATACGCCAACTTCACCGGCTGCGGCAACAGCCTCGATCTCACGCGGCCACCCGTGATCCGTCTGGTGATGGACTCGCTGCGGTACTGGGTCGAGACGATGCACGTCGACGGGTTCCGCTTCGACCTGGCGTCGGTGCTGGGACGCGTCGCGGGCGGGTTCGATCGCTCGGCGTCGTTCTTCGACGCCGTGTCGCAGGACCCGGTGCTCTCGCGCGTGAAGCTGATTGCCGAGCCCTGGGACCTGGGGACGTACCAGGTCGGCAATTTCCCGATCGACTGGGGGGAGTGGAACGGGCGGTTCCGCGACACGATGCGACGCTTCGCGCGGGGCGACGCGGGGCAGGTCGCCGACGTCGGGAGCCGCCTCACCGGCTCGGCCGACCTGTACGCCGACGACGGTCGCGCGGCGTACCACGGCGTCAACTTCGTCACCTGCCACGACGGCTTCACGCTCCGCGACCTCGTGTCCTACGATCGCAAGCACAACGAGGCGAACCTGGAGGAGAACCGCGACGGCACGGACGATAACGCGTCGTGGAACTGCGGAGTCGAGGGCGAAACGGACGACTCCGAGACAACGCGCCTCCGCGCACGGCTGGCCCGCAACCACGTCTGCCACCTGTTGTTCTCGCTCGGGACGCCGATGCTGCTGGGGGGCGACGAGTTCCTGCGCACGCAAGGCGGCAACAACAACGCCTACTGCCAGGACAACGCGATCTCCTGGTTCGATTGGGGGCGCGCAGGAAACGACGACTTCCGCGAGTTCGTGCGCCGTGCGATCGCGTTCCGGAGGACCCACCCGATCCTGCGGCGGCGCCGCTTCCTGAGCGGCTGCGACGGAGACGCGGACGGTTTTGCCGACTGCACCTGGTTCTCGCCGGAGGGCGGCCCGGTGCGATGGGACGATCCGGAGACGCGGACGCTCTGCTGGCGGCTGGACGGCGGCGAGGAGCCCCCCGAGCCCGGGGAAACGGCCGCCGGGACCGCGCCGCCCGCGCGGTATCAGCTCTTCCTGGTCCTGAATCCAGATTCGCGGCTGCAGTATGTCCGCGTCCCCAGGCCGCCGGCCGGAATGTCCTGGCGTCGTGTGGTTGATACGAACCTCCCGGCAGGAGCCGACTTCCTCGAGCCCGGCGCCGAGGCGCTTCTCGATCCGGAGGACCACTACCTCGTGAACCCGCGGAGCACCGTGGTGCTGATCGCGAAGGCCGCAGACCATCGATGAAACGCGAGGAGGTCGGAACCACCGATGGACACCGATGAACATCGATGGCTCCGCTCCGAATCCCGGAGAAGCGCAGGGAAAGACGGGAATACCCCGGGGTGAATCCGCGCCGGGGCGGATGGCGCCGCTCGTCGGCCCACCGGGCAGCCGGTGCTGCCGCATGGGCCGGAGTGGTTAGCCTGCGGCATGAGACACGGAACAATCGCAGCCCTCCTCGTTCTGGTCCTTTCGTGCGGCGACTCCGCCGGGTCGCCGGATGGCTCGCATCTGGTCATCGGCCCGGACGTCTGGGTGCCGCCCGAGTGCGACCGGTCGGCCATCGCGGCCTATCCGGCGGCTTCGGACCTCGTCGAGGACCCGATGGGGCCTCCCGCGAGCCCGCCGCTAGCCCTTGCGGACCAGCAGGCGGTGTTCGAGGCCGTGGTGCGGGCGGTGACCGACGAGTACGTCGATCCCGCGTTCAATGGCGTGGATTGGCCGGGAATCGTGGCCACGCACCGCGCTCGCGTCGCAGCCGGGTTGGAGACCGAGGCGTTCTACGCCGACCTGCGGAGCCTGATCTCCGAGCTGGGCGACGAGCACTCGTACTTTTCCTCGCCCGGCGAGGTGCAGGCGGAGGCGGCGGCGCTGGCCGGACAGAACGACTTCGTCGGCTTCGGCGTGTATATGCTGCCGCTGCTCGAGAAGGACCGCGCCGCGATCATCGCCGTCTTCCCCGCGTCGCCGGCGGAGCGCGCCGGGCTGGCGCAGCACGACTCGATCGTCGCCCTGAACGGCTTCCCGCTGGTGGCCGGCGGCAAGTCGCACCCGGAGCGCCTGCGGGGGCCCGAGTGCACGGGGGCGGTGTTGACGGTCCAGACTCCCGGGCAGGCGCCGCGGGAGCACACGATGGTTCGGCAACGGTTCTCGGCGCCGCTGCCCGTGTACGACCGGCTGGTGCCCACCACCGACGGCTCCCGCATCGGCTACGTGCTGCTTCCGACGTTCTTCGATTCGACCGTCCCCGCGCAGGTGCGCGACGCCCTTCAGCGGCTCGGGCCGCTCGACGGGTTGGTCATCGACGACCGGGTCAACGGCGGCGGAGCGAGCTCGGTCCTGGAGCAGACGCTCTCGCTGTTCGCCTCGGGGACGTTGGGGCACTTCGCCAACCGCGCCGCGTCGCGACCGCTGGAGATCGCCGCCGACCCGGTCCAGGACTCGCAGACCGTGCCGCTGGCCGTCCTGATCGACGAGGACACCGTCAGCTTCGGGGAGATTTTCGCCGGGGTGCTGCAGGACACCGGCCGCGCCCGGCTGGCCGGCCGGACGACGCTGGGGAATGTCGAGACCCTGGACCGGCACGTGTTCCCGGACGGCTCCGAGCTGTGGCTCGCCGGCGAGCGTTTCGTCCCCCTCCACTCGACCGCCGACTGGGAAGCGACCGGCATCATTCCCGACGTCGAGGCGCACGCGGACTGGGACACGTTCACCTTCGAGAGCGACCCGGCGATTGCCGCCGCCCTCGGACTCCTCGGGCACTCGTAGCGCCTCCCGGACCCATCGGCTAGAGTGGACGGTGATCCGCGACGGCGGACACCCGCGTGCAGGGAGGCCCACGATGTCAGCCCCGCTCTGGAGTCTGCTCCCGCTGTCGATCGCGGCCATCGGCTGCGGGCCGTCTCACCGCGAGCTCGAGCCGTGGGATTGGACGAGCGATCGCGGCGCGGACGCGGACGGGGACGTTCCCGGCGTGGACGCGCCGAGCGAAGCCGTTGACGCGGCGGACGGAACGCACGCGACGTTCGTCTATCCGCCGCTGGAGCCGGCGGAGGAGTGGTGCACCGACCCGGGCGTGGAGGCGGCGTCGCCGGGCCTGTTCGTCCACGGGGGGCTGCTGTTCGCCTTCCACAACGGCCGGGTCGCGTCGCCCGGCCCGGGCGATTCCGGTCGGCGATTGATGTTGCGCACGGCCGACGTGAGGGCGCCGTCGTTCGATCCGGCCGTCCCGCTCGCCGTGGACGGCTATCCGGTCGACCTGCTCGCGTTCGGCGACGACCTGTGGGTGGTGACCGCCGGGCCGATGATCTCGACGTTCCTCCTCCACACGACCGATCACGGCGCGGTGTGGTCGGTCGAGGAGGTCTTCGCGGGCGGGTCGGACTCGGGGGTCTGCACCTACAACGTGCCGAGCGTCTTCGTCCGTCCGGCGGAAGCGTCCCGCCGCCTGGTGCTTGGCTTCGACAACGACTCGCACATTTTCGGTTGCAGCGCGCAGGCTCGCTGGACGTTCCTGGACGGCGGGGTCTGGGCGGAGCCGGGGCGGATTGCGGACGGCGCGCCCGCCGGTGCGTTCGTGACCCCGGCCGGCATCGTGGTCGCGACGACGGGCGGCGTGGTGTTGTCCACCGACGGCGGCGCGACGTTCGCGCCGATTCCCGGCGGCGACACGACGTCCACGCGGGTCGTGGGCGAGCGGCTGGCGATGACGGCGGACGGGACGTTGTTCCTGGTGCAGAGCTACGGCTACGCGCTGCGCCAGGTCGTCGCGCTGGTGATTTCCCGCGACGGGGGTGCGACGTGGCCCGAGCGGATCGTCCTGGCGGACGAGGCCGAGGCCGACGCGTACTTCTTCGGGCCGACGGTCGCGGCGGCGAGAACGGATGTCATCGTCGCCTGGCGACGCGGCGACCCCCGGGACATCCTGGGCAGCTACCACCGCTGTTCGGCGTGGGCGACCGAGAGCCCGGATGACGGCGCCTCCTGGTCCATTCCCGCGTCGTTCGAGGCGACGTCGTCGGACGAGAACGTCTGGTCGGTGGCTGCGGCGACCGACGGGAATGGCGAGGCCGGCGCCCGCTCGTTCGTCGCCTACGCCGTCACTGGCGAGAACCCGACGTGGCAGCCGCGCCGCGTCTGCGTCGTCCGCCTCACCTTCGCCCTCGCCCCGTGATCGGACTTGCGCCCACGCACTTCCCGCCCTCGCCGCCCTTCCCGCACCTCCGGACCAACAACCAATGACTTCTCCGATCGTCCCACTCCTCCGATCATCCGACTTCTCCTTGCCCCACTCCTGCAATTGACCCACCCCTTCCCGGCGGCTAGTCTCCGCCGCCGTGTCGAAACCGGGAGCGCCGGCGGATGTGGTGATTCTCGGAGCGGGGCTTGCGGGCCTCGCCGCCGCCACGGGTCTGCGGTCCGGCTACCGGCTGCTCGAGGCGTCGTCGCGGGTGGGCGGGCTGTGCACGACGACGGCCGACGAGGGCTTCCGCTTCGACGTCACGGGCCACCTGTTCCACTCGCGCGACCCGAAGATCCGGGGCTGGATCGAGTCGATGCTCGGGCCGCGGCTGCTGCGGATCGAGCGTCGCTCGCGCATCTTCTCGCACGGCGTATACACGCGGTTCCCGTTCCAGGCGAACACGTTCGGCCTGCCGCCGGCGGTGGCCTTCGACTGCCTGAAGGGGTTCTTCGAGGCGTGGGACCGCCGCACCACGCACGCCACACCGCCGCGCGACTTCGACGACTTCATCCGACGCTACTTCGGCGACGGGATCGCCCGCCATTTCATGGTGCCGTACAACACGAAGCTGTGGGGCGTGGCGCCGAAGGAGATGTCGTCGGCCTGGACCGACCGTTTCGTGCCCAAGCCGTCGCGCGACGACGTGGTGGCGGGTGCGGTGGGCCTCAACGACCGGGAGCTGGGCTACAACGCGACGTTCCTCTACCCGCGAGGAGGCATCGGCGAGCTGCCCGATGCGATCCACCGCCGGCTGGCGGTGCCGGCGGAGCTGGCAGCGGAGGCACGGGGGGTCGACGTCCGTCGCCGGATCGTCTGGACGAACGGGGGCGCCGTCCCGTACCGGCGGCTGATCTCGACCGTGCCGCTGCAGCGGCTGGGCTTCCTGCTGCGCGGGGCGCCGGCGTGGGTCGTGCGGGCGGCGTCCCGGCTGCGCTGCACCAGCCTGGCGTACCTGGACGTGGCGCTCGAGCGCCGGCCGGGCAACGACTACCACTGGTCGTACGTGCCGGAGGAGCGCTATCCGTTCTACCGCGTGGGGGCGTACTCCAATTTTTCGGCGGCGCTGGCGCCGCGCGGGAAGGGCTCGCTGTACGTGGAGCTGGCCTCGCGGCGGCCGTTCCGGCGGTCGCACCTGCCGGCGGTCGTGCGGGGATTGCGGGAGCTGGGCCTCATCCGCCGCGAGGGGGACATCCGGTTCGTGCGGCCCCGGCGGGTCCCGTTCGCGTACGTCGTCTACGATCACGCCTGGGAGCGGGCGCGCGCGCGGCTGCACGCCTTCCTGGCGGAGAACGGCATCCTGTCCTGCGGCCGCTACGGCGCGTGGGAGTACTCGGCGATGGAGGACGCGCTGCTCGCGGGTCGCGACGCGGCGCGCTGGGCGAAGGAGGGCGAGGAATGAACGAGCAGCAGGCGAGTCCGACGCCCCGGCTGTCGGTGGTGATTCCGGTCTTCAACGAGGAGGCGATCCTCCGTTCCGCGATCGTCGACCTCATCGCGCGGCTGGACGAGACGAAGATCCCGTACGAGATCCTGATCGCGGAGAACGGCTCGCGCGACGGCACGGTGGCGATGGCGGCGGAGCTGGCCAAGCGCCATCCGCAGGTGCTGTACTCCAGCCTGGGCGAGCCCAACTACGGCAAGGCGCTGCGGCAGGGGATCCTGCGCGCGCGGGGCGAGTTCGTGATCTGCGAGGAGATCGACCTGTGCGACTCGGAGTTCCACCGCCGCGCCCTGGAGATCCTGGAGACCGGCGGCGCGGAGCTGGTCATCGGCTCGAAGCTGCTCGAGGGCGCCGAGGACAAGCGGCCGTTCATGCGGCACCTGGGCAGCATCGTGATCAACCAGATGCTGCGCGTGTCGCTGGGCTTCAAGGGCACCGACACGCACGGCCTCAAGGCCTTCCGCCGCCTCGCGCTGCTCGACGTCGTCCACGCCTGCCTGGCCGACCGCGATCTGTTCGCCAGCGAGCTGGTGATCCGGGCGGATCGGTCGGGGATCCGCAAGGTCGAGATCCCGATCCGCGTCATCGAGAAGCGGACTCCGTCGATCAACCTCTTCCGCCGCGTGCCGAACGTGATGAGCAACCTGGCGAAGCTGTTCTACGCCATCCGCATCCGGGGCTAGGGGGAAGGGACAGGCATGCGACCGAGTCGGCGGCTGGTGGCGTTGACGGTCGACCTGGACGAGCTCGACTGCTACCGGGCGATCCACGGGCTGGCGCCGGGGGGCGGCGAGGCGCCCATCTACGACCGGGGAGTGCCGCGCTTCGGCGAGCTGTTCGCGCGGGAGGGCGTGCGCGGGACGTTCTTCGCCGTCGGAAGGGACGCGCAGCGGCCGGAGCGGGCGGTACGGCTGCGGGAGCTGGCCGGCGCCGGGCACGAGCTCGCCAACCACTCGCTGTCGCACTACTACGACCTGGTGCGGCGGCCGCCGTCGGTGCTGGTGGCCGAGGTGTCCGGGGGGCGGGCGGCGATCCAGGACGCGGTGGGCGTGGCGGCCGTGGGGTTCCGCGCGCCTGGCTATACGCTGTCGGCCGAGCTGGTCGACGTGCTGGGCGACCTGGGCGTCGCGTACGACTCGTCGGTCCTCCCCTCGCCCGCGTATTTCGCGGCGCGGGCCGCGGCGATCGTGATCAAGGCGCTGCGCGGCCGGCGCAGCCGCTCGCTGTTCGCCGGTTTCGAGCTCAGCCTCGCGCCGCGCCGCCCGTACGTGCTTTCGTGGCCCCCGTTCGTGCGCGGGACCGAGCGGGTGGGCGACCGGGGCGGCGGGCTGCGCGAGCTGCCGATCGCGACGATCCCCTGGGCCCGCGTGCCCGTCCTGGGGACGACGATCGTCCTGGCCGGCGCCGCCAACGCGGTGCGCCTCTGCCGGCTGCTCTCGGGCGACTTCTTCGTCAACCTCGAGCTGCACGGCATCGACCTTTGCGCACCGGACGACCCCGGCGTGGCCGCGCTGGGTCACGCCCAGCCCGACGCGCGCGTGCCGCTGTCGCGCAAGACGACCGCGATCGAAGCGGTGATCCGGCACTTCCGCGGCGAGGGGGCCGAGTTCGTCACGCTGGCCGAGGCGGCCGAGCTGGCGTTCCAGAAGCCCCTCAAGGGTTGACCCCGGTCCGTAGCCAACCGTGTGCCGCTGTGCTAAGCACGGCGGCATGCGCGTCGTCGTCACCGGCGGTGCCGGATTCATCGGCTCGCACTTGGCCGAGCGGCTCGTGGCGCGGGGGCACGAGGTCGTCATCTACGATTCGTTCGCCAAGCAGTACGCGGAGGCGATCAAGCGCCGCAACGTGGCCGCGGCGCTGGCGCTGCCGGGCTGCACGCTGATCGAGGGCGACATCCTGGAGGCGCAGCGCCTGGACTCGGCCTTCTCCGGCCACGCGATCGACGTCGTGGTCCATCTGGCCGCGTCGATCGGTACGCCGGCGTCGGGCGCCGTGAAGCCGATCGTCGAGGCCAATGTCCTGGGCACGCACAACGCGCTCGACGCCTGCCGCAGGCACAACGTCGGGCGGTTCGTGCTGGTGTCGTCCTCCGTCGTCTACGGCTCGGGCCTCTCCGGGCCCTGCCGGGAGCTCGACCCGACCGATCGGCAGCTCAGCGTCTACGCGGCGACGAAGAAGATGGCGGAGACGCTGGCCTGGCTCGCGCACCACCAGCACGGGCTGAACGTCTGGGTCGTGCGGCCGTTTTCCGTGTACGGCCCCCGGCAGAGGCCGGATCAGGCGCTCTACCGCTGCGCGCGGTCGGTGATGGCGGGCGAGGCGGCCGAGCTTCCGGGGGACGGCTCGGCGACGCTCGACGCGATCTACGTCGACGACACGGTCGAGGCGATCGCCCTGGCGACGGAGGCGGTGCGGGGGCACGAGGTGTTGAACGTCGGCACGGGCCGGGGCACGACGATGCGGGAGCTGGTCGCGCGCCTGGCCGCGGTGCTGGGGGCCCAGGCCGAGCTGCGTGCCGGTCCGCCGGACCCGGCGCTGCCGGCGCATTCGGTCGCCGACACGGAAACCGCCCAGCGGCTGCTCGGCTGGCGGGCCGCGATCGACCTCGACGAGGGGTTGCGGCGTTTCGCGAACTGGGTGCGGGCCGAGGAGTTCGCCGACGAGGCGTAGGGGGCGCGCACCTTGAGCGTCACGGAAGTCGTGCGGGGCGGAGCATTGCGGCGCTACGGCGACGTGGTGCTGGCGGCGATCGTCGTCGCGGTCGTCGCGATGATGATCCTGCCGCTGCCGACGCCGCTGCTGGACATCCTGCTGGCGACGAACATCTCCGTGGCGGTCCTGATCCTGCTGGTCACGCTGTACGTCTCGGACGCGCTGCGCATCGCCTCCTTCCCGACGATTCTGCTGCTCACGACGCTGTTCCGGCTGGCCCTGAACGTCTCCTCCACACGGTTGATCCTGGGGCAGGCGTACGCGGGCGAAGTGATCAACGCCTTCGGCGACTTCGTGGTGGCGGGCAACGTCGCAGTCGGCGCGGTGATCTTCCTCATCCTGACCCTCATCCAGTTCGTGGTCATCGCCAAAGGGGCGGAGCGGGTGGCGGAGGTCGCGGCGCGGTTCACCCTGGACGCGATGCCCGGCAAGCAGATGAGCATCGACGCCGACCTTCGCGCCGGGCTGGTGACGGCCGACGAAGCGCGGGCGCGGCGGGCGACGTTGCAGCGCGAAAGCCAGTTCTACGGGGCGATGGACGGCGCGATGAAGTTCGTCAAGGGGGACGCCATCGCGGGGATCGCGATCACGCTGGTCAACATCGTCGCCGGGTTGGCCATCGGCGTCCTGCAGCTGGGGATGAGCGCGGGCGACGCGATCGGCACGTATGCCCTGCTGACGATCGGCGACGGGCTGGTGTCGCAGATCCCCGCGCTGCTCCTGTCGACGGCGGCCGGGTTCATCGTGACGCGCGTGGTCGCCGAGGAGCCGGGGGGGAACCTGGGGGCCGACATCGGCCTGCAGATCGTGGGCCAGCCCAAGGCGTTCCTCATCCTCTCCGCTCTGCTGCTCGGCCTGGCCCTGGTTCCCGGCCTGCCGTTCGGTCCCTTCATCGTGCTCGCCCTCTTCGCCGGGCTCGCCGGCTGGCGACTCCGCGTGGGAGCGCGACCGGGGCGGGCGGAGCGCGCGAGGACGGCGGAGGAACGCGCCGCCGGGCCGCCCGCGGTGGTGCCCGCGGCCCTGGAGCTCGGCGTCGAGCTGGTCGCGCGGTTCGCCGCGGGCACGGCCGACGGCGAGCGGCTGGGGTCGGCGCTGCGGGCGGTGCGCGAGGAGCTGACCGCGGAGACGGGGGTGCCGCTGCCGGCGACGGTCGTGCGGCCCGGGGCGGGGCTGCCGCCCGCGGGGTACCGCCTCGCGCTGTTCGAGGTCCCGTTCGGGCGGGGGGAGGCCGGCGCCGGAGAGGGGGCCGAGGCGCTGGCGGAGCGCGTGCGGGGCGTGCTGCGGCGCCAGGCGGCGCAATTCCTGGGGCACCAGGAGGTGCAGGACCTGCTCGACCGCCTGGAGGAGACGGCGCCGGCGCTGGTCCGGGCGGTGACGCCGAAGCCGGTGCCGCTGGAGCGGCTGGTCGCGGTGCTCAAGATCCTGGTCGAGGAGGGGGTCCCGATCCGGGACCTGCGCCGGGTGCTGGAGTCGACGGTGTCGCACGCCGCGGAGAAGGACCCCTACGTGCTGGCCGAAAGGATCCGGGCGGACGGGAAGCGCGCGCTGACGGCGACGTTGACGGGCGACGCGCCGGCGTTGCGGGTGGTGCTGGTGGCGCCGGAGGTCGAGGACGTGCTGCGGGACGCGATCAAGGACCTGGGGGACGGCCCGCGGATGCTGATCGACCCGGAGACGGCGGAGGCGGTGATCCGCGCGGCGAAGGCGGCGGTGGATGCGCTGCCCGGCGACGGCCGGCCGCGGGTGGTGTTGACGCAGCCGGAGATCCGGCGGCACCTCTGGCGGCTGCTCGACCTGGACGTCCCGGACGTCCGGGTGGTCTCGTTCCGCGAGCTGGACCCCGGCGTGCGCCTGGAGCGTGCGGGCGTGATCGCCGTGGGTGGGACGTAGGCTGTCGCCCGAAACCGGGCGCTGCGGCGGCGCTTCCCCATCGGATGAGCGACGGAACGGCGCCGGCGGGAGGTCGTGCTCATGTACCAGACGGAGAGGGTGCTGCGGCGGCCGTTGCGCGTGCGCTATCCGGCGGCGGGAGCGCGCATCGTGCTGCGCACGGAGCTGGACTGGGATCGCGACCTCGAGCCCGCGTCGGTCTCCGACGACGGCACGTGCTTCACCTTCGCGCTCGAGGCGCGCCGGCCTTTCCTGCGCTTCAAGCCCTGCCTGCGGCGTGGCGCCGAGCTCCACTGGGCGGCAGGCCACGACATGCTCGTGATGATGACGCACCAGGGCGGTCGCGACGTGTACCCGGGCTTCTTCACGCCCGCGACGGGGGCCTTCACGCCGCTGCTCGAGATCGAGTCGGCCATCCTGGGCCGCAGCCACAAGGTGCGCGTCTACCTGCCCTCCGGTTACGACGAGAACCCGCTGCAGCGCCACCCCGTGCTGTACATGCAGGACGGCAAGAACCTTTTCTTCCCCGAGGAAGCCTTCGGCGGCCGCGAATGGCAGGTCGACGAGTCGCTCGCGCTGCTCGACGGCATGAACGCCCTCGACGAGCTCCTGGTCGTCGGGATCCACTCGGGCGATCGCATGCTCGACTACACGAAGCCCGGCTACGAGCCGTACGGGCGCTCGGTGGTCGAGGAGCTCAAGCCCGAGATCGACCGCCGGTTCCGCGTGCGCCCCGGGCGCGGCGACACCGGAGTGATGGGCTCGTCGCTCGGCGGCGTCGTGTCGTTCTACATGGCCTGGCAGTGGCCCGAGGTCTTCGGCAACGCGGCCTGCCTCTCGAGCACGTTCTCGCACCGGGACGATCTCGTCGAGCGCGTGCTCTCGGAGCCGAGGCGCCCCTGCAAGTTCTATCTCGACAGCGGCTGGCCGGGCGACAACTTCGAGACCACGCTGGCCATGGCGCTCGCCCTGAGCCACGCGGGCTACGAGTACGGGCGCGACTTCCTGCACCTCGCCTTCCCGCTGGCCGGGCACGACGAGGGCGCGTGGGCCGAGCGGCTGCACGTGCCGCTGCAGCTCTTCTACGGGCGGCTCGGCACGGCGGCCCGGAGCGACTGACGCGAGGCGACGCCGTCCTTTTCCTGAACGGCAATTCATTTTCTTGCTTGACTTCGGCCCGCCGACTTGCGGGAATTGGCGCGGGCGAGCGCGGGGGCGTTCCCACCGCCGGCGGGTCGCGACGGCCCGGCCGGGCGGCGGCGCGTCCGCCGGCCGAAGGAGGCGACGATGTTTCGCATCGAGGAGAGGGACGTACGGTTCAACCTGTTCGAGGTGCTCAAGGCGGACGAGCTGCTCGCCTTCCCGGCGTTCAAGGAGCTGGACCGGGACATGTTCGAGCTGATTCTCAAGAACGCCTTCGACCTGGCCAAGGAGGTGCTGGCGCCGGTGAACGCCGCCGGCGACCGGGCCGGGTGCCGGCTCGACGAGAAGGGCAAGGTCGTCGTGCCCAAGGAGTACCACTCCGCCTACCGGCAGATCTCGCAGGGACAATGGATCGGCGTCTCCGACCCGGCCGAGTTCGGCGGGATGGGCGCGCCGGAGGTCATCCGGCTGGTCGCCTGGGAAGCGTTCTGCGGCGCCTGCTGCTCGCTGATGATGTACCCCGGCCTGACCCAGGCCGCGGCCGCGGCGATCATCGCGCGCGGCAACGACGAGCAGCGCAAGGTCTTCGCGGAGAAACTGCTCTGCGGCGTGTGGGGCGGGACGATGTGCCTTACCGAGCCGCAGGCGGGCAGCGCGGTGGGGGACGTCCGGACGACGGCGAAGAAGATCCGCGACGGCTGGTACAAGATCCAGGGCCAGAAGATCTTCATCTCCTCGGGAGACAGCGACCTCGTCGAGAACACCGTGCACCTGGTGCTGGCGCGGCTGCCGGACGCCCCCGCCGGAATCAAGGGGCTCTCGCTGTTCATCGTGCCCAGGCTCCGGGTCAACCCCGACGGCTCGTGCGGCGAGTTCAACGACGTCGCGGTCTCGGGCATCGAGCACAAGATGGGCATCAAGGGCTCGGCCACCTGCTCGCTCGCCTTCGGCGACAACGACAAGTGCGAGGGCTGGATCATCGGCCGCGAGGGCGAGGGCATCCAGCACATGTTCCACATGATGAACGAGGCGCGGCTCGGGGTCGGGCTGCTCTCGCTCGCCGTCTCGGCGCAGGCCTACAACGAGGCGCTGGACTACTCGCGCGAGCGCGTGCAGGGGACCGATGCGCGGGAGTTCAAGAACGCCAACGCGCGGCGCGTGCCGATCATCGAGCACCCCGACATCAAGCGCATGCTGCTGCGGCAGCGCGCCTACGTGCACGGACTGCGTGCGCTGATGTACCGCGTGGCCAAGCTGGGCGACCTCGCGCGGCACCACCCGGACGCCGCGGAGCGGGAGAAGTCGATGGCGCTGGTCGAGCTCTTGACGCCGATCTGCAAGGGCTACGGCAGCGACCAGGCGCTGGAGATCACCAGCCTGGGGGTGCAGGTGCTCGGCGGCTACGGCTACTGCCAGGAGTACCCCCTGGAGCAGCACATGCGCGACGCGCGCATCTTCTCCATCTACGAAGGCGCCAACGGCATCCAGGCGATCGACCTGGTCGGGCGCAAGCTGGGCATGAAGGGCGGCGCCGTGTTCATGACGTTCCTGGGCGAGATGAACGGCTTGATCGCGCAGGCCAAGGGCGTCCCGGCGCTGGCCGACTGCGTGGCCGAGATCGAGAAGTCGGTCGAGGACCTCCAGGGCATCGCGATGCTGTTCATGGGCAAGAACATGTCGGGTGAGCTGCTCTACGTCCTGCAGCACGCCTCGCCGTTCCTGCGCTACATGGGCAACACCGTCATGGCCTGGCTGCTCGGCGAGCAGGCGGTCCTGGCGGCGAAGAAGCTCGACGAGCTCGCGGCGGCCAAGGGCGCCGCGACGCCCGAGGCAAGGAAGGCGCTGGTCTGCGACGACGGCGAGGCGGCGTTCTACGACGCCAAGGTCAAGACCGCGCGCTTCTTCTGCAAGAACCTGCTGCCCGAGAACCGCAGCCTCGCGCAGGCGATCCTCTCCGAGGACACGTCCGTCCTGGATGTCACGCTGTAGCGCGGCCGAAGGCCGCCAGCGGCGGCCCACGGCCCCGCGGGGTCGGGGGGCGGGGGTCGGGGGCGGGCACATCGGGCGGAGGGGCCGGGGGGCGGCGAAGGGCGGGGATTCGTGACGGACCCTCGAGATGATCGGGGTCGGGAGCTCCCGTCGACTCCAGCGCTGCCAGGCAGTCCGCGGCAGCCGCCGGGCGGGCCAGGTGCGACTCCTTCGGCGCCCCCCTTCTCCTGGAAGCGCGGCATCCTTCACGCGGCGATCGGCTTGGGTGTGGTCGTGCTGGCCGGCGCGTTGCTGGCCGTCACGGTGCGGCCGGTCTCGCCGTACCGCTTCGGCGAGGGCGTCGGCCGGCTGGCGTGCTTCGCCGCGCTGGCCGGGCTGGGCGCGTCGTGGTTCTTCCAGCGCGGCAGGCGGTTGGGCGGCTGGCTGGTGGTCGGCGGGTTCGCGGCGCTGGTCGGCGGTGCCGTCGTCGCCGTGCTGGCGACGACGCCGGATCGGGCGACGCGCCCGGAGCGGCTGGGCGCCTCCGATGTCGCGCCGCTGGTGTCGTCGTCCGAGGACGGACGGAGCATCCTGGCGCACCCGTCGCTCGGGTTCCGCTTCCCCCACCCGGGTGCCGACTTCGCGCCGCTCGACGAGGCCGAGTTGCAACGTCTGGCGCGGGGGTTCGCCGATCCCGGGATGCACATCTGGGGCTGGTTCGATCAGGCCTCCGGTTCGATTCTGCTCGTCGGGCTGCTCAAAGGGATGGCGACGGAGCGGGACCTGCGTTCGTTCCAGGACGGCGTGGCGCAGGCGTTCGGCGAGACGCCCGGGTCGAGTCTGGCGGTGGACCGTGTGGGGAACACGCCGGAGGGGATCGAGGGCGAGTTGCGGGGGGGGATGCCGGACGGGTCGTTCGTCGCGGCACGCAGCCGGATCGCACGGTTGCCGCCGGCCGGCCGGAGCTACCTGCTGGCGCTGTTCGCCTTCACCGCCGACCAGGGCGCGCTGGATTTCGTGCTGGAGGGGTTGCGCGTGCGGTGACCCCGCGCGGTCGGCTTCACGCGGCCCTAGCGAAGCCACTCGAAGCGGATCTCTCCCTCGCGATCGATGGGATCGAATTCGGAATGGTCCGTCGTCTGGAGCACCGCTTCCAGGCGCTCGGCGAGGGCCAACGCAAACGCATCAGCCAGCGAAATGCGATGGCGTACCTTCCACCTGCCCACAGCGGCAAGGAAGGCGTCATCCATGTCGCGGTGGACGACCAGTCCCATGCGGGCCACGGTCCCCCAGACCGTGTCCGCGCGCCGATCGTCGCCGGAACGCAGCGCATCGTAGAAGACCTCGCAGAGATTCACCGCGTGGATGGAGGCGTGCCCGCGCCGGATGCTCGCGGCGACTCGTCGCCATCCCTGCTCCGCCCGGAAGAACGCGATCAGGGCGCAGGCATCCAGCACGCGGGCGGGCGCCCGGCTCGTCACCCGCGCTCCTCCAGGAGCTTCTCCGATGCCTTCCGTGCCGCGAACTGCTCGCTCGTGCTCAAGACGTCCCGCAGGCTCCCAGCGATCCGGTCGAGGTCGATTGCGGGCCGGGAGCGCAGCGGCCGGCGTCGCGGACGAGCGCGAAGGCAAGCGGCGAAGTCGAGCAACTCCCTTCGCTGTGCGGGCGTGAGTTGGCCGATCACTTCCGTGATGCGGGACTCGACCGAAGGCTCGCCGCTTCTCTCGCTCATGACCGCCCTTCCCTCAAGACCTGACCAGCCTCACGCCCTCCGTCCGACGAGTCGTCGGCGCACGGCCGACGTCTCAACATTGGATCCGAACCTCGACTCGGTCAAGCGCGGACAGGTGATCGCGATCAACGACCCGAGTCTACCGTTGGTCCGTGGCACAGATCGCACGTGTCGTTGTCGGGAAGCATCGGCCCGCGTCGGCTGCACTCCGTCGCGATGCGGACGGGCCGTGCCACGGGCAACGCCCGCCGGGAGAGGTGCCAGCCGTCATCCACCTTGGCGGGCGGCCCCCGCCTGCGGTAGGTTCCCCACGGTCCGGTCGGCAGGGAGGGCCGCGTCGGGCAGGGCGGAGGTCGGGGTTGTTCTTCCTCACGGCGCTCGGGGTCGGGTTCCTGCACACGCTGGTCGGGCCCGACCACTACGTGCCGTTCATCGTCATCGGCCGCGCTCGGCGCTGGGGCCTGGGCCGGACGATGCTGCTCACGTTCGTCTGCGGGCTGGGCCACATCCTGTCCAGCGTCCTGCTCGGGCTGCTCGGCATCGCCGCCGGCGTGGCGCTGGCCAGGGTGCAGGGGTGGGAGTCGTCGCGCGGTGCCTGGGCCGGCTGGGCGCTGTTCCTTTTCGGTCTGGCCTACACCGCGTGGGGCGTCTGGCGGGCGCTACGCGGGCGGAAGCACGGCCACGCCCACCTGCACCCGGACGGGACGCTGCACAAGCACGCGCACGGCCACGCGCACGCGCACCCGGCGGTGCACGAGCACTTCCACGGCGGGGAGCACGCGCACCCGCACGTCCACCCCAAGGCCGAGGTGGAGTGGGAGCAGGCACCGGCGTCGTGGAAGAGCCTGACGCCGTGGCTGCTGTTCGTGATCTTCGTCCTGGGGCCGTGCGAGCCGCTCATCCCGCTGTTCTTCGCCTCGGCGGTCGCCGGGGACTGGGCCCAGGTTTCGCTGGTCGTGGCAGGCTACGGCGGCGCCACGCTGCTGGCGATGCACGGGCTGGTGGCGTTGTTCTGGGTCGGCCTGCGCAAGGTGGACCTCGGACCGCTCGAGCGCTGGACGCACGCGCTGGCGGGCGGGGTCCTGGCGTTGGCCGGGGCGGCGATGGTCTTCCTGGGCCTGTAGGCGGCGGTCGGCGGGCTGCGCCTCGCCGCTACAACGGCAAGACCTCGCGCAATCTTTCGACGAGCTTCGTGCGGCGGAGGACGGGGGCGTCGTTGCGCACGGCGCGGCCGAGGGCGCGAGGCGAGCCTACGAGCAGGACGAGGCGTTTGCCGCGGGTGATGGCGGTGTAGAGCAGGTTGCGCGCGAGCATCTGCCAGTGCGAAGGAACGAGGGGCACGACGACGACGGGGTATTCGGAGCCTTGCGCCTTGTGGATCGAGCAGGCGTAGGCGAGCATCAACTCGTCGAGGTCCCGCGCGCCGTACGAAACCGCCCGGCCGTCGAACTCGACCGTCACCTCGCCGGACTCCCCGCCGGCGGCGATGATCCGCCCCAGATCGCCGTTGTAGACCTCGCGGTCGTAGTCGTTGGCGATCTGCATCACGCGATCGCCGACGCGCAGTCGCCGCCAGCCGGAGACCGCTTCGGCGCCGCCGGGATTGAGGCGGGCCTGGAGGGCGTCGTTGAGCTCCTGGGAACCCGAGCGGCCGCGGTTCATGGGGCAGAGCACCTGGATGTCGGCCGCGGGGTCGAGCTCCAGTCGTCGCGGGATGTCTTCGGCCACGAGCCGGACGATCCTCGCGGTCACGTTCTCCGGCTCCTCCTCCAGGAAGTAGAAGTCGCCGCCCCGGGCCGGGGCGCTCCGCGGGATGCCACCCCGGCGGACGTCGTGCGCCGCCGCGACGATGCTGCTGCGGGCGGCCTGGCGGAAGACCTCGGTCAGGCGCACCACCGGCACTCGGGCGGAGGCGATGACGTCGGACAGGACGTTGCCCGGGCCGACAGAGGGGAGCTGGTCGACGTCGCCGACCAGGATCAGGCGGGCCTCGCGCGGCACGGCGGCCAGGAGGTGGTGGGCCAGGACGACGTCGAGCATCGAGGCTTCGTCGATGATCACGACGTCCGCCTCCAGCGTGCGGTCGCGACGGCGGGTGAAGGACCAGGTCTTCGGGTCGAAGGCGAGCAAGCGGTGGATCGTCTGCGCCGCGACGCCGGTCGCCTCGGTCATCCGCTTCGCGGCGCGCCCTGTGGGTGCGGCCAGGGCGGTCCGCACGCGCTTCCGGCGCAGCACGGCCAGGATCGCGCGGAGGAGCGTCGTCTTCCCCGTACCCGGCCCGCCGGTGATCACGAGGACCTTCTCGGCCAGCCCGCGGGCGACCGCCTCGCGCTGCAACGGGGCGAGCCGCAGCGACGACTGCGACTCGTACCACGCCAGCGCGGCAGGGACGTCGAGCGGGACGGGCTTCGCCGGCGTGCGCAGGAGCGCGGCCAGCGAGGACGCGATCCCGCGCTCGCACGCGGCGAGCGAGGCGGGGGCAAGCAGGGGGGGCGGGAGGGGGGAGTCGTGAGTCGTGAGTCGTGAGTCGTGAGTCGGCCCGCCCTGAGCGCCGTCGAAGGGGAGCTGTGAGTCGGGGGGGTCGGTTTCGACGCGGCGTTGGATGCGGAGCTGCTCCAGGGCGCGCTCGGCCGCGGCGCGCGGGACGTCGAGGTCGCGCTCGGCGCGGGCCAGGGCGTCGTCCGCGGGGATCCAGACGTGTCCGTCGTCGGTCAGCTCGCCGACGACGTGCTGGAGCGCGGCCTCGGCGCGCGCCGGTGCGTCGTGGGGGACCCCCAGCTCCTGCGCGATGCGGTCGGCGGTCTTGAACCCGACGCCGCGGATGTCCTGCGCGAGGCGGTACGGGTCGTGGTGCAGGATGTCGATGGTGCGGTCGGCGTACCGCTTCCAGATCCGGTGCGCCAGCAGCGGCGAGGCGCCGTGGCTCTGGAGGAAGACCATCGCCGACTGGATCGCCTTCTGCTCGTGCCACGCATCCCGGATGCTCTGCACCCGCTTGCCCCCGATGCCTCCGACCTCGCGCAGCGTTTCGGGCGCGTCGTCGAGCACGCTGATCGTCCGCTCGCCGAAATGCTCGACGATGCGGCGCGCCAGTTCCTTGCCGATGCCGTGGATCAGGCCGGAGCCGAGGTAGCGGCGGAGGCCGGCGACGGTCGAGGGTACGGTCGCGCGGTAGGAGGTGACCTCGAGCTGCGGGCCGTACTTCGGGTTGCGGGTCCAGCGTCCGCGCAGGGCGACTTCCTCGCCGACCTGGGCGGCGCCGAGGTTGCCGACGGCGGTCACGGGTTCGGGCGTGCCCGGGATCCGGATGCGCAGGACGGCATAGCCGGTGTCCTCGGCGCGGTACGTGACCCGCTCGACGAGGCCCTCGAGGGAGTCCTCGCCGTCCTTCGGCGTGGGCGGCATGAGCAGGACCTGGCGGGAGGGGCGCCGCACGGCTCACGTCCCGGCCGCGGCGAACCGCGCGGCGGCGAGGGCGACCCGCGCCTTCTCGGGCGGCCACTCCCGGTCGGTGTGGACGGTGATGAACGCGTCGGGGGATCGGCGCAGCGCGCCGGCCGCGCGGCGGAACACCTCGAGCCAGTCCTGGCGGCGAGCCTCGAGGGCGGCGACGGCGAGCAGCGGCGGGTCGCGCTCGAGCGAAAGGTGCGGGCCGGCGTCGAGGCGAATCTCCCCCCTGCGGGTGCGGACGGACGCCTCCAGCCGCCAGCGGCCCGTGGCGGCGAGTCCGAGGCGCAGGGAGAAGCCGTCGAGGTCGTCCAGGGGCAGGGACTCGGGGGCGGCGAGCGCCCCGCCGCGGGAAAGCCGCAGGCCGTCGCGTCCCCAGGCCAGTACCGGTCCCGAGCGGGCGACGAGCCGGGAGAGGGCGAACGCGACGGCGGCGATGAACAGGAACCCGGTGGCGGCCAGGAGCAGGGAACTGCGGGCCGGAAGGCCCGGCGGCTGGCCGAGCGCGACGGCGGCGCAGGGCAGGGCGCCGAGCACGACGGCGGCGAGGCCGGCCTGGAGCCACGCGCGGCCCGCGCCCGGGCGGGTGACCTCGACGGCGCCGTCGTCCCGCTCGCGCAGGCAGCGCAGGGGGCGCGGGTGCGGATCGTCGCGGGCGACGAGCAAGGCGCCGACGACGCCGCCGGGCCGTTCCCCGACGTCGCGGTGGTCGACGACCAGCATGTCGCCGTCGGCAAGACGTTCGGGGCGTCCCGGGGCGACGCGGGCTGGGCCGAGCACGAGGTTGGCGCCCTCGAGCACCAGGGCGGGGCGCCCGGACTCGTCGCTACGCCAGCCCACGGCGGCGATGCGCGCGTCCTTCGGCAGCACCTCCGACGGCGTTCGCGGCAGGAGGCGTCCGTCCCGCAGGACGATGTCCATCGGGGCGGCGTCCACCGGCCAGACGCCAGACACTTCGCCGTCCGCCGTGAACGACGCCAGGACGGCCGGGGAAGGGGGGGGACGGGAACGCACGAACGGACTGCTACCACACCGGGGGGGCGCGAGACGATGGAGAAGGTGGGGAGTTGTTGGTTGTTGGTTGTTGGTTCCGACCACGAACCGGCTCGGATTCGGTCCGCGGCGGTCCGGGCGTCGTGCGCGGTGTCCGGCGTGCCTTCGTCGGTCGTTCGTCGCTCGTCGCTCGTCGCCAGCTCCGCTTGGCCGCCGGGCATTTCCGGATCATTCTAATCCTCGAAGCTGGGAGTCCGGCATGGGCACGGTTCGGGGCAACGGGTTCATCCGCCGTCAGCATCGCGGTCGCTCGCGCACGTGGGATTCCGTCTGCCGTCCAGGTGCCGACCACCAACAACCTGAATTCGGCGCCGCCTCGCCGCCCCCCCCCCCCCCCAAGAAGATCGGTTCCCCTCCGTCCGAGAGTAGTCGACCCTCGTTTGCTCGACTCGGCCGGCCTTCGCCGGCCGGAATGCGCAGCCGCGCCTTTGGCCGAAGCCGATTGGAGGAATGGAGGTTTCGCATGAACAGGGTGGTGGACGGAGGGGTCTCGGGCACGACGGGTGACGCCCCCCGCGCGGCGACGATGCGCGTCGGTCGGGCGGCTGTCTTGGCGGCGGCGTTCCTTGCGCTTGATTGCCGGCAGGACGAACCGTCGAGCGGCCAGCCGTCTTCGCCGACGCCCGACGCGGGGACCCCGGACGCGGGCCCCGATGGGCTCGCGATCGGGCGGCCGAACGTGTCGCCGGAGGGCATCGCGTCCGCCTCGTCCTGCCCGCCGGCCTGGAATGCGGATCTCGGGGAGGTGCCGGCCAACCTCGAGGACGGAGAGACCAGAGGCTTCCATGTGGAGTTGGCCCTAGACGCCACGAAAGTCACCGACCGCCGGGTGGAACTCGCGCTGCGCGTCTCCGCGAAATGGCTGGGTGCGTCGTTCAGACGCGCTCGGCTCTACGACCGGGACACCTGCTTCGTTTTCTTCGAGAGCTTCTGGCCGTCCGCCGACGCCGGGGAAGGTGCAACCACGATCGAGGCCGGCCAAAGCGGTCTGCGCCACGTCATCTTCTCCAACGAGTACGGCAACATCCCCTTGATGTTGGAGTTGTTGGCCGCACCCTGGAAGGGATCCCTGGTCCACTTCGTGATCCCCGTGCCCGACCAACTGCTCGTTCCCAAGCTGGATGGCCGTCCGACCGACGGATCCCCCTCCACGATCGACGGCGGAGGCGCGCCATGACGCGCAGGCCGGCAATTCGACGGTCGATCGTCCTGCCGATCGCCGCAGTCGGCGCCGCGGCGCTCGCTGTGCTGTGCGGCTGCCAGAAGGTCTTCGACGTGCCCGCGGCCAGCCCCATGCTGATGTACAACCTGCGTCTCGATTCCGACCAGAGCTACGACTTCGTCACGAAGGACCTGGTGCCGGAGGTCGAGGGCGCCGAACCCGACACCGTCATGCACATCGTCAACACGTGGACCAAGGAGTGGATCTCGTCGAACGACGAGTGCGCGGACCTCCCGGGAGTCGACTCGTGCATCCGCAACTTCACTCCGCCGTCCCCGGGACTGTACACGGTCATCGTTCACGCCTTCACCACCGAGTCGGCGTCCTCCGGCACGATGATGGTCACGACCTCGGACGGCACGACGCTCCGCGAAGTCCGGGGCCAGCGCTTCGGCGGGGTGTCGTTCAAGACGCCCGACTACTACCTGGGGTGGCATGCGGGCGAGGAACTGTTCTCCGTCTCCGCGCCCGGCGGTCCACTGGTAACGACGTGCGTTGTCCCCTATTATCCGGCCGGATACACCGCGAGGAACGACGTGCGGTTGCTGGCGTGGGACAGGAGATCGTGGATCGGGAAGGGCTGCAACGCCATCTTGCCCGAGCCAAGCTACGCCCTTGGTCGACCGCTCTGGTTGGTCGTCGGAGTGCAGCAGGGGGAGAACGACGGCCACGGGACCCTCTACATGAATGACGGCTGGAACGACAACGACGGTGACGGCCTGGGTGCGTACCTGGAGACCCAGCTCGGCCTGTGCGACCGCGATCCCGGTGGTCCCGGAGGCGACGCGACACCCTGCGGCCCCGACATGGCCATGATCGAGACGCTCGGCGTCTGCATCGACCGGTACGAGGCAGCACGTGCCCCGGACGGACACGCCATTTCGATCCCGGGAGTCATTCCATGGACGGGTATCGCATGGGAGTGGGCAGGCGGCGCCTGCAGATTGGCCGGAAAGCGGCTCTGCACCTCCGACGAATGGGGCGCGGCCTGCGGCGGCCCCGACGACCTGTCGTACCCGTGGGGCAATGAGCCATCATCAGGCCGGTGCGCCAACGAAGCCCTGGCGGACTTGCAGCCCACCGGGGCTTTTCCAGAGTGCGAGGGATGGTATCCAGGCGTCTTCGACATGATCGGCAGCGTGTCCGAGTGGACCTCGACCTGGAAAGACCCTGTGGGCGGCCCGACCGGGTACATCACGCGCGGCGGCACGATTCACGGCAACGACGGAGACGTGTGCTACAGCACTTCGGAAACGATGCCCTCGGAATTGGGTGACCCTCACCTGGGCTTCCGGTGCTGCCGGGATCCGGAGTAGGCGAACATCGGGCGTCCGGATGCTGGAACATGATTCCGGCGGCGGGGCGACCCGTCTGCCCCCAATCCCGGCTGGGCCAGCGGCGCTTGCCCATGGCACCCGTGGACCGGTATACAGCCGGTGCACGCGAGGTGGGTCATGACGCGAGCTGCGATGGGGGTCGTTCTGGGGCTGCTGGTAGGGGTGGGCGCCGCGGAGCCGGCGGACGCGGAGCGGGGCGAGTCGCGGCGCGCGATGACCGCCGAGGACCTCTGGGACCTCTTCCGGGTGTCCGATCCGAGGGTCTCGCCCGACGGCTCCCAGGTCGTCTTCGTTGCGACGCGGTTCGACCTGGAAGCGAACACGGGGAACGACGAACTGTACGTCGTTCCCTCGGGCGGCGGCGAGGTGCGGCGGCTGACGACGAGCGACGGGCCGGACCGCAGTCCGCGCTGGCTGCCGGACGGGTCGGCGATCCTGTACCTCTCCGCGAGGAACGAGGAAGGGACGCCGCAGATCTTCCGGATGCCGATGGCCGGCGGGGATCCCGAGGCGGTCACGGACTTCCCGTCGGGGGTGTCGTCGTTCTTCGTGTCCCCGGACGGCGCGACGCTCGCGGTGACCAGCGATGTGTTTCCGGACTGCGAGGACCTGGACTGCACGCGGGAGCGGGCGAAGGAGCGCGAGGAGAGCGGGGTGACGGCGGTGGTCGCCGACGCCCTGCCGTACCGCGTGTGGAACGCGGTCCGCGGCGGGATGGTCAGCCACCTGTTCGTGCAGCCGCTCGACGGCGCGGAGCCGCCGCGCGACCTGACGCCCGGGGGCCACGACTGCCCGCCCATCGACCTGGGCACGCCGCACGACGTCGCCTTCTCGCCGGACGGGGCGTTCCTGGCGTACGTCCTGAACGCCGACGAGGACGTCGCGTGGAGCACGAACAACGACGTCTGGGAGGTGCCGCTGGCGCGGGGCGGCGTGGTGCGACAGGTGACCACCGGGCTCGGGAACGACGCCGGGCCGGCGTACTCGCCGGACGGACGGTGGCTGGCCTGGCTATCGATGGAGCGGTCGGGGTTCGAGGCGGACCGGCGGCGGGTGATGCTGCAGGACCGGGCGACGGGGGAGGTGCGCGAGCTGGGGGCCGCGCTGGATCGCAGCCCGGAGTCGCTGGCCTGGACGCCGGACTCCGCGGCGCTGCTCTTCGTCGCGGCGGACCGCGGGCGCGAGCGCGTGTTCCGGGTCGACCTGTCGGACGGCGTCGCACGCGCGGTCGTCGAGGACGCCTCGTACGGCTCGCTCGACCTGGCTCCGGACGGGAGCTGGGCGGCGGCGGTGCGGGAGAGCCATGACCATCCGCCGGAGATCGTGCGCGTGCCGCTGGACGGGACCGCCTTCACGGCGTTGGACAAGCTCAACGACGAGCTCCTGGCGCAGCTCGCGATGCCGACGGCGCGGGAGTTCTGGTTCGAGGGGGCGAACGGCGACCGGGTGCAGGGCTTCCTGCTCGAGCCGGCCGACCTGCGCCGCGGACGGAAGATCCCCGCGGTGTTCGCGCTGCACGGCGGACCGCAGGGGGCGTTCGAGGAGGGCTTCCATTTCCGCTGGAACCTGCAGCTCCTGACGTCGCCGGGCTATGCCGTGGTGGCCGTCAACTTCCACGGCTCGGTCGGCTACGGGCAGGCGTTCGAGGACGCGGTGTCGGGCGACTGGGGCGGCGCGCCGTTCGAGGACGTGATGAAGGCCGTCGACTACGTGGTGGCGGAGTACCCCGAGATCGACGGTGATCGACTGGCCGCGGTCGGCGCGTCCTACGGCGGTTTCCTCGTCGACTGGATCCTCGGGCACACGGATCGCTTTCGCTGCCTGATGACGCACGCGGGGGTTTCGGAGCAAGCGAGCATGTACGGCGCGACCGACGAGCTGTGGTTTCCGGAGTGGGAGTTCGGGGGGACGCCGTGGGAGAACCCGGAATCCTACGACCGATGGAGCCCCTTGCGCTACGCGGCGGATTTCCGCACGCCGACGCTGGTCTCGGCCGGGGAGGGCGATTTCCGGGTGCTGTACACGCAGGGGACGGCGATCTTCACGGCGCTCCAGCGCCAGGGCGTGCCGTCGCGGCTGCTGCTCTTCCCGGACGAGGACCACTTCGTGCGCAAGCCGAAGAACGCGATGCTGTTCTGGCGGACGATGTTCGACTGGTTCGCGACGTACCTGGAGCCGGAGCGGCCGGTGTGGGTCCCTCCGCCGCGGGCCGCGCCGGCGGGCTCGCCGTAGGCGGCCTCGGGTTCGTCCCCGGTTCCGGCCCGCCGAGGTCGTCCCGGCGAGCGCCCCCGAGAGAAGGATCGAGTCGGAATTGCGACGGTCGCTCCCTCGTTTGGGGGAGGGACGACGAGGTCGTGCAGGGCCTGCGCCGTGCGGGACTTGGCTTGACCGCCGCCGGGAGGGGGCCTACGCTGAACGACCGCGTGTGGTTTCGTTCGGGGCGGAGGCGGGATGAGCGGGGAGGACGAGGGGCGGACGAGGAAGCACTCGCAGGAGAAGGTCCTGCGGGCATTTCTCGACCACGTGACGGGGTCCGTCCCTGCGGCCAAGCCCGGGGTGCGGATCTCGTCGCCGCCGCCCGAGGGCGGCTCCCCGCCGGGCGGCGTGGTGCCGATTCCGGCCGTGGTGCACGGGGCGGAGCCGCACGTGCGACCGCCGTCCACGCCGCCCTCCGGCCGTCGCCGCTCGATGCCGTACGCGGTGACGCCGCCCGATTCGGCGGCGGTGGACCGCCGACCGGATCCGATGCCGCCGACGGGCCGTCACCGGCGATTGCCGTCGTCCCCGCCTGGACCGCCGTCGGGCGCCGGCGTGGGCTCGGCGCCGACCGAGATCCGGCCGTCGCCGCACGAGGGTGTGGTGCCCGAGGGTGGCGCGGGAATGGTGCGGGTTTCGCCCCTGCCCGGGCCTGCGCCTGCGCCGTCCGGCCAGGCCTCGGCGGTCCACGCCGGTGCGCTGCTCGGAGGCAAGTACCGGCTGGTGAAGATGCTCGGACGCGGAGGGGTCGGCGAGGTCTGGGAAGCGGTCCACGACGTGATCGGGCTGCGGGTGGCGGTCAAGTTGATCCGCTTCGAGTACGCGGGGAACCCCGAGCTGAACGCGCGGTTCATCCAGGAGGCGCGGGCGGCGGCGGCCGTCGGCCATCCGGGCATCGTGCAGGTCCACGACGTGGGAACGAGTCCGGACGGGCGGGCGTACCTGGTGCTCGAGTTCCTGGAGGGTGAGGACTTCGAGAAGGTGCTGGCGCGGCAGCGGCGGCTGTCGGTCGGCGAAACGGCGGAGGTGCTGGTCGATGCGCTGGACGCGTTGGGCGCGGCCCACGCCAAGGGCATCGTGCACCGCGACATGAAGCCGGAGAACGTCTTCCTGGTGCCCGGCCGCAAGGGGGAGCGTGTCGTCAAGCTGGTCGACTTCGGCATCGCGCGGCTCGCGGACGAGACGGACTCGGCGATGCGGCTGACGCGGCCGGGCGCGGTGATGGGGACGCCGTACTACATGTCGCCCGAGCAGGCGCGTGGGGAGGCCGAGGTCGATCCGGGCGTCGACATCTACGCGGTCGGGGTGATGCTCTTCGAGGCGCTGGCGGGGCGGCTCCCGTTCATGGGCAGCAGCTACAACGAGGTGTTGTCGAAGGTGCTGGCGGAGCCGTTCCCCTCGATCCGGGAGACGCGGCCGGACGTTCCGGTGGAGGTCGAGCGCATCATCGGGCGGGCGTGTGCGCGCGAGCGCGGGGAGCGGTTCCGGGACGCGGCCGAGTTCGGGGAGGCTCTCGCGCCGTTCGGGCGGCCACGTGGGGCCGCGCGGCGCGGGAACAGCTCGGGGGAGGGGCTTGCGGCGGTCCGGACGTCCAGCGTCAGCACGCCGGTGCCGGCGGTGTCGCCGTCTTCGGTCCCGCCGCCCGCGGCGGACAACGAGCCGCGGACGGCGCCGGCGGCCGAGACGAGTGCGGGCGAGGGTGCAACGGCCGATGTGGCTTCCGCGACTTCTACCGCGGCGGGCTCGCGGCTTCCGCCGCCGGCGCCGGGGGCGGAGGGGTCGCCGGCGATCGAGGTCGAGCCCGGGGCGTCGGACCCGCCGCGCAGGACGAGATCCTGGGGGCTCTACGCCGCCAACGCGCTGCTGCTCGTCGGCCTGCTCGCGGTCGCGGCCTTCTTCCTGTTCCGCGGCGGCGGCGACGGCGGAGGCCAGGGCCGTGCCGCCGGCACGTCCGGCGCCGCAGCCGACCAGGCGGCGGTGGAGATCCGCGTGATCGGCGTGCCGGAGGGCGCGGAGGTCCGTTTCGACGGAAGGTCGGTGGGGACCGAGTTCGAGGTTCCTGCGGCGCGGGACGAGCACTGGGTCGAGGTGAGGGCGCCCGGTCGGTGGCCGGTGGTTCGCATGGTCCGGCCGAACGCCGACCTGACGCTCGACCTCCGTTCGGAGTTCGGCGAGGGGGCGTCCGAGGGCGGTTCATCCGCCCCATGATTCGGCTTCCCATCGGGTAGGCGCATCCCTATAATCCGCCGCGTCTGGAGGCACCATGGAGCTGCTGCAAGAGATCCTGCAGGGCGAGTTGGAACGTTTGTTCAGCCTGGCCGAGATCCAGGCGCTGGTCCGCGACTACCTGGGCATGACGCCCGGCGACGTCGCGGACGAGCGGGCGGGCAAGGCGACGTTCGTGCGCCGGCTGTTGGCGTGGGCGGACGAGGAGAGCGCCACGCCCGCGCTGGCAGACGTCGTGCTGGCGCTCAAGGGGGCGGCGGTGGATCCGCGGCTCCGCCAGAACCGCGGCCGGCGGCCGCCGGAGGAGCTCGAACCCGGCACGAAGCTCGGCGCCTTCACGATCGAACAGGCGATCGGGGCGGGAGGCGTAAGCCTGTTCTACAAGGCGCAGGGGCCGGACGGGCCGGTCGGCCTGCGGGTGTTGCGGCGCGAGCACGCACACGACCCGGCCGCGCTGCACCGGTATCTGGCGGCGCAGCGCTTGATCCGGACGGTCGAACACGCGGCGCTGCCGAAGATCCTCGAGGTCGGGCGGGCCGACGGCCGCGTCTTCCTGGCCACCGCATGGCTCCCGGGGAAGACGGCGCGGTCGCTGCTTGCGGACGGGCCGGCGCGGTTCGTCGCGTTGCGTCCGATCCTGACGCCGGTGTTCGCGGCCTTGAGCGCGCTCCACGCCCGGTCGCTGGTCCACGGCGACGTCAAGGTCGAGAACGTGATCCTGTGGGAGGACGGCGGCGAGCAGCGGGTGGTGCTGGTGGGCGCCGGAGCCGACAGGCTCGGCGGTCGCGGCGCGGGCGGGCTGGAGGAGGCCGGGCGCCTGGCGGGCTTCGGGACGCCGAAGGCCGTTCCGCCGGAGCAGGTACGCGGGGCCACGCTGGACGCGCGCTCGGACATCTACGCGGTCGGCGCGATGCTCTACGAGCTCCTGACCGGCCAGCCTCCGTTCGTGGAGAAGACGGCGGTCGATGTCTGCGTGCGTCACCTGACGGCGGAGCCGGAACCGCCCAGCGCGCGGAACCCGCGCGGGTCGCAATCCAAGCGCATCGATGCGCTGGTCCTGCGCTGCCTGCGCAAGGACCCGGCGGCGCGCTTCGCAACGATCGAGCAGCTCCAGACGGAATTCGAGTCGATCCAGCGCGAGGAGCAGGAGGCCGAGGAGCGGCGGACCGCGGTGCGCAGCGCCACGGTCGACGAGGTGCAGGACTGGGCTGACCAGTACATGGCCGAGCCGGAGGACGACGAGCTGTTCCAGGAGCTGGAGGCCGCGGCGCGCGGCGCGAAGGCCTGGGACCCCGTGCTGCAGGCGTTGCAGGTCGTCCTGGACGACGCGACGCCCGAGAGGAAGAAGCAGACGCTGTTCCGGATCGGCCGCATCTACGAGGCGGAGCTCAAGGATCTCGAACAGGCGGAGGCGACGTACCGCTCGATCCTGGAAGCGGACCCCGAGGACGACATGGCGGTGGTGGCCCTCGAGGACATGCACCGCTCGGCGGGCCAGTTCGACAAGCTCGTCGACCAGCTCCTGGAGCGGGCCGCGGAGGCGAAGTCGGACGGCGACCGGCGCGAGGCGATGCTCGAGGCGGCACGCGTGTACGAGACCGAGCTGAGCGACTACGGCAAGGCGCTGGCGGTCGTGCTGGGGGTGCTCAAGGAGAACCCTGCGGACGAGGCGTTGTACGCGCGGATCGAGCGGTTGGGCGTGCTGGCGGAGGCCTGGACGGCCGTGATCGAGGAGGTCGGCGGGCTCCTGGGCGCGACACGGGATCCGGCGACCGTGGTCAAGCTCTGCACGCGCCTGGGAACCTGGTCGCAGGAGCATCTCGGTCGACCGGATTTCGGCCTGCGCTACCATCAGCAGGCGTTGCAGATCGATCCGCAGTCCGAGGACGCACTGGAAGGCATCGAGCGGATCTACCGTTCGGCCAAGCAGTGGCCGGAGCTGGTGCAGGTGCTCGAACGGCGGGCGGAGGTGGCGGCGTTCCCGGGCGTGCGCCGGGACCGGCGGGCGGAGGCCGCGGCGATCTACGAGGAGCGGTTGGGCCAGGCCGGCAAGGCGATGGAGCTGTACCGCGCCGTGCTGGACGAGGACGCCACGCACGCGCAGGCCGGTGCCGCGCTGGAGCGGCTGTACACGAAGTCCGAGCGGTGGGATGACCTGGTCGCGCTGCTGGACAAGCGGCTCGCGGCGGCGACGGACGCGAAGGTGCGTCGCGACACCCTGCTGTCGATCGCCGAGATCCGGGAGGACCGGCTGGAGCGGCTCGAGGCGGCCGCGGAGGCGTTCCGCGCCGTGCTCGAGCTCGACACCGACAACCTCGATGCCTTGAAGGGCCTGGAGCGTCTCTACGCGCGCCGCGACCAGTTCAAGGAGCTGCTCGCCGTGCTCGAGCGGCAGCTCGGCCTGGCCACGACCCCGCGCCAGAAAGTCGCGCTGCTCGAGCGCGTGGCGGCGTTGCAGGAAGAGGAATTCATGGACGTCGCGGCGGCGATCGCGACGTTCGAGAAGATCGGCGACATCGACCGCGACCACCCCAATGCTCTGGCGGCGCTCAACCGGCTGTACCGCAGCGACAAGCGCTGGAGCCAGCTCGTGGAGATCCTCGAGCACCAGGCCGAGCTGGCGACGGAGCGGGCCGAGAAGATGCTGCACCTGCGGGCGCAGGCCGACGTGCTGACGAACAACCTCGAGCTGTGGGGCCCGGCGCTCGACGTGCTGGACAAGGTGGTCGAGCTGGCGCCGGACGACAAGGCCGTGCTGCGCGAGGTGGTGATCTGTGCGCGAAAGACGGCGCAGCACGAGCGTGTCGCCGGCGCGCTGCGCAAGCTCGCCGGACTGACCGGCGACGGCGTGGAGAAGGGGAAGATCCTCGTCGAGCTGGGGACGTTGCAGGACGACGACCTCAAGGACCACGCGGCGGCGCTGGAGGCCTACCGGGCGGCGCTGGACGCGGACCGCAACAATGCCGCGGCGGCGTCCGCACTGCGCGACGCCTATCTGGACAAGGGCGACCACACGGCCGCGATCGAGATGTTGCAGCGCGAGATCGACGCGACGACCGGTACGCTGGCCAAGGCCGAGCTGCTGGCGCGGATGGGTCGCATCTACCGCCGCCAGGTCGGCGATCGGGACAAGGCGCTCGACTGCTTCGAGAAGGCGTTCGCGCTGGACTCGACGATGGTCGAGGCCGCGGAGCCGCTGGCCGAGATCTACCGCGAGTTGGAGCGCTGGGCCGACGCGTCGCGGATCTATGAGCAGTTCTCCGCGTCCGCCGACGCGCTGGGTACGAAGAGTGCCGCCGACCTCTTCCTGCGGCAGGGCGAGGCGGCGTGCCGGCTGGGCGACATGGAGCGCGCGGACAAGGCGTTCTCCAAGGCGCTGCAGCTCTCGCCCGGCGACGTGGCGGTCCATCGCCAGTCGGCGCAGTGCAAGCTCGATCTCAAGCGCTTCGAGGAGGCGCGGACGCTGCTCCAGGAGCTCCTGCTGCGCTTCGGCGCGGACATGCCGCCCGAGGAGCGGGTGCGGGTGTACCTGCAGCTCGCCCGGGCGCTCCAGGGCCTGAAGGACCAGGCCGGCGTGGCGGCCGCGGCCGACGACGTGCTCAAGCTCGAGGCCGGCAATCGCGAGGCCTTGCGGCTGCGCGCGGCGGCCGACGAGGAGCTGGGCCGCTGGGCGGAGGTGGTGGCGGACCTGCGCAAGCTGATGGAGTCGGCCGAGGACGAGGAGCGGTTCGAGCTGCTCGTACGGGCCGGCGACATCCTCCGGGAGAAGCTGTCGGACAACGAGAAGGCGGCCAAGAGCTACAACGCCGCCCTCGAGATCCGGCCCGAGCACCGCACGCTGTTGCACAAGCTGATCGCGGTGTACCAGGCGACGGAGCAGTGGTCGCGCGTGGTCGAGGCGATCCTGCGCATCGCCGACCTGCTCGACGACAAGAAGATGCTCTCCAAGTACTACCTCACCGCCGCCCGCGTGAACGCGGACAAGCTGGGGCGCACGGACGAGGCGGTGACGTACTACGACCTGGCGCTGGACAACGACCCGGACGTGCTCACGGTCTTCGAGGAGATGGTCCGCATCCTGACCGACAAGCAGAACTGGAACGATCTGGAGCGCGCCTACCGCAAGATGATCGGGCGGCTGGAGAAGGGCGGCGACGTGGTCGTCCGCGCCAACCTGTGGCACTCGCTGGGGGAGATCTGCCAGCACCGACTGAACCACATGGGCGACGCCATCGCGGCCTACGAGACCGCCCTGCGACTCGACCCGGAGAACCGCCCTTGGATGGAGGTACTGGCGCGTCTGTACGGCGACGACGCGCGCCACGCCGACAAGGCCACCCGGCTGCACCGCCAGCTCCTCGACCTCAACCCCTACCGTGCCGAGAGCTACCAGCTCCTGGCGCGCATCCACGCGACGCGCGAGCGCTGGGACGAGGCGTGGTGCTTCTCCGCGGCCCTGCATTCGCTGGGCCTGGCCGAGGACGCGGAGAAGGAGATCTACGAGAATTACCGCGAGGCGCAGCTCCCGCAGACCGGGGACGGGCTGACCGAGGACATGTGGCGACGCCACATGTACCACGAGAGCCTGGACGAGATGATCACCGGCATCTTCGCCACGCTGCAGCCCGCGTACTTGAAGCGCTACGGCAAGACGCTCAAGTCGCTGGGCCTCGCCGATGCCGAGAAGCTCGACGTGGAGAAGAAGGACGAGCGCCTGACGTGGGCCATCGCCGAGGTGTCCCGGAACCTGGGGCTCGAGCCGCCCGCCCTGATCTTCCATCCCGACCGCGTCGGCACCCTCGCGCTGCTCGATACCGACCCGCCGACGCTCCTGGCCGGCAAGACGATCCGCGAGATGGCCGAGCACGAGATGGAGGACCTCAAGGTCGTCGCGTTCCTTGCCGGCCGTGCGCTGGCCTACAACCGGCCCGGCTTCTACATGCGCTACGCGCTGCAGAGCGGGACGGCGCTCTCCACCTGGTTCCTGGCCGGCGTGCGCCGGATCATGACCAACTTCCCCATTCCGCCGAACCTGGCGCAGCCCGTGAGCGACGCCGTGGAGGTCCTGTGGCGGCAGCTCGACCGCCCCGCGACGGACAAGCTGGGCGACCAGGTCGCCTCGTTCCTCTCCGCGGTCGGCGGCGGGCTGGACCTCAAGCGCTGGGGCTACGCGGTGGACCTGACGACCGATCGGGCGGGCTTCTTCTCCTGCAACGACATCGACATCGCGTCCAAGACGGTCAAGTCCAGCCCGGCGGAGTCGTGGATGGCGCCGATCAAGGATCGGTTGCGCGAGCTGATCCTGTATGGCGTCTCCGAGAGCTACTTCGTCCTGCGCGAGAAGACCGGCCTGCGCATCGTGGTCGACGCCGAAGCGGTGGCGGAGGGCTGAGCGAAGACCGCCGGGAACGGGGCGATCTGGAGTTCGCGCAAAGGACGCCAAGAACCGCAAAGCACGCAAAGGGAAGGCGAGCGGGAAGGGATCCCGGCGGAGGGCGCTCCGGCCGTTGGCGATCCGGTGGAGTTACTTCGCCTCGGGCGGGGGCGGCTTGGGGGCCTCGGCGTCGGGGGCGGGGGCGGGGGCGGCGGCCTGCTCTTCCTGGACGGCCTTGGCGAGTTTCTCCACCATCCGGGTCAGCTCGCCGAGGAGGTCGACGGAGAGGTTGATGCCCTTCTTCGTCGGCTTGTACTCGCCGGCGTCATCCAGGTAGTAGATGCGCATGTCCATGTACTGCTTCCCGCGGTAGGTGCGCACGGTCCCGCGCACCTCCTCCGTGGCGTTGCGCTTGAAGCTGTCAACCACCTTGTCCTTGTCGTCGGCCATGACGTCCTCCGTTCGGACCGGCGGGCTTGCCCCTCGACTCGCTTCGCTCGCTCGGGGCTGCGCTTCGCCGCTATTCTTCTTCTTCCTCTTCGACCTTCCAGCCGCTGTCCTGGATGATCTTGTCCTGGAACTGCGCCGGAACCTCGTCGTAGTGCGAGAAGCCCATCGTGAAGGCGCCGCGGCCTCCCGTGATCTGGCGAAGATCGGAGGAGTAGCGGAGCATCTCGGACATCGGCACCTGGGCCTTGATGACCTGATTGCGGCCCTTGGTGTCCATGCCCTGGACGCGTCCGCGGCGCTGGTTGATGTCGCCCATCACGTCGCCCATGCACTCGTCGGGGCTGATGATCTCGACGTTCATGACCGGCTCGAGGATGGTCGGCTTGCACTGCTTGACGGCCGCCTTGAAGGCCTTGGAGCCGGCGAGCTGGAAGGCCATGTCGCTGGAGTCGACGTCGTGGTACTTGCCGTAGTAGAGGGTCACCTTGACGTCGACCACCGGGTAGCCGGCGATGACACCGCGCTTCATCGTCGCCACGACGCCCTTCTCGACCGAGGGGATCCACTGGCGGGGGATCGTGCCGCCGACGATCGCGTCCTCGAACTCGAAGCCGCCGCCGCGCGGCAGCGGTTCCATGTGGATGTAGGCCACGCCGAACTGGCCGCGCCCGCCGGTCTGTTTCTTGTGCTTGCCCTCGACGTTCTGCACGCGGCCCCTGATCGTCTCGCGGTACGGGATCTTCGGCGGCTGGAGGTCGACCTCGACCCCGAACTTCCGCTTCAGCTTCTCCACGGTGACCTCGATGTGCACCTGGCCCGTCCCGGCGAGCAGGATCTCCCGCGACTCGGGGTCGTGCGACATCTGGAGCGTCGAATCCTCCTCGAGGATGCGCAGCAGGGCCTGGCCGATCTTGTCCTCGTCGGTCTTCGTGCGCGGCTTGAGCGCGAAGGTGATGGCGGGAACGACCGCCGCCAGCGGCGGGAAGACGACCTGGTCCTTCTCCTCGGCCAGCGAGTCCCCGGTCTGGGTCTCCTTGAGCTTGGCCACGGCCACGATCTCGCCCGGGCCGGCCTCGGTCCCATTCTCCTGCTTCTTGCCCTGCGGCCAGAGGATGGCGTTGAAGCGCTCGCGCGCCCCGCGCGTGACGTTGTAGAAGCCGGTCTCGGTCTTGAGCGTGCCGGACCAGACGCGCAGCAGGTTCATGCGGCCCGTGAACTGGTCGACGACCGTCTTGAAGACCTGCGCGCAGAACGGCGCGGCGGGATCGGCGGAGCGGACGACTTCCTCCTTGCCGCCGGGGCGGGTGAGGGTGCGGGGCGGGCGATCGGCGGGCGAGGGGCAGGAGCCGACGACGAGGTCGAGGAGCTGGGCGCCGCCGACGGCCAGCGTGGCGGCGCCGCAGAGCGCGGGAACGAACTGCCCCGAGACGATGCCCTTGCGCAGGCCCTGGATCGCGTCCTCCTCGGACAGCGTGCCCGCCTCGAGGTACTTCTCGGTCAACGCGTCGTCGCTGGCGGCGATGCCGTCGATCAGCTTCTCGCGCGCCTCGGCCACCCGGGCCTTGAGGTCCGCCGGGACGTCCACGGACTGGAATCCGCCGCTGCCGTCCTTGGTGAACGTGAAAGCCTTGCCCGAGAGCAGGTCGACCATGCCCTCGAACTTGTCCTCCCTGCCGATCGGGACCTGCACGGCGACAATCTTGTCCGAGAGGTTCTTGCGCAGGTCGGCCAGCGCGGTGTCGAAGTCCGCGCGCTCGCGGTCCATCTTGTTGATGAACACCAGCCGCGGCGCCGCCAGCTCCTCGGCGATGCTCCAGGCCTTGTCGGTCTGCACCTGCACGCCGTCCACGGCGGACACGACGAGCACCGCGGTGTCCATGACGGTCATGCAGTTGTGCGTATCGAGGAAGAAGTTGGCGTCGCCGGGGGTGTCGACGATCGTCACCCGCACCTTCTTCCAGTCGCCGTTGGCCACGGCCGGCGTGATGCTCGACCCGCGCTTGATCTCCTCCGGCTCGAAGTCGAAGGTCGAGGTCTCGCTGGCCGCAATGCCCAGCTTGGGCGTGGCCTTCATCGCCAGGAGCAGCATTTCGCCGACCGAGGTCTTCCCGGTTCCCGCGTGTCCCACCAGGCCGATGTTCCGCAGCGCCGCCGTCTCGTATTTCTTCATCGCGACCTTCCTCGTCCCCGCTCTTCGGGCTGCAGGGGGTTGCCGAACGTAGCGAAGTTCGGGGCTCGGGTCAAAGGGGTTCGAGGAGTTCGAGGAGTTGTTGGTTGTTGGCGGGTCGATCGGGTCGAGTTGTTGGCCCGGAGCCGACGCCCCTTGACGCCGGGCACCACCGGACCTACGGAGGCGCCGTGGAACGGCGACTCACGCCCGAGCAGACCGAGGAGCGCGCGGGGCGGCTGCGCGAGCTGTTCGCCCGGTGCGAGGTCTGCCCTTGGGCTTGCCGGGTGGATCGGCGGATCGAACGGTCGGGCAAGTGCGGCATGGGGACCGTCCCCGTGGTCTCGTCGGCGAACCTGCACCGCGGCGAGGAGCCCCCGCTCTCCGGGCTTCGCGGCTCCGGCACGATCTTCCTCGCCGGGTGCAACCTCGCTTGCCGCTTCTGCCAGAACTGGCCGATCAGCCACCTGCGGCACGGCGAGCCGGCGAGCATCGAGGAGCTGGCGGGGATGATGCTGACGCTCGAGCGGCGGGGAGCCCACAACGTCAACCTCGTCACGCCGACGCACTTCACGCCCCAGATCGTCGAGGCGGTCGCGCGGGCCCGCCGCGGCGGATTGTCGGTCCCGCTGGTCTGGAACTCGAACGGCTACGAGCGCGTCGAGGCGCTGCGGCTGCTCGACGGTGTCGTCGAAATCTACCTGCCGGACCTCAAGTACGCCGACGACGAGCATGCCGCGGCGTTTTCCGGGGCAAAGGACTACTGGGCGACCGCGACCGCGGCAATCGCCGAGATGAACCGGCAGGTGGGACGGCTGGTGCGCGACGAGTGCGGGATCGCGGTGCGGGGCCTCATCATCCGGCACCTCGTGCTGCCGGGCGGCCTGTCCGGCACCCGTCGCGTGTTGCAGTGGGTGGCCGAGCACCTTCCTCCGGGGACGGCGCTGTCGCTGATGGGCCAGTATTTCCCGGCCGGCGAGGCCGTCGGCGACCGGCGGATCGGCCGCAAGCTCTCGCCCGAGGAGTATGCGGACGCGTGCGCGCTGCTCGACGAATTCCCCGAAATCGAAGGCTGGACGCAGGACATGTCGCTGCCCGGGGGGTGTTGACCAGCCCGTGGCTGGTGGCTGGTGGCTGGTGGTTGGTAGCTACGAGCTACGAGCCAGAAGCTACTCGCTACGGTAATTCGCCGCGCTCCACGGCAACTTCGACGCGGTTCCACCTCGAGCCGTCGGCGACCCAGTGCTCGCGGACGGTGACCTCGTGGACGACCATCTCCGTCTCGCGGAACCAGGAGAAGCTGACCCAGACGTCGGCCTCCTCGTTGCCGTCGGCGATGACCAGCCGGTCGACCTCGTAGTCGGCGATCTGCACGCCTTCCATGCTCGCCTGGTGCTCGGCGGCGAAGGCGTCCTGGTCCTCGGGCCGGATGTGCGGCAGCATCGACCCCATCGCGTCCCAGCGGAAGCCGTCGTGGAATTCGTCCACGGCGTTGCGCAGCGCGGTCTGCGTGTCGTAGCCCCCGGCGCAGGCGGGGAGTGCGAGGCCGGCGAGGGCGACGAGCAGCAGCGCCCGCGCCCGTTCGATTCCGCATCGGTGTCCATCGGTGTTCATCGGTGGTTCCCTTCTCTCGGCTTCCGATGCTAGCTTCCCGCCGTGTCGATGGCCAAGAAAGCTCCCCTCCTCCTCTTCCTCGTCCCGGCCGGCCTGGCCGGAGCGAGCGCGTGCTCGTCCGGCGCCGACCCCCGGCCCGACGTCTCCGACGCCGTCGAGGCCGAGGGCTCGGATGGGACGGACGGAGGCTGCGAGCCGGGAGACGAGCCGTTGGATCTGCTCGGCACCTGGGCCGCGAGGGCCTGGGTCGATGTGTACATGGTCACGCCCGGCGGCGGCATCGTGCACCTGTGCCCCGACCCACGCGTGTATGGCGTGTCGCTCATCACCCTGCGGGTGCGCGTCTACGAGCAGACCGGCACGGCGGTGCGGCACGTGTTCAACGTCTGCCGCCTGCAGATGCCGCTCGTCGAGGCGGCGATCGATCCGCTGTGCGCGAGCACGGTCGGCATGCAGCTCGCCATCGGCCGGCCGCTCACCCAGCAGTGGCCCGACATCGACTATCCCGGCGGTGCGGTGCTGGGCGGCACGGGCACCTGCTCGACCTACGTCGCCGACCCGCTGGTCGCCGTCTTCGGCACCGACGAGACGATCGGCGCGACCGAGACGCTGCCCACGTGGCGTTCCGGATGCGAGAGCGACCCGCCGACCTGCGTCGACGGCTGGGAGCACGTCGTGGACTCCGACGGCGACGGCCATCCCGGCGTGACCCTCACCGTCACGTCGGAGCCCGGGGACCTGATCGTCGGCGAGGCGTACACGGCGTACCGTACCGTGGACCTGCTCCGCGGCGTGGCCCGAAGCTCGAGCCTGATCCTCGGCGAGGTCGAGCCGGAGATGGACTACCAGATCATCGACAGCGACGTCCTGGTCGGCGGCGGCCCTCTGCCGCCGCAGCTCGTGCGGGACAACATCCCGATCTTCGAGATTCCGCGGGCGGGGTCGACGTTCGTGCTGCTGCGCGCCGACGGCCGTTACGGCGCCGACGACCTGGACGCGGACGGCTCCGGCGAGGTCACCTGCGACGAGATCCTGGCGGCCGAATCGATCTTCGCGCCGTACCAACCCTGAGGGGGGGAGGTCGCCGAGGGGAGGGGAGGGCGCGGAGATCCGACTTACCACTGAGACGCTGAGAACGCTGAGAGGGACGCTGAGAAGGCAGGGAAGGGGAAGGTCGGGCGGTCGGGAGTCGCGATGGCGGACGACGGACAGCGTGCGGAAGAAGGCGGGACCGCCGAGCCTGCGGTCGTCGCCGCGGCGGAGATCCCTCCGCCCGCGTCGCCGCCTCGGGAATCGCCGCTCGTTCGTGCCGTCCGGCGCCGCGCGACTCCGCTCGTGTTCCTCGGCGCCCTGGCGGTCCTGCTTCCCGGCCTGGGCTACGGGCTCTGGGACCCGTGGGAGACGCACTACGCCGAGGTGGCGCGTCGGATCACGGTCGATGGGGACTGGGTATCGCTGCACTGGGGCAACGCCGACTCGGACCCGGCGGAAGTGCGCAAGCACCCGCGGCCCGAGCAGGCGGCGCAGCGCTTCCTGTTCTTCTCGAAGCCGATCCTGGCCTTCTGGCTGATGGCGCTGTCCTTCCTCGCGTTCGGGGTAAGCGAGTTCGCGGCGCGGCTGCCGATGGTGCTGCTGGCCGCCGGGGGGGTGGCCGGCGCGTTCTTCTACCTGCGACGCATGGTCGGGGATCGCGCCGCGCTGCTCTCGTCGGTGGTGCTGCTGCTGACGCCGATGTGGGCGATGGTCGGGCGGCACGCGATCACGGACATGCCCTTCGTCGCGCCGGCGATGGTGGGTACGCTCGCCTTCGCCGCCGTGCTGCTCGACGACCGGACCGATCCGCGGCACTCGTACGTCGGCTACGTCTGCCTGGCGCTGGCCACTCTGGCCAAGGGGCTGCTCGGTTTCCTCCTGCCCGGCGCGGCGTTGCTCGCGATGCTGTTCGTGACCGGCGAGCTGCGGCGGATCCGGGTGGCGAAGACGGAGCTGGGCGCGGGGCTGGACGCGCTGGGCGACTGGCTCCGCGGCGCCGGAAGGTTCCTCCTGCGGCGCGGTCCGTTCCCGGCGGCGCGTGGCGAGCTGTGGGTGTGGCTGTCGGTCGCCGGCGGGTGCGTCCTTGTGGTCGTGGGAGTCGCGATGGCCGCGGTCTGGCGATTCGGACCGGCGGGCCACGGCGGCGCGGTCCGCCTTTCCGACGCGTTGAATCCGTTCCGTTTCGCGAGCGGCCGCTGGGGCGGGATCCTGGCCGGCGCGCTCGTCGCCGTCGCCGCCGTCCTGCTCGCCAACGGTGCCCGGTGGAAGCGGTTGCGGATGCCGCTGGGGATTCCCCTGTTCCTGGCGATCTGCGCGACGTGGTACGGGCCGGTGATCTGGCGGCACGGGAGTGCCTTCATCAACGAGTTCTTCCTCCTGCACCACTTCGGGCGGGCGTCGAGCGGGATCGGACTGGACCTGACGGGTTTGGACGTGCACGACGGGACGGCGGGGTACTACCTGCAGCAGCTCGGGTTCGCGCTGTTCCCGTGGATCGTCGTGCTGCCGGCGGCGGTCGTCGCCTGGGCGCGGGGGGAACGCGCGCCCTTCGACGAGCGCAGGGCGCCTCCGGCGGAGGTGGCGTCCGGGACGCCGGGGGAGCCGAGCGGCGGGTTGTTCGTGCTGGCCATCGCGTGGGCGGCCATCCCGTACGTGCTGTTCACGCTGTCGCAGGTGAAGTTCCACCATTACATCCTCCCGGCCATCCCGGCGTTGGCCATCCTGGCCGGCGTGGGTCTCGACCGGATGCTGCGCCGGGGCGTCGGGCGATGGGAAGCGACGGGGCTGCTCCTGGGCGGCGTATTCCTCTTCCTGGCCTGGCGCGAGCTGGCGGAGGACCCGCATCGTCTGGTGCGGCTGTTCACGTACCGCTACAACCGCCGTTTCCCGGAGTTCGGCTGGATGCGGATCTTCTTCGGCGCGGCGCTGGGGCTGGCCGCGGCGGGGGGGCTCGGCGCGCTGCTCGGGGCGTGGCGCCGCTCGCGACGCGCGGGGGACGGGAAGCCGGGCGTGCTGGAGCGGGCGGGCGGTGGCTGGCTCGTGGTAACGACGCTGCTGGCGTCGGCTGTGCTGACCGCGGGGGCGTTGTGGGGCCACGTGCCGCGGTTGTCGCGCTGGATCAGCCAGCAGGAGGCGTTTGCGGCGATCGACGCCGAGCGACGGGAGGGCGAGGCGCTGGTTTCCTGGGCCAACAACTGGCGCGGCGAGGTTTTCTACTCCCGGGACCAGGTGATTGTGATCGAGAAGCGCGACGATGCGGAGGCGAAGCTGCGAGGGGTGCTGCGGCGCGCGGGGCGGGTGTTCTTCATCACCACGAACGTGGGCGAGATGCGGGACGCGGTGGGGCGTGCGGTGGGCGCGGCGGCGGCGCGCCAGCATTTCCGGGTGCTCACGAAGGAGCGCTCGGGCGGCTTCGACGCCGCCGTGTACGAAGGTCCGGCGGCGGGGACGTACGAGCCGCGGGTGGCGGTGCTGCCGGCGGGGGTGGGGCGGCCCGAGGGAGCGGGCGGCGCGGAGGTCGTGCTGCTCGAGCATGGCCGGCGGGGGCGGCTGGCGCTGGTCGGGTCGCGCCTCTCGCCGGCCCGGGTGGCGCCTGGGGGCACGGTGCGGGTCGAGCTGTACTTCCGGTGCGACGCACCCACGTCGAACGCCTGGGAGGTGTTCATCCACGCGGACGGCTCGCCTCCGTCGCGCAAGCCCCGGGTGGGCAACGGCGACCATGGTTTCGCCGGTGGCGCCGTGCTCACCTCGGCCTGTCGCCGCGGCGAGCTGCTGCTCGACCGCTGGGAGCTGGAGCTCGCGGCGGGCGCGGAGACGGGCACGTACCAGGTCTTCGCCGGGCTGTGGTACCCGCCGGAGGGCGGCCGGATGACGGTCGAGCCCCCGGAGGCGTCGCGCAGTCCCGGCGCCGAACGGGGGCCGCTGGACGACGAGTCCAGGGATCGGGTGTACCTGGGGGACGTGATCGTCGCGCGTTGAGGCGTTTGACCTGCATTCCCGCGACGAGTACAAAGCGCACCGCGTCCGCGCGCGAAGGGGCGCGAGGACCGGGGGGCGGCGAGGAGGGAACATGGGCGAGCGGCATCTGTTCACGTCGGAGTCGGTGACCGAAGGACATCCGGACAAGATCTGCGACCAGATCTCGGACGGGATCGTCGACGCATGCCTCAGCGCCGACAAGCAGTCGCGAGTGGCGGCGGAGTGCCTGGTCAAGACGGGGATGGCGGTCATCGCCGGGGAGATCACGACCCGCACGTGGGTGGACATGCCGGCGCTGGTGCGCTCCGTCATCCGCGACGTTGGCTACAGCCACTCGGACATGGGCTTCGACTGGGAGACCTGCGCGGTGCTGACCGCGATCGAGAAGCAGTCGCCGGACATCGCGAGGGGGGTCGATCGCGGGGATCCGATGGAACAGGGCGCGGGCGACCAGGGGCTGATGTTCGGCTTCGCCTGCCGCGAGACGACCGACCTGATGCCGCTGCCGATCATGCTCGCGCACGCGATTTGCCGGCGACTGGCCGAGCTGCGCAAGTCGGGCGAGGTCGACTGTCTGCGTCCCGACGGCAAGTCGCAGGTCACGGTCGAGTACCAGGACGGCAAGCCGCGACGCGTGCACACCGTCGTCTGCTCGACGCAGCACACCGAGGAGGCCACGTGCCGCGGGCTGCGCGACATGATCGTCCGCGACGTCATCCGCCACGCGATCCCGGAGAAGTGGCTCGATCGGCGCACGATCTTCCACGTCAACCCGACGGGCCGCTTCGTCCTGGGCGGGCCGTTCGCGGACACGGGCGTCACGGGCCGGAAGATCATCGTCGACACCTACGGCGGCTACGCCCCGCACGGCGGCGGGGCGTTCTCGGGGAAGGACCCGAGCAAGGTCGACCGCAGCGCCACCTACTATGCGCGCTACGTGGCGAAGAACCTCGTCGCCGCAGGCGCCGCGACGCGCTGCCAGGTGCAGATCGCGTACGCCATCGGCGTCGCCCAGCCGGTGTCGGTGCTGGTCGACACCTTCGGCACCGCGCGCGTCCCGGAGAAGAAGCTGGCCGCGTACGTGCGCGAGGCGTTCGACATGCGGCCGCGGGCCATCATCCAGGAGCTGCAGCTCCTGACGCGTTCGTATCGCCAGACCGCGGCCTACGGCCACTTCGGCCGCCGCGGCAAGAACTTCACCTGGGAGTCCACCTCCCGCGCCGCCCGCATCGCCAAGGACCTCGGCCTGAAGTAGGGCCCGCGGGAACCGCCGGGTCCGCCCGTCGTCCCAAGCGGCCCCATGGCTACCGCTCCCAGGGATGCTGTGTTAGGCTCCCGCCGCGCGAGGGGCGCGATGGCGAACGTGACCGACACGACGGGCGACGTGGAGGAGGGGACGGACGAGAAGGAGCCCGCGGCGCCCGAACGCCCGCGCCTGCCGATCGTTTCCCTGGCGATCACGGCCGTGTTCCTCGCGCTGGGGGGGTTGTTGCTCTACTTCGTCCGTGCGGAGGTCGGCTATTTCTTCTCGTCCAAGGCGCCGGGCCTGCACTTCCTTCCGACGCGCGAGATGCCGCTCCCCGTTCATCCCCCTTCGAACGTCTATGCCGAGGCGCGCATCGACTACCGGGAGCTGTGCGACTTCTGGGACACGGAGAAGGACCCGCTGCCGCCCGAGGTCTCTTACGCTTTCACGCTGCAGATGGGGATGGGAAAGCGATACTTCCTGACCTGCGTCGGCGAAGGCGAGACGCGGCCGAGGCTGTGGATCCTGCGGCCGGAGTCGGCCGACGAGACCAAGCGCATCCAGGTGGAATCGCAGAGCCGTCGCGTGGGCCAGCTGGGAGTCGAGCAGTGGACCGAGGAGCGGGTGCCCGAGATCCACATTCCGGGCGGGCCGGGCTGCGTCGTCAATGACCCTCGCGAGGGCCTGTGCCGGGGGCGTCTCGTGCGTTTCGGCGAATACGCCCAGAACCCGCTGGGTGGCGTGCGCAAGATCCAGGACGTGCTGCGCGAGCGGCTGGAGGCGGAGTTCCGGCGTCTGGGCCGCCAGCCGCTGGAGGACGGGGACTACCTGCTGATTCTCGGCGAGACCCCCGCGTCGCGCTGGTGGTACGTCGCGCTGCTCGGCGGCGTCGCAGCGCTCACCCTGGCCAACCTGCTCCTGGGGGTCCGCGCGCTCCGGCGCTACCTGCGCGCGCGTCGCATCGTCGAGGAGTACTTGCGGCGCGCCGGCGGCGCCGCGGCCGGAAAGAAGGTTTAGCACGGCTCCGCCCCTTCGAAGGTGGCCCCGGCTTTCCGGCACGCATCGATGACCCTGGAACCGATCGTCCCATCGCCCGGAACCCTCGCTCGCGTTGACGACGTCGTCCGGCGCCTGTCGGGTCCGCCCGGGCGCGTCGATGTGTCGGGCCTCGAGGGCGGCGCCGGGGCGTGGTTCCTGACGCGCTGGCAGCGCGGCCTCGCCCGCCCGATCCTCGTGTTGACCGTCGGCGCCGGGCGCGTCCGGCGCTGGGCGGACGATCTGCAGCACTTCGCCGGAGGGGGCGTCGAGCGGGGCGGCGAGGTCGTGGCGATCGGGCCGCCGGAGATCGATCCCTACGCCGAGCTGGTGCCGGACCGCTCGACCGCCATCGAGCGGCTCTCGGCGCTGCACCGGCTGGGCGTCGCGGCGCCGCCGCGCTTCGTGGTGGTGGCGGCCGAGGCATTCGTGCGGCGGGTGTTGCCGCCCGAGGCGCTGCGCTCGCGCTCGGCGGTCGTGGCCGCGGGCGACGTCCGTTCGCAGGACGAGCTGATCCGGCTGCTGGTGGAGGGCGGGTATCACCGGGTGCGAGCCGTGGACCTGGCCGGGACGTTCGCGGTCCGCGGCGGGCTGCTCGACGTCTTCCCGCCGGCCGCGGAGGAGCCGGCGCGCATCGAATGGGACGGGGACGACGTCGTGGCGGTGCGGAGCTTCGACCCGGCGACCCAGCGCACGGCCGGGGAGCTCCCGCGCGTCGGGATCCACCCGGTGACGGAGATCCTGCGCGGGGCGGCGGAGCTGCGGCGGGCGCGGGAGCGGCTGCGGGAGCTGGGGGACGCCCGCGGGATGCCGACGCGGCGGATCCGGGAGCTGGTCGAGCAGGTGGAGGAGGGGGCGGCGTTCCCCGGCGTGGAAACGCTGCTGCCGGCCTTCCACGAGCGACTGGTGTCGGTCGCGGCGTATCTGCCGGACGGCGCGGCCGTGTGCGTCGACAACCCGGCCGCGGTCACGGATGTCTGGCGGCGGGAGCACGAGGCGATCGAGCGGTCGTTCGCCGCGGCGAGGGAGCGGCTGGTCTTCGAGCCGGCGGCGCTGGCGTTGGACGGGGTCGAGGCGGCGGCGGAGTGCGGCGCGCGTCCGCTGGTGCTCTCGGTCCCGCCCGGTGCGGTCGAGGCGGCGTCGCCGCGGGGTTGGAGCGAGGCGTCGGCGGGGAGGGTGGTGTTCGGCGGGGAGGACAACGAGCCGCTGGTGCTGGAGCTGCGGCAGGCGCGGCGGGACCGGCGCGGGACGGCGCCGCTGGCGCCGCTGGCGCGTGCGATCCGCGAGAAGCTGGAGTCGGGCGTGCGGGTGGCCTTGACGGCGCGGACGGCGGGCGGGCTGGAGCGCCTGGCGGCCTTGCTGCGCGGCCACAACCTGCACGGCGCGGCGGCGGCCGTCGCGTTGCCCGGGCGCGGCGCGGTCGTCCTTCCGGCCGGCGCGGCCGAGGGTGCGGGAGCCGGCCTGCCGGGCGCGGCACTTGACGGGCTGCGGGAGGCGCCGGGCTTCCGGCGGTACGTGCTCGAGCCGGGCCCGCTGTCCCGCGGCTTCCACCTTCCGGCGGACGGCGTGGCTTGGATCACGGAGGAGGAGGTCTTCGGCACGCGGGCGCCGCGTGCCGGGCGGCCGCGTCCGCCGATCGATCCGGCGGCGCTGCGGTCGCTGGCCGAGGGCGAGTACGTCGTGCACGCGGTGCACGGCATCGGGCGCTACGAGGGGCTGGTCCGGCGGGTGTTCGACGGCGTGGAGCTGGACCTGTTGCGCATCCGCTATCGGGACAACGACCGCCTGCACGTGCCGGTGTACCATGCCAACCAGGTTTCCAAGTACGTGGGGCAGGGCGAGCCGAAGCTGGATCGGATGGGCGGGGCGTCCTTCGCCAAGGCGCGGGAGAAGGCCGAGGCGGCGGTGCGGGTGCTGGCGGACGAGCTGTTGCGGCTGCACGCGCAGCGCAAGGCGCACCCGGGGCGGCCGGTGGCGGCGGCGGACGACGCCTACCGTGCGTTCGAGGCGCAGTTCCCGTTCGAGGAGACGCCGGACCAGTCGCGGGCGATCGCGGAGGTGGTGGCGGATCTGGAGCGCGAGGCGCCGATGGACCGGCTGGTGTGCGGGGACGTCGGCTTCGGCAAGACGGAGGTCGCGCTGCGGGCGGCGTTCCGCGTGGTCTGGTCGGGGCGCCAGGCGGCGGTGCTGGCGCCGACGACGGTGCTCACGCAGCAGCACCTGGCGACGTTCCGGCGGCGGTTCGAGCGGTTCCCGGTGCGGATCGAGCCGTTGTACCGGTTCCAGACGAAGGCGGAGCAGGCGGAGGTGGTGCGCGGCGTGGTGGCGGGGGAGGTGGACATCGTGATCGGCACGCACCGGCTCTTGTCCAAGGACGTGCACTTCAAGGACCTGGGCCTGATCGTGATCGACGAGGAGCACCGGTTCGGCGTGGCGCACAAGGAACGGCTGAAGCGGCTGCGGCGCGAGGTGGCGGTGCTGACGCTGACCGCGACGCCGATCCCTCGCACGCTGCACCTGGCGATGTCGGGACTGCGCGATCTGTCGCTGGTGGCGACGGCGCCGGAGGACAGGCTCGCGGTGCGCACGACGGTGGCGCAGGCGGACGACGAGCTGGTCCGGCGGGCGCTGCTGCGCGAGCTGTCGCGCGACGGCCAGGCGTTCTTCGTGCACAACCGCGTCGAGACGATCCACTCCACGGCCGACCGCCTGCGCGCGCTGGTACCGGAGGCGCGTTTCGGCGTCGCCCACGGGCAGATGGAGGAGGACGCGCTGGAGCAGGCCATGGTCGACTTCGTCGCCGGGCGCTTCGACGTCCTGGTCTGCACGTCGATCATCGAGTCGGGGCTGGACATCCCGCGGGCCAACACGCTGATCGTCGACCGTGCCGACACGCTCGGTCTGGCCCAGCTCTACCAGATCCGCGGCCGGGTGGGGCGCTCGCGCCAGCAGGCGTACTGCTACCTGCTCGTGCCGCCCTTCCACGCGATGACGGCGGACGCGCGGCAGCGCATCGACACGCTGGCGCGCTTCACGGCGCTGGGCTCGGGGTTCAACGTCGCCTCGATGGACCTGGAGATCCGCGGAGCGGGCGACCTGCTGGGTGCGGAGCAGTCCGGGAACGTGGCAGCCGTCGGTTTCGACATGTACTGCCACCTGCTGGAGGACGCGGTGGCGCGGCTGCGGGGGGAGCCCCCTTCGGACGAGCCGGAGCCCGAGCTGACGGTGGACGAGGCGGCGCTGCTCCCGGACTCCTATGTTGACGACGTGGGCCAGCGCCTGGAGTTCTACCAGCGGCTGGCGGCCGCGCGCGGGGAGGAGGACGTGCGCGACGTCGCCGCCGAGCTGCGCGACCGGTTCGGGCCGCTGCCGGAGGAGACGGCGCGGCTGGTGGAGCTGATGGCGGCGAAGGTGCTGCTGCGGCGGATGCGCGCCGCCGGGCTGGAGGCGCGCGGCGAGCGTGTGACGGTGCATCTGCGCGCCGAGACCCCGCTTGACCCCGCGGCCGTGATGGTGCTCGTGCGGCGTCCCGGCTCGACATGGCGGGTGACGCCGGAGCTGCGGGTCGAGTGGCGGGCGGGGGCGGGCGATCGGGACGGGTCGGTGGCGCGCGCGGCGAAGGTGGTGCGCGAATTGTCCGGCTGTCTTCGTCCGGGTCGCGAATAGATCCGGCCTCCCGACAGTACGTAGGGTTCCGGACCGCGGTCCGGTCGGCCATTTTCGTTGACCGGCCGTCGCGCGGCGCTCTATGGTGACCGCTCGGTCGTTCGAACGCCCTTCGGGGCAGGGAGGCGAGAAGATGAGGATTCCCCGGTCGTTGCTCGTCGTGGGAGCTGTCGTCCTGGCCGCGGCGGGCGCGTGCGTGGGCGGGTCAATGTCCATCACCCAGCGCTTCGCTTCGGTGCACAACGTCCTGGCGCCGGCCGGGTTCGGGCAGCTCGGGCCCATCTCGGAAGGCGAGTTGGGGCAGGGCGAGAGCGCGGACGTCGACCTGCCGCTCTCGGCCAACCAGTGCTACTCGGTGACGGCCTTCGGCGACCAGGGTGTCTGGGACCTCGACGCGGAGATCCTGGATCCCGACGGCACGCCGGTGGCATCGGACGCGGCGCGCGGTCCCCAGGCCTCGGTGTACTACTGCGCCCAGCGCTCGGGCCGGCACGTCATGCGTGTCACGGCGTCCTCCGGCGCCGGCGCGTACGCGGTCGGCCTGTGGGCGGCGTCGGAGGCGGGCGCCGGTATCTTCTCGGGCGGCGGCGGTGGAGGCGGGACGTGCGATGCCCCGGTGCCGCTGGAGCTGGGGGCGACGGTCCGCGGGTCCACCCAGGGCGGGAACGACAACATCACGCCGTCGTGCGTACAGCCCGGGGACAGCTCGGCGCCGGACGCCGTGTACGAGGTCACGATCGAGCAGGCCGGGATGCTGCGGGCGAATCTCCAGACGCAGTACGACGGCGTGCTGTCGCTGCTCGTGGAGTGCGTGGGGGATCCCGGTGCGGCGATCGCCTGCAACGACGACCTGGTAGAGCAGGACACGACGCGGTCGGGCTTCGAGGTGGCCGTCGAGCCGGGGACGTACTACCTGGTCGTGGACGGGTACGCGGCGGAGGCGGGCGGCTTCTCGCTGTCAACCGAATTCGAGGTGCAGCGCGACATGGGCGAGGTGTGCGCGGAGCTGCCGCTGCTCGCGGCGGGTGAGACGGTGGAGGGCACGACGGCGGACCAGGGCGACGACTTCCGCACGGACCAGGAGTGCGCGGGCGGCAGCCGCGCGCCCGACGTCGGCTACCGGCTGGAGCTCACCGAGCGCTCGCGCGTGCGGCTGAGCCTGGCTTCCCAGTACGACGGCGCGCTGGCGATCCGCCGCGAGTGCGCGGTCGCGTCGTCGGTGGTCGCCTGCAACGACGACTTCGGCGAGAGCGACCCGCCGCGCGCATCGCAGATCGTCACCGCGCTCGACCCCGGCACCTACACCGTCATCGTCGACGGGTACGAGGGCGAGCGGGGTCGGTTCGAGCTGACGGCGACGGTGGTTCCGGTCGGCCAGGCCTCCGCCCCGAACGACGCCTGTTCCGGCGCGATCGCGCTGGAGCCGGGCGAGACGGCGGAGGCCGACACCTTCCAGGCCGACGACGACACCCGCGGTTCTTGCATCCAGGAGCCGGGGGCGCCGGACGTCGTGTACGAGGTGCGGGTCGCGGAGCGCAGCCTGCTCGTCGCCGAGGCGACCGGCGGGGACCTCGTGGCGCCGGTGCTCTACCTCCAGCGCACCTGCGGCGACGCGGAATCCGAGATCGCGTGCGGCGACCGGCGGGTCAGCGCGGTACTCGACCCGGGCACCTACTACCTGATCGCGGACGGCGCGACGCGGGACGCGATGGGCAGCCTCAACCTGAGCTACACGCTGAGCGACGTGGCGCCGCTCGACGCGGTCTGCTCGGACGCCCCGGTGCTGGCGGCGGGCGAGACGACGCACGCGCGGACCTCGGGCCAGGATCGGTTCCAGGGGCCGTGCGGCGAGGGCTCGCGCGGGCCGGAATCGGTCTTCTCGCTCCGGGTGCGCGAACGCTCGCGCGTGGAGCTCTCGGTCGAGGCCGAGTTCGACTCGGTACTCTACGTGCGCAGCGACTGCGTCGACCCCGGCACGACGGTCGACTGCAACGACGACGCCGGCGACTCCAACCACTCGCTGCTCGACCTGGAACTGGACCCCGGCACCTACTACGTCTTCGTCGACGGCTACGGCGAAGGCAGCGAGTCCGGCCCCTTCACCATCCGCGCCGAAGTCACGCCGCGGTAGCGCCCTCCACGGTACCGTACGGCTCTCCCGATTCGGGTCCATCCCCTACTCTCGTTCGACGTAGCACTCCGGCCGGCGGTCGCCGAGGCGGTCGTTGCGGGGCGTGAGCGACTTGTCGCGCGCGAGCTCGAGCTCGAGGTCCACGGCCAGCGTCGCCTCCGCATCGGACGGCGCCCGGGCCAGCACCCGACCTTGCGGATCGACAATCTGGCTGCGTCCCGTGAACGCCAGCTCGACCCCGGCGCGGCGCTCGACGCCGACGCGGTTCGCGGTGAGACAGAAGACGCCGTTCTCCAGCGCGCGCGTCACCATCGCGTCCTGGCAGAAGGGCAGGACCAGATTCGCAGGGTGGGCGATGACGTCCGCCCCGAGCAGCGCCAGCGAGCGCGCCGCCTCGGGAAACACCCAGTCGAAGCAGATCATCATCCCCAGCCGGTGGGCGCCGAGCGGGTCGACGCGGAACGGACCCGGGCCGGGGTCGAAGGTGACGCGCTCCCGATCGAAGAGGTGGACCTTGCGGTAGACGGAGAGGACGCCTTCGGGCGACAGGTGCGCCGCCGCGTTGTAGATCCGCTCGCCTTCGCGTTCCGCGAAGCCAATCACGACGCGTGTCGAGCGCTCGCGACAGAGGTCCACCAGCGCGCGCAGTGACGGTCCGTCCGCCGGCTCGGCCAGCGCCGAGCACTCGGCGCGGTCCGCGAAAAGGTATCCCGTGGTCGCCAGCTCCGGCAGCACCCACAGATCGGCGTCGGCCGATCGGACGGCGCGCTCGATGCGCGCCATGTTCGCCGCGACGTCACCGAACGCCGGCGAGAACTGGAAGATCGCTGCCCGCATCCGCCGCTCCCGTTCGTCTCCCGCCGCCGGCGTCCCCCGACCGGCCTCCACCACCCTACCGCATGGCCCCATCCCGCGCTATGCTCCCACCGGACGACGAGAGGAGGCCATGATGACCAGAATCCTGTTTGGCTGCCTGCTTCTTGGCTTGTCAGTGGCCGCCTGCGGCGATCCCGGAAGCGAACCGTGCTCGCCGGCATGCGGCGCCTGCCAGGAGTGCTACCTGGGTGCGTGCGTGCCGATCGTCAACTGCGATGCGGGCGCCGAGGGCGACGGTGCCGCGGACGCCGATGGCGGTGCCGACGCGGACGCGGATGCGGGTGCGGACGCGGATGGGGATGCGGATGCGGATGCGGACGCGGACGCGGATGCGGATGCGGATGCGGATGCGGACGCGGACGCGGATGCGGATGCGGATGCGGATGCGGACGCGGACGCGGATGCGGATGCGGATGCGGACGCGGATGCGGATGCGGATGCGGACGCGGATGCGGATGCGGATGCGGACGCGGATGCGGACGGCGGGCGGACCTGTGGACCGTGGCCGGGGGGCGAGTGCGGGATGCGCGAGACCTGCGACATCCGCGGGTGCTGGCCGGGAGCTTCCGGTACCTGCGTGCCGACGCCGAACACCTGTCCCGACCTGTGGGCTCCCGTCTGCGGGTGCGACGGGAACACCTACTCGAACGACTGCGAGCGGATCGCGGCCGGGATGTCGCTGGACCACACGGGCGAGTGCGAGACGCCGCCGCCGCCGCCCCCGCCGCTGTGCTCGAGCGACGGCAGCGGATGGCTTTCTGCCGACGGGACGGTGATTTGCGACGCGACCTGCGGGGGTTGCCGGGCGGAGTGCCAATTCATCGGGTCGTACAGCGAGGGTTGGTACGCGGTCTGCATCGACTCGACGGTCCCCGGCGGCTGCGGCTGGCCCTTCGTCGAAGACCTCATCGAATGGACCGATTGCGGTTGATTGCAGAACCCATCCCGGACGTCGAAGACCTCGTTCCGCACCGTGGCCGGATGAAGCTGGTGCGGGCGCTGGCGGCCGTGGACGACGACGCGGCGGAGACGGAGGCACGGGTCGAGGAGAGCTGGCCGACGTTCTCCGGCGGGTCGGTCGATGCGATCGTGCTGGTGGAGCTGATCGCGCAGAGCGTGGGCGTGCACATGGGTTGGGAGCGGCGGCACGTGGAGCGGATGGGTGGTCGGGGGCTTCTGGTCGGGGTGCGCCGCGCCTCGTTCTCCGTCGCGCGCGTGCCTTCGGGCGTGGTGCTGCGGACCCGCGTGCGCCGCGTGCGTTCGGTTGAGACCTTCGTCGTCTTCTCCGGCGCGGTTTCGGACGGCCGGCAGACGCTGTGCGAGGCGGAAATCCAGGCGTTCCGGCCCGAGGACATGGAGGTGAGCGGATGAGCGCGGAGGAGCCGCCGACGGACGAGCGCCCGACGGCGATCGTGACCGGCGCCAGCCGCGGCATCGGGCGCGCCTGCGCCATCGAGCTGGGGGCGGCGGCGCACCATGTGGTGATCAACTTCCGCGAGAGGCGCGACGCGGCGGAGGCGACGCTCGCGGCGGTCCGCGCGGCGGGGGGAGACGGCGAGCTGCTGGGCTTCGACGTGACGGACGGCGAGGCGACGAAAGCGGCGCTCGAGGGGCTGTTCGAGCGCCGGCCGCGGATCGACGCGCTGGTAAACAACGCCGGGGTGGTCGCGGACGGCCTCTTCGCGACGATGTCGCCCGGCGACTGGCACAAGGTCCTGGCCACGTCGCTCGACGGGTTCTACCACGTCACGAAGCCGGTGGTCCGCCGCATGATCCGGCACCACCGCGGCTCGATCGTGACGGTGGCGTCGGTCTCCGGCCTGGTCGGCAACCGCGGCCAGGCCAATTACGCGGCCGCGAAGGCCGGGCTGATCGGCGCCACGCGCGCGCTGGCGGCCGAGGTCGCGCGGCTGGGGATCCGCGTCAACGCGGTGGCGCCCGGCCCGATCGCCACCGACATGATCAAGGATGCGCCGCTCGAGCAGCTCGTGGCGCTGATTCCGATGAACCGCATCGGTCGGCCGGAGGAGGTGGCGAAGGTCGTGCGTTTCCTGTGCTCGGACGACGCGTCGTACGTCACCGGACAGGTGATCGGGGTGAACGGGGGGATGGCGTGAATTGGAACCACCGATGAACACCGATGGACACCGATGCCGGAGGGGGTTCGCGGGGGACCGGGTGGTGGCGGCCGTGCGGACGACCGAAAGACGGTCATTGGCACGGGTGGTTCTCTTTGCGGCGCTGGCCGCGGGGGCGATGCTTGCCGGCGCCGGGTGGGGCGAGAGCTGGGAGGCGATCCGCGAGGCAGCGGCGTCGGTGCGCACCGTGCGCGCGTCGTTCGTGCAGGAGAAGCGCCTGCCGATCCTGACGCGGCCGCTGCGGTCCGAGGGGACGTTCGCGTTCCGCCGGCCGGGGTCGATCCGCTGGGAGTACCGCATGCCGGTGGAGAGCGTGCTCCTGACCGACGGCGGGGACGTGCGGCGGTACACGAAGCGGGACGGCGAGTGGGCGGCCGAGGCGGGGGCCGGGATGGAGGCGATGCGGGTGGTGCTCGACGAGGTCGCGGCGTGGATGTCCGGGCGGTTCGACGAGAGCGCGGCATTCGCCGCGACGTTGAGTCCGGGGACGCCGACGACGATCGAGCTGACACCGCGCGAGGAGGCGATTGGCCGCTTCGTGACGCGGATCCTTGTGACCCTCGCCGAGACACCGGGGGCCGTGGCGTCGATCGAGATTTTCGAAGGAGCCGAGGCTTCGACGCGCATCGAGTTCCAGGGCATGGAGCTGAACGTCGAGCTCGGCGACGCGCTCTTCACGGCTCCATGAAGGCGGGGGTTCCGATCGCGGCCGTGCTGGCCCTGCTGGGCTGCGGGGGGCCGCCGCGGCTGGTGCCGGCGGCGCCGCAGGCGCGGGACGAGACGCTGGGGCGATGTCTCGGGGTGTTTCCGGCGCCCGACTTCCGTGCGGTGCACTCGATTTCGGCCACGTTGCCGGGCGGGGTGACGGGTGTGTTCCTGGGCGTGAGCGCGACGAGCGACGGGGGACGGTCGTTCCGGGGAAACCTGCTGTCGTTGGAGGGGATGGTCCTGGTGGATGTCGAGTGGTCGCCCGCAGGCCTCGTCGTGCACCGGGCGTTGCCTCCGCTGGACCGCGAAGGGTTTGCTGCGGGCATGGCGGCGGACATGCGACTGCTGCTGTTGGCGCCGGCCGGGCCGCCGCGAGAGATCGGCGAGGATGGCGATGGGCGCGCCGTTTGCCGGTGGGTGAGAGAGGACGGGGCCACCCAGGACATCGCGATCGCGGCGGACGGCGAGGGGTGGGCGACGACGGTGTGGGATGCGGGCGGCAGGAAGTCGCGCCAGGTTCGTGGCTCGGGTCCGATGCGCGACGGTTTCGCGTCGCGCATGGAGCTGACGGCGAGCGGGGAGAGCGCCTATTCGCTGGTGTTGGAGCTGGTCGACGTCGAGGCTGTGGGTGCCGGGGCGGGGGAGATGATTTCGGCGCCCCCCGCCCCCGCGGGCGGATGTCTTGACACCCCGCCGCGCGGCCCTCTATACGCGATCGGCGCGTCGGGTCGGGAGGGGGGCGCGCACGGGGAAACGATGGATCGCGAAACCGCATTCGAGACCGTCCGCCGCTACTTGACCAAGCAGTTCGAGCTGCCGCCGGAGAAGGTGACGGCCGAGGCCCACCTCTTCGAGGAGCTGGCGCTGGACAGCATCGACGCGCTGGACATGATCAGCCTGATGGAGACCGAGCTGGGCATGGCCGTGGTCGAGGAGGAGCTGAAGACGATCCGCACGGTCGAAGACGTGGTGCAGTACCTGGTGCGCCACGCGCCGCAGAAGAAGTGACGGGCGATGGGGGACGCCTGGCTGTCGCGGCCGGAGGTCGTCGCGTCGAACGAGGCCGGGGTGGAGGCCGTCGTGGACATCCCGGCCGACTCGCCGTGGTTCTCCGGCCATTTCCCCGGCCGCCCGGTCCTGCCCGGCGTCGTCTGGCTGTTCGCCGCCGCCGAGGTCGTCCGCGAGAGCGCCCGGCGCGAGGGGCGGCCGGTGGAGATCGGGGGCTTCCGCAACGTCCGCTTCCGGACGCGGGTCGAGGGTGCCGCGCGAGCCGTGATCGCCGTCGGGCCGGCGGCCGTCGCGCGTACGGGCGAGCTGCGCTTCGAGGTCCGGATCGGCGGCGAGTCGGTGTGCCGCGGGCTGATCGCCGTCCGCGAGCCTGCGGTACGCGAATCATGACGCGGCCGGGACGCGACGCCGAGTCGGGCGCGTTCGAGGCGCTGCTGCTCGCGCGGCCCGCGGCCCGCTTCCTGCTCGGCGGCCCGTCGCGCCGCGACGTGGTCGCCCGGGCGCTCGGACTGCGCGACGCCCTTCTGCGCGACGGTGCGACCGACGAACCCGTGTGCGTGACTTCCGACGACCGATTGACCGTCGCCGCGGCGCTGCTGGCGTCGTTGGCCGGCGGTCCGCCGCTGGTGATTCCGCACGACGGGACGCGTGAGGCGTTGCGGGCCGCGCGGGAGGCCGTTCCCTTCGGACGGACCGTCGGCGACGATGCGTCGGTCCTGCCCGCGGGGGTCCGTCTCGTCCGCCTCACGACGCGCGGCGCGAGAGGCCGGTTCCGCCTGCTCCGTGCGCTCGACGAGCCGTTCCTCCACCTCCACACGGGCGGCTCGACCGGTCGTCCCCGCACCTGGACGAAGACTCCGCGGAACCTCCTGGCCGAGGCCTGCTACCACGTCGGGCGTCACGGGCTCGGCCCGGCAGATCGAATCGTAGCCACGGTCTCGCCGCGCCACATCTATGGCCTGCTGTTCTCGGTCGTCGTGCCGCTGGTCGCCGGCGCCGCCGTGCTGCGGGAAACCCCGTTCTTCCCGGCAGCCATCGGCACGGCGCTGGCGCGTGTTCGCGCGACGGTGCTGGTGACCGTTCCGGCCCACGTTCACGCGCTGGCGCGGACGACGTGGTCCGCCCGGCCGCGGCTCGCCTTCTCCTCGACGGGGCCGCTGGAGGAGGCCGACGTCTTGCGGTTCGCGGCGCGCGCCGGGGTCGGGATCGAGGAGATCTACGGTTCGACCGAGACCGGGGGGATCGCCGTACGGTTCCGGGCGGACGGGCGGGATGCCTGGCAGGCGTTGGCCGGCGTGAGCTGGGCCGTCGTGCGTGGCCGGCTGCGCGTGCTTTCGCCGTACCTTTCGCCGGAGCTGCCGCGGGACGGGCGAGGGTTCTTCGCGACCGCGGACCGCGTCGTTCGCGGGGGTGCGGGGTTCGTCCTGGTGGGGCGGGCGGACGGAATCGCCAAGGTCGGCGGACGTCGCGTCGACCTGGCGGAGGTCGAGGAACGGATCCGGGCGGTGCCCGGCGTGCGCGACGCGTGGGTGTGGTCGCGCGGCGGATGCGGCGTCCGCGGCGACGAGATCGTGGCGCTGGTGACGGGGACGGTGGAGCCGCGCGCGATCCGGAGCGCACTGCGCGGAAGCCTGCCGCAGGCTGCGTGGCCGCGGCGCGTGCGCCGTGTCGCGCGGCTGCCGGTGACGTCGGCCGGCAAGCGGGATCGAGCGGCGGCGGAGATGCTGTTGGACGGTGGAGGGCAGGAATGAGCGTGTCCGGGACGGGAGACGGCGCGAAGGACGAGACGGCGGGCGCGGGCGTCAAGACAGCCCTCCTCTTTCCCGGCCAAGGCTCGCAGTCGGTCGGCATGCGCGAGCGCCTCGGACCGCGCTCGAAAGCGCAGGAAGAGCTGTTCGAACGCGCGGAGGCGGTGCTCGGCTTCGCCCTGGGCCGGCTCATCGACGAAGGGCCGGAGCCGGAGCTGACGCGGACCTCGAACGCGCAGCCGGCGCTGCTGGTCATGGACCTCGCGCACGCCGAGGGGCTGCTAGCCCGGGGCATCGGCGCCGACGTGGTCTTGGGCCACAGCCTCGGCGAGTACGCCGCCCTGGTCCACGCCGGAGCGCTCGCCTTCGAGGACGCGGTGCGCGTGGTGCGGGCCCGCGGGCGCGTGATGGAGGATGCCTCGTGGCGGACGCCGGGGCGGATGGCGGCGGTGATCAAGGTGCCGCTCGAGGCTCTGCGGCGCGTGGTCACCGAGTGCAGCGCGGAGGGCGTGCTGGAGATCACCAACTTCAACGGTCCCGACCAGCTCGTGGTGTCCGGCGAGACAGAGGCGGTGGAAGCCGCGGTCGAGACGATCCGGGAGCGGCGGCTGGGACGTGCCGTGCCGCTCAACGTCTCTGCGCCGTTCCATTCGTCGCTCATGGTGCCGGCAGCGGAGGCGTTCCGGGCGGAGCTCGGCGCGGTCGAGCTCCGGGCGCCGACTTGCACGTTCATCGATAACGTCACCGGCAGTCCGGAGGCCGATCCGCTGCAGATTCGCCGCAAGCTGGTGCAACAGATCGTCGCGCCGGTCCGCTGGGAGGAATCGGTGCGCACCGCGATGGCATTGGGAGTCACGCGGTTCGTGGAAAGCGGTCCCGGCTCCGTCCTCGCGGCGCTGGCCAGGCGGATCGCGCCGCCGGGCACGGCGATCGCCACGTCCGAGTCCATGGTGGCGGGAGGGTAGGTCGGCGGGCCGGATCGCGCGGGCCGGGTCCGATGATGCGGCGCGAGCGCTTCACGCGTTGCCAGGCCGTGGTGCGGTTGGTACAGTGCGGTTGTGGTTGCGCGGAAGGCCAAGCGCACGGCGGACAGGGTGGCGGAGCGACGGGTTCCGTATCGCCGAGTGAGCCGCTCGCCGGCCGCCGGCCTGTTGGCGTCTCTTCGCGAGGACGCGCAAGTCCGCACCGAACTGGCCGTGATGCTCGGCATACCCGCCGGGCTGCCTGAGGCGCTCAACCGCCTGGCCGACGAGTTGCGCGCGCAGCGTGCGGAGACTACGGCGCAGTTCGAGCTGGTGCGGCAGCGATTCGAGGCGAGCGACCGGCGGTTGGAGGACGTGGTCCGTCGGTTCGAGGCGCGGTTCGAGGCCATCGACAAGCGGTTCGAGGAAATGGATCGCCGGTTCGAGGCGCGGTTCGCAGCCATCGACAAGCGCTTCGAGCAGATGGACAGGCGCTTCGAGCAGATGGACAGGCGCTTCGAGCAGATGGACAAGCGCTTCGAGCAGATGGACAAGCGCTTCGAGCAGATGGTGGGCGCGTTGACGGATGTGCGGCGCGAGGTCGGCGCGCTGGCCGAGAACGTCGGCTTCGGGCTGGAGGACATCGGTCGCGTCGTGCTTCCGGGCTACCTCGAGCGCCACGCGGGCCTCCGGGTCGACAAGTTGGAACGTCGGTTCGTCCGGCTGAACGACCGCGAATGGGAGATCGATCTCTTCGGCGAGGGAATCCGTGGCGGCAAACCGATCGCGGTGATCGGCGAGTGCCGGTCGCGGATCTACCGCAGCGATGCCGTGGAGTTCCTCGGCAAGATCGACCGGTTCAGGGACGCGTTCCCCGGCGAGATCCAGCCAGTCCTGTTCGGGTACCTCGTCCACCCGAGCGCCGAGGAAGTCGCGACGTCCCGCGGCGTGCTGCTCGTTTCCTCGTACCAGCGCTGACGCCCCCGAGGACACGGGGCGCGACGCCCGTCATCAAGACCCTTCCCCGGTGTGGGCGATGGCCGCCCGGAAGTTGGGTGCGTGGGCCAGGGCGATCAGTGCGAGCGTGGTGGCGCCTCCGAGGACGGACGCAGGGCCCCAGCCGCAGCGGAGGATCTCGCCGCCCGCCAGTGCTGCGACCATGGCCAGCGAACCGACGTAGTGGACACGGCCGAGCACCCACACGACGACCCATGCCGAGCAGGCGAATGCCGCGGCGAGCGGGTGGAGGACGGCAGTGAACCCGAGGAGGCTGGCGACGCCCTTGCCGCCGCGGAAGCCGTGCCAGAGGGGGAAGCGGTTTCCGAAAGCCACGGCGAGGGCGGCGAGCGGGGCAAGCTCCAGCGGAAGGAGACGCAGGGCCGCCCAGGCGACGAGGGCCGCGCGGCCCACGTCCAGGACGAGCACGACGGCGGCCCACAGCGGGCCGGCGACGCGGTAGACGTTGCTCGTGCCGGCGTTGCCGGAGGCCCGTGCCCGCGGGTCGCCGCGCCCGAGCGCCCGCAAGACGACGATCGCCCAGTTGAGCGACGCGAGCAGGTACGCACCGGCACAGACGGCCAGGGTTCCCATGGCGAGCGGGAGCGTACCGCAGAACGCGGACCCGCCGACAGCGGGCCGGCTACTCCGGCAGGACGAGCACAGTGAAGATGTGGTCGTCGAGGTGGGCGTGGCGGGCGGTCGCGGGTCGGCCGTCGAGCAGGATGTCGCTGAATTCGGCGCCGATCCGCGTCACCTCGACGGCGCGCCACGCGGCGGCCAGCGGCACGTCCAGCGCCTTGGCGGCGGCCTCCTTGGTCGTCCAGACCAGCAAGGCCGCCTCCTGCGGGTCCAGCCCGCAGTCGCCGATCCGGCGGCGCTCCTCTTCGGACGCGAACATCCGCGTGCCGCGCAGAGCACGACCGGTGACCGGCTCGCAGTCGACGCCGAGCGGCCGATCGCCCGCCACCGCGACGGCGAAGCGTTCGTCGTGCGCCGCCGCGAACGAGTGGAGGCCGTCGGGCAGCCCGGCCAGCTCGACCGTCGGGTGCGTGCCGTCGGGCCAGACGGTCTCGATCGTCTCGGCCGGCGCCGCGGCGGCCTTCGGGTACAGCTCGCGCGCCAGCAGCTTGAGAGCGGCCCGTGCGGCGACGAAGCTCCGCCCGCGGTCCGCACCCAGGTCGGCGAGGCGGGCCCGTTCCCGCGCCGTCAGCAGGCGCTCCGCGAAGGGCGGCAAGGCGTCCAGCTCCAGCAGCACCAGTCCGGCGCACGCCTCGCGCAGCGGCGCCAGCGGATCCGCCCCGGAATCAACGGCCCGGATCCACGGAGGAACCGCAACCTCGCCGTGGAAGAGGTCCGACAGGCGCAAGGCGCGGACGACCTCGCGCGGCGCCCCGTCCTCGGCCCGGATCCACACGTCGAACGAGGCGCCGTCGGCGTCCGCCGCGAGCGGGGCGATGCGGCAGAACGTGTCGTGGCCGGGCGGGATCGGCTCGAGAACGTGGCGAGTCCCGTAGGCCGAGGGGAAGAGGACCCGGCCGTGGTACCGCTGGGCCCAGGCGCAGGCGACGTGCATCGCGGCGTCGAAGGAGTAGGGCGAGCCGAGGGGCAGGGAATCGGCGCCGGCGTCGTCGGGCGCGGCGAGGCGGGCGACGGCGCCCGCGCGACCGAGCAGGATCGGGGCCCGGGCGTTGCGGAAGGCGGGGCCGAACGGCACCAGCTCCGCGTAGAGGCGCTGCGGGTCGAGGGCGAAGAGCGGGCCGGGCAGCAGGGCGTCCTCGAGGCGCGGCGGAGCCGCTTCGGCGGGCGCGCCGAAAACCACGCGAGCGTGGTCGCAGGCGCGGACCACGCCCGAGGATCCGGCCGCGCGGCGCGTGGAAAGCGTCGCGGCGACGGTTCGATCGGGCCCGGGGTCGAGCTCGACCAGGGCGTCGATCGGGACATCGTCCGGCGGCACGTCGAGAAAGCGCGTGAAGCGGGCGTCGGACGAGCGGCGCACGGGGGCGACGGCATCGCGCGCCAGCGCGGCACGGGCGAGCGTCTGGAGGGCTTCGACCGCGGGGAGCACCGTCCGGCCGCGGACGACGTGGTCGCGCAGGGCGGCCCGCAGCGGCACCGCGACGGGGAACGTTTCGGGTCGCCGTCGCGGGTGGTTCATCGAGGGTAGCTCTCCCAGCAGCGGACGGTGATGGGATCGACCGCCGTGGGGACGCCCTTGGGACCGAGCGCGCAGTGGCGCGTGAAGCCCCGGACGACCACCTCGGCGGTCTCCGCGTGCGTGATCACGTAGTCGAAGGTGACGCGCACGCGCTCGAGCAGCCCCGGCCGGGAGTGCACCCACATGGGGCTGTCGTAGTGCAGCGGGCGGTGGAAGGTCAGGCCCAGCTCGACGACCGGATACACCGTGCCGGCGTCCTCGACCTCCTTGTACGGATAGCCGACGTCGCGCATCAGCGACGTCCGACCCAGCTCGAAGTAGCGCAGGAAGTTGGAATGGTAGACGACGCCGGAGCGGTCGGTGTCGGCGTAGAGGGTGCGATGGAAGACGCGGTGCCACGTGGTCCCGCTCGCCTCGTCGCGGACGAACCGCCCGTCGTCCTCGCGCGGCACGGGCCGGAATTCCCTGGGGCGCATCTCATTCTCCTCGAAAGACCACGCAGCAGTTGGTGCCGCCGAACCCGAAGGCGTTGGAGAGGGCCAGCTCGTGGTGCTGCCGCCGCGCGACGTTGGGCACGACATCGAGGCCGTCGAGCGCGGGATCGGGCAAGTGGTTGATCGTGGGCAGGAGGAGGCCGCGGCGCATGCCCTCGATGGTCAGCGCGGCCTCGATCGCGGCCGCCGCCCCCAGCGTGTGGCCGAGCTGGGACTTGCTCGAGCTGACGGGGAGCCGTGCGAGCCGTGCGCCGAAGACCTCGCGCAGGCAGTCGACCTCCACCGCGTCGCCCTGCGGCGTGGACGTCGCGTGGGCGTTCACGTACTGCACGTCGTGCGGGGCCAGCCCGGCGTCGTCGAGCGCCTCGCGCATCGCGCGCACGATGGCCGGCGGGTGGGGCCGGGTGAAGTGGTGCGCATCGGAGGTCCAGCCGATGCCGAGCACCTCGGCACGAGGCCGCAGCCCGTGGGCCGCGACGGCGTCGTCGGCGGCCAGCACCAGGACTCCGGCGCCCTCGGCCAGGACGAAGCCCTTGCGGTCGATGCTGAACGGCCGCGAAGCGCGGTCGGGATGGTCCCAGGCGCGGTCGCCGCGGCGGACCTTGATCGTCGCGTTCATGTTCGCGAAGCCGTGCACCAGCTCAGGCAGGATCGGCATGTCCACGCCGCCGGCCAGCACGAAGTCGCAATCGCCGTCGCGGATCAGCCGCGCACCCAGGCCGATGGCGTGGTTGCCGGAGGCGCAGGCCCCCTGCGGCGAGAACACCGGCCCGGTGAAGCCGAGCAGCATGCCGGCCTTGCCCGCGGGGACGTTGCCGCAGAGGTTGGGCAGCAGGAAGGGACTGACGCGGTTGGGACCATGGGCGGAGAGCGCCTGGACGGCCGTGCGGTAGGCGTCGTGGCCGTTGAGGGCCGATCCGATCAGGCACGCGGTGCGGGGTGCCGTCTCGGCCGTCAGCTCCAGTCCGGCGTCGCGCAGCGCGTCACGACACACGGCCATGGTGAGCAGGACGACCGCGGCGTTCCACTGGTGGACGTCCTTCTGGGAGGCGAAGTCGAGAGCGTGCGGGTCCCAGTCGGGGATCTCGCCGACGATGTCGCTCGCGCAGTCGACCCTGCAGCGCGTGAGCTTCCGGAATCCCGCCTCCCCGGCCGCCGCACGGGCGAAGGACGCCTCGAGCGTCGATCCCAGCGGGGTCGCCGCGGCGTAGCCGACGACGTGAACACGGCGGTTGGCGGGGGCTCTCATGTCGCGGGTGCTCGACTCCTTCCTCACGCCAGGCGGCGCAGCACCAGGCAGGTATTGGCGCCGCCGAAGCCGAACGCGTTCTTGAGGACGTGCTCCTGGGGCAGCTGGCGGGAGCCCTCGGGAACGCAGTCCAGCCGGATTTCCGGATCCGGCGCGTGGTTGATCGTGGGCGGGAGGACGCCGTCGCGCAAGCCCTCCAGCGCCAGGACGGTTTCCAGGGCGCTGGAGGCGCCCATGGCGTGGCCGGTCAGCGACTTGTTGGCGGTCACCGGCGGGACGCGCGCTTCGAATACGTCGCCCAGGGCGTCGGCCTCGGTCCGGTCGCCGACCCTGGTCGAGGTCGCGTGGGCGTTGACGGCCTGGATGTCGGCGGGCGCCAGTCCGGCGTGCGCGATCGCCCCGGCCATGCAGCGCGCGATGGTCTCGCGCCGCGGGGCGACGAAGTGGCCGGCGTCGCCGTTCATGCACCACCCGGCCAGCTCGAAGCGCGGCTGCAGTCCGTGCGCGAGTGCGAATTCGCGCGTCGCGAGCACGAGACAAGCGGCGCCCTCGGCGACGACGAACCCTCGCCGGTCCGCCGAGAACGGGCGGCTTGCCCTCGCCGGCGGCCCGTCCTCCCGTCCCGGTTTCCGCTTGTAGGCCGCGTTCATCGTGGCGAATCCGGCGACGATCGGTTCGACCAGGGGGAAATCGACCGCCCCGCAAATCGCCACGTCGGCCAGGCGTGCACCCAGGAGCAGGGCACCCAGGGCGAGCGACGTGCTGCCCGTGGCGCAGGCGGTGATCGGCGTCACGACGGGCCCGGTCGCGCCGGCGAGGATCGAGACCTTGCCGGCGACCATGTTGACGCAGGCGTTGGGGTTGGCGAAGGGCGACGGCACCTTCCCGGCGGCGAGGTCGCGGTCGGCGGCGAGGATGGCGTCCAGTCCGCCGATCGCGGTGCCGAAAGTGACGGCGACGCGCGGTGCGAGGTCGGGACCGAGCTCGACGCCGGCGCGGCGGAGCGCGCGGTGGACAACGAGCAGGGCGTGGCGGAAGACGGGCGAGGTCCAGTGGGCCAGGGGACGCGGCGCGAGGAAGGGGTAGGGCGAGTCGTCGATCGCGGGCACCTGGCCCGCGACGTCCACCGGGAATCCGGGGCCCGGGAGGAATCGCGTCAGGGGACCGATGCCGCTCTCGCCCGCACGGGCGCGACGCCACTGCTCGTCCAGGTCGGTGCCCAGGGACGAGACGGCGTCGTAGCCGAGGATCACGGGTCGAGCATCGGGCATTCCGAAGACCTTCCGCGCGACGCCGGGGCGCGCCGCGTCACCAGGGGAGGAGACGGTACAGCTTCGCGAACATCTCGTACACTTCGATCCAATTCCGCAGGTCGCCGGCGGAGCGCAGGTGAGCGTGCTTGCTGACCATGATCCAGCTCATGTGCGCCGCGCCGTCCTTGCAGGTCGAACAGTCGCGCGTCGCGGAGGTGCAGCAGCGGTGCGTCGTGCGCAGGTCGCTCGCCCAGCGCACGAAGCGGATCAGGCGTCGCGGCCGCGGCTGGCGGGTGTCCATCGATTCCGTGACCGAGGGGCATTCGTTCCAGCCGAAGGGACGGCCGAACATCCGGCCGGTCGTGAGCACCTCGTGGTAGTAGCGGGCCGAAACGACGGTGTCCGGGTAGCGCTCGAGCAGCCCGTCCAGCTCGGCGCGCAGCTCGGCGAGCCGCGCCTGCTCCCAGTTGAACCCGTCCGCGCCCTCGTCGTTGGACAGGAGCTGGTAGTGGACCTTGAGGCCGACGTCGCGGATACGCCGCGTCATCCGCTCGACGCGTCCGACCTGGCGCGGGGTGATCGTGTACAGATAGTAGGCCAGCGGGTCGCCGGCGTAATGGCGCGAGGAGACGGCGAAGGTGTCCCGCCCGCGCAGCTCGCGCTCGTCTTCCTCGTCGCCCCACAGCGAAATTCCGACCATCATCTCCGGGAAGCGGTCGCGCGGGGCCTTGAGCAAACCGTTGGTCGCGCAGTACGTCGGGAGGCGCCGGTAGAACGCCTCGATCCGGTCGAGGTACAGGGTCGGCTCGCCGCCGATCAGGATCGCGAGGTTCACGCCCCGCGTCCGCTCGCGCTCGATGAATGCCTCCCAGGCGCCGAGGTCCTTTTCCTCGGCCGCCGCGCGGTGCTCGTCCGAGGAGAAGAAGAAGCAGCCCTTGCAGCGGAGGTTGCAGCGGTCGGTGACGTCGTAGATCGAGCTGCGGATGTTGAGGTGGGAGATGCGCTTGTAGCGCTCGTACCAGGCGTCCTCGAGGAGGGAGCGGACGGTGAGCATGCCTCGGCCTACTGGAAGAACGCCTGCTGGAAACCCTGGTCCGAGAGCATGCCGGCGACGGCGGCGTCCGCGATGCGGTAGACCCGGTCCTCCAGTACCTGGGCGTCGTCGGTCGCCAGGCGCGGGAACTCGACGCGGTACTCCTGCTGGTAGAGCGTCGAATCGTATTTGTTGAGCACCATCTGGTAGTGGAAGGCAGAGTCGTCCCAGGAGGTCACCGCGAGCTGCAGCTCGGCGACGCGGGGATCGAGCGGCTGGGGCGGATCGACGATGACCTGCATGCCGAGGCCGGCCATGGCGCGGGCGAACGAGTCGCGGACGAACCCGGCCAGCGTCGGGGCGACCTCGTAGGTCACCGAGCCGTCGGGGCTGTAGTACCAGTACTGGCGCGTCGTGTTCGTGGACAGGTTCACGAACGTGGTGAGGTAGATCGGCTGTCCCTGGTACGCCCGCAGCTCGGCCGGCATCTGCGGGATGTAGCGCTGGGAGTCGACATAGACGAAGGCGCCGCCGCGACGGCAGCCGGCGACGGCGAGCAGCGACAGCGACGCCACGAGGGCCAAACGCATCGTGCGATTCATCAACGCCCCTCCTCCCCCCCGGCCCGCGGCGGGACCGGCGGCTGCCGGCACAGGTTCGTGCCCTTCTCGTACCCCGCCACCCAGACGGCCAGGTACGTATCGACGTAGTCGAGCCAGGCGCGGAAGGTGTCCGGTCGTGCGGCGTGACGGTGCATGCGTGCGGTGACCACGGCGCTGCCCGAGGCGTAGTGGCGACAATCCGCGCAGTCCGTGTCCGGGACGCAGCACGAGACGCGGCGGTCCCAGCTCAGGTCGGTGCGATACTGGCGGAACGAGCGGCCCAGGCCGATGAAGGTCGACGGGTTGCAGCGGGGGTACGAGCATCCGAAGAGGTCGTGCAGGCCGAGCGGTTGGGTGTGGGCGACGGCACTGTAGGGCGAGAAGAGGACGTGCCGCGGATGGCGGTCGATGAGCTCCAGCATCCGCGCCCGCGCCGCCGCCAGCGACGCCGCGTCGTGGCGCAGCGGTCCGGAGTAGCCCACCGGGGCGGAGAACATATTGAAGGTCACCTTCGCGTCCGCCGCCGCGAGGCTCGCCACGACGTCGCCCGCCTGGTCGATGTTCTCCCGGGTGAACGTGTACACGAACACCGCGCGCGGGTCGCCTCGCCACACCTCGAGCTGCCGGCGCAGCATGCCGGGCATGCCCCGCACCCGGGCGCTCGTCGCGTCGTCGCCCCACACCGAGACGTGCATGCGGTAGCCGATCGCCGGCGGGACGGGAAGCACGCCGTTGGTCGCCACGCACCCCAGGGGGATCGCGTCGTGACATGCCTGCAGGACGTCGGGCGCCAAGGCCGGCTCCGCCCCCGCCAGCACCACGTACGTGATCCCCCGCGCCCGCTCGGCCTCCAGCAGCTTGCGCCAAGCCGCCGGATCCGGCGTTTCCCGCGCGAACTGCTTCTCGCCTTCGTAGTAGTAGCAGCCGTCGCAGCGCAGATTGCAGCGGTTCGTGACGTCGTAGGTCGACTCGCGAAGATAGAACCAGCGCCGCACCCGCTCGAACCGCTCTCCGACCTCCGGCAGCGCCAGGATCTCGCGGAAGCGCCACGTCGCCCGCTCCACGGCGGGTCGCTCGACGGCCGGAATGGTCAACCGTTCCTGCATCGAATCCATCCGACGGTTCAGGCGCCGCCGATCTTCGAACGGATGTACTCCCGGATCGCGCGGACACTCTTCAGCCGCGGGTAGTCGTCCTCGTCGATCGCCACCCGGAACACGTCCTGCAGGACCAGCGCGACGGTCGTCAGGTCCATGCTGTCGATCCCCAGTTCGTCCACCAGGTCCAGTCCCACGTCGAACGTGTCTGCCGTGACGTCCTCGAGCTTCAGTTCGGAGATGAGGATTTCCGCGATCCGCCGCTCCAAGCCCCGATCATCCAAGGTCCGGAGGTCCATCGCTCCCACGTTGCTCGCCACCTCGACAACTCCTCTTCGCCCGTAACCTCGCGTGAGGAAGGAAGAAACAGCTTATTCTGGATAGCACGCGCGCGTCGGGGGCGTCAAGGGCGATCGGGTCGGAGGGCGGGAAGGTAGCGGCGGCGCACCTCCTCCACCCAGGACCCGAGCGGTTCGTCCGGACCGGGAAGCGCCACGCGCCCGAGGCGTTCGACGGACAGCTCGTTGGGCACGCAAGTGTGGAAGAGGAACCGCCCCGGCTCGAACAGTCGGTCGGTGCCGTCCACCCGGAGCAGCTCGACCGGGGCGCCGAAGCGGCGGGCCAGGCGGAAGGCGCCGGCCCGGAACGGCCCGACGTCCGTTCCGCGCGCCCGGCGTCCCTCCGGGAAGACGAACACGTTCCCGCCCGCCTCCAGATGCCGCCGCAGCCGGTCCATCCGGCGCAGGAGACGCTTGTCGACCTCGCCCCCGGCCGGGAGGTAGCCGGCCGCCGCCAACGCCCAGCCGAACACCGGCACGCGGAAGAAGACCGGCTTCACGAACGTCGTGTGGCGCGGGAACAGGGTCACCAGCAGCAGGGGATCCAGGTACGAGCGGTGGTTGCAGACGACGATCGAGCCGTGGATGTCGCGAATCGTCGGATCGACCCGCCGCCGCAGACCGGGCGCCAGCAGCAACGCCAGGGCGAAGAACCCTCGCAGGTACCAGTGGTGCACCCGCTGGATCGCCGCGCGCGGGCGTCCGGAGACCAGCGCGACGAGGTACGCGGGCGGCAGGAGGACGATTCCGCCGAGGAAGTAGATCCAGACCACGAGGGTCACGAACGCATCGACCGGTCGGCGAAGCGGCAGCGGCGGCGCCATCTGCCTATCCGCCGAAGCGCCGGAGGAACAGGCAGGTGTTGACGCCGCCGAACGCGAAGTTCTCCACCGCTGCGACCCGGATGTGCTCCTCGCGCGGCTGCATCGTGTGCCGCACGATCGCGCACCGCGGGTCCAACTCCTCCAGGTTCCGGGTCGGCACGACGAGACCGTGCTCCATCTGCAGCAGGGTCAGGATCGTCTCGATCGCGCCGCAAGCCCCCATCGTGTGCCCCAGGTGGCCCTTGAACCCCGTGACCCACGGTCGCTCGCCGCAGATGTTGCGGATCGCCTGGGCCTCGATCACATCGCCCATGCGCGTCCCCGTGGCGTGCGCGCTGATGAAGTCGACCTCGTCCGGCGCGAGCTTCGCGCTCTCCAGGCCCATCCGCAGCGTCTGCTCGACGCCCGCGAGGTTGGGCAGGATCATGTCCCCGCCGTTGTTGCCGCAGCCAAAGCCGATCACCTCGCCCAGGATCGGCGCCCCGCGCCGCCGCGCCGCCTCCAGGTCCTCCAGGAGCACCGCCGCCGCCCCCTCGCCGACCACCAACCCGTCGCGCCGCGCGTCGAACGGCCGCGGCGTCCGCGACGGCGCGTCGTTGAACGCCGTCGACGTCGCGAGGAGGTGGTCGAAGACCGCCACCGTCACGGTGTCGTACTCGTCCGCTCCGCCGCAGAGCATCGCGTCCTGCAGCCCGTAGCGCACCGCCTCGTAGCCGAAGCCGATCGATTGCGCGCTCGTCGTGCAGGCCGTGTTCGACGAGATCACCCTGCCGGTGATGTGGAACATGCGCGTGATGTTCACGGCCGTCGTATGGACCATGGCTTTGAGGTAGTCCGACGCCCCGATGGCGTGGAACCGGGACTCCGAGTGGCTGAGGAAGCTCGCGTAGAGCGAGCGCTGGACGCTGAGGCTGCCGTGCAGCGAGCCGAACGCCACTCCCATCCGGCCCGACGAGAGGAAGGTGCCCGGCAGGCCGGCCTGCTCGAGGATCTCGCCGGCGACGCGGCAAGCGAGCATGCCGACGGGGCCCATGGTCTTGCGCCACTTGCGATCGAAGTGGAATTCCAGCGGCGGGTCGATCGTCCCGAAGACCTGGCTCCGCAGGAACTTGCCGAGCATCGGATCGGGGCGCAGGGGCCGCACGCCCGACACCCCGTGCGTCACGTTCTCCCAGATGGCCGGCAGGGTGACGCCGATGGGGGTCAGCGCTGCGGCGGCCGTGATGACGACTCGACGTTCCATCGCTCCCGCGCCGCGCGGCGAGGCGGCGCCGCGCGGACCGCACCTCCTATCGTGCGCCGCACCGGAACGTCAAGGGGAGTGCGGGACGAGCGGGAGGGGTTGGTGGATCGGAGAAGTTGTCGGTGGGTCGTCCGGGACGAGTCACGGGTCCGGAGGAGAAGGGCTCAGCCGCGTCCGGCCTTCCGGCCCGCTGGCCGTCGGCGGCGTCGGGCGACCAGAGCCGCCGCGAGCAAGCCGGCAGCCCAGAATGGCGGCGACCGGCCGCCCGCGGCGCAGCCGCATCCAGCATCCCCACCGGAGGCAGGCGGCGCGGCGTCGCCCGCCTCGGCGCCCGAGTCGAAGCGCGGGACGTCGAGACGCGCGCCGTCGGGCGCGTCGGCGGCCCCGTCCGCGGGGGCGGCATCCGGCGCCCCGTCCGGCGCCCCGTCCGGCGCTCCGTCCATCCCGTCGGGGACGCCGCCGTCCCCGCCGCAGTCCTCGTCCGTCGCGCCGTCGCAGTCGTCGTCACGCCCGTTGCAGACCTCGGCCGCCCCCGGATGCACGTCGGCGTTGCCGTCGTCGCAATCCGTCCCGGCCGCGTACCCGTCGCCGTCCCCGTCCGTGGGTGCCACGTCGTCCACGACGACCTCGACCCACACCCGGTCGCCGAAGCGGTGCGTCCCGACGCGGTCCATCCGCCAGTAGCCGCGGTAGGTGCCGGGCGAGAGCGGGGCGGTCAGCGGCACGTCCCAGTCCCGGGTCGCGCCGGGTCCGACGCTCGTCCCGTCGGGCAGGAGCGTCTGCTCCGCGGCACCGAACCGCTCATCGCCGTCGAACGCCCAGACGTAGTTGTCGCCGGGGGTCCAGGTGGTGTCCCCCGCGTTGCGCATCGTCCAGCGTTTGACGAACGACTCGCCGGGGCGGAAATGCGTGCCGTCGGGAACCGTTTCCGAGACGAAATCGGCGTCGTCGTTGGTCGGGGGCGGCGGCGGTCCCGACGGATTGTAGATGAAGCCCCCGGTGGCGAAGCCCGCCGGGCGGGTGCGGCTGTGCGTGCCGCACGGTCCGCCCCAGGACTGCTCGGTCGAGTCGAAGCTGCCGTCCGCGTGTGCCGTGACCACCCAGCCGACGTGGCCCCACGTGCTGCACGTGCCGCTGGGCTCGCAGACGAAGATGCTCCCGTCCGCCGGCGTTCCTCCCGTCGGGTAGCCGTAGCTCGCCGCGTTGTCGTTCCACGTGTTCGCGTCGGTGCACCACTCGAGCGCCCGGCCCCAGTTGCAGCAGGCCGAGTGCCAGGCGTGCCAGACGCAGTTGCCGCACGTCCCGTCGCACAGGCAGTAGTTGTCCCGCCCGCACGTGCACGTGTCGTACTCGCCCCCGCACTCGTAGACGGCGGCCGCGGGCGGCGCCTGGAGGAGCGTCGCCAGGACCAGAACCGCGGCCGGGAGGTTCCGCGTCATGGCGCACCTCCCGGGACGTCGACCAGCCGCCCGAGCAGGATCTCTCCCGTCGCCCAGTCGGCGAAGGCCAGGCGCCGGCCGTCCGGCGCGATCGCCGGCTGCATCTCCGCCGCGTCGGGCGTCGCCGTCAGCGCGGTGGAGGAACCGTCGCGCAGATCCAGTAGCCGCAGCTCCGATGCGGCCACGCGAGGCGCGTCGTCCGGTCCCGGCCCGGCCTGCGGAACGGCGTAGACCAGCCGCTCGCCGTCGGCCAGCCACGCCGGGTGCGCGCCGGGTCCGGCGAAGCACTCGTGGCCGTCGAGGCCCGCGACATGGAGGGTCGGGTCGAGCAGCGGTCCCGTCCACCAGGCGACCCGGGCCCCGTCCGCGCTCGCCCGCGGTCCCGCCGCGCCCTCGCTTGCGAGCACGCGGCGGTCGCCGCTCTCCCAGGCCTCGAGGCGCCCGCGGTACTCCTCGTACGCCACCCGCCGGCCGCGGCCGTCGAACAGGAGTTCCGCGTCGGCGGGCACGTCGCCCGCGGGAACCGTGGACGGCACGAACTCCGGGCGACCGGCGAGCCGGCCAGGGCCGGCCGCGAGACTGCGGAGCTGCCAGGCGCCGCTCGCGTCGTCGGCGCGGAACGCGACGCCCGAGCCGTCCGGGGCCCAGAACGCCGGCCCCTGGCAGGTCGTGTCGACTTCGTGCACCTCCCCCGTCCCGGGGTCCACCGTCCACAGGCCGACGCCGCGCCAGCCGGACAGGAGGAGTCGGTCCCCGTCGGGCGACCAGCGAGGGCTGACGAAGAACCGGTCCGCGCCGCCGGCAAGACGATGGACGTCGATCAGTCGGAGGGGCCCCCCCGCGGCCCGCGGAGCGCTCGCGACCGCGGCACTCGTCGTGCCCGTCGGCTCGCCGGAACGGGACGGCCCGGCATCGCACGCCGTTGTCGGCGCGATGAGCAGGCCGATCATCCACGCGCGCATCTGATCCCTCCTTCCCCGAAACGGTCGGACGATTCCGCCCTGGCGAATCATACCCGGCGGCGGCTCCGCCCGCCACGGCCCGGTCGGGCAGGGGCAGGGATAGTCGCGCAGATGCAGAGGCGCAGAGGGGGGGGGCGATTCCGGAGTTCGCGGAGATCGCGGGCGCCAACGCGGCTTCTTGCCGTTTGGCGGCCGGAATCACGGGGGGGGTGGGGGCTCCCACTCGATGACGAGGTCGTAGCCCGGGTCGCTGCCGCGCAGCCAGGCCCGGTCGTAGCCGGCGACGATCCAGACCAGCCGGGCGTCGGGGTATGCCGGTGGGAGAGAGACCCTCGCCGAGTTGGGCTTCTCTTCGGTCGCGCCGCCATCGTCGTCGGAGGTGATGACCGTTCCGGTCAGGGGGTCGTACAACAGCAGATACGGGTCGAGCTTCTCGGGATCGTCCTCGACCATGGCGACGCTGATCCAGTGGCCGTCGGTCACGTAGACGTCGAGATCGCCCTCGTCGAACGTCCCCCGCACGTGTGTCGGGGGGGAGCCCGTCAGCTCGACCACGTCCTCCGTTCGCGCGAGGGGGAAACGGTCGACGCCGAGCTCCCACCAGTAGTCCGCGCCGCCCTCGCAACAGTGGTGCTGGTCAGCGACCGGTCCGCTCTCTCCCATGAAGTCCTCGGCCACCGCCCGGCCGTCCGCCAGGATCAGGAAGTACTGCGCCGATTGCTCGATGATGTACTGCCGTCCGGCGCTCACCCCCGCCATGATCCCGGGCGCCCACCAGGTCGGGTCCCGGATGAGGCCCGACCGGGGATCGCCGCGGGCGAGGTAGAAGAACGGGTACACGTCGTTGACGCCCACGCGGGTCATTTGGACATCGATCGCCTGGCCGGCGGACAGCATGCCCAGGTCGATCGCCTCGGCATCCATGATCACGCCGTCCTCGATCACCGCCGGACAGCTCACGCCGGACATGATTTGCGGCAGGGCGGTGGCGTTCTCCGGCGCCTCCCCGACCGAGTTCGGCTCGGTCTCGGTGCCCACCGCGGGATTGCAGTCGAAGTCCACGCGGCGCGTCCAGTCGGGCGGACCCCAGTCCGGGTCGCCCTCCACGAGAAGCTCGAGCGTCTGGCGCAGGAGGGAGAGGCGGCCGGCGCCGGAGTACCGGCCGTACAACCGCATGTTCAGCGCGTCCACGAGCAGGATCAGCGGGAAGCCGGAGTGGCCGACGATGTCCGGCCCTGGCCAGTACTCCGTCGGGAAGTCCCCGACGATCGCCGGGAACGTCCACCCGTGGGCCGTGGCGTAGGCCATGGCGTAGGCGACATCCGCCGGAACGCCGGGGGTGTCGCCCACGGACAGCATCCCGATGACCTGGATGCCGTCGTCGCGGAACTCCTGGTTGATGCGCTCCATGTACTCCGCCTGGCCCGAGCTCCTTCCGCACGCCCCGGACGCGTCGAAGAACAGGATGCCGCGCAGGGTGCCTCCGCGCGTCTGGCTCTGCGCGAAGACGTCGTGGAGGTCGAGCACGCCGTCGTCCCCGGCCATCGCCAGCGCCTCGAAGTTGGCCGGAGTGAACCGCAGATCGGCCAGGACCTCGCCTACGTCGGACCCGTACGGCGGACACACGTAGTCTCCGCAGAGGTCGGGACCGACGTCCTCCGCCGAACCGTCGCCGTCGCCACCATCACCGCCGCCGTCACCGGCTCCGTCCTCGCCGTCGGCGCTCCCGTCGTCGCTTCCACCGTCGCGGCGATCGCAGATGGCGAGGAGGATGCATCCGTAGTCGAGGCAGTCGGTGGCTCCGTCGCCGTCGTCGTCGAGGCCGTTGCTGCACTCGGCCGGCGTGTGCTCGCCCGGACCGGTCGTTCCCGGCGTGTCGTCGCCGCACGCTCCCGCGGTCACCACACCCCCGGCCGCGACGAGCACGAATCCCAGCCGGATCGCTCGCGGACCCACCATGGTCGCCCTCCCCGGGACGGCGCGCTCGCCGTGCCCTGCGATGACGTCACTCGCGCGGCCGGGCACGCGGTCCCGCGCCGGACGGCTCGCCTCGCGTCGCGAAGCGGTCAAGCTGTCCCGACGGAACGGGAAACCTCTCGCCGCGCGCGACGCACCGCCGGACTTCCCGAACCACGATCAGGATTGTGACCCTACCCGCGGTCCGGGTCAAGGCGCGGGCAGGCGCGGGCGGGCGCGGGCGAGCCCGAGGCGCGGGCGAACGGGCATGGGTAGACGTCCGCCGTTGCGGATCCCGCGACGAGCGCAGGACGGAGTGGTTGCGCTGCGTGAGCACAGGCATCCGGCCCGCCGTGGCGCAGACGCTGGTGGAGTTCGGCGTCGACCTGTCGGCGGTCGCGACTCCGTCGAACCCGCGCGACGGGCTCCACGAGTGGATTCGCGCGTCCGCGCCCGAGCGCGGGTTCGCGTCCGCCGGAACGCGACCTTGAGCGATGGGCTCAGCGCGGCTTCGTTCCGGGCTTGCCGCCCCGCTTCGCCGCCTGGTCCCGCACGTACGCCACGATCTTCTGCGTCTCCTGGCGGAACTGGTCGTAGTCGACGCCGATCGAATTGAGGAACGTGCTGGCCATCATCGTGTGCGCGCCCATCCCCGCGGCCTCGGAGATCTCCTCGTCGCTCGCCCCGTGGAGTCGCGCCGCCTCCTCGTGGAAGTACTGGCAGTAGCGGCACCTGGTCGCGCCGGACACCGCCAAGCCGATCAGCTCCTTGTACTTCCCCGGGATGCGGGTTTCGGCGAGCTGGAAGTCGCGCATCGTCGACCAGAAGCCCGCGAGCATCTCGTCCGGGAGCTTCTTTGCCCACTCCGGAACCCGTCCCAGTGCCTCCTCGATCTCCCGGAAAACCTCCGCCTTCGTCACCGAGCTTGCCATGTCCGTTCTCCTTCCCCCCCCGGGAAACGCCCGCACCACGCTGCTCACGCGAGCCGCGCCCGTCAACCGGCGTCGCCGGGGCGGTTGACGGCCGCCCTTCGGGGTCCCACGTTGCGTACGGAAGCCGGCGCCCCGTCCGGCAGCGTGCCGGCCGAGCCGACGCGAGCGACCTGGAGGTCGTCATGCAGCGCTACAAGTACCTGATCGTCGGTGGCGGGATGTCCGCCGATGCCGCCGTCCGAGGCATTCGCGAGCTGGACACCGAAGGACCGATCGGCCTGGTCGGCGAGGAGTCGCATCCGCCCTACGCCCGCCCGCCGCTGTCCAAGAAGCTCTGGCGTGGAGCGCCGCTGGAGAGCGTCTGGCGGGGAACGCAGGATCTCGAGGTCACGCTGCACGCGGGCCGCCGCGCCGTCGGCCTCGATACGGTGCGGCGCGAGGTCCGCGACGACCGCGGGGAGACGTACGGCTTCGAGCGCCTGCTGCTCGCCACGGGCGTGACGCCGCGCCGCCTGCCCTTCGGCGCCGAGGACCTCGTCTACTTCCGCACGCTGGACGACTACCGGCGCGTACGCGCGCTCGCCGACGAAGGTCGGCGCTTCGCGGTCCTCGGCGGGGGCTTCATCGGCGCGGAGCTCGCCGCCGCCCTGGCCTCGAGCGGTTGTCGCGTCACGATGCTCTTCCCCGAACAGGGAATCGGCAGCCGCATCTTCCCCGCCGGCTTGTCCTCGTCCCTTGGCGACGCCTACCGTGAGCGGGGCGTGGTGGTGTGGGCCGGCGAGACCGTGGCGGCGATGAGGCGCGACCGATCGGGGCTGGTGCTGCGGACCAGGTCCGGACGCGACGTCCCGGCCGACGCGGTCGTCGCGGGAATCGGCGTCATTCCCAACACCGAGCTGGCGGATCGGGCCGACCTGCCGGTCAACGACGGCATCGTCGTCGACGAGCTGCTGCGCGCCGGCCATCCCGACGTCTTCGCCGCGGGCGACGTCGCCTCGTTCCACAGTGTCGTGCTCGGCAGGCGGATGCGGGTGGAGCACGAGGACAACGCGCTGGCGACGGGCCGGCAGGCGGGCCGCAACATGGCGGGCGCCGCCGAGCCGTACACGCATCTGCCGTTCTTCTACTCGGACCTCTTCGACTCCGGCTACGAGGCCGTCGGGGAGGTCGACAACCGCCTCTCGACGGTCGAGCACTGGCAGGAGCCGTACCGCAAGGGGGTCGTCTACTACCTCCGCGACGGAGCCGTCCGCGGCGTGCTCCTCTGGAACGTCTGGGACCAGGTCGATGCCGCGCGGCGGTTGATCGCCGAGCCGCGCACCTGGCGTGCCGCGGAGCTCCGGGAGCGCCTTCCCGAGCGGCCTTGACGCGCCCGGCTGCGGCCGGTATCAGGCGTGAAGGCCGGGCCGCGTCGCGGTGCAAGACCGGCTGGAGGAACGATGGAGTGCGCGCTCGAGGCGAAACGGGAGGCGTCCGTGCGGCTCATGGTGCCGTTCTACGACCTCGATCCGATGCAGGTCGTCTTCCATGGCAACTACCTCAAGTACTTCGAGCGGGCGCGGCAGGCGCTGTTCGACGCCGCGGGCCTGGACCCCTACCGTGCCCCGCGCGACGGGGACGTCGTGTTTCCCGTCGTCCGCACGCAGGTCAAGCACGTCCGGCCGCTGCGTTTCCGCGACGAGTTCGACTGCACGGCCCGACTGGTCGATGCGCGCAGCAAGATCGTGATCGACTTCGAGATCCGTCTCGCTGCCGGGGGCGCCCTTTGCGCCCGTGGGCGCACGGAGCAGGTCGCGGTGCGCCTGCCGTCGCTGGCGCTGGAGCTGCGCATCCCCGCGGACGTGCGCCGGGCCCTGGGCGCCGACTGAGCGATGGACCCGGGCTTCCGCGCGGCGCTGGTCACGGGCTACGAGCGACTCGGCGCCTGGGCCGAGCTGCTCGACCGGATCAACGTCTTCCCGGTCGCCGACGGCGATACCGGCCGGAACCTCGTGGCCAGCTTCGCCCCGCTTCGCCGGACCGACCTGCCGCCCGGCGGGCTGGTCCGGGCCCTGTTGCTGGGCGCCCGGGGGAACTCCGGGAACATCGGCGCCCGCTTCCTCGAGGGATTCCTCGGCGGGGAGTCCGCCGCGCCGCTCTGCGAGCGCGCCGCCCGGGGCCGCGAGCTGGCGCGCACGGCGGTCGCCGAGCCGCGGCCCGGGACGATGCTCACGGTCTTCGACCGCCTGGCCGAGGCCCTCGGGCACGCGAGCGAGCCGCTGGAGCCCGTCGCGGCCGACGCGTTGCTGGACGACCTGGAGCGGACCGTCCGCGAGACCCGCGACCGGCTCGAGCCGTGCCGCCGGGCGGGCGTGCCCGATGCGGGAGCCCTCGGCATGTTCCTCTTCATCGACGGCTTCCTGGCGCGGCGCCTCGGGCGGACGGACGTGCTGCGTGATCCCGTGGAGCGGTTTCCGGAGGCGGCGGCGTTCCGGCCGGCTGCGGGCGTTCCCGCGGCGTCCGGCTTCTGCGTCGACGCCGTCGTCCGTGCGGCCGGGCTGCCAGACGACGCCCTCCGGTCGCTCGGCCGGTCCGGCGAGTCGGTCGTCTCGCTGCGCCGCGACGACTTCGTCAAGGTCCACCTCCATGCCGCGGATCGGGACGCCCTGCGCCGCCGTCTCGAGCAGCTCGGCCCGGTGGTCCGCTGGTCCGAGGACGACCTGCGACGACAGTCGGAGGAGTTCGCGCGGCCGCCCGCGGCGCAGGCGATCCACATCGTGACCGACGCCGCAGGCTCGATGTCGCGCGAGGTCGCGCGACGCCTGGGCGTCACGCTGCTCGACAGCTACATTTCCATCGGCGAGGCGTCCGTTCCCGAGACGCTGCTGGAGCCCGACGAGCTGTACGCGGCGATGCGGCGCGGGGAGCGCGTGTCCACGTCGCAGGCGTCCGTGTTCGAGCGGCGGCAGCACTACGAAAAGGCGCTGCGCCTGCACGGCCGGGCGCTCTACCTCTGCGTCGGCTCGGCGTTCACCGGCAACTGGGCGACGGTCCGGGAGTGGCAGGGCGCGCACGACCCCGACGGCCGCCTCGTCGTGCTCGACACCGGCGCCGCCTCGGGACGGCTCGGCCTGCTCGCGCGCGCCGTCTCGCGCCGGGCGCAGTCGTCGTCGGACGGGGACGAGGTCGTCGCCTTCGCGCGCCGGGCGGTCGAGGCGTGCCGGGAGTGGGTCTTCCTCGACAAGCTGCAGTGGCTGGCGGCGGGCGGGCGACTCTCCCGGTCCGGCGCCTTCTTCGGCGACCTGCTGCGCGTCAAGCCGATCATCAGCCCCCTGCCCGAAGGGGCGAGGAAGGTCGGGACGGTCCGGCGTGCGGCGGAACAGCTTCCCTTCGCCCTGGCCCGCCTGGCCGAGACGCTCGGCCCGCGCGGGGAGGGGACGGTGCTGCTCCAGCACTCCGACAACCGCACCCGGCTGGAGGAGGAGATCGTGCCCGTCGTGCGCGAGCGCTTCCCGGGGGCCGAGCTCGAGGTCGCCCCGCTCTCGCTCACCTCGGGTGCACACATGGGGCCAGGCACGTGGTCGGCCGCCGCGCTGCCGCCGGAGCTGTAATCGCGGCGCGTTTCGCGGCAAGATGCGCGGCGCGATGGAAGGACCGCCAGCCGGGACCGGACGCGAGGAGGCCGCCCGCACCGTGCCCTCTGCGGGGGCCGCGCCGTGAGGGGCTTCCTGTACCGGGTGTTCGTGGGGGCGTCGCGCTGGGTCGGGGTGTGGATCGTCGCCGCGTTCGCTTGGGTCGTGTCCACCGGGTACTTCGTCTTCCGGCGGGACCGGGTGCGGGAGAGCCTGCGGTTCTACGGCGCGCTCTTTCCGGACCGCGGCGGGGCGCATGCGCAACGGCTGGCCTGGCGGCAATTCCACGCCTTCGCGTCCCTGTTCGCCGAGCGGCTGCGGTTGCGGGCGGACGAACCGTTCGAGGTGGAAGAGGAAGGGCTCGAGGCGCTCGGGGCCGCGGCGCGGGAGGGGCGGGGCGCCGTGCTGGTGATGTCGCACGTCGGCTCGTGGGAGATCGCCGCGCGGCTGCTGCGGCGCCGAGGATTCCGGATGATGCTGCACATGGGTGCGCGGGAGCGGGAGCAGGTGGAGCGCGCGCAGAAGGCGGACCTGCGGGTCGACGGGGTCGAGGTGGTCGTGGCGGGAGCAGGGGAGGGGTCGGCCTTCGACGGCGTCGAGGGCTTACGCTTCCTGCGCGGCGGAGGATTCGTCTCGCTTCCCGCCGACCGCCCGCGCGCCGGCGAGAGCCGTATTGTCGACGTGCGCTTCGCCGGGCGGCCCGCACGGCTGTCGGCGGCGCCCTGGGTTCTCGCGCTCGTCTCCGGGGCGCCGCTGTTCCACTTCTTCTCGATGCGCCTCGGGCGGCGCCGGTACCGCTTCACGGCGGCCGGTCCGGTGCGCCTGGAGGTTGCATCCCGTGCGGCCCGGGAGGAGGCGATCCGGCGGGCGGCGCAGTGCTACGCGGATGAGCTGGAGGCGGTCGTGCGCCGGCATCCGGAGCAGTGGTACAGCTTCGAGCGGTTCCTGGGCGACGAGGAGCCGCCGCCGTCACCCTAGGATCGGGCGGTCGATGTGCTCGGAGAGCGGGCGTACCGCCAGGCCCATGGCGACCAAGCCGTCGAGGACCCGCCGCACCTCGTCCAGCCACTGCTCCGCGCCGCCCTCGGCGGCGACGGCCCCGTCGTGCAGCAGCACGATGTCTCCCGGACGGACTTCCGGCAGCAGACGCTGCGCGAGTCCCGACACGCGACGGTTTCCGAAGTCCCGCGCGCGGCGCGAGAACCCCACCGCGAACATGCCCTGCCGGCGCAATGCAGGGAACAGCCGCGGGCCGACGATCCCGACCGGCGGGCGGAAGGCGAGCGTCCGCACCCCGACAGCCGCAAGCGCCTCGTTGCCGTTGCGGATCTCGCGCAACACGGTCCGCGAGCCGCGCAGCATGAGCCACACGTCGTGTGACGCCGAGTGGTTCCCGACCTCGTGGCCCTCGGCCGCCATCCGCCGGACCAGGTCGGGGTGAGCGGCGGCGTGGCGCCCGACGACGAAGAACGCGGCGCGCACTCGCCGCTCGCGGAGCAGGTCGAGCAGCGGGCCCGTGGTGGACGGGTGCGGTCCGTCGTCGAAAGTCAGCGCGACGCCCGGCGGTTCCGCGCGCCCGCGAACGACGGTCTTGCCGAAGAAGCCCCACGCGGGGAAGAACGGCGCCGCCGCGCACGCCACGAGGAACAGCCCGAGCGGCAGGACCGCCATCCACGGCCGGACGACCGCCAGCGCCCCCGCCGCGGCGAGCGCCACGAGCGCCGCACCAATCCCCCACGTCCATCGCGACGCCTCCGCCCGCGCCTCTGGCCCACTGTCTCCCACGTTCCGGCACGCACCTCCGGACCAAGAACCAAGAACCGACAACCAACTCTACCCGATCAACCTCTCCCACAGTGGCCCGGTCTCGCCTCGGGCGTGCAATCGCACCGCGACGCGCGCGAGGCGCTCGCCGCCGGAGCCTGCGACCCAGTCCAGCCGTCCCGCGGCCCGCGCGCGGACCATCCCCAGAATCTCCTCGGCCGGTACGTCGCAGCGGTAGAACGTCGGCGGGAGCAGCTCGTGACCGGGCCGGAGCCGCCCTTCGGCCTGCGCCCGGCGGGCCAGCGGCGTGTCCGGGAAGATGCGCGGGGCCGGGAAGAAGAACCGCGCGCAGCGGTCCAGCCGTTCCGCCCCCTCCAGAGTCTCGGACAGCGTTGCGGCGGTCTCCCCCGGGCCGCCCAGCAGGAAGTAGTGGGCGACGTTCAGGCCGGCGGCCCGCGCCGCCGCGTGCGCTTCGCGCACGTCGTCCGGGGAGAACCACTTGCCGAACGAGGTGAGCATGGGAGCGGAGAGCGACTCGGTCCCGAACTCCACGTGCGTGAGCCCCGCCGCCGCCAACGAACCGAAGTACCCCCGTTCCGGGGCGCTCGGCGCGAAGAACGCGCCCCACGGCAGGCGAACCTCCGCCGCACGCAACGCCGCCGCGACCGCGAGGTTGTGCGGGGGATCGACGTTGAAGGTGGAGTCTGCGAAGAACAGGAAGCGGGCGCCGGCGTCCTGCAATGCCCGCGCTTCCGCGGCGACGTCCCGCGGCGGGACCGGGCGCGAGGCGCGCCCCTCCAGCAACGGATAGGTGCAGTACGTGCAGGCGTGGGGACACCCGCGGCGGCTCTGCAGGTTGAGCATTCCGCCGTGCCGCAGGTAGAACGCGACGTGCGGAGCCTCCGCGCGCCAGCGTCGACGTCGCGGTCCCTGCCACGGGCCCGTCCGGAGCACCGGGGCGTCGCGGAGGACGACGCCCGGCAGCCCCGCCGCGTCCGCTCCGCGCTCCCACGCGTCCAGCAGCGCGCCGACGCGCTCGCCCTCGCCCACGATCCCCGCGTCCGCGCCGGTCGCCGCCAGCAGCTCGGCGGGGAAGATGCCGAACCCGCTGCCGCCCAGGACGACGCGCGCACCCGATGCGCGCCGCACGCTCGCCGCCGCGCGTCGCGCGTCCTCGACGAACCCCTCGGGGTTCGTCCCGTCGGTGTTGTCCACGTTGCGGATCGACAAGCCGACGACGTCCGGTACGGATGACCGCAGCGTCGCCTCCAGCGCGTCCAGCCGCTCGTCGGCCAGGAGATCGAGCAGCGTCACCTCGTGCCGGTCCGCGAGCGCGCCCGCCACGAAGTCGAGGCCGAGCGGATAGACGGGGAAGGGCACGGCCGACCGGTTGGTGGAGACGAGCAGGACCTTCATGGCGCGTTCCCCGGTCCGAGAACCGCGATCGCCGCCGGGCGGGGGCCCAGCGACGCGACGAGGATTCCCCGCCCTTCGAGCGGCAGGTCCCGGCCGCCCGCGAGCGCCGCGGGCAACGTCCCGGCCCGGACCAGCTCGACCGCGACCACGGTCGCCGCCGCCGAGACCGTGGCATAGGCCCCGAGCAGGCGCCGTGCATCGATGACCGGGCCCTCGAAGTGGGCCTGCTCGCCGAACTCCCGCCGCGGGCTCGCCGCCGCGTCGTCCGCAGCCGCGGGGCGGCTGGTGGCGGCCGGATCGGCCGTGAAGACGGCCCCGAAGCGTGCACGGACCGCTTCGGCCCCGCCGAGGGCTTCGACGAGCGCCGACCAGGGTCCGCCGCCGTGGTCCGTCGCCGGGATCACGGGGACGACCCGGATGCCTCGAGTCCCGTTCGCCCGCCGCAGCACCAGCAGGCCGCCGCCGTCCGCGGCAGCGCTGCCGGCCTCCGTCGGGGCGACGAGCGGGCTCAGCACCGGATGGAACTCGTCGGCCCCGCCTGCCAGGATCGGTTCGTCCTCGCCTCGGGCGAACAACGACGCCAGGAAGAGCGCCTGCTCGAAGGAGGCATCGCCCGCGGTCGCCGTCACGTTCGGTCCGCTCGCGCCGTGGCGGATCGCGAGCCCTCCGGCGGGGGCGTTGTGCACCGAGCCGACGAAGTCCGTCGGGCTCGCAAACCGGTCGCCCGAGGCGAAGAGCGCGGCCAGGAATTCGTGCGTCTCCGACAGGGGACCCCAGGCGGTGCCGAAGAAGACCGAGCGTGGCGCCCCGGTCGCACCGGCGGCGTCCCTCGCGGCTTCCGACAGCGCCAGCGCCATACGCGGCAATCGCCGGATCCGGCGCACGACCCGCGGCGGGAGGCCCGCCGTCAGGACCTCGTCCGCCGCCGTGCCGGCGCAACTCGCGCCCGCGCGGAAGGCCGCCAGCGTCGCCTCGGTGCCGCCCGCGCCGGACAAGCACGCGGCTCCCAGGACCTCGAGGACGCCACCCTTCCACGCGCGAGTCGCATCCCGGGGGACCGGCACCGGGACGGCCGCGGCCCGGTTCCGGGAAGGGCTCCCTTCGGTCCCGACCGCTAGACCGCTCGACCGCTCGTCTGCTCGCTCGAACACCAGCACCGCGTTGTTCCCGCCGAAGCCGAACGAGTTGGAGACCACGACGCGGGGAAACCGGTCTACGGGCTCACGAAGCGGATCGAGGCCCAGCGCCGGGTCAACCATGCCGAGACCGACGTTGGGCGGAAGGAGGCCCTCGCGGAGCGCGAGCACGGCGACCACGGCCTCGACCGCTCCCGCGGCGGCCAGCGGATGGCCGGTGATGCCTTTGGTCGAGGAGACGGGCGGGGGCGCCGGCCACACGGCGCGGACGGCGGCGGCCTCGGCCGCATCGTTGTCCGTGGTACCCGTGCCGTGGAGGTTGACGTAGCCGACGTCCGCGGGGTCGATGCCGGCGTCGGCGAGAGCGCGCACGATCGCGCGTCGTGCGCCTTCGCCTCCGGGCAGCGGCTGCGTCGGATGATGGGCGTCGCAGGTGAGTCCCGCGCCGCGCAGCTCGGCCAACGCATCTTCCGGCGGCTCGGCGGCGCCGACCAGCAACACCATGCCGGCTCCCTCGGCGACAGTCAGGCCGCTGCGGTCGGCGTCGAGCGGTCGCGTGCCGCGCGGGTCGACAAGCTGGAGGAGTCGGAAGCCGTGCCAGGTCAGCCGGCACAGGCCGTCGACGCCGCCCGCCAGGACGGAGCGTGAGCGGCCGGAGCGGAGCAGTTCGAGCGCGATCGCCAGCGCGACCGCGCCGCTGGAGCAGGCGGTGGCGACGGTCAAGGCGGGACCGGTGCATCCCGCGTCGCGGGCGACCAGCTCCGCCACCGTGCCGGCGCCGTGAAGGGCGTAGCGCGCCGGCTCGCGCTCGCCGGCGGCGAACAGCCGCTCGGTCGTGCCGATCCCGCCCGTGGTCACGCCCAGGACGACCGCGTCGGGCGGAGTCGCGCGGCCGCGGAGGGCCTCGCGTGCGGCCTCCCTCGCCAGCGCGTGCGTGCGGGGCAGGCCGGCGGGCTCGTCGAAGTCGGGCACCTCGCCGCCGGGGAGCCGGAACTCCGCCGGGACGGACAGCCGCGAGGGCGGGCGCAGCGGTCGCACGCCCGAGCGCAAGGCGGCGCGCAGCGCTCCGACCCCGCGTCCGGCGGCGGTGAGGGCGCCGAGGCCCACGACGAAGGCGCGCGGCGCCGTGGAGGTCATGACCTGGGGGGAGTGCGGTGCTCGCGGACGTGGTCGGCGAGGGAGCGGAGGGAGGCGAAGACCTTGCGTCCCAGCTCCTTGTTATCGATCTTCACGCCGTAGTCCTCCTCGAGCATCACGACCAGCTCCAGGATATCGATCGAGTCCAGGCCGAGCCCGTCGCCGACGAGCGGCTCGTCGGGACGGATGTCCTCCGGCCGGACGTCGGTCAGGCCCACGGCCTCGACCAGCTTGACCCTGAGTTCATCGAGCAACGGGTCCATCGTTGTTCCCTTCGTGCGGCGCGGGTGCCTCGCCCACGGCCCGGCGCCGGGCCCGGTCCTCCCGCAGCACCGGCAGCAGGAGCCTGCTCATGCGCAACGTCTGCGACTGTTCGGCGTGGAACGCGCGCCACGCCTCCTCGTACAGGCGTTGCAGGGTGTCGGGGGTCATGCGGCGTGGGCGGAAGACGACGTGGCCCGCGTCATAGAGACTCCAGTCGCGCGAAAGGATCCGGTCCTCCGCCTCCAGCCGCCGCGCGTACTCGGTGTGCGGGAAGGGCGTCAGGACCGTGAACTCGGCGACGTCCAGCTCGATCGTCAGCAGGAAGTCAATGAACCGCTTGAGGAAGTCCTCGTCGTGCTCGTCCAGGCCGAGCAGGATCGTCCCCTCGACCATGATGCCGTGGTCGTGGAGCATGCGCACGCGGTCCCGGATCTTGTCCGAGATGGTGTAGATCGCGTGGTATACGTACCAGGCACCGGCATCCCGTGCCAGGCGCAGCACCTCGGGCTCGACGGAGATGGGGTGGGAGACCCAACGCTTGCCCAGGCCGGCCATGGCCGAAAACAGGGTCTTCTGATAGGCGACGTCCTGCTCCAGGGAGTTGTCGACGAGGAAGAGGAGGCGGGAGCAACGGGCGAGGTCGCCCAGGACGCGGTCGAGGGGCCGGATGCGGTGCCGGTGACCGCCGAGGAACGGGGTGCAGCACGGGGCGCAGGAGAAGCGGCAGCCACGGGAGGTCTCGACCAGGTCGACCAGCTCCCAGCCCTTGTGGGAGTAGAAGCGCTTCTTGTCGAGGAGGTCGCGCCGCGGGTCCGGGACGTCCGCCATGTCGGCGAACGCGTCGCGGCGGTAGACCGCCTGCAGCCGCCCGTCGCGGAGGTCGCGGACGACGCGGTCGAGCTGCCCCTCGGCCTCGCCGACGACGATCGCGTCGGCGTGACCGCGGGCCTCGGCCTCGTGCAGTGCGACAGCCAGGCCGCCCAGGACGACGGTGCGTCCACGGGCGCGCAGCTCGTCGGCCAGCGCGTAGCCGCGGGGGGTCTGGCAGGTGAGCATCATCGAGATGCCGACGAGGTCGGCGTCGCGGTCGAGGTCGACGGGCTGGACGTTCTCGTCGGTCACCGTCACATCGACGTCGTCGGGGAGGCAGGCGGCAGCCTGGAGGGGGCCGAGCGGCGGGAGGTCGAACCGCGTCTGGTGGGGGAGCTTCGGCCAGGTGGGGTAGATGATGTGGACGCGCATGCGGCCTCGTGGCGGGCCGGAGTATGCGGGTCAGGTCGCCGGATCGTCAAGCGATGCCGTACTTCTTGATCTTGTAGCGCAGGGTCGAATACGGGACGCCCAGCTCGGCTGCGGCGCGCTGGCGGTTCCATCGCGCGCGCTCCAGCGCCAGCAGGATCTGCTCGCGCTCGGGCAGGACGGTCGACGGCGGCAGGATGGAGCCGGTCGGCGCGCGGCCCGGCAGGTAGATGTGCTCGGCGCGGATCATGCCCTTCCGGCAGGTGATCGCCGCCCGCTCGACGATGTTCTTCAGCTCCCGGACGTTTCCCGGGTAGTCGTGGGAGAGGAGCAGCTCCTCGGCCCGCGGGGTGAAGCCATCGATCGCGATTCCCCGGCCGGCGAACTCGGTCCGCACGAAGTGCTGCGCCAGGGGCAGCACGTCCTCCTTGCGTTCGCGCAGCGGCGGGATGACGATGTTGAAGACGTTGAGCCGGAAGTAGAGGTCCTGGCGGAAGCGCTGTTTCGCGACCAGATCCTCCAGCGGCGAGTTGGTGGCGGCGATGAGACGGACGTCGACGGCCGCCTCGCGTGTCCCCCCGACGCGCTTGACCGAGCGGGTCTCCAGGACGCGCAAGAGCTTGGCCTGGGCGGGCAAGGAGAGATCGGCGATTTCGTCGAGGAACAGCGTGCCCCCGCTCGCCGTCTCGAAGCAGCCGGCCTTGTCGGACACGGCCCCGGTGAACGAGCCCTTGACGTGGCCGAACAGCTCGCTCTCCACCAGCGTCTCGGGCAGCGCCGGGCAGCTCACCGCGACGAACGGGTCGCCCGCCTTCGTCGCCGCGACGTGCAGCTCGTGGGCGACGACCTCCTTCCCGGTGCCCGTCTCGCCCTGGATGAGGACGGTCCGGCAGTTCGTCTCGACGGCGGCGTGCACCTGCTCCCGCACGCGCGCCATCGCGGGGCTCCGCCCCACGAGACACGCGGCCGGGCAGGCCGCCGGGCCGTAGGTCTCCGGAACGCCCGCGCTCGCGTCGCTCAGCGCCTGTCGCCGCGAACGCGTCGCCCGGTCGGCCTTGCGGATGACGTCCTGCAGCTCCAGCTTGCTGACCGGCCGCCGGAGGTAGTCGGTCGCCCCGAGGCGCAGCGCATCGAGCCCGGCGTCGGCCTCGGGCCGATCCGTGATCAACACCACCGCCACTCCCTTGTCGTCGATCCGGGCCCGGCCGATGAACGACGTGCGCTGTCCGTCGAGGACGCGCGAGTCGACCAGCGCCACGTCGCAACCGGCGCCCTCGACCCGGCTCTTGGCCGAGGGTGCATCCGGGACCTCCTCCACCTGGTGTCCGGCCCCGCGCAGGAACGGGACGATCTCGCGCCGGATCCCCTCGTCCTCTCCGGCCACCAGCACGCGCATCGGCGATCCCTCGGCACGAGTGTTGTTCACGTTCATCCTCCACTCCGCCCCATGACGCCATTGCGCCGCGGGCGGGTCGACCACCGGCGCCCGCAGCGCGTCGGCGGCCGGAACACGACTTCTCCCGCGGCGACGTCTCGACTCCCCCTGCGTCACCGCTGCTACGTCCTTGTCCTCCCTCACGTCCTGGGGCGGTCCCCATTGCGCCGCCGCCCGAGAGCCCATGACTAAGGACGGAACCCGGAGAGTCAAGCCGTGCGCCCGTGCGCGTTCCGTTGCTCGCCACGGTCGTCGGGTTCGATGCGCCGCGGAACGTGCGCGCGCGACCCCGCAAGGTCGCGCGTCGCAGGACCCTGGCGGATCGTGCGGTCAGAATGCGCTCACTGGCAGCGCGGATTCGCGATCCGCGGCGGGACGCATCATCCGGAATCGCGAATCGGACGGTCGCGCGCGGCCCCGACGGGCGGTGGCCCGTCCCTCGCAGGTGATTCCGGACCCTCAGGGGCGGTGCAGTCCGCGCCGGGAGGAGGAACTCGATGGAAGAACGCACGCAGAGCACGTCTTTGTGGGTCGCCATTGGCGCCCTGCTCGTGGCCGGCTTCGTCGACGCCGCGGCGTGCGACGATACCCAGGACGGGTACGGGTCCGATGCCGCGGACGAAGCGAGCGAGTCCGAGGGACGCGACGGAGGGCGCGACGAGCTGGAGCCGGACGGCGGGGCAGATGCCGACGCCATCGTGGGAGACGACGCAGGCGGGAATGCGGACGGGGACGCGGACACGGTGTCCGACGACGACGCGTCCGTCGATCCGGACGCCGAAGCCGAGACGGGCGCGGGCCCCGACGGCGACGCGGATGGCGACGCGCGCGACGAAGCCGACGAGTCCGCTCGGGACGGGGATGGGGACGCCGCTGCGGACGTCGGTGCGGAGCCGGAGGCCGTGGTGGACCCGCCCGGGGATACCGATGCGGGGACGAGCTGTGGCGACGGGCTGCTCGGTCCGGGCGAGGAATGCGACGAGCCCGCGCCGCGTGCCTGCACCACCGCGTGCGGTACGGTGGGCGTGCGGACTTGCGAGGCCTGCGCCTGGTCGGCGTGCGCTCCCCACGGCGACTTCTGCAACCGCATCGACGACGACTGCGACCCGGGCACCGAAGACGGCTCGGGGGATCCGGCCGTGGGCGCGCCGTGCGACGGGCCGGACCTGGATCTCTGCCCGGAGGGGACGGCGACCTGCGCGGCCGGCGAGCTGCTGTGCAGCGACGTCACGGGCAACAGCGTCGAGACCTGCAACGGGCTGGACGACGACTGCGACAGCCTGACCGACGAGGACTTCGCTCCCGACAACAACCCGCTCTGCGCCGACGGCTTCTGGGACCTCGGCGTGGTCTCGGGCGACACGGGATCGGACAGCACGGCCGACGCCTTCTGGAGCGAGCAGTGGGACTTCGTCACGTTCCGCGAGGAGGACCTGGCGGGCTCCGCGCCGATCACCGGCACGATCTCGCTGTACAGTCCGCCGGGCATCGACTTCGACCTCTACGTCTACTGCCTCGCGTGCGGAGGCACACTCGCCGGCGCATCGACGGTCGGCGGACTGGACGGTCACCTGGACCAGGTGGACGTCCGGCGCGACGACACGGCCGCCGCCGACAATCTCGACGTCTTGATCGAGATCCGCCACAGTGCGGGGGTCGTCTGCAGCGGCGGCGACTGGTCGCTGACAGTGAATGGAGCCACCGACGTGGCCGTCGCGACCTGCCTTCCTCACCCTTGACGGCGAGCAGACCATCCTACACGCGCGATTCGCCAACCTTGGCAGAACGTGTTGTCAACTGTTGCCGGGATTCCGATCGGCGCGACAGCCGGGTCTTCACGCCGCCCACGCCGAAGTTGCCGTGGGGACCGGCGGAGTCGGGAGGCGACGCGCGTTGGCCCGACCCTCGCAGAGCGACTGGGACGTTCCCCGGGCTCCGATCCGGGCGGAAGGAAGGGTGGTCGCCAATGAACTCCAATCGGTCGAACGGCATCCTGGCAGCGTTGACGGTGTTGCTGGCCGCCGGTTCGTCGGGCCTCGCGGGCTGCGACCTGAGCAGCGGCGGCACCGACGGCGGGTCCGACTACTCCTACGACTACGAACCCGACTACGAGCCGCCGGACGCCCGTGACGACGCGGGCGCCGAACGGGAGGACGGTCAAGACGTGGCCGCCGACGCGGACGAGGGAGCCGGCGGCGACGCGGATGCCGGCGGCGACGCGGACGCGGATGCCGACGTCGTGGGACGCTGCGGGGACGGGTACCTGGACCCCGGAGAGGATTGCGACGACGGGAACGACATCTCCGGGGACGGCTGCGAGCCGGACTGTACCTTCCTGTGTACCGGGGACTTCGACTGCGACGACGGCCAATCGTGCAACGGGGACGAAGCATGTTCCCCGTCGCACCTGTGCGAGTTGGGCACGGCGAAGGCGGAGGGCGACCCGTGCACGGACTCCTCCGGGTCGGATGGCGCATGCCACGGCGGTGTTTGCGCCCCGATCTCGTGCGGAGATGGCACGGTCGATCCCGGCGAGGAATGCGACGACGGGAACGTCGTCGGGGGCGATGGTTGTGAGACCGACTGCACCTACTCGTGCGCCGCCGACGCCGACTGCGACGACGGCGTGTTCTGCGACGGCGCGGAGACGTGCTCCGCGGCCCACATGTGCGAGGCCGGGACGTTCGAGGCGGACCTGACGGCGTGCGCGACGGCGGACGGCGCGAGCGGCGTCTGCCGCAGCGGTCTGTGCGCGGCGATCGACTGCGGCAACGGCCTGGTGGAGCCCGGCGAAGCCTGCGACGACGGCAACGCCGTTCCGGGCGACGGCTGCGAGGCGGATTGCACCTGGAGCTGCTCCTCGGTGCCCGAGTGCGACGACGAGGTGCTTTGCAACGGCGCCGAGAGCTGTTCGGCGGCGCACGTCTGCGAAGCGGGCACGCCGCTCACGGACCTGACGCCGTGCATGGTCGGCAGCGGGGCGGCCGGCGTGTGCCGCGGCGGGATGTGCGCGGAGTCCGCCTGCGGCAACGGCCTGGTCGACCCCGGCGAAGCCTGCGACGACGGCAACACCGTCAACACCGACTCCTGCCTCTCCACCTGCGTCGCCGCCGCGTGCGGCGACGGCCAGGTCTGGGCCGGCTACGAGCAGTGCGACGGTGACCCCGTGCGAGCCTGCTCCACCTCCTGCGGCAGCGCAGGAATGCAGTCGTGCGACGCGTGCTCCTGGGCGGCTTGCGGGCCGCCGGCCGAGCTGTGCAACGGCATCGACGACGACTGCGACGGACAGACGGACGAGGGCTTCGGCGTCGGCACGGCGTGCGACGGCCCCGACTCCGACCTGTGTGCCGAGGGCGCCCTGATCTGCGACGCGTCCGGGACCGGCACGCGGTGTTCCGACGCGTCCTCCTCGACCGTGGACCTGTGCAACGGCCTGGACGACGACTGCGATCCGGCAAGCGCCGACGGGTCGGAGGACCCCGGCGTGGGGGCGTCGTGCGACGGCAGCGACAGCGATCTCTGCCTGGAGGGCACCACGGCGTGCTCCGGCGGGGCGATTTCCTGCAGTGACACGACCGGCTCGACCGTGGACCTGTGCAACGGGCTGGACGACGACTGCGACCCGGCGAGCGTGGACGGCTCGGAGGATCCGGGCGTGGGCGTCTCCTGCGACGGTCCGGACAGCGACCTCTGCCTCGAGGGGAGCAGCGTGTGTTCGGGCGGGTCGGTCCACTGCAGCGACGCGACGTCCTCGACGGTGGACGTGTGCAACGGGCTGGACGACGACTGCGACCCGGGCAGCGCGGACGGGTCCGAGGATCCCGCGGTCGGCGCGGCGTGCGACGGCCCCGATCCCGACCTGTGCGCGGACGGGCTGCGGTTCTGCTCCGGCGGCGCGCTCCAGTGCTCCGATGGTCCGGGCCTGTCGCCCGACCTGTGCAACGGCATCGACGACGACTGCAACCCGGCCACCGCGGACGGCTCCGGCGATCCGCTGGTCGGCGTCCCTTGTGACGGGCCCGACACCGACCTCTGCGTGGAGGGCAGCAGCACCTGCACGGCCGGCCACGTCGTCTGCAGCGACGCGACGTCCTCGACGGTGGACCTGTGCAACAGCCTGGACGACGACTGCAACCCGGCGACCGCGGACGGCTCGGCCGACCCCCGCGTCGGCGTCGCGTGCGACGGGCCCGACACCGACCTGTGCGCGGAAGGGATGGGCTCGTGCACCGGGGGCGCGTTCCAGTGCAGCGACACGACGGGCAACTCGATCGAGGTCTGCAACATGATCGACGACGACTGCGACGGCCTGACGGACGAGGGGTACGTCCGCGACACGAACCCGGCCTGTACCGACGGGCTGTGGGACCTGGGCACGATCTCGGGCGACATGGGTCCCGACCAGGCGAGCGACACGTACTGGACCGAGCAGTGGGACTGGGTCACGCTGCGCGAGGACGACCTGCCCTCCAACATCCCCATTACCGGCACCGTGAGGCTGTGGAGCCCGCCGGGGGTCGACTACGACCTGTACGTGTACTGCGTGTCCTGCGGCGGCGACCTTGCCGGGTCCTCGACCGTCCGCAGCTCGAGCGGCCACTACGACACGGTGGACGTGCGCCGCGAGGATTCGGCCGGGGACGACACGCTCGACTTGATCGTGGAGATCCGGCACGCCGCGTCGGCGGGGTGCGCCGACTGGGCGCTCACGGTCGACGGCAACACGCCGGTCACCGCCACGACGTGTCTGTAGCTGACCGGCGGCGGGCGCGGCGACTTGCGCGCCGCCCCGTCGCATGCTGAACTCCCGCGCATGAAGAACGCACCCATTCCTTCTCGAGTCCGGTTTCCCGTCGCTCTCGCGCTCGCCGCCTCGATGTGCGCGGCCTCGGCGTCCGGCTCCGTGGTGCGTGCGCTCTCCCTGCCGCAGCTCGTCGAGCAGTCCGACGCGGTCGTCGTGGCCTCGGTCGAATCGGCCGCATCGTCGTGGCTCGGCGGACGGATCGTCACCGACTCCGTCGTCGTGGTGGGCGACGGCCTGGATGGCGCGTCCGCGAACGCTCGGCTGGTCGTGCGCACGCTCGGCGGCGAGGTCGACGGCATCGGGCAGCGGGTGTTCGGTGAGCCGCAGCTTCGAGCCGGCGAGCGGTACCTGCTGTTCCTCGAGGCGTACCCCGGGGCGAGCGCAGGGTCCTCGACAGCGCTGTTCCGTCCCGTCGGGATGTCCCAGGGCGCCCTGCCCGTGATCGAAGGGCCGGATGGCGCGAACGTCGCGCCCAACCCCGACCTGCCGGAGCTGGTCGAGCCTGGGGCGGAGATGTCCGTGGGTCCCTGGCTCGACGCGCCTCGCCCGCTGGCGGATGTCCTCAAGGAAGTGCGAGCGGCCCTGCCGCCGGCGGGGAAGTGAAATCACCGATGGACACCGATGGACACCGATAGCGAACGCACCGGGAAGGGGCCGTCTCCGTTGTTCCCGCTCTTTTCGGCGCTGCTCGCCGGCGGGTTGCTTCTCTGCGCCGTGCCCGCGCGGGCTTGGGTCCAGGCGACGACGAAGGAGACGCCGCACCGGCCGCTGCACGTGGCGGAGTCCGACTGCTCGCAGTACACCGTGGCCGCCGCGTGCTCGGCCGACGTCCCCGTGGCCGACTGCGTCGTGGCCGTGACGCTCGGCATGCGGGCCTGGGATCTGCGCGGCTCGTACTTCCGCTTCCAGCCGACGCCGGACCTGACCTGCTGCCGGGCGGGCTACGAGCGGGACTGGACCAACACGAACTGCATCGTGTGGCAGGAGGACCGCTGGCCCGGCGAGTACGGCGCGGACACGATCGCCCTCACGACACTGACCTACGATCCGGCCACCGGCGCCATCCTCGATGCGGACATCGAGGTGAACGGCGTCGGGTACCGCTTCGGCACCGACTGCTCGCCCGAGCTCATGGACATCCAGAACATGATTGCGCACGAGGCGGGACACATGCTCGGCCTCGACCACACCGACGTGTCCGGCGCCACGATGCGGGTCTACAGCGGCCCTGGCGATTGCTCGTTGCGCGACCTGGCCCCGGACGACATCGAGGGCGCGACGACGTTGTATCCCTACGCCGGCGATCCGGGACGGTGCCTGCCGCCCCACGGCGGGCTGAACGCGGATTGTTCGGACTCTCCGCCGGATCCCGGTTCGTGCGGGTGCCGCGTGCCCGGCGCCGGCGGAGCGGCGGGGGCGCTGCCGCTCCTTGTCGCCGGGCTCGCCGTACGGGCGATGCGCGGCCGTCACCGCGCTCGTCACCGCTGAACGTCCGGTCGGCACCGCGAGGTTGCTCCGCACCATCGTGCGGCAAATTGCCCCGTCGTCGGCAGGGGGCTCGGAACGCCCGATTTCCCGCAATTCCACCGCTTGTTCGAGAGACGGCTGCGGGAAGGAGGGCGGAACGCCACAGTTCCCGGGGGGGAACCGGCTTGTGATTCCGGGGCATTGGCGTCCTGGCACGCCGTCCGCAGCAACGGATGGCCTTGGCGGCGGGCAAGTCGCCGGGGGCGGGGACGTGGAAGATGGCGTGGGACGGAGAACAGGAACTCGAGTCGGCGGCCGGACCGGTCGCCCACGCCGCCGCCGCGGCCTGCCGGTCGGATCCCCCGTGCATTCTCGTGGCCGACGATGACGACGACCTGAGGGAGATGATCGCGTTGGCGTTGCGCGCCGCGGGGTACGAGGTGGTCGAGGCGCGGACGGGACTGCAACTGGCGGCCTGTGTGCGGCGGAAGGTCGTCGAATGCGCCGCGAGTCCCGAGGTCCAGCTCATCGTCAGCGACATCCAGATGCCCGGCTGTTCCGGGCTCGACGTCCTGAGCGTCATGCGCGACGTCGGCGTGCGTGTTCCCGTCGTGTTCATCACGGGCTACGGCAACGAGGCGGTGCGGGCGGAAGCGCGGCGACTCGGGGTGCAGGCGGTTCTCGAGAAGCCGTTCGAGCTGGACGACCTGGGCGCCGCGGTTCGCGCCCTGGTCCCGCCGGCAGCGGGGAGGAATCCATGACGCGCATCCTGCTCGTGGAGTCCGAGACACAGAGCGGCCGCGGCGTGGCCGGCACGCTGCGCGACGACGGCTTCGACGTCCTGGACTTCCGGGACGGGCGCGACCTCTTCCAGCGCGTCCGCGCGGCCCTGGGCGCCGGCGAGGAAGCGACGCCCACGGCCGTCGTCGCCGACGTGAGTTCCGGTGCTCCGTGTTGCGGCCAGATGCTGCGCGCGGTCCGCGACTCCGATCTGCCCGTGCCCGTCATCCTGGCCGCGCCGCCCGCCGATCGCGATGGTCGAGCCGCCGCCTACCGGCTGGGCGCGGACGCCGTCGTCGACCGCCCGCTCGATCCCGATCAGGTCCTCGCGGCCCTCGAGCTGGTCCTGATGCACCGGGCCGACTAGGCAGCGCGTCCCGACTCCCGCCGCACACGGTCGTTTCGGACTGCGGGCCTCCGTCCGGCCCCGCCGCGCCCCGAAAGGCCCCTCGACCGCCGGCGGTGGCGATTGCGCGACCGCAGGCGGGCCCGGCACCGAATCGTGCGCCGTCGTGCTCTGGGTCGGCTGCGCTGCCCCCGTACCGCAGGCCGAGTCCCGCGACGGGGTCGACACCGACCGTGATCGCACGGTCGTCGAGGAGTGCGGTGCGGATGCGGACGCCGACGCCGACGCCGACGCGGACGGCGCCGGGGCGGCATGGTCGACGGCGGGGTCCCGGAGCCCGGCGCCGATTCCGGGTGCGGGTGCGCGCCGGCCGGTGGCCGGCCCGCCGCCGGCATTCTGGCGGGCGTCCTGGTCGCGTCGATGCTCGTGCTCCGCCGCCGGCGCTGCTGTGTGCAGCTCGAGGCGCCTCCCGACCGATCCGCGGTCCGTACGAGTCCGACCTGCCCGGTCGCGGCCTCCGCCGAGCCGAGCCCACCGATTGCCGAACTTTGGCGGATCTTGTCGTCAACAGTCGCTCGTGACGGAGCCTTCATTTCGGCGGAGCGCCGCCTTATTCCCGGAAGTCGGCCGATTTGGCGTCGTGTTCGCGTCCGGCCTCTCTTGGCTCGGCCCTCGCAAACGTCCGAGCGTCCTCCCCGACGCTGAGCGGGGTAGGGAGGGAAGGTGGCCGCATGAAGAACCCAAGCATCAGGATCCTGTCGAAGCGGTTCCGACTGGGCATCGCGCTCGTCGTCGCGAGCGTCGTCGGCTGTTCCACCACGGCGGACGACGGCCCAGCGCAGGTCGTCGCGCCGGTGGCACCGCCGACGCAGTCGTTCGTCGGTGCGCCGAGCCTGACGGTGAGCGTGGTGGACGAGACGGGGACGCCGGTCAGCGGGTGGCGGTGGCTGCTGGAGGAGGACGTTTCCTACCCGGTCCAGCCGGGCGTTCCGGCGACGGACAGCCCGGGCGTGGCGATCCACAAGAGCCACGCGCCGACGCTGGCGAGCGGAGAGACCGACACGGACACGGCGACGATCGCGATTCCGGACGATCGCCGCAGCTATCTGTCCGTGCTGCCCAAGGAGCACGGATGGCAGATGAGCGGCACGAACATCCTGCCGGGGCAGACCGAGGCGACGGTCGTGGTGCACTCCCCGCCGCTGCCGACGGCGGAGATCTCGGTCTACGTCTTCGAGGACAACAAGCCGTTGAACAACGCGCCCGACATCCCGGCGGAAGCCGCGCTCGAGGGATTCAGCGTGACCATCGAGGAGCAGGCCGGCCAGCAGATGATGGACTTCTTCGGCAACCCGATCGGCACGACGTACGTGAAGGACGCCGCCGGGGAGTTCATCTTGGACGCCGACGGCGCGCCGGTGGTCGAGATGATGGGCGAGGGCTACGTCCTCACCGACACCAACGGCGAGGCGCTGATCAAGAACCTCCCGCCTGGCAAGTACGCCGTGCTGGTGTCGCCGCCGGTAGGGACGGACTGGGTGCAGACCAGCACGCTGGAGGGCGGTCCGACGATCGACGCGTGGGTCGGCCATGCGGAGCCGCCGTGGCTGGTGGAGCTCGGCTGGTTCATGTGGCACTCCTTCTTCGGGTTCGTCCATCCGATGGAGCTGCCGGGAGGGGCGGCGGGGGCCGGGACGATCTCGGGCACGGCGCACTACGTCCACGAGAACCGGCCGCCGGTCGGGCGCGGCAACTGGGTCGCCGGCCGGATCCCGGACGCCTGGGTCGCCCTGAACGACCTTTCGGGGTCCGACGAGATGGTCTACGCCCAGCCGACGGCGGAGGACGGCTCGTTCACGATCGAGAACGTCCCTCCGGGCACCTGGCAGCTCGTCGTCTTCGACTACTCGCTCGACGCGATCATCGACTTCCGGACGGTCGTCATGCCCGACGGCGGCGACGCCATCGACCTCGGGGCCATCGGTGCCTTCGCCTGGTTCGGCAACCTGGAGGGCACCGTCTTCAACGACCTGAACGGCGACGCGATCCAGGACCCGGGAGAGATGGGGATTCCGAACGCGGGCCTGAACCTGCGGTTCACGGACGGCACGATCTACCAGTCGACGGGTACCGACAACGAGGGGAAGTACTTCTTCCACGAGGTCTTCCCGTTCTTCCAATGGCTGATCGCCGAGGTGGACTACGCGCGGTTCTGGTCGACCGGGGCGCGGGTCGTCGTCGACGACGGCGGCGAGCCTGCGCCGGGCGAGGCGCTTCGCCCGCAGGCGCAGCCCGACAACGGCGGGCTGGGATGGCGCACGGAGGTCGGTTCGCATCCGGCGGAGATCCTGCTCGAGGGTATGATGGTGTTCGCCGGCCAGACGAACATCATCGATTGGGGCAAGAAGGCCTTCGAGCCCGACCAGAACGGCGGCATCGTCGGCATCACGTACTACGCCACGACACGCGCCGAGGACGACCCGCGGCTGGCGGCGATGGAGGAGTGGGAGCCCGGCATCCCGCGCACGCAGGTCGAGTTGTACCAGGATGTCGACTTCGACGGCGTGATCGACGACCTGGACGGCGACGGCCTGCCGACGCGGGCCGACGTCGACAGCTACCCGCTCGGCTGGCGGGAGGGCGGTGGCGCTCCCGGCCCGGAGGACTGGGACCGGGACGGGGACGGCGTGTTCGATCCCGGCGATGCGGTCCAGATCGGCAACTCGGACTCGTTCGACGACAGCGCGCCCACCGGCTGCCCCGGGGATCCGCTGTTCGTGCACGGGACGCAGGTCATGGATTGCGCCGAGACCATCCACACCTGGAACCAGGTGCGGCCGGCGCTGTTCGACGGCGGCTACGCGTTCGCCTCGTGGGTTCCCGGCGGCCTCGCGTCGGGCGGTCCCGAGGCCATGCCGATCGCGCCGGGGTACTACATCGTCGGGGTGAGCCCGCCGGCGGGCTACCTGCCGCAGCGCGAGGAGGACAAGAACGTTCTCTTCGGCGAGGAGATGATCCCGTTCGATTTCAAGAACGACCCGGTCCTGGGTCCACCGGTCTGCGTCGGGGAGCCGCGCCTGGTGCCGGCCGAGCTGGCGTTGTTCCCGGGGGAGCCGGGAGTCTACGGGGGGCAGACCCTGCCGCTGTGCGACCTCAAGGAGGTGCACGTCGGGCAGGGCGAGAACGTCAACTGTGACTTCCCGCTGTTCACCGAGGTGCCGAAGGCGGGCCGGGTGTTCGGCATGGTGCGCAACGACCTGGCGCTGACGTTCGACCCCAACAGCCCCATCTTCCGCGACAACCTCGCTCCGGCGTGGATGCCGATCGCGATGAACGACTGGACGGGCCTCGAGATCGGCCGGTTCTATACCGACGAATTCGGCCACTACACGGCGCTGGTCCCCTCGACGTACACGATCGATCCGCCGCAGCCGTCGGGCGTCGCGCCCAACGTGCTGCAGATCTGCGTCAACGACCCGGGGCCCATCCCGGATCCGGAGAACCCCGGTCAGACGATCGAGGATCCCTGGTTCAACCCGGCATACGCGCCGATGTGCCTCGAGTTCGAGTACCAGCCCGGCAAGCAGACGCCGCTGGACACGCCGGTGATCCCGATCGCCGCGTTCTCCCAGAACGCCGGACGGCTCGACTGCGAGCCGCCGGACCGCGTGCCGCTGGTCGCCGAGGTCTCCGACCCGGCGGGTGGCGGGCCGTTCCTGCCGTCGCTGCCCGGCGAGCTGGTGATCAAGTCGCGCGGCCTGGTCCCCGTGCCCAACCCGGACTACGACCCGACCGATCCGCTCAGCACGCCGTTGATCGATCGCGACTTCGGGTTCGGGGTGGGCGGAACGGTGACCATCGGCGGCGACGACATGACGATCGACAGCTGGTCGCCGGCGGAGATCCGGATCACGGTGCCGGGGGGGACGAGCACGGGCCAGCTCCTCGTCACGCGCTCCGACAGCGGCATGGAGTCGCCGATTGGCGTGACGGTCCAGATCGGGAGCGCCGGCATCCCGAGCGTCGTCCGCGTGGCGGCGGGCGGCACGATCCAGGCGGCGATCGACAGCGCGCCGGCCGGCGCCCTGGTCCTGATTCCGCCTGGCACGTACCGCGAGAACCTGATCGTGGCCAAGCCGCTCAAGCTGCAGGGCTACGGGCCGTTCGCGACCATCCTGGAGGCTGGGCTGCTCACGCCGCCGCAGCAGGCCGCCTGGGACGTGCAGATCCAGGACCTCATCGACACGGGGGCGATTGAGCTGCTGCCGGGGCAGCTCGAGCGGATCACCTTCGGGGAGGGGGTGAACCGGAACCAGCCGCGGTTCTTCGCGGAGAAGGGCAGCGGCATCCTGGTAAGCTTCCCGTCGTCGATGCCCGTCAGCTCCGCCTCCCCGCCGCGGATTGACGGCCTGGGGGTGGTCGGGGCGGTGCACGGCGGCGGCATTTTCGTCAACGCGTACGTGCGTGATCTGGCGCTTTCGAACCTCCGCATCCTCCGCAACAGCGGCAACTTCGGCGGCGGGATCCGGTCCGGGACGCCGTCGCTGGTCGACCCCGCGACGGGCGAGTACGTCGGTGCCGGGAACCTGCGGCTCCGTATCGACCACGACCTCATCACCGGCAACGGCGGGATCGACGGTGGCGGCGGGATCGCGCTCTTCGCGGGCAGCGACGGCTACGAGGTCACCGACAGCCGGATCTGCGGCAACATGGCGGTGAACTACGGCGGTGGCATCGCCCACTTCGGGCTCTCCGACGGCGGCACGATCGCGCGCAACGTCATCCTCTCCAACCAGAGCTTCGACGAGGGAGCCGGGATCATGGTGGCCGGCGAGCTGGCCCTGCCGGGCACGGCGCTGACGCCGGGCTCCGGCTCGGTGGTCATCGATGCCAACCGTATCGAGGCCAACATGGCCGGGGACGACGGGGGCGGCATCCGCACGCTGCTGACCAACGGCCAGGACGTGGCGGCGCACCCGGCGGATCCGACGCGGTGGTGGGAGCTGGACATCCTCAACAACCTGATCGTGAACAACGTGAGCTGGGACGCCGGCGGCGGCATCTCGTTCGACGACAGCGCGCGGGTGTTCCTCGTCAACGACACCATCGCGCACAACGACGCGACGTCGAACAACGTGGACGCCTTCGGTCCCTGCGTTCCCGACGTGCCGCCAGGGACGATCTGCCCCAACGAGCAGGAGGGCGGCGGGCTGTCCAGCTCGGTTCCCAAGGTCGGCGGCATCGCCTCGTTCGCCCACAGCGCGGGCCTGCAGGCGGCGTTCGATCCGTCGGTGTTCCAGGAGTTCACGGACCCCGTGATCGAGGACTGCGTGATCTGGCAGAACCGCTCGTTCTACTGGGACGCCGCGGCCAACCCGCCGTACGGCGGCCTGGCGCCGGACGTCGCCGGTGGTGCGGCGCCGTACTTCTGGGACCTCGCCGTCGCGGGCACCGCGGCGCCGGAGTTCCTCTCCCCGAGGAGCAGCATCCTCACGGACACGGCTTACCCGGGCGGGGGCGGCTCGTACGACGGCAGCAACGAGGCGACCGACCCGCAGTTCGTCGACGGCTCGTACTTCAACACCTTCCTCGCCACCGCCAAGGGCGCGGCGATGGGGAACTTCGTGATGGTCACCTTCCAGCTCCCCGGCTCGCACGGGGACTACCACCTCGGCGCCGGCTCGTCGGCGACCAACCTGGGCGACGGCGCCTGGCTGGGCAGCTTCCCCGAGCTGGACCGGGACATTGACCGTCAGGGCCGGCCGTTCGGCGGTGGCGTCGACGCCGGCGCCGACGAGAGGCACTAGCCATGACGCGGGCAAGGAAAGAGAAAGGACGGAATCCGATGAACGCAATCATCCGCCACTCGGGAGCGCTGTTCGCCGTGCTGGCGGTGGCGCTGACGGCCGGACCGGCCCGCGCCACCATCACCCAGCAGTGTCCGCTCGACACGGACGGGCTGGACACGGACGGCGACGGCAACGCCGCGGACGACGTCGTGTGCAAGCACATGATCGCGAGCGACGGGTTCGTGAACATGGCCGACGGCAAGCTGCTGTACGTCTTCGGCTTCTCCGAGATCCTGCCGGGCGAGGCGCTGGACATGGCAGTCATGGAGCACACGCTCGGCGCCGAGGAGCCGGCGCCGACGATGGCGTTCCGGGAGGGGCAGCGCGTGTACCTCACGGTGAGCAACGCGGGGTTCATGATCCGGCCGGACCTGTTCGACCCCCACTCGATCCACTGGCACGGGTTCCCGAACGCCGCGCCGATCTTCGACGGCATGCCGGACTCGACGCTGACGGTCAAGATGGACGCGAGCCAGCCGTACTACTACGAGCCCATCGACCCGGGGACGTACATGTACCACTGCCACGTCGAGGCGACGGAGCACATCCAGATGGGGATGGTGGGCCAGCTCTACGTGCGGCCGAAGCAGAACCTGCTGCCGCCGGGGACGCCGCTGGGCAGCTTCGTCCACCGCGCCGGCCAGAAGTACGCGTACAACGACGGCGACGGGAGCACGCGCTACGACATCGAGGTCCCGCTGCAGCTCGACTCGATGGATCCCGACTTCCACGACGCCAGCGAGGGCGTCCAGCCGCTGCCGTTCGCGCTGATGGACGACCGCTACTTCCTGATCAACGGCCGCGGGTACCCCGACACGGCGCGACGCGGGCCGATCCCCAACGGCTACGACGGGAACTTCTCGCAGAAGATCGACTCCCAGGTCCGCGCCCGCCGCGGGCAGCGGGTGCTGCTGCGCCTCTCCAACCTCTCGGTGACCAAGTACTTCACGATCAGCATCCAGGGCATTCCGATGCATGTGATCGGCCAGGACGCGAAGATCCTGCGCGGACCGAGCGGGCTCGACCTGTCCTACGACACGAACTCGGTCATGCTGGGGGCGGGGGAGTCCGCGGACGTGATCCTGGACACCACGGGCCTCGTGCCGGGCACGTACTTCCTGTACGTGACGAACCTGAATTTCCTGAGCAACGACGCCGAGGACACCGGCGGGATGATGACCGAAGTCGTCATCCTGGGCTGAGGCGGGAGAACGAAGGAGGACATTGCCATGACGATGCATATCACGAGGAACGCGGGAGGCTTGGGCGGCGTCGCCCGGGCGGGCGCGATCGCGAGCCCCTTCCGTCCCGTCGCGCCGCTCGCCGCCGCCGGGTTCGCGGGGCTGCTGGCGTTGGCGTTGACGCTCCTGCCCCGCCCGTCCCTGGGGGCCATCTCCGGTGTCGCGGGGCCGACGTTCAGCCTGACGGCGCGTGCGGGGTACGTCTCGACCGGGGAAGGGGGCAGCATCCACGTCTGGGGCTTGGCGAATGGGGCCGGGCTGATGCAGTACCCCGGCCCGACGTTGCTGGTCAGCGTGGGCGACGTCGTCACCATCACGCTGGACAACGAGCTGCCGGTCAACGTGTCGCTGGTCTTCCCCGGGCAGGAGGGCGTGACGGCGCTGGGCGGCGTTCCGGGGGCGCTGACGAACGAGGTGGAGCCCGCGGGCGCGCCGGTGACCTACCAGTTCACGGCCTTGCGGCCGGGCACCTTCCAGTACCACGACGGCAGCGACCCCCAGCTCGGCATCGAGATGGGCATGGTCGGAGCGCTGATCGTGCGGCCGGCTCACGCGGGCTGGGCCTACGATCACGCCGACAGCGCGTACGATCGCGAGGTCCTGTTCCTGGAGACGGAGATGGACCCCTTGATCCACGAGCTGGTCGAGACGCAGCGGATCGCGGACGTCGACTTCACGAAGTACCGCCCGACGTACTGGTTCCTCAACGGCCGGACGGCGCCGGACACGATGGTCGCGGCGGGCGCGCAGTGGCTGCCGGCGCAGCCGTACAGCTGCATGCCGATGATCCACCCCGGCGAGAAGCTGCTGCTGCGGATCGTTCCTGCCGGGCGCGACCTGCACCCGTTCCACACGCACGGCCAGCACATGCGGATCATCGCCCAGGACGGCCGGCTGCTGGAGAGCGCGCCGGGCTCCGGAGCCGACCGATCGTTCCTGTGGTTCACGACCACGGTCACCCCCGGCGGAACCGACGATGCGCTGTTCACGTGGACCGGCGACCGGCTCGGCTGGGACGTCTACGGCCACCAGCCGGGCGACCCCCTGGCGCCGGGGGAACTCGCGGCGGACCACGGCAAGCCGTTCCCGGTCGTGCTCCCGGATCCCAAGGACACGGAGGCCGGTCCGTTCTATCCCGGCAGCCCGTTCCTGGGGATGAGCGGGTACCGCCAGCCGGTTTTCGGCACGACGCCCAACCCCGAGGCCGGCTACTACTTCATGTGGCACTCCCACAAGGAGTACGAGATGGTCAACAACGACGTCTTCCCGGGCGGCATGATGACGATGCTCGTCGTCGAGCACCCCGACGTTCCGATCATGGAGATGTAGGGTGGAGGTGACGCCATGAGAAACTACCATGCCGCGACGGTTCGATGGACGTACCTGGCTTCGGCCCTCGCCCTCCTCGGGACCGCGACGGCCTGCGCCACGGGCGACGACGGGGAGAGCCAGACGCAATCCGCCCTGGCCACCGTCACCGTCTTCCTGCGTGCCGAAGCGTTCACCAAGACCATGCCCGACGGCACGGACGTGGTGATGTGGGGCTACGCGCAGGACTCCGCGTTCGGGGCGCACGACGGCGTGCTGTCGTCTCCCGGGCCGGTCATCGAGCTGCAGGCGGACACCACGCGGCTGACCGTGCAGCTCGAGAACAACCTGGACGTGCCGACCTCGCTGGTGATCGACGGGCTGCGGCAGTCCCTCCCCGTGGTCCGCTATCCCAGCGGCCGGGTGCGTTCCTTCACCCGCGAGGCCGTGCCCGGAAACGTTTCCCCCGTGGTGTACAGCTACACGGCGCTGCGGCCGGGGACCTTCCTGTACAAGACGGGCACCGCGCCGCAGGTCCAGGTGCAGATGGGGCTCCTGGGCGCCGTCCGTCGTCCGTCGGCCGCCGGCGAGGCGTACCCCGGCCGCGCCTTCGACCAGGACCTGTTGCTGGTGTACAGCGAGGTCGACCCCGCGCTGCACGACGCGGTCGCCACGGGGCAGTACGGCCCCGGCCTGGCGATGACGAGCACCGTCCGGTACGTGCCGAAGTACTTCCTCATCAACGGCGAGGCCGTTATGAGCGGCGCGTACGACGTCGCCCCGAGCCTGGCCGGCCAGCGACTGCTGGTGCGCTTCGTCAACGGCGGGCTCCGGACGCGCGCGCCGATGTTCCTGCAGACCTACGCGCTCGCGCTGGCCGAGGACGGCTTCGCGTACAAGTACCCCGGCGAGCGCTACTCGGTGTCGTTGCCCGCGAGCAAGACCGCGGACGTCCTGTTCACCGTCCCGGCCTCCGGCGCCAAGCTGCTGTACGACAGGATGTTCTAGGTGGAGCGGTCGAAGGGGGGGCGAGCGGTCGAAGGGGGGCGAGCCGTGGAGCAGTGGCAAATGGGCGGAGCAAGGATGGAACGAGGTGATGGGCGGTTGTCGGTTAGAAGCGCGGTGACGGGAGCCGTCGCACTTCTGCTTGCCGTCGCCGGGTGCAGCGAGCACCGTGCCCACGCGCAATCGGCGCCGCAGGCTCCGGCGCGCGCCGGGCTCGCACCCGTGTCCGCCGCGACGGTCGGCGTCCTGGCGGGAAGGACCGCCGCGTGCCGGCTCCCGGCCCCGACCCGCCCCGACCCGGTTCCGGCGACGCACGTCTTGTCGCCGGCCGAGGAGCAGTGGGGCGTCGAGGTCCTGGGAGTGACGCGCACCAGCGGCGGCTACATGCTCGACTTCCGCTACCGCGTCGTGGACCCGGCGAAGGCGGCGCCGCTGCTGAAGAAGGGCGTGCGGACCCGGCTCACCGACGAGGCGACCGGCGCCGTGACCTTCGTACCCTCCCCGCCGACGGTTGGGCCCCTGCGACAGACCACGGACGAGCCCGAGGCGGGCCGCACCTACTTCGAGATCTTCACCAACCCCGGCGCCGAGATCGCCGCCGGAAGCCTCGTGACGGTCGAGCTCGGCGACTTCAAGGCCGAGCACGTCGTCACCCGCTAGCGCGGTGTCCCGGTGCCGCCCGGCCTCTACGTTTCCGGCGACAGCGTCGGCCTCAGCAAGTCGAGCTGCCGCCCCGTATCCACGGCAGGCCACACCGGCACCGGAAACGGCGCGGCCGGCCGCGCGAAGAGGTAGCCCTGGAAGAGGTCGCAGCCCAGGCCCAGGAGCGCGTCGCGCTCGGCCACCGTCTCCACGCCCTCCGCGACGACCAGCACGCTAAGCTCATGGCACAGCGCCGTGATCGATCCGATGACCCGCGCCCGGCGCTCGTCGGTGTCCACGCCGCGCACGAGCGACATGTCGAGCTTGGCGACGTCGGGCGAGAGCTGGGTGAAGGAGGTGAGCCCGGCGTATCCGGCGCCCAGGTCGTCCACCGCGATCCGGAACCCGCGCTCGCGCAGCGCCGCGACGGCGCGGCCGGGGTTCTCGACCTGGTCGAGCGAAGCGCGCTCCGTGACCTCCAGGACGACCCGGTGCGCCGCCAGCGCGAGCGGGGTGTCGTCCCGGCGGAGCTCCGGATCGGCCAGGTCGCTGGAGTGGAGGTTGAGGAAGATCGACGTTCCCTCGCCCGCTTGTCCGAGGAACGTCGCCGCGGCGTCCCGCGTCCTCCGCCCGACCTCGCCGATCCGCCCGATCCGTTCCGCCGCGTCCAGCACCGCGGCCGGATGGGGCAGCGACGGCTCCTTGGTGCGCATCAGCGCCTCGTAGCCGTAGACGGTCCCGTCGCGCCGGACGATGGGCTGGAACGCCATCCACAGCGACTGGAGCGCGCGGTCGAGGGCATCGCCCAGCTCCGCTCCGTCCACCGCCGCGGGCGAAGCCCGTCCCACGACCGCCAGCGCCTCGCGCCTCGCGTGCGCCAGGCGTCCGATCCGCGCCGCCCGGGCGACGGCCCCGCACAGGCGCTCCACCGGCTCGGGCTTGCAGAGGTAGTCCAGGGCGCCGAGGCGCAACGCGTCCACGGCCGACTGGAAGCAGGGAAGGCCGGTCATGAGCACGACCGCCAGGTCGAGGCCGCGATCACGGATCGTTCGAAGCACCTCGAGGCCGTCGGCGTCCGGCATCAGGATGTCGCACAGGACGACGTCGAACGGCTCGCGCCCCACCACCTCGATCGCCTCCCTGCCACCCGCCGCCTCGGACACCACGGCGCCGAAACGTCTGAGGATCCCCGCCGTGGAGTTCCGCACCCCCGCGTCGTCGTCGACGACCAGCACGCGGGCGCCGCCCAGTCCGCGCGCCTCGATCCCCGGATGGAACCCAGATTCCGCCATCGACCTCTCCCCTCCCGCCCCATCACCCCCCGATGCCTTCCGGCGGCCCTACGGCGCCGGCACCAGACGAACCATCCGCATCTCCGTCGTCGGCGACGGACCGGACGGGTCGAGGGTCACGAAGTAGATCACGACGAACGCATCGCCGGCCCAGGCCACGCCGAACGCTCCCGGCTCGCAACCCGCAGCGTCCGCGCAGGAGCGATCCACCTCCAGCGCCCCGCACGACGCGTCCCCGGTGCGGCCCAGGAGGTCGGTGCGGACGAAGTACAGACGTGGACCGGTCACATCGTCGTAGCCGCGAAGAACGGCGACCAGGCCGTGGTCGCCCGCAGAGAGCCCAAGTTCGTCCTCGCCGACGAATGACGCGAAGGGCAGATCGCAGGCGGCCGGCGCCTCGAGCAGCATCGCGCCTCCGTCGAAAGCGACGAAGCCGAGCTGCCGGATCCCGGCCGCAGAGCTTCGGCGCCACGCCACGCGGTAGCTGCCGTCGGCTTCGACGATTCGTCCCGCGCGGCTCGTACCCACGGTGCCGCCGTCGGCGATGGTGGTGAGGGCGGCATCGGCCGTGCCCAACCGCAGAGTGCAGTCCGAATCGGACTCCGTGCCGGCGCGCCACCAGAGGATACCGAGCGTGGAGTCGGCGCCGCTCGCGAGCCGCGGGGAAGTCCGCGCGCCCAGCTCGGCCTCGAGTTCGATCGGGTCCGCCGTCGGGTCCAGCTTGCCGTCGGGGTCCAGCCGACCGAGGAGGATGCGACTGGGGCCGCTGCCGTCGTGAGCGCAGGGAACGAGATCGGTGCCTTCGTACCAGGCGACGGCGTAGCCGGTGGACTGGGCGGCGAGGGCGGGAAGATCCGAGTCGGGCGACACGAACAGCCGCGTCGGCGCCTCGGCGAGCCCGTCCCCGACCGTGAGCCGGGCGTGCCACATCCCATCCACGTCTGCCTGCCATGCGAGCAGGAAATCGGTCGCCCGCGCCGTCCCGGCTCGTCCGGAGAGATGCCATCCCGACGCGAGGCTGATCCCGACGTCCGCTCGAGCAGGCGAGCCGTCGGCCAGGAGGAAACGCGACCAGATCATCCCGGGCGGACCGAGAGGGACTTCCGCCCTGTTCCATGATGCGACCAGTGTTCCGTCGTCCATCACCGACAATCCCATGGATCCCAGAGCAGTGTTCGACGGGGATTCCACGACCGGCAACACGATGGCCGGCCCTTGGACGACGTAAGGTCGAGCCGCCGGGTCGGGCGGCCCGACCGGATCGCCGTCCCCGAGCCGGCACTCCCAGGTGCAACCGTCGTTGTTCTCGCGGTTCCGGTCGTCGCATTCCTCGCCGTCGTCCACCACCCCGTTGCCGCAGGGCGGGGCGGGCAGGATGACCACCTCCGTGCCGTCACCGCCCAAGCCGTCGGTGACCTCGGCGACACCCTCCGCGGCGTCGGCGTCCGCGCCATCGCCCGCCGTGCCGTCGTCGACGCCGACGTCTCCGCCCGAGGTGTCGGGGTTGAGATCGATGTAGGTGTGACGGCACCCCACCGTCACCACACCCAGCAGCACCGACAGGAGGCAATCTCGAATTCTCATGGGCGTCCCTCCTTATCCTCATCCTCGCAATGCCGTCTCCCTCGCGACGCACGACCCCCTATTCAATTAGAGCCCTCCCGGAGGCAACTGTCGTCGTCGATTTCTGAAAATAGTTGGGGACGTTGATTTGCCGGTGCCCGCCGTGACACACTCCCAGGGACTCGGCAGGAGCTGATTTGCGGACTCCCGTCGGCATATTGCTCGTGATTACGGTCTGTTGGGTGGCTCCTTGCCGTGCACGGGCCGTCGCCCCCGCGGACCCGCCACGCGTCGTTCTTCGCGTCTGCGACGACCTGGACGGAGAGTCCGTGGTCCGGATCTTCGGCGCCCACTTTCCGGAGGTCCGGTTGGTGCCTGAGGACGAAGTGGGCGTCACAGCGCGGTGGCTGGCAGAGCTGTGCACCGACGGCCGGATGGTCGTCTCCACGCTGACCGACACCGACACCGGGGCATCGAACACCCAGACCTGGCCCGTGCCCGAGGACGCGGGCGACGAGGGCCTGGAGCGACTTGCGGGGCACATCCTGGAGGACCAGGTCCGCGCCGCGCTCGAATCGGCGCCGCCGGACACTCCTGTCGTGGTGGACGACGACACGACCGACGGCGACGGATCTGCTCCGGATGTCGGACCCGACCTGGGGGTCGAGCTGTACCTGGCCGTCTGCTTCGAGTCGGTGGGTGGCCTTACCGACCGGACGGACGAGGCCTCGATCGCGTTGGGGCCGGGGTTTCAGCTTGGCGTCATTCTCGGGCGCCACGGAATCGTCGGGTTGGGGATTCGGACCCTCACGGTCCTGGGCGTGGGGGCGCGGATGGATCTGCTGGAAACTCTGCCACTTTCCATCGGTGGTGGCTGGAACGCACCGCTGGGGCCGGTGGAACTTCAGGGCGTCCTCGAGGTGATCGCCGAGCGGTGGTCGCCGTCGGGTGCGAGTTGGACTGGAGGCTGGCGAGCCGGTCTGGGGGCCCGAGGGGGGCTCGTCGTCCCGGTGGCCTGGCTTCTGGATTTCCGGATCGACTTCGGGGCGGAGTACTTCGCCGAGGGCTACTCGCTTGGCTATGGTCCGGAAATCGATGGTGAATTTGTCGCCGACCTGTCCAACCTGCGCTGGCGAGCTTCGGCCGGGCTGGAGCTTCGCATCCCACTAAATTAAAAATCGACGACGACAGTTGCCCGGATCAGGGCTCTAATTAAGTGTGAAGGGAAAGTTGTACCCAGCCGGCAGTCCGATCCCGCGCAAACTGGTCGCCGCGGCGAAAGCGGGGGACCAGGAGGCGCTGCGTCGGCTCTACGCGCGGCTCCGGGACTACGTCAGCTTCCTGCTCTTGTGCCTTGCCGGCGGCACGCCCGGGTTGGAGGATCTGGGCAACGACATCTGCGCCCGAGTCATCCTGCACCTCGGCCGTTACCGGGGGAAGGGGCCGTTCACGTCATGGGTCGGCATGATTACGGCCCGGCGGTTCTACCGCTGGCGGAAGCTGGAGGATCGCCGGGAACAGACGAAGACGGATCTCGAGGCGATCGGCGCCGCTCCGCCGGATTGCCCGGATGAGGTCCTCGACCGGCGCGAGAAGCTGCTCGACGCCGCGGCCGGCGCGAAACGGCTGCCGAAACGATTGTTCGAGTGCTTCGCGGCGGTGGACCTCCGGGGCGAGCTGCCGGTCGAGGCGGTCAAGACGATCGGGGGGACGTCGCGCGCGATCGCGAATGCGGCCTACCGGGCGCGGTTGCTGCTTCGCGCCGAGATCGAACGCAGGGACCTGGCCGACGCAGCTCGTGTCCGGGACACGAAACCGGCCCAGCCCATGGTCGGGCTGACGCCCGCGACGTGTGCCGGCAGCGTGCGCAACGAAAGGGGAGGAGACGATGATGATTGAGGAGTCCAGGGACGTCGAGGAGCTGATCGAGGCGATGCGCGAGCGGGGGCGTACGTCGGAGCCGCTGCGGCTGGCCAGCTTCGAGGAGATGATGGCCACGGTGCGCCGGATGCGGCGGCGACGGCGGCTCCTTTGGGGCGCCGCGACGCTGGCGGCCGCAGGCGTGGCGACGGTCGTCGCCGCGTTGCTGCTCCAGGAGGAGCCGAAGCTCGCCGCCGGCGGGACTTCGACGCCGCCGACCGACCGGCCGGCCGCGGCCGCGTCGCATCGCTCGCACGGGAGCGAGCTGCGGCGGCTGGAGCCGTTCCCGGACGTGGTGGCGTTCGCCGACGAGGAGACGCAAGTGGCGTTCTCCTCGGCCGAGCGGGTCGTCCTGGCCGCGGGGACGGTCGTGCTGCAGCTTCGCAGCACCGGTTCCCGGCCCCGGCTGGTGATCGAGACGCCGGCGGCGATGGTGGCGATCAAGGGGACCGTGCTCGCTGTCAGCGTGGAGGCCGGCGGCACCGGCGTCGAGGTCCTGCGCGGCCGCGTCGAGGTCGCCCGCGCCGGGAGGACGACGGTGGTGGGGGAGGGGCAGCGGCTGCGGCCCGGCGCGGCGGCGCCGGAGCCTCTGCCCAGGGACCGATCGGAGCGTCTCGCCTCGCTCTTCCCCGACGAGCGCCCCTGCACGCCGGCGACTGCAACCGGGCCGGCGGCTCCCCTGGTGGTTTCCAGGTCGGAGACGGAGCCGTCGGAGCCGTCGGACCATCCGGCGCCGCCCGCCGGCGAACCCGGCGTCGGGGGCGACGTGGTGCCTCCCGACCGCGCTCCAGCGCCGCCGGACCTGGACGAGACCTACCGCCTGGCGGAAGAGGCGCTGCGGGCGAAGCGCTACGGCGAGGCCCGGGACCTGCTCCGGGAGCTTGTCGCTCGCGTGCCCGCGGGCGGCAGTCGAGAGGAGACGGCGCTCATCGATCTGGCACAGACCTGCCGGCTGCTGGGCGACACGGCGTGCGCGCGCGAGTCGCTCGTGCGCTACCTGGAACGGCATCCGTCCGGAGCGCTGCGCCAGGAGGCGCGGCTCGACCTGTGCGGTGTTCTGGAGCAATCGGGGCCTGCCTCGGAGCTGACATCCTGCCTACGGGAGTACCTGGCCGAGTTCCCGGAGGGGAGGAAGGCGCAATGGGCGCGTGACCTGCTGGGCGGGTCGCCACCCGGGCGGCCGGAAGGTGATGGAGTGTAGCGCTCCGGCCGAGACCCGGGTGAGCGGGCCTGCTCCTCGCGCGCGCGGGCCGCCTGCCCTGTTCCGAAGACAAGGACGGTATTTCAGGGAATGAAGCCCCCGTCGGGCGGCACGAGGGACGTGTCGCCGGCGCAGGGGTCGTCGTGTTTTCCGAACAGGAGCAAGGAAGATGAAGGCCATTTGTGCGTTTCTCGTGATCGGTGCGCTCGCCGGCAACGCCGTCGCCTCGAACTCGAACTTCTACGGAACGTCAGGTGTCGACGTGATCACCGTCGGGAGGGCTTTTGATAGTTACGGGAACCTGAAGTACTACGCTTGCGTCAACGGGACGTGGACTTCGGGCGGCTACGTCAACACCAACTCGATCGACCAGGTCACCGTGTGGGGCTACGAGGGCTCCGACACGCTCACGGTCCGGGACGTCAACGCGTGGTACACCTGCGGGGATACGGCGAGGTACTTCTACCGCATGGACTACAGCTACGCCTGTCCGGGCGGCATCCACCTCTACGGCGCCGCCGGCAACGACGTCATCGTCGGCGCGCAGTGCGCCGAGGACCTCCAGGGCAGTTCGGGCACCGACACGATCTTCGGCAACGGCGGCGACGACATCATCTACGGCGGGACCGAGAACGACTGCATCGATGACGACACGGTCTACTCCCTCTCGTGCGGGGCCGGCACCGACTCCTACACCGACAACGGTTCCTGGAACGACTGCGAGAACCCTGTTGACTACTGCTCCATGCCCTGAGTAGGGCGCCGCAGGAGGACGACAGGCCGGCGGCGGGCCTGTGCAGGTCGCGTTCGCCGGCCCGTCGTCCTCCCATTCCCGTCCCGTCGGCCGCGTTGATCCGTCGCAACGGCGAAGCTCCACCGCACGCGAACGACCAGCGGCCTCCAGTGGAGCACGGCGTGGGCTCCGACGCCGCCAAGCACGAGGATGGCGGGAAGGCGGTGCAGGTTGAGCCAGCCGAGCCGCCCGAGCCCAAGCACGCTGGCCCACCTCTCGCCGGGGGCGTGGACGTCCACCAGAAGAACGCCATGAGGACGAAAGTCGGCCTCACCCTTCGGCGTCGGGGCCATGGTGCCGACGGTGGTGTCGGTCGCCGCCCGCGCCCCGGGCGCTTCCCCGGGTCGCGTCAGCCCTCTCCACCGGCGCCTCCACCGGCCGGCGCCCGCCAGCCGTCCCGGGCCGGGTCGTAGGCTCGGCGCAGCTCCACCTTGTCGTCCCGGCGCACGCACTCGGGGGAGTCCTCCAGGGTCGGGGCGTACTCGTCCGGGGACTCCACCTCCTCGCAGCCCGTGAGACCCCGCCGCGGCACGGGATCGCGGTAGCAGTCCCCCGCGTACTCGAACGACTCGATCACCAGATCGGGATGCCCGTCCCCCGTCCGGTCCTCGAACCAGAACCAGAGCTGCGGCCCTCCCGACTCGTGCCGATCCTGGTGGTTGCCGAAGAGGCCTGGAAACAACTGATGGTGCTGGAGCGACAGGTCGAGCCGGAACACGTTGAGGTCGACCGGTTCGCGCTCCCAGATGTCGGTGTCGTGTTCGTCCACCCCCGTCGTGAAGACCAGCTCGAGCGCCCCGTCGCGATCCAGGTCGACGAACCGCGCGTGCTGCGCCTCCGGGTTGCACCGGCTCCCGGTCGTCGCCTCGACCACCTTCACCAACCCAAGACTCGCAGGGTCGACGCCCCCCGCGGCGTCGAGCCGTCCCGTGAACAGCGCGACGTCCAACCCGTCCGCGACGCAGTCGCTGATCGGCGCAACGGGGCTGATGCCCTTCCAGACCTGTTCGATCGTCCAAGGGTCGAAAGGGGTCTCGTCAAGCCAGTGGTCGCACATCTCCTCCGGCGGCTCCGTGCTGGATCCGGGATCCTCGAGACAGGCGGCGTACAACCGCCGGCGCGCCGCGTCGACCCGCGCCTCGATCGCGTCCCATTCCGCATCGTCGAGAGTCGCGCGCCAAAGGGAGAAGCGGTCGACGCCGAACGCGGCCGCGACCACGGCCTCTCCCTCTGCCGACGCCGCAGCGGCAATCTCGATCCAGGTCTCCCACCCCAGCGGTTCGTTCGTATCGATTCCGAAGTGCGTGCGGAGCTTCGCGGAGAGCGCCGGCCAGAGCGCGTCCCAGAGCTCACGGTTCTCGCCCAGCGGACGGGGGCAGAACGGGGAATCCGGCGCCGCGTGCGCCGGCAACGTGCTTTCGTCCGGTGCGTCCCCCGCGTGCGCCGCGTCGGCCGACGCCTCCGCGGCGCCCGGCCCTTCCGGGGCCCCGGCGCCGTCGTTCGCGTCCTCCGACGGGGTCGCGACCGTCGCCGCCTCGCCGACACCGGCGTCTCCCGACGTCCCCCCCGTCGCAACCACCGCGGACCCGGCTTCCCGGGCGGCCTCGCTCCCGAGCGCGCTTCCCGTCGCCTCGGCGCGCGCCGGCGACCCGCCCGCGGGCGCATCCTTCCCGACGGCGGCGCTCGGCTGCCCGCGACGGCACGCCCCGGCGGCGAGAAGCAGAACGACGAGGGCCCCGACCGTTCGCGACACGTTCATCGCCCACCTCCCGCCCCGACGGAGGAAACCATGCGCCATCTTGGACTGGACGTGAACTCGAAGGCAACCGTGGCGTGCCTGCTCGACGAGGGGCGGCCCGGTCGTCGCGGCCTGGAATACCATGCGGTTCTCGTCGCCCTCGGTGCCGCTTCCGATCGAGCACGGCCGTCTTGACAGCCATCCGGGCCGGGCGTAGCTTCGATTCCGAGCTTGATGGTGAGCTCGAAGCGAAGGGGCATCGGGGGTTCCTTGCCCGCGACCGGACCACGCCGAACCAGGAGGAGCGCATGAAGGGCACCTTGATTGCAGTCGCCGTCGTTTTCGGACTCGCCGTCATCGCGAGTGCGGAGAGCGACGCAAGCGCCGACCAGGCACAGTCGCAGCTCTCGTCGAAGAGCTGCAGCTTCAACTCGGATTGCTCGCACGGGGTGTGCCGTGACGGCGAGTGCGGCGGTTGCAACTTCAACTCCGAGTGCAACGGCTGGGGCATCTGCAAGGATGGCCGCTGCGGCGCCTGCAACTTCAGCTCCGAGTGTGAGGGGTTTGGCGAGTGCAGCGGCGGCAGGTGCTCCGAGTCTCCGTACTGATTGTCGCTACGGCGCACCCGTTCAAGGTCGGTCTGAGCGCAGCGGCAGCACGACAGGATCCCCGGCGCGGTGTGGAATTGAGCGAGCGGGCCGGGTCGCAATGCACGCCGTGCGCGAGCGACTGGTCGAGCTGCATGCCGAGACCGCCGGGCTGCCATTGTGGTAGGTCGGGATTCCAGAATGGTGCTCCGACAAGGAGTACGAGGCCGCCATGTCGGTCGCGATGGAGCAGGCCGTGGCACAGGCTATCTCGGCCGTCGCGTTCGGTGACCTCTTCCTCGAGATCTGCGCGCCCGACCTGACGTACTTCGACCCGTTCGTGGACCGACGCCTCGACGGCCTCGAGGCGCTGACGGCCTGCTACGAGTCGCTACGGGGCAATGTCCACGTGGACCGGTACATCCGCTTGCCGAGGGCGGCGACATCGTGCCGGTTGATGCAGGCTGCGAACTCCCGGACGGCGGAGATCGTCACGGCGTCGATCGCTGCCGGCGCGAGGCGCCCCAACTCCGCTTCGTGCACCGTCCAGCCCGAGCACTTCGCGTCGAGCGCTGCGTACTCGGCAGCAAACGCCGTCCGGAACGCATTCCATGCATCCTCGGAGCACACGCCATCGCGCGCGGGTGAAACCGATCCAGCGCGGCGAGGCTATTGGAAGACGACCGGGGAATCACGGCGCAGCGCCGGGAGCAGTCCGATGGGGAAGCCGAGGAAGACCGAATCCCGTCTATCGCGGTGGCTCGACCCTTGGCCCCCCGGTGCCAAACTGTTGCCGCTCGCGGCGTTGTGCATCTCGTGGGGCCTGGTGGCGGTGCCGCGCCGGCGCCCGCGTGTTGCTCGGAGGAAGGCATGCCGAATCGATGGGTCAGATGGCTCAGGATCTACTTCGTCTTCGGCGCGGTGATCGACGGCTTGGCGACCGTCGTGCTGCTCAGCCCGACGCTGACCAGGGTGCTCTTCGGGCTCGAGGCGGACGCCGGCCGGGCGGACGTGCTGTTCCTCATGGGCTACGCGGCGGCGCTGATGGCGGGCTGGACGGTCCTGCTCGCCTGGGCGGCGTGCGAGCCCGTCGGTCGGGCGTTCGTCGGGCCGATGACGGCGGTCCCGGTCCTCGCCGGCCTGATGGCGACGGAGATCGTCGCGCTGGGGCTCGGCGGAGTCGATCCCCCGCGCGTCGTGCCGCTGCTGGTCATCCAGCTCGCGTGGTGCGTGCTCTGGTTCCTGCTCTACCGTGCCGTCCGCCGGGTCTCGCCGGCCGGCATCCGGGCCGCGCCTACCGCTCTGCCGCCGCCTTGACGCGCGGATGATCCTTCCACGCCGGCATCGTGGCCATGTGGGCGAGGGTCTGGCGTTCGAGCGCGGCGCGGGTCGCCTGCGGATTCTGGCGCGCCTGCCACTGCACCATGCGCTCGAAGCGCTCCTCGAACGACTGGAGCCGGCCCTGCTCGTCCACGCAATGCCGGCAGTACGGGCCCGCCTCGATCGGCCGCTGCGTACGACTTCGTTCGGTTTTCTCGGAGCGGGATACGGGATTTGAACCCGCAACTTCCAGCTTGGGAAGCTAGCACTCTACCATTGAGTTAATCCCGCCGAGCCCTCCTTCGGGCCGGGGTGATTTCTAGCGGGAACGGGCTGTGGCGTCAAGGGGTTGGGGTGATCAGCCGCTGCTCGCGTCGGTGGCGGCGGCGATGCCGACCCGGAGTCGCCAGCGCTCTACCCCACGACGCGGGCGACGAACTGCCGAATCCCCTCGACCATGATGCGCACCTCCGGCACCGTGCGGTCCGTCCCGAACCTCACGGGGTCGTGCGCAGCGTCGTTGCGCATGCCGCCCCACGAGGTCACCTGCTTGCCGTCGGTCACCGACAGGATTTCCCGCCCGGCCTTGCGCTCCTGCGCGATGGCACCCTCGTACTTCGTGATCGAGCCGTCTCCCGGGGGCGTGATCGCCGCCCGGTCGCAGAGGTGGCGCAGGACGGTTTCGAGGGCGCCACCGGCGATCACGGCGGCGGCGGCGCGGCATCCGTCGCCGAGCAAGGCGTCGGCCTGATCGAGCAGCTCGCTGGCGGTTTCCGCCCGCACGCCGTCCACGAGGTTGCCGATGCGGTTTTTCTCCAGCAGATCCTTGGCCTCCCGAAAGAGCGCCAGCGCGGCGTCGACGGTGAGGTTGGCCGACAGCAGCCGAGCGTTCTCGCGCGACTTTTCGAAGATCGCGTCCCAGCGCTGGACCACGGGGTCGTGTGGAGGAAACACGCGTTTGATGGCCTGCTCCGCCGCGTTCACGAATTCGAGGGCCGATGCGTCGTCGTACGTGAGCACGGCCGCCTCGCCCGCGAGACGCCGCCCGGAAGCGTGCTGCGCGATGCTCGTCTTCGCCGCTACTTCGTCGAACCACTTGATGGCCTGCTCTCGGTTCATCTTGCCTCCGTCGAGCGCATGCTACCAGCAGCGGCAGGGGAGGGGAACGACACCTTCGCCGCGGGCAGCGTCGGCGCGAGTTCCGCTACCGGCAGTTGCAGGTCTCCCCGACCAGCCTCGCTTCCGCCCGGACGGTGCGCGGCTCGTTGCGCAACGCTTCGGGGTGCCGCCCGACTCCGCCCGACTCCGCCTGATCCCGCCCGATCCGTCGCTGACGGCGACGCTCGCGGCGAGGAAGCGGTCCAGGCGAACCGACGCTCGCAGGGAACGCTACCGCCGGGCCTTCTTGCGTGCCTTTCGCGCCAGCTTCCGCAGCCGCTCGATCTTGGCGCGGTCGGCGCCGGAACCGGCCGAGTCGAGGACGTCGGGCGGGTCCGGCCTCACGATCTCGAACTCGCCCGTCACGCCGTGATCGTGGAGTTCTTCCGCGCGCTGACCGGCTGGGGCTTCTCGCCGGCCACCTGCGCGATCACGAAGCCCGCGTGAGGCCCGAACGCCCGGATGGCTGCCCCGTACGCGGACTCCTCGTCGACGTAGAAGTCGACGACCTTGCCGTCGATGAATACGACCCACTGACCCGGGTGGTCGCGGAGCAGGTCGGGCAACGCCACACGGAACGCCTGCATCTCCTGCTTGACCTTCTCGCCGGGGGTCATGCGCCACACCTCCTGCCCGCCCACCACCCGCCCCGCAACATCGCACCGCCGCCCCCGTCGGCAAGAAGTCGGTGTGCGGCTGCTAGCCTGGACGGCTGGAGACCTGACGCGGCTGCCAGCCTTCCGGGAAAGGACTCCCGCGATGGACCACCGAGGGACCACCGTGCTTGGCAGATCGTGACGGTCGGTGGCACTTGCCACCTCGCCCGCGCACGGTTGCGGTGCCGGGCGGAATGCGCTAGCAATGCGCGCGTTGCGGCCGACCGCCGCATTCCAGGAGGACCAATGCCGAAGATCAGGAACGAGAACATCAGCAGTCTGCCCGTCATCGACCTCGCGTACGCCGTCAGCCGCTTGGTCGCCATGGGCAAGGCGACGCAGGCCGAGATCCTCCAGCTTGCCGCCGAGCGCGGCAGGCGGATCTCCGTCTTGCAGGCCGAGCTGTCGGCACTTCGCCACGGCGTCGCCGTCGCGACCGTTGCGGCGAGACTCCCGGCCCGCCCTGCCGCGAAGCCCGCGACAGCGAAGAAGCCCGCGGCAGCGAAGAAGCACGCGGCGGCGAAGAGGCCCGTCGCCTCGAAGGCACCCGCACCGAAGAAACTCACGATCACGCCCGCACGCGCCGCCCAGCTCAAGGTCCAGGGCATGTACATCGGCATGATGCGCAGCTTGGCCGTCCCCGTGAAGACCAAGATCAAGGCCATCGCGAAGGACAAGGGGATGCCGGCAGCGATCGAGGCGATGAAGAAGCTGCCGCGGAAGTAGCCGGCGCCGCCCGTTCCCCGCCCCGGCCCCGCCATCCACCACCATGCCGGCCCTCCCGCGCCCGCCGAAACGTCGACGCGGCACCGCCGTCGAAGACGCCCTCCTGGGCGCCGCCGCGACCTGGTATCGGGACCTCGCCCGCGACGTCGCCCGTCGCAATCCCGGTCTTCCGGCCGGCGACGTTCATCGCCTCGTCAGCCGGGCGATCGAACGAATCGTCTTCCTGCGTCTCGCCGAGGAGCGGCGTATCTCCACGCCTCGACCGTTGCGGGAGCTGATCGGGATCCCGGGAGCCTGGCGCAGCCTGGTGGACCTGTTCGAATGGGCGAGCGACCGCTTCGAGAAGGGGTCGCTCGACGTCGGTGTCGAAGCTCTGACGGGCGTGATCCGCGGGACGTACGAGCCGGAAGCGGCATCCGCGTTCGTCCGCATGCCGATCGGCGTGCTGGGCCGGCTGTACGAGCGGTCACTCGCCGGGGTGGTTCGACCGAGTGGCCGCGGCGACGCGAGCGCCGAGAGCCGTCGGGAGTCGAGGAAGTCCGGCGGGGTCTTCTACACCCCGGCTCACGTCGTGCGGCTCGTCGTCAAGTCCACGGTCGGTCGCCTGCTCGAGGCGAAGACGCTCCGCGAGGTCGAGTCGCTGCGCATCCTCGACCCCGCCTGCGGCGCCGGCACATTCCTTCTCGGAGCGTTCGAGCTGCTGCTCGACTGGCATCTGGAACGGTACGTCGATCCCGCGAACGGCGGTCCGGAGGAGTGGTCGGCAGGCGGGACGCCGAGGCTGACGCGAGACGGACCCGCCGGCTGGCGGCTGACGGCGGCCGAGCGACGGCGCATCCTGGCGAACGGCATTCACGGCGTCGACCTGGACCCGGACGCCGTCGAGATCGCCAGGCTCAGCCTGCTGCTCGCGGCGTTGGCCGGGGAGGCCGAGCGGCAGCTTCCGCTCTTCCCCGAGCGTTCCCTGCCGGAGCTGGACCGGAACCTCCGTTGCGGCGATGCGCTGATTGGCGCCGACTTCCGCGTGGACCCGGCCGCGCCGCGCGATCCCGCGCGTGCCGGCCCAGGCGCGTTCGATTGGCCGGACGAGGAACGCGGCTTCGGGAGCGTGATGCGCGGCGGCGGATTCGACGTGGTCGTGGGCAATCCGCCCTACCTCAACCTCAAGCGCGGATTCCTCGACGAGACGTACAAGCGGCACCTGGAGCGGACCTATGCTTGCGCGGCCGGCCAGTACGACTCCTTCGCGCTCTTCGGCGAGAAGGCGCTCGAGTTGATGCGGCCGGGCGGATACTTCGGGTTCGTCCTTCCGCGCCCGGTTCTGGCGTCCGAGAGCTACCGATCGTTCCGCGAGATCTGCTTCGCGCAGGGGCTGACCGACGTGGTCGAGTGCGGCCGGCCGTTCGCCGGAGCGGAGGTGGAGACCGTCGTGCTCGTGGTGCGCAAGAGCGGGAGGCCCGACGTCGTGCGACTGCGGGAGTTGGGCGCCGGCGGTACGCGGGACCTGGGGTCCGTGGCGTACGATGCGTTTGGCCGCCTTCCGAACCGGAATTTCAGCTCGAGGTTGACGCCGGCGACGCTGGCGATGGCGGAGAAGCTCGCCGAGGCGCCCTGCCGGCTCGGCGACGTCGTGGACGTGCTGGTGCGCGGGCTGGAGTGCGGGAAGAAGGACGGCGCGGTGGCGGCCTACCGAGCCGAGGACGGCGTGCATCGGCTCGTGCGCGGCGAGGACGTCAGGCCGTACGGCATTCTCGAGTCCGGGCTGGGCTTCGACGAGCGGGCGAGCACGCCGAAGGTGATCAAGGACCCCGCGATCTACGACGCGTCGCCGAAGATCCTGTTGCGCCGCGTCGCGGACGGCATCGTCGCCGCGCTGGACGAGGAATGTCGCTGGCCGCTCAACACACTGTACTGCCTGACTCCCCGTCCCGGGCTGTCCGTGTTCTCGATGCTCGGGATCCTGAATTCGTCGCTTGCCACGCTGTGGCTCAAGGTGGTGTTCCTCACGGACGACAAGCTCTTCCCCTATCTGCGGAGCTCGCAGCTCGAGAAGATCCCGTTTCCCGACCCGCGCGGTCTGCCCGGCGGGGAGCACGGACGGCTGGAAGCGCTGGTGCGGCGGATGATCCATCGGCGATCCCGCGCAGGGGCCGGGGGAAGGGATCCCGGAGAGTCGGGAGGTTCGACGGCGGAGGGCGAGCGGGTCGCCGCGGAGATCGACGTGCTCGTGGCAGGTCTGTACGGCCTCGATCCCGAGGAACTCCGACACATCGTCGGGGACGTCTGCCGCGAGCGGCGAGCGTGATTCGGGGGGCGAGGTTGCGGGCGAACCGGTCGAGGGCTACTTCGTGCCGAGGCGTTTGTCGAGCGCGGCCACGGCCGCGGCGACGCCCTTCTCCTGCGCGAGCTTCCGGTAGCGGTCCTTCTCGCCCGGGGACACCTGGCGGAGCCGTCCGAGGTACCGGCCCTGGAGCTTGCGTGCCGCGACGACCTTGGCCGTGCGAGTGAACCGGCGGCCGTCGCTGCGCAGCATCACGCGCCCGGCCGCGGCGGCCTTCGGTTTCGCCGGCGCAGCAGCCTTCGGCTTCGGCGGCCGCAGCGCCGGCGCAGCGGCAGGGCGCGTCGTGCCGGTCTTCAGGGCCGCCAGCTCCTTCTCGAGTGAGCGGATACGGTCGGTCCGTTCCGCGGCCAGCGCCAGGACCTCGCTCGCCGTCGTCTTCCCGGCCGCGATCAGCCGGCCGACCACGTAGGTCAGATCGAGCCCCCGGACCGCCGAGAGCACCCTCTTCTTCCTCGTCGCCATCGTCGTCCTCTCCATCCCCCCCGGGCTCCGACGCCGCCGCGATAGGTAACGCAGCGGAGACCCGGTGGCAAGACAATCCGACCGGGTGGGAGTGAGACGACCCGCGCGCGTGGACGGCGAACGGAGCCGGGCGGTCCGTCACAATGGTCGGGCCCCGAGCGGGTCAGCGATTGGTCAGCTCCAGACGGCGGCGGCACTCCTCGACCGTCGCCGGCTCGCGCCCCTGGTCCCGCACCATGCGTGCGGCCTTCTCCACCAAGTCGCCGTTGGAGCGCGCCATGACGCCCGGGGTGACGTAGAAGTTGTCCTCCAGGCCCACGCGGACATTGCCGCCGAGGCCGATCGCCGCCGCCACCAGCCGCCACTGATCGTCGCTGATGCCGATCACTTCCCAGTCGCTGCGCGGCGGGAGCTGCTCGACCATCCGCACCAGGTTCGGCAGGGTCGGGGGGATGCCTCCCAGCACGCCCAGGATCAGGCTGTACTGGAACGGGGGACGGAGCAGGCCCTGTTCGATGAGGGGGAAGGAGTTGGCGACATGGCCGAGGTCGAAGCACTCCATCTCGGGCTTGGACTGCGCCTCGTTCATGGCGCGCAGGATCTCCGAGATCTCGGCGAACGGATTGGCGAAGACGAACTCGAAGACGAACGCCTTCTTCTTCGGGTTGTACTTGGCATAATTCATCGAGCCCATGTTGAGGGCGGCGATGGCGGGCCGCAGGGCCTTGAGGTGCGCGGTCTTCTGCTCGGTGGAGATGCCGATCGCTCCCGTGGAGAAGTTGATCAGGATCGGGCAGGCGGCGACGACGGCATCGCGGATGCGGCGGTAGTCCTCCACGTCGTAGCTGGGAGCGCCGTCCGGGGTGCGGGCGTGGATGTGGACGACGGCCGCGCCCGCGTCGTAGGCGCGCTTGGCCTCGGCGGCGTATTCCTCGGGCGTGTATGGGATGGAGGGGCACTGCGCGCGGTTGGCGACGACGCCGGAGAGCGCGCAGGTGATCATGCACGGCCGCTCGTAGTCCTGGTTGTCCTTCGTCCACAACGACATCGGTGCCTCCCTAACGGCCCTTCCATTGTGCCGGGCGCTTTTCGAAGAACGCGGTGAGCCCCTCCGCCGCGTCTTCCGTGCGGAGCAGCTCGTCGAGCCTTTCGCAGAGCCTCTCGAGCGACTCGTCGAATCCCATGCCTTCGGTTTCGGCGAGCGCGCGGCGGCCGGCGCGCAGCGCCAGTGGGGCGTTGCGCCGGATGGCCGAGACGGCCCGTTCGACGGCGGCATCCAGCTCGGCGGCCGGCAGGACGCGTGTCACGAGGCCCATCGCCTCGGCCTGCTCCGCGGTCAGCGGCTCGGCCGTGAGCATCATCTCCCACGCCTTCTTGCGCAGCGCGTCGCGGCGGATCAGGGCCGCGATCATCATCGGGAAGAGCCCGACGCGGGCCTCCGGCGTGCCGACCTTGATCCCCTCCCGTGCGTAGACGATGTCGCAGGAGAGCATCAGGCCCAGGCCGCCGGCCAGGCAGACACCGTTGACGCGGGCGACGAGCGGCTTGCCGTACGTGCGCAGCCGGCGCAGCAGGGCGGCATAGCGCCGCGCTCCCGACAGCGCGCCTTCGGCGCCGAGATTGAGGTCGGCGCCGGAGCAGAACGCCTTGTCCCCCGCACCGGTGAGCACGACGGCGCGCACCGCCTCGTCGGCCTCGGCGCGGTCGAGGTGCTCGTCGAACAGTCCGAGCATCTCGCCGCTGATCGCGTTGCGTTGCGCCTCGCGGTTGAGCGTCAGGCGTGCCGCCCCGTCCCGCACCTCGTACAGAAGGTCACTCATCGGCCGTCCCTCCCGTCGCCGGCTCCAGTTCCACCAGCTCGTCCCCGGGCTTGACGCTGGCTCCGACCGCCGCGCGGATCGCCTTGACCCTCCCCGCGCGCGGCGCGGTGAGTCGGGACTCCATTTTCATCGCGGACACGACGATCAGCTCCTGGCCGCGGCGCACCTCGTCGCCCACCTGGACCAGCACGGCGACCACCATGCTCGGGAAGGTCGGGGTTATCGCTTGGGAGGCCGAGGGGGAGCGGTGCGTGGTCTTCTGTTTTCGGTTCTCCGTCTCAAGACCCGGCGCGGGCGTGCGGACGAGGCGGGTGCGGCCCAGGAAAGACACCCAGGTCCCATCGGGGGAAGCGGCCACGTGGAACAGGACCTTGCGGCCGTCGATCACCAGGCAGCGGGCGTCGGGGGGCGCGGCGCAGGACTCGACCCGGTGCTCGTTCCCGTCGACGACCACGCGGCGGGCGCCGTCCGCCGCGGGCGGGGAAACCGACACGTCGTGCTCTTGATCGTCGATGCGGAGTTTCACGGAGATCGCCTCCGCTGGTCCCTGTCCCCTCGGTGTCCATCGGTGTTCATCGGTGGTTTCTTCCGTCCGGTCCGGGTCTCGATGCGCATCGGCAATTTCTCACCCGCGGCCCCAGCCGCCCAGCCGCCGCCACGGAGAGGCATCGTCGGCCGGCGTCGCGGACACGGCGGCGACTGCGTGCGGCGACGAGCGTTCCAGTGCCGCCGCGATCAACGCGAAGCGGTTGGAATCCGTGCCGGGCATCCACCCGGCGAAGTGTTCCTCGAGGAACCGCGTGTGGGTCCGGCCCTCGGTGAAGGGTTTCGAGCGCAGTACATCGAGGAGGAACTCCACGGGCGTGTCGACGCCGAGGACGACGAACTCCTCGAGCGCGCGCGCGAGGCGGGCGACGGCGGCCTCCCGCGTGGGCGCGTGGGCGGCGACCTTGGCGAGGATCGGGTCGTAGTAGACCGGGACCTCGAGGCCCGAGTAGATCCCCGAGTCGCAGCGGATGCCGGGACCCTCGGGGTGGCGGACGAGGAGGATGCGGCCGGGGGAGGGGGCGAAGCCGCGGCGCGGGTCCTCGGCGTAGATCCGGGCCTCGATCGCGTGCCCCCGCCGCGTGACCTGCTCTTGGGAGAGCGGGAGCGAGGCGCCGGCGGCGATCTCGAGCTGGCAGCGGACGAGGTCGAGGCCGGTGAGCAGCTCGGTGATTGGGTGCTCGACCTGGATCCGCGCGTTGACCTCGAGGAAATGGAACTCGCGCCCGTGGAGGAGGAATTCCACGGTGCCGGCGTTGACGTAGCCCGCGGCGCGAGCGGCGGCGATCGCGGCGCGGCCCATCCGCTCGCGCAGCTCGTCGTCGAGCGCCGGGCTCGGCGTCTCCTCGAGCACCTTCTGGTGCCGCCGCTGCACCGAGCACTCGCGCTCGAACAGGTGCACGACGTGGCCCTGGGCGTCGGCGAGGATCTGGAACTCGACGTGGCGGGGGCGATCGAGGAACCGTTCGAGGTAGACGGACCCGTCGCCGAAGGCCGCGGTCGCCTCGCTCGCGGCCGCCTGCGCCGCGGCGCGAAGGTCGGCGGGGGTCGCGGCGACGCGCATGCCCTTGCCGCCGCCGCCCGCGGCGGCCTTGACCAGGACGGGGTAGCCGATGCGTTCGGCCTCGGCGGCCAGGCGTTCGGGGTCGGCCTGGGGGGCGTCCATGCCGGGGATGAGCGGGACGCCGACGGCGGCGACGGTGCGGCGGGCCTCGGTCTTGTTGCCCAGGCGGGCGAGGGCGTCGGGGGTGGGGCCGACGAAGACGAGGCCGGCCGCGGCGACGCGGCGGGCGAAGGCGGCGTTCTCGGAGAGGAAGCCGTAGCCGGGGTGGACGGCCTGGGAGCCGGTCTTCCGGGCGGCGTCCACCAGCTTGTCCAGGTCGAGGTAGCTGGCGGAGGGCCGGGGATCGCCCAGCGGCACCGCTTCGTCGGCGAGCTGGACGTGGAGCGCGTCGCGGTCGGCGTCGGAGTAGACGGCGACGGAGGCGATGCCCATCTCGCGCAGCGTGCGCAGGACGCGCACGGCGATCTCCCCGCGGTTGGCGACCAGCACCTTGGCGAACATCTTCTTCCCCTACATCCGGAACGTGCCGTGGCCCTGCTGCCGCCCGTCGAGCGGGGCGTTGCGGGCGGCGGCGAGGGCCAGGCCGAGGACATCGCGGGTCCTGGCCGGGTCGAGAATGCCGTCGTCCCACAGGTTGGCGGTGCTGTGGTAGGCGCCGCCTTCCTGGTCGGCGGCGGCGAGGATGGGGCCGCGAATCATGTCGACCGCCTCGGCGGGGAGCGGCGGCTGTCCCTCGCGGGCGAGCTGCTCGTTCTTGACGCTGATCAGGACGGTGGCCGCCTGTTCGCCGCCCATCACGCCGATGCGGGCGTTGGGCCACATCCAGAGGAAGCGCGGCGAGTAGGCGCGGCCGCACATGCCGTAGTTGCCGGCGCCGAAGGAGGCGCCGACGATGACGGTGAGCTTGGGCACGGTGGCGGTGGCGACGGCGTTGACCATCTTGTGGCCGTCCTTGGTGATCCCGCCGCGCTCGTATTCGCGCCCGATGATGTAGCCGGTGATGTTCTGGAGGAAGACCAGGGGGATGCCCTGGCGGTCGCAGAGCTGGATGAACTGGGTCGCCTTGAGCGCGCTCTGGGAGAGCAGGACGCCGTTGTTGCCCAGGATACCGACCAGGAAACCGTGGACATAGGCCCAGCCGCAGACCAGGGTCGTCCCGTACAGCTCCTTGAACTCGAGGAATTCGGAGCCGTCGACGAGGCGCGCCAGGATCTCTCGCACGTCGTACGCGGTCTGCAACGACCTGGGCACGACGCCGTAGATTTCGGTTGCCGGGTAGAGCGGCTCGCGGGGCGGGCGCGAGGGGAAATCGGCCTTGCGTTGGGCGGGGAGCGTGGCGACGATGCCGCGGACGATGCGCACGGCGTCGGCGTCGTCGTCGGCGGGGTAGTCCGAGACGCCGGACTCGCGGCAGTGCACGTCGGCGCCGCCCAGCTCTTCGGCGGTGACTTCCTCGCCCGTCGCGGCGCGGACGAGCGGCGGGCCGCCGAGGAAGATGGCGCCGGTGCCGCGGACGTGGACGACGTGGTCGGACATCGCGGGGATGTAGGCGCCGCCGGCGGTGCACAGGCCCATCACCGCGGTGATCTGGGGGATGTTCATCTTGGACATCAGGGCCTGGTTGTAGAAGATGCGTCCGCCGTCATCGACATCGGGGAAGATTTCGGACTGCAGGGGCAGGAAGGCGCCGCCGGAGTCGACGAGCGTGATCATCGGCAGGCGGTTCTCCATGGCGATCGCCTGCAGGCGCAGCGACTTCTTGACGCCCATGGGGTAGACGGTGCCGCCCTTGATCATCGGATCGTTGGCGTGGACGAGGACCTCGCGGCCGCAGACGACGCCGATGCCCGAGCGGCTGCCGGCGCCGTGGACGCCGCCGTCGTACATGCCGCGGGCCGCCAGGGGGGCGATCTCGAGCCACGGGGTGTCGGGATCGAGCAGGAGGTCGAGGCGTTCCTGGACGGGCAGCTTGCCCAGCTCGGCGTTGCGCTTGCGCGCCTTCTCCGAGCGTCCCTCGCGCGCGGTCTTCAGCTCGCGCTCCAGCTCCTCGACGAGAGCCTTCATCGCGACGAGATTCTCCCGGTACGTCGCGCCCGAGGTGTCGATGCGGGATTCCAGCACGTTCATCGGGTCACCTTCACGGCCAATCATGAGTCGAGAGGCGAGAGTCGACAGTCGACAGTCGACAGTCGTGAGTCGACCGGGGCATCCGCGTCGTGTCGTGATTCCGGCGACTCATGACTGACGACTCATGACTCACGACCTTGGCCTCATGGCCGTTCCAAGAGCTCGTCGGCGATGGCCATTCTCGCGGTCTCGACGGTGGAGCCCATCGCGGCGAGGGTTTTCGCGTCGCGCCACGCGCGCTCGACGTCGTTGCCGGCGAGGCAGCCGTGGCCGGCGAGGATCGCCATCGCGCCGCTCGCCACGCGTTCGCCCGTCTCCGCGCAGAAGACCTTGGCGCAGCGGACCAGCACGTTCGCCTCGTCGTCGCCCTCGGCGACCATCCATGCCGCGCGGCAGGCGAGCAGCTCGGCGGTCTGCGTCAGCGCCAGCAGCTCGGCCAGCTTGAAGGCGATCTCCTGGCGGGCGACGAGCGGCTTGCCGCCGCGGCGGTGCGATTCGGCGTGCGTCTTCGCGGCCGCCCAGGCGGAGCGCATCCGGCCGACGCTCGCGGCCGCCAGTCCCAGGTCGCGCGCACGGCGCACGCGACACTCGACGGCGGGGCCGTCGAACGGCCCCATCGCGGTCCAAGAGGGCACGGGAACGTCGTCCAGGTCGAGTGCGGCGGTGGGGAGTCCGGCGAGCCCGACGAGCGGGAGGCGCTCGCCGATTCGCAGTCCCTTGTCACCCGGGGACAGGACGGCGACGAGGGTCCGGCCGCCGGCGTCGGCGAAGACGGCGAGTTGGTCGGCGACCGGAGCGAGGGCGACGAACGGGCGGTGTCCGCGGAGGAGCCAGCCGCCGTCCGGTGCGGGAAGGGCGGTCGGAGTGCCGTCGGCGGCCCCGCCGGGATCGGGCAGAGCAATCGTCGCGAGGCGTTCACCCGCGCGCAGCGGCTGGAGGAGGTCGGCGCGCAGGCGTTCGGAGCCGTGTTCGGCGACGAGGTCGGCGACGAGGCGCGTGGACTGGAAGGCGAGCAGGAACGACGCGGAAGCGGCGGCCAGCTCGAGGTCGAGCGCCAGGCGGGCCAGTGTCCCGCTCTCGTCCCCCGGCGCCCGCGGCGGGGCGAGCGCTCCCGCCTCCGCGAGCCCGCGCAGGAGCGGCAGCGCGGCTTCCCGGATGGCCGCGGGATCGCCGTTCTCGGCGGCCGACAGCCGCGCCCGCTCGGCGCCGAGCAGCGCGGCGACCTTGTCCCGTGCCTGTGCCTGTTCCGCGGTCCAGTCGAAGTCCATGGTCCGTGCTCACATCAGCCGCGAGATGATCAGCTTCTGGATGTCCGAGGTGCCGCCGCCGATCGGGGCGAGGCGTCCGTCGCGGAAGACGCGCTCGACGTCGTACTCGTGGCAGTACCCGTAGCCGCCGTGGAGGACGACGGCGTCGTTGCAGGGGCGCAGGGACTCGTCGCCGACGAAGAGCTTGGCGACGGCGGCGTCGAGGTGGTTGACGCCCTGCCCGCGGTCCTTGAGCCAGGCGATGCGGTAGACGAGCGTGCGCGCGGCCTCGAGGAAGATCTTGAGGTCGGCGAGCTTGTGCTTCACCGCCTGGAAGGCGGCAATCGGCCGGCCGAACTGCTCGCGTTCCTTGGCATAGCGGCAGCAGCGCTCGACGAGGAACTCGAACGCGCCGACGAACGGCGCGAGGAGCGCGCTGCGATCCCACTCGACGGTCTGCATGGCCATGCCGAAGCCTGCGCCGGGCTCGCCCAGGAGGTTCTCGTCGGGGACGAAGCAATCCTCGAGGATCAGCTCGGAGGTGGGCGAGGTGCGGACGCCCATCTTGTGCAGGTTGCGGCCGACGGAGAAGCCGGGCGTGCCCTTTTCGACGACGAAGGCGGAGATGCCGGCGTGCCCGGCCTGCGGGTCGGTCTTGGCGTAGATGACGGCGACGTCGGCGATCGCGCCGTTGGTGATGAACATCTTGGTGCCGTTGAGCAGCCATCCGCCGTCGCGGCGTTCGGCCCTGGTGCGCAGGGCGGCGACGTCGGAGCCCGCGCCCGGCTCGGTGAGTCCCATGCAGCCGATCCACTCGCCCGTGGCGAGCCTGGGCAGGCAGCGCTTGCGGACGGCCTCGGTGCCGTGGACGAGGATGGTGTCGCCGCAGAGGAAGCTGTGGGCGCCGTAGGAGAGGGTGAGGCCGCCGTCGACGCCGGCGGCGCCGAGCGCCTCGCCGACGACGACGCAGCTCGTGACGGTGCCGCCGCCCCCGCCGTACGCGGGGGGGAAGTGCAGGCCGAAGATGCCCAGCTCGCCCAGCTTGTTCCAGGAGGTGCGGTCGAACGTGGCGGCCAGCTCGTGCTCGCGCACGCGGGGGACGATCTCGTCGCGGGCGAAGCGCAGCACCTGCTCGCGCAGCATCTTCTGCTCGTCGGTCAGTCGGAAGTCCATCCGCGCCTCTCTCCGGCCCCGGTGGGCCGTTCGGCTTGTACGGCGCAGGGGAGGCGCGCGTCAAGGAGGAGCAGTCCGGGGATATTCCCTGGAGCTGGGTTGCCCATGCCGGTCTGCCGTCGGAAGGGGGAAATTCTCGCGCAGAGACGCAGAGACGCAGAGAAAGGGCGGGGGAAGGGAATCTCGGGCGGGGACGCCGGCGGCCTGCCGGTAACTTGGAGGGCCTCCGGCAGGGCGTCTATCCTCGCCCCGAGGCCGGCGCCGCGGGTGCGGCGGGGCGCCGGGGGATGGTGGGCGATGGGTGTGGGGACTGTCGAGATCAAGAGGCTGTGGGGAGAGATGACGGGCAGCCGGCCGGCGCGAGGATTCTGGCCGCGGCTGGTCACCGGACGGGAGACGGCTGCGACGTTGGAGGAGTCGAGCGTGGAGGCTGCGGTCGCGGGCGGGGCGATGCCGCTGCCGGAGGCTCGTCGGTGCGCGCCGGGTCGGCTGCGGTCGTTCGCGTTGAGGCAGCGTTGGATGTCGGTGACCGGCGTACGGACGGCGTTCTGCGACGCGGGGAGCGGGCCGGCCGTCGTCTTCGTGCACGGGGCGGGGGGGAATCTGACGCACTGGGCGCACGTGGCGCCGCGGCTCGTGGAGGGGAACCGGGTCGTCGCGCTCGACCTGCCGGGGTGCGGCGAGAGCGAGGGGGAGCGCGGAGCGCCGTTGGTGCGGCGCGGGGCGGAGCAGCTCGGACGGCTGCTGGACGCGCTCGGCATCGAAGGAGCCGCGGTGGTCGGGCACGGGCTGGGGGCCGCGGTCGCGGTGGAGCTTGCGCTGCGGCTGCCTTCGCGGGTGACGCGGCTGGCGTTGTTCGACGCGGCCGGGTTGGCGCCGGCGCCGCCGTGGTCGCGACGGGCGGGGCACGCGCTGCTGCGCACGGGGTTGCTGGGGGCCCTGCTGCCGTCGGTGTGGCGGCGGGTGTTGGAAGGACTGTTCGTCGAGCGGAACGAGTACACGTCGGCGTTCGTGCACGAGCTGGTCGAGGGATGCTCGGGGGGGGACATGCGGTCGCTGGCGGCGGCGCTGGCGGGGTCGCGGGTCGAGCTGCTGGAGCGGGACGTGGCGGATGCGTTCGCGTACGTCGGGGCGCCGACGCTGGTGGCGTGGGGCGACCGCAATCCGCTGGTCGATCGGCGGGGAACGAAGGCCTTGGCGGAGCGGCGGCCGGGGACGCTGGTGCGTGAGATCCGGGGGTGCGGGATGCTGTCGATGATCGAGCGACCGGGGGAGGTCGCGGCGATTCTGCGCGAGTTCCTGGCGGCGGCGGGGCCGGCGGAGCGAGCGGCCGAGCGGTCGGGCGGGGAGCGAGGGGTCGAGCGGCCGGGCGGGGAGCGAGCGGCCGAGCGGTCGGGCGGGGAGCGAGCGGCGGAGCTTCCTGCGAGCCGGGGGGTTCCCGGGCGGCGCGGACTTCCGCGCGCGTTGCTGTAGGTCGCTCGCTTCTTCCGGTCGTTCAGGCGCCGTCGAGCAAGGGGTTGCGGACGCGCAGGCCCGGGAAGCGGCCGAAGTCGCGGTCTGCGGTCCACAGCTCGGTCACGGCGTGCTGGAGACATAGAGCGGCGATGCGGGCGTCGTGGATTCGCGGGCCGGAGACGCGGCTCGAAGCCAACACTCGATCGAGGAACGGCCAGTAGTCGTCCAACTCCGACAGCAGCGTCACGGTGGGTGCAGCGACCCAGGCGGCAACGGTCTTGCGAGCGACGTCGAGGGGGGTGGGGGGATGGAAGACCCTGGGATGGGTGACGATCGAGAGGAACTCGTGCAGGCACGGCCAGGGGATGGCCCAGAGGCCCTCGGCCAGTTCCCGCAGGCTCGCCGCGGCCCGGTCGTGGAAGGGCGAATCGCCGCGGTGAGCGTGGACGAGCACGTTGGTGTCGACGGCGATCATGAGCCGCGACCCTCGTAGCTCAAGTCCGTGATGGTGCTCCAGTCGTCCCAGCTCAGCCCGGGTTGCAGGCCCTCGCCCCCGAACGAGGGGGTTTCCAGGTGGAAGCGCGTCTTCGGCCGCTTTCCGCGCGCGACCTGCTCGCGCAGCGCCGCTTCGATGATGGCGCGGATGGTCGTCTTGCGCTCGGAAGCCATCTTTCGAATCTGTTGCAACAGCGGATCGGGAATATCTATGGTCGTCTTCATACGGCTCACCATAGGCCGTCCGCGGAGAGAAGTCCAAGGGTCCGTGTCAGCCGTTGACAGGAACCGAGCAGTAGCCCCATTCGCGCTCGCAGACGAGGCCGGGGCCGCAGTCGGCGCTGCGCTCACAGCCGTCGCCGTCGGCGCCGCCGGGGCCGAGGCAGGCGCGCCAGCTTCCGCCGGTGAGGCCGCAGCGCAGCGAGGGGCCGCGGCAGTCGGCGTCGACGGCGCAGGTGTCGCCGCGGTTTCCGGCCGAGCAGGTCGACGCGATGCAGCGGAAGCCGTCGGCGCAGTCCTCGTCGAGGTCGCAGGCGTCGCCCGAGACGCCGGGGCGGCAGACGGCGCCGGAGCAGTGCAGGCCGTCCTCGCAGTCGTTCTCGGTCTCGCAGGCCGCTCCGCGGCCGCCTTCGGGTCCGACGCACTTCTGGGACGCGGCGCAGCGCAGGCCGTCCTTGCACTCGACGCTGTCGCGGCAGACGGCCCCGCGCTCGAGCTGGGTGCGGCAACGGCTCTCCGGGCCGCAGATCAATCCGGCGGCGCAATCGCCGTCGTTCTCGCAGACGTCGCCGCGGGGTCCACCGGGGCCGAGGCACCGGGAAGCGACGCAGCGCAGGGGCTCCGCGCAGCTGGCTTGCGGGTCGCACGCCTCGCCGCGGTGCGGCTTGTGCCGGCAGCTCCCATTCTCGTCCGGGTGGGGGAAGGCGCCGGGTTCGGACTTCGCGGCGGCGCAGAACAGGTCGCTGGCGCAGTCGCGATCGGAGGCGCACGAGTCCCCGGCGGCGCCGGGGAGGGAGCAGGCGTTGCGGCGGCAGGCCAGGGGGAAGCGGCACTGGGCGTCCGTGCCGCACTCGTAGCCGCGGCCGCCGATCACCAGGCAACGCCCGCCGGCGCACTCGAGCCCGGCGGGACACGGTGCTTCCCGGTCGCAGGGCTCGCCGAACCCCGGCGGGTCGAGGAAGACGCTCGCCGGGACCGTCGCCTCGGCGCACAGCGAGTCCGCGGCCGCCGCGGGTGCCGCCGGCTCGACCGCGGCCGGCGGCGGCGGACGGGTCGCGCCCGCCGGCGCCGGGGGGGGGGTCGCGCAGGATGCCGCGGCC